>NZ_FQVB01000045.1 GCF_900129305.1 Desulfacinum infernum DSM 9756 | reverse complement strand
GTCCTTGCTTACCATCTGCTGTGCGTCATCCAGAGGACGCTTCGCGAAAGCGGAATTCGTCACCACTGGGCCACCTTGCGAACGCATCTGAGTGGCCAGGTGCGGGTGACCACCAGCATGGTCAATGACAAAGGGCAGGTCATTCACATACGACACACGTCCGAGCCGGAACCGGTTCACGTGAAAATTTACAATGCTCTCGGGCTGCCGGTACGACCATTAAGGAGGCTGACCACCATCGAATGAAAAATTTGTAGTGTAGAATTTGAAAACACTCTACAACAAAATCAGTAACTTACACACAAAAGTGACAAACTTGGGATAAGAGTTTTTCCATGTTTCGAGCAGGGCTGTCTTCAGACCGCTCTGCGCCGCTCAAAGAGGGGGGCTTTCTCCCGGTTGTACATGAAGCAGCGGACCTGATGCTGGTCCGTGATGTGTTCCATTTCCGGCTCTTCTTCCCGACACAAGTCCACGGCATGTCTACAACGCGGGTGAAACCGGCACCCCGAGGGAAAATGGAGGGGGTTCGGCACCATCCCTTGAATGACTTCAAGTTTACGCTTGCGCGTGTCGGTGAGACGTGGAATGGATTCCTGCAGGGCGCGGGTGTAGGGATGGGCCGGGCTGCGAAACAGGGTCCTCACATCAGCCACCTCCACGGCCTTACCGGCATAGGCGACCACCACATCGTCCGCCACTTGGGCGATCACCCCCAGGTCGTGGGTGATCATCATCACGGCCATGCCGATCTGTTCTTTGAGTTGTTGGATCAGCCGCAGAATCTGGGCCTGGATGGTTACGTCCAGTGCGGTGGTCGGTTCATCGGCAATCAGAAGCTGGGGACGGCACGCCAAGGCCATGGCGATCATGGCCCTTTGGCGCATCCCGCCGCTCAATTGGTGTGGATATTCGTCAATGCGCTTTTCCGGGGACGAGATCCCGACCAGACGGAGCATCTCCACGGCTCTGGCCCTAGATTCCTGCCGGGATACGCGCTGGTGCAGGAGAACGGCTTCCATGATCTGATTGCCGATGGTGTAGACGGGATTCAAGGAGGTCATCGGCTCCTGGAAAATCATGGAGATGTCATTGCCTCGAATCCCGCGCATCTCTTCTGGACTCTTCCTCAGCAGGTCCTCCCCGTTGAACAAGATCTCGCCTTCAATAATACGACCCGGCGGAGAGGGAATGAGGCGCATTATGGATAGGGCTGTGACGCTCTTCCCGCATCCGGATTCCCCGATCACACCCAGTGTTTTGCCGCGACCAATCAACAGGTCCATTCCGTCAACCGCCTTGGCCACACCGTCTTCCGTGTAGAAGTAGGTCTTCAGATTCTTGATTTGCAGCAGGTCGTTTCTCAATGGCGCCTCGCTTATCCATTAAGGTGAAACCCAACATATTCATGGAGTATCAAGCGGTTAGATAAACACCTAAGCACCGCGAAGGCGAGGATCGATCATGTCACGAACTCCATCGCCCAACATGTTGAAGGCAAGGATGGTGACGAGAATGCTCAAACCCGAATAGATGGAGATGCCCGGGGCATTGATGAGGACATCCACCCCTTCGCGAATCATATTCCCCCACGTGGGTGTCGGGGGCTGCACTCCCAGGCCGATGAAAGCCAGGTTCGCTTCCAGGCGGATGGCCACCCCGACCCAGAGTGTTGCGGCGACCAGGAGTTCCCCGAAAATGTTGGGCAGCACGTGCTTTCGCAGAATCCGGGGCACGCGTGCACCAATGGACTGAGCCGCCACCACATACTCACGCTCCTTGATGGACAGCAAGGAACCATGCGCCAACCGGGCGAATCGGGGCGTCATCACGATGGCGATGGTGATGATAAGATTGACCAGGTTGGCTCCCAAAACGGCCGTTACGGCAATGGCAAGGATCAAGTCGGGAAAGCACATGAGAACGTCGATGCCGCGCATGATGGTCGTTTCGATCTTCCCTCGGTAGTAGCCGGCGATCATGCCGAGCAGGGTGCCTGCCAGCAAGCCCAGAAGAACGGAGGAGATGCCGATAATGAGCGATACGCGGCTGCCCCAGATGATGCGCGAAAGGATGTCTCGCCCAAAATCGTCGGTACCCAGCCAGTGGGCCTCGCTACTGGGTGCCAGCCGCGCGTAGGAGTCTTGGGCCAGAGGGTCGTAAGGAGAAAGAACCGGGGCGAAAACGGCAACCAGGACAATGATTATGGCCACCACAGCCCCGATCAGGGCAGTGCGATTGCGCGCAAAGGCTGACCACATCTTTCGGCGTTGGGATTGCATGATCAGAGTCTCTTCCACTGCTGTAACCTCAAGATTGTGTGACTAGTCGTACTTAATACGTGGATCGATAAGCCCGTAGATAAGATCTATGGCCAGGTTGATCATGACCACGATGACGGCGTAGATAACCATAACGGACTGCAGCGTGGTGTAGTCCCGTTGTTTGATGGCGCCCACCATCAGTTTGCCCAATCCCGGGCGGGAAAAGACAATCTCCACCATGACCGAGGAGCCGATGAGAACCACCGCATACAATCCACCCAAAGTCACAATGGGGATCATGGCATTACGCAACACATGCTTATAGAGCACCACTCGTTCCGCCACTCCCTTGGCATAGGCGGTGCGCACGAAATCTTCCCGAATGGTGTCGAGAATGGAGGATCTTGTCATGCGGGTGACATAGGCCGTCATGAGCAGTCCAAGCGTCAAGCCCGGAAGGAAAAGGTGGCGCAAATTTTCCACAGGCCGCGAAAAATCACCGGCGCCGACCACGGGAAACAGCGGGAACTGAATACAAAAGAGAAGGATCAGCAGGATACCCAGATAGAACGCGGGGACGGACAAGCCCAAGAGGGAAAAGACCCGGTTGAAGTAGTCCACAAAGGTGTTGCGTTTCACCGCCGAGGAAATTCCAAGGGGGATGCCCAGCAGATAGCCGAACACGATGGCGCAAAAGGTGAGTTCCAACGTGTGGGGCAAAACCTTGACCACTTGCTGGGCTACGGGATAGCCGGTGATTGCCGAAATGCCGAGATCGCCTCGTGCCAGGCTGCCAAGGAAGCGAATGTATTGGAGCCACAGGGGGGCGTTGAGCCCCATCTTTTCCCTCAAGGCCTCCACGGCCTCCTTGCTGGCATAGTCACCGAGCGCCGCCACCGCGGGATCTCCGGGAAGAACCCGCACGACGACGAACACCAGTGTCAACACCACAAAGAGAATAGGAATACTTTGCAGGATACGGCGAACCACGTAAGTGAACATGAAATTTTCGTCCTCACGACTCGACAAAATCAGAAAAGCACCCCAAGGAGTCTTCCCGACCGGGTGGCATGCCGCCCCATCCGGCTCATTTCAGCACAGAGAGGCACCGGTATCGGCCGGCCTCCCTGGGGTGTTCTCCAGTGTTGGGTGCCGGCTAATGCGCCAGGATCCGTGTTTTTTCCGTAATTTGCGGCGAATATGTCTGCCAGCTGTATTCCAAGGGATGCCCCAAATCCACGTAGCTCTTCATGGGAAACGCGTATTTGAGTCGAATCACCGGTAGGTGACTGACATCGCTCAGCAACTGAATCTGGGCCTTACGCCACAGATCGGCCTGTTTTTGAGCGTCCAGTTCCCACCGGGCCTGTTCGATCAACTGGTCAATAGTGTCAATTGTCCCGTCGCCATCCGCGTCCACCGTGCCGTAGTGGGAGAAATTCGTGTCAGGCTTCTTGCCGCTCACCACCGTGGAATCCGAATGGAAGAATCGCGTGAGGAAAACATCCACGTTGGGCCTCCAGCAGGCGTAATAGACCAGCGGGCTGGCGTCGTCTCGGATCAATCCGTGGAAGGAAGAGTGATCCACGACCTTGAGCTTCTTCATGTTGATGCCCGCCTTCTTCACCTGCGCCTGAAGTGCCACCATGGGCTTACGATAACTGGTGGCCAATTCGCTGATGATCACCTCGGTTTCAAAGCCGTTGGGATAGCCTGCTTCGGCCAATAGCTTCTTGGCCATCTCCACGTTGTCTTCATAAACGACACCGGCTTCCTCAGCCTCTTGTTTGGTTAAGGCGCCCGGCGCCGGGGGAGCCAAGGCCCCGGAATAGATGGGTTCGGCCAGGGATTCCCCCATGAAGGCGGCCACTTCGGCTCGGGATACGGCATAGCAAAACGCCTTGCGCACTCGGATGTCGTCGAAAGGCTTCTTGGTCATATTGAAATGGAGCATCTGGACTTCGCAAGGCCCGAATGTCTGCACCTTCACATCCGGAAAGGTGGCCACCTTTTCGATCCACTTCGCCTCGTTGAGTCCCTCGATAATCTGAAGTTCCCCCGTGCGAAGGCCGAACTCTCGGGAGCTCACGTTGGGCATGTAACGTATGACCACTTTCTCCAGGATGGGTTTGCCGCGAAAGTACTTGTCGTGGCGGGCTAGAACGGTCTTTTGTTGGGGCTCGTAGTTTTCAAACCTAAACGGGCCCGTACCCACCGGGTGGGTTTTGAACCAGTCTTCCCCTTTTGTTTCCAAAGCCTTCTTGGAGACGATGAACCCGCCGGCGTAGTTGGCGAACTTTGCCAGGAAGAGGGTTTCGGAGATGGGCTTCGCGATTTGGATCTGCAGCGTATAGGGGTCCACGGCCTTCACTTGGACGCCCTCGTATTCACCCGCATAGGCTGAATGTTCCGGGTTCGCCGCGCGCTGCAGGGAATAGACCACATCCTCCGAAGTCAGTTCATAGCCCTCGGGAAATCCCGGGAAGGGGTGAAAGTAAACACCTTTGCGCAGGTGAAAGGTCCATGTCTTGCCATCCTTGGAAACTTCCCATGATTCGGCCAGGTCGGGCTCGAATCCAACCTGTCGGCCGGGCGGGTAACGCACCAATCCGTTGAACATGGAATCCACGGTGCTACGATCCACCGTGCTGGCGGCGCGATGAGGGTCGAAGGTCTTGGCGTCTCCGGCATCAAAGGCGATGGTGAGCACTTGCTCTTTGGCCAGCCCCTCCGCGTGCCCGTGTGAAGGAATCATTGGGAAACACAGAAGCAAAACCAAAAGTGTCATTGCCCGGATGGATGTTCTCATGGGAGCCCTCCCTTCTTGGATGGTTTGTGAGACCGGCAGCTAAACGTAGCGGACCTGTGTCTGATTGGAAATGGCCAGGGGGTGTTTTCGTATCACCTCCTTTCTGCTGCCCCGGGTTCGACCACGAACGGCATATCCGATGGGAACAGAAATTGAAAAAGAGCTCGTTTGAGGCTTCCACTGGAGGGCCGCAGGAAATGGGGAGAGTCCACCCATTCCGTTTCAAGAGACGAGTGGAACGAAGATCAGCAGCACTCTCTTGACAGCCTGAAGAGGAACGCGATGTCGTCGCAAGCGTCCAGGTCCCATAGACGACACAACAGATCGTTCGCCTTACCGTCTCCCAGCACCGCAGCTGACAGGGAGAGGAACTTTTCCTCCAGTTCCCGGTCGGCGGGAAGGGTGTGGGGCGGTTCCCAGGCAGGTTCCACGACGCCGGATCGGAAAACCCTTCCGTCCGTCAGCGTAATCGACACTTCCGCCAGTGTTTTCGAGGGAAAAGCGGCGTCCATCCCGGGATCGTCGATGACCTGCACCTTGCCCGCCAGGCGGATCCGTTCGGGATCCCCAAGTCCTTCGCCCAGCACCTGATCCGGCCCCACTTTCCCGTCCAGCAAGGCGGTTGCCAAAGGATAGGCCAGGTTGTACTGGGCTTCTTCCGTATTGGCAGGCATCCCGCAGCCCAGAGCCGTGGCGGCGCGGAAGGTCTTCACCTGGATGCGGGCGATGTCGCCCACGGACAGGCCGTGCCGGCGCTGCAGCAAAAGGGCTCCCCGTATGGCCGGCTGCGCCCAGCGGCAGGCCGCGTAGGGCTTGAAGTAGAGATTCAACATTTCGTATCGCCCCCCCAGTGGGGGAACCAGAACGTCACCCGTCCTATCGTCAAAAAGCGGCCGTATGCCGGTAAAGCCCCTTTCGGCCAGGATGAGCGAAGCCGCCGCCGCCATGGCTCCCCATCCGATCCCGTCCTTGGTCATGGCGGGTACATCGATGCATTTCATCATGGGGGCGATGGGGGCGTGATATTCCGCGGTGCCCAGTGCTTCCCGGATGGTCCGACGGTTCATGCCCAGGAGCTTGGCCCCCGCGGCCACCCCGGCCAACGCCCCCCAGCTTCCGGAAGCGTGGTAGGAAGGAGATGTGGCATGGCGGAGGATCCCGGCCCGGATGCCCACTTCGTAGCCCACCACCAGGGCCGTGAGGAAATCACGACCGGAACAAAGGGGGATGGTCTGCGCAAAGGTGAGAAGCACCGGCAAAATACACGCTCCGGGATGGCCTTTGACCAGGCGGTAGCCGTCGTCCATGTCCAGGGCGTTGGCGGCGAATCCGTGAGCCAGGCTGGCACCGACCGGAGAGGCACAGCGCCCGTCCACCAGAATCCGGGCGGCGGGGGTCCCCCCGAAGCAGGAAACGGCCGTGTCCGCAACAATCCGCGCCACCGGAGTGCGCATGCCGGCCAGGAGGCACCCCAGGGTGTCCAGAAGGCACCTTTTGGCCTGATGCTGGACCTCCCGCGGGAAGTCGCTCCAGTCAGCCGACTGGATGTAATCCAAAACGGCTTGTGTGTTGATCATGCCCTCACCCTTGGCTGATGAGAGCCCCTCTTGCCGTGAAGCGGATCTCTCGCGATGATCAAATCCGGCATGGAAGCAGCACACCGGCTATTCTTGCGAGACGTGACATTGAGTGGCGGAGTGACGTGGTATGTAGGGGCGAAAGATCTTTCGCCCCTACAGGCCTCTTACCGGTTCCCGGCCGGAAGCGTGGCGGTGGAAAGCTAAAGCAGCCCAACGCTCTTGAGCCATGCTTCAGCCACAGCCTTGGGGGATTTGTGCTCAATGTCCACCTCGTAGTTGAGCTGGGTCATGGCATCGGTGTCCAGCTTCCTGGCCAGTTCGGCGAAGATGGCTTCCAGCTCCGGGTATTGGTGGGCGGTTTCCTTGCGCACCACCGGGGCCGGGTTGTAGACGGGGAAGAACTGTCTGTCGTCTTGGAGCACTACCAGATTGAAACCCTTGATGCGCCCGTCGGTGGCGAACCCCATGGCCACCTCCAGCTGTCCATCCTTCAAGGCCTTGTAGAGAAGCCCCGAGCTCATCTTGATGATCTTGTCCGAGGGAAACTCGAAGCCGTAGGCCTTCTGCAGGGCCCGGTAGCCATCCGCTCTGGCATAGAATTCCGCGTTGAGGCCGAAGCGGATCTTGTCCGGGTTGGCCTTGACGAAGGCCGCCAGGTCCGAAAGGGTCTTGATGCCGGTGGCTTCTGCGGCCTCTCGGCGCATCATGAGGCAGTACGTATTATTGAAAGCCATGTAGGGCAGCCACACCAGCCCGTTTTTTTCCAGGTCTTCCTTTTTGACGGTTTCGTAGCACTTGACCGGATCGGTGATGGCTTCCTTGTGCTTGAGGTGCACCAGAAGACCAGTTCCCGTGTATTCCATGTAGGTGTCGATCTGGCCGGCCAGGAGAGCCTTCCGAGCCACCAGGGTGCCGCCCAACCCCGTCTTGTCTTCACACTGGAAGCCGTGCTTTTCGAGCAGGGCGATCATGATCTGCCCGAGAATTCGCTGCTCCGTAAATTCCTTGGATCCGACCACCATCTTTTTGTCGGCCGAATAGGCCTGGTGAGTGGCGAAAAAGATCCCAAAGCCCAGGAAAACGAAAAGGGCGATGGCCGTAAGTTTCAGTCTCTTCCTGTTCATGGTGTCCTCCTTTGGGTTGAGTGTTGAGGGATGGATCGGCTTTTCCGTATCCATGGTCACAGGCCCCTTGGGGCAAGGAAACCAGCAGAAAGCGGTGACGGTCAGGCTGCCGTGGTGTGGTGTTCGTAGACGAGACCCGGACTGATGATCCTCTTTTCCAGCTGGCCAAAGACCCAGTTGAGGGCGATGGCCAAAGCGGCCGTGGGAACCGCGCCCGCCAGCATGTAGGCCGGGTCTACCATGGCGATGCCCGTAAAGATCAGGTCGCCCAAGCCTCCGCCGCCCACCAGGAAACTCAGGGCGGCGGTGCCCACATTGATAACCGTGGATGTTCGAATGCCGGTCAAAATGATGTAGAGAGCGTTGGGATATTCCACCCGCAAAAGAACCTGCCACGGGGTCATGCCCATGCCCCGGCCGGCGTCCAGCACGACCGGATCGATGCTCGCCAGGCCCGCCACGGTGTTCCGGATGATGGGTAGAAGGCTGTAGATCACCAGGGCGAAGATGGCTGTCTGCTTGCCGATGCCCATGTACACCATGGCGATGGCGATGACGGCCAGGGATGGCACGGTCTGGCAGATTCCCAGGAGGTTGAGGATCCAATCCCGGTATCGGCGCATGAACCCTCGGGTCAGCAGGGTGCCCAAGGGGACGCCCACGGCGATGGCGATGGCGCTGGAGGTGAGGACCAGCTGGAGATGCTGGCCCAGAAGACGAAAAATGTCACGGGGGTGTTCCATGGCGAAGGAAAGAAATCCCTGGTGTTCGGCAAAGGCGCCTGCCGCGAAAGCGAACACCACGGCCACCAGGACCCAGAAACGACCGCTTCGATCCGACTGTGCCGAGTGCATCACAGGATTCTCCCATCCGCCGTAATGCGGCCCCAATGGCCGCCTCGTTCATCGTAGGATTCCCCCACCACGGAAAAGAGGGTACGGGTGTTGAGAAATCCCTGGAGGCGGCCCGCATCGTCCACGGCCACCACGATGCCCAGATCGTAGCTGAGCATCTTGCTCAGCGCGTCCTTCAGGTTGGTGTCGGGCTTTACCGTCAAGCTCAAGGGCCGGACCACGTCACCGACGGTGCCCTTGTGGCCTCGCAAGTCGTAGAGATTCACATAGCCCTTGAGGCGCCCCTGCCGGTCCGTCACCAGAAGGTAGCTCATGTCCTGCTCGATCATCTTTTCGGCCACCTTCTCGCTGGGATCCTCCTCCAGGCAATGGACGGGGTTGCGCAGCATGGCGTGTTTGACCCTCAAGAGATTGAGGCGCTTCAGAGTGCGATCGGCGCCCACGAAGTCCTTGACGAACTGGTTCTTGGGTTTGGTGAGCAGCTCTTCCGGGGAACCGAACTGGATGAGACGGCCGGCGTCCAGCAGGGCGATCTTGTCGCCCATCTTGATGGCCTCATCGATATCGTGGGTCACGAAGACGATGGTCTTTCGAAGCCGCGCCTGGATCCTGAGGAACTCTTCCTGTAGGACTTCCCGGTTAATGGGATCGATGGCCCCAAAGGGTTCGTCCATGAGCATCACGGGGGGATCCGCCGCCATGGCCCGCGCCACGCCGACCCTTTGGGCCTGGCCGCCGCTGAGCTCCCGAGGGTAGCGAAACCGGTAGGTGTCCGGGTCCAGATTGACCAGATCCAGGAGTTCATCGACCCGCTCGGCGATGCGCTTCTTGTCCCACCACAACAGCTTGGGGACGGTGGCGATGTTGTCATAGACCGTCATGTGCGGAAAAAGACCGATCTGCTGAATCACGTAGCCGATCTGACGCCGAAGCTGAATGGGGTCCATGTCCATGACGTTCTGGTCCCCGATGTGGATGGTTCCGGACGTGATGGATGTCAGGCGGTTGATCATGCGCATGATGGTGGTCTTTCCGCAGCCGGAGGAGCCGATGAGCATGCAGATTTGGCCTTCCGCCACTTCCAGGCTCACGCTGTCCACGGCGGGAAAGGCGCTCCCCGGATAGATCTTGGTGACGCGTTCCAGTCGAATCATCGTTCGTTCCTCAATCCTTTGCTGACCATGCGTTTTTCGGCCAATCCGAAAAGGTAATCGGTGACGACGGCCATGACCGCCACGGTGAGGGCGCCTGCGTTCACCATGGCGTCGTAGCTCTGGTTGATGCCCATGAAGATGTAGTGCCCGAGGCCCCCCGCCCCGATGAAAGCGGCGATGGCCCCAATCCCGATGGACATGACCACGGCCACGCGGACGCCGGCGAAAATGACGCTGAGTGCCATGGGAATCTGGACCTTGAAGAGCACCTGTCGGCGGGTCATGCCCATGCCGGTCCCGGCATCGATGATGGCGGGATCCACCGCATTCAAGGCGGCGTAGGTGTTGCGGATGATGGGCAGCTGGGAATAGAGGACGAGGGCCACCACGGCCGGGACCGTGCCGATGCCGTAGCCGAAGACCGACAGGATGGGGATCATGATGCCGAAGAGAGCGATGGACGGGATGGTCATGATGATCCCGGCCAGATAGAGCACCACCTCCGCGGCCTTCCGGTTGAAGCTGATCCAGATGCCGATGGGCACTCCCGTAACGATGGCGATCAGGACGGCAATGGTGACGAAGGTGAAGTGTTGGGTGGCAAGATGCAGCGTCTCCTGCCAGTTGTTGACGAAAAATTCCCACACACTCATAAAACGACCTCGTGCCGTAAGAGGATGGAACGCCTCGGTTCAACGGATGCAGTCGAAACAACGACAGAATGAACGAGTAAGATGAGAAGGCGAACGGGGATGATCGAACGGGCCTGCGCCCGTGCCATCCGCCGACCGGCGGACGGTGGAACAGGCGCAAGACCCGCATCCTGAAAGCTACTGCACCAGCGACTTGGCCAGCTTGGCGGCGGAACCCGCGTCCGGAGCGTATCCATCGGCGTTGATGGAAGCGGCGAAAGCCCGGGTCACCGGAGCGCCCCCCACCATGACCTTTACCTTATCGCGCAGCCCGGAGGATTCCAAGGCCGCCACGGTCTCCTTCATCATGGGCATGGTGGTGGTGAGAAGGGCCGACAGGCAGACGAGCTGGGCGCCGTTGTCGCGAGCGGCGGCCACGAAGGTCTCCGGCGCCACGTCCACACCCAGGTCCTTCACTTCAAAGCCGGCGCTTTCCATCATCATGGCCACCAGGTTCTTACCGATGTCGTGGAGGTCGCCCTTGACCGTGCCGATGACCACTTTGCCGGCGGCGCTCAGATCATCGGCCGCCAGCAGCGGCTTCAGGATCTCCACGGCGGCGCTCATGGCCTTGGCCGCCATGAGAACTTCCGGGATGAACATGTCTTCGTTTTCCATGCGCTCGCCCACCACGTCCATGGCGGGGATGAGGGCCTGGTTGAGGATGTCCTTGGCCGAAACGCCCTGATCCAGGGTTTGACGGACCCGGCGGCACAGTTCTTCCCCATCGCCGGAAATCAAAGCCTGCTTAAGTTGTGCCCAATCGCTCATCGTTTCCTCTCCCTGTCTCCTAAAGAAGGATCTCAAAACGCTCCCGAATTTGTCGATCGAGAGACTCGGATATATAAGGGGTTTCTTCCCCGGACAGCAACCGCTCCACCAGGCGGCGGGCACGGGCCCACGCGTCCGCCGCACCGTCCTTTTCCCACTTGGGACGGCTCTTTCGGTCGGTGATGCCGTTGCCTTCGAAATATTCATCGTGCAGATGCGCCATGGTATGGGGGCTTGTCATGAAGTTGCCGCCGGGGCCCACCGATTCGATGACCTCCAAGGCCAGGCGATCCGCATCCACCGGAATCCCTTCCAGCACCTTACAGCTCATGCCGATGATTTCGTCGTCGATCACAAACTGTTCGTAGGCCACGGCCAGCATGGATTCCAGCATGCCCGCCGCATGATGCACGTAGTTGGAACCGCCCATGGCGGCCAGGACGATGGTGAGCGCCTTTTCCCATCCGGCCTGGGCGTCGGGAATCTTGGCGTCGGAAAGCCCCGCCGAGTTGTAGTTGGGCACGCCCACGTGAGCGGCCATCTGGTGGATGGCGGCGTTCATCATGCCGCATTCCACGGCGCCGCCCAGGTATCCCATGGTTTTCAGATTGGCCATTCCCGGAATGCCGCCGTAGAGAACCGGGGCCCCGGGCTGGGTCAACTGACACACGGTGATGCCGGCCAGTTGCTCCGCATGGATCTGGGCCAGCGTGCCCGCCATGGTGATGGGGGACGTGGATCCGGCCATGGGGGCACAGGAAAGGGCCACGGGGATGCCGTGACGGTTGGCTTCCCGCATGATGCGCGTGGATTGGGTGCAGAACTTCAAGGGGCTGATGGCAAAAGAGGTGATGATGGAGAAGAACGGCCTGGCCTTGAGGGCGTCCATGCCGTCGGCCAGGAGCGCCGCCAGTTCCAGGACGTCGTGGAACGATTTTTCATTGTTCACTCCGGCCATCACGTGCTTGCGCGTCCCCTTGAAGCACGCATAGAAGACGTTCACGTCGTAGGCGGCTTCGGGAATGTCCGTGGGGATGCAGGGCCGGAGGTAAAAATGGATGTTGTCTAGCTTGTCCACCAGGCGGGCCAGATCGTAAACGTCCTTGAGCGTGGAAGGTCGGGCGGTTCCGTTTTCGGGGTCCACGATCTTGATGGCGGCGCCTCCCGTACCCAAATGAACCAGGTCGTCCTGGAGGTCCAGGTGGCTGTCCTCGCTCCGGCCGTATAGGATGACCCGGTTGGGAGCCTTGGCGGTCTGAGCTTCCACGAGGGAGCGGGGGAAGGCGATGCGTGCCTTTTCACGGTCCACTCGGGCTCCTGAGCCTTCCAGCATCTCCAACAGATCGTCCAGGCCGGATTCGTAGGTGAAGCCCACACGCTCCAGGATGGTCAGAGCGGCGTCGTGAATCGTTTCGACCTGATCCTGGGTCAGAGGACGGTAGATGCCGCCTCGGCGGCCCTTGCTCTTCATGGTCTTCTCCTATTGCGAAACGAGATTTTCGAAAAACCGTTCTTCGCCGGCGGGACGAAGCCCCAGCGGGTCGCCGGCGTGCAGCAAAGCCTCGGCCACCGACGGGCCGTAGCCTCGCGAAAAGGCCAGCAGGACCAGCGCCGAAAGGTCCTCCCTTCGTGGCAGAACCACCTGAGTCGGCACGTGACAGACCGGCCCCTGAAAGACCACCGGGCAGGAAATGTCGGGGCGGCGCAAGTCCAGGGAGGCGACCCGCTCCATGACGTCCAGTGCCCCGGGGCCGGCAAGGGCCAGCAGGACCAGGCCGTCGGTCAGATCCGTCGTCCACACTCCCTTGGGGGCTAAGAGATTGTCTGAAAATGGCGCATTTTCCCCTTCCAACGCCCATTCGTCATCCCCGCGAAAGCGGGGATCCAGGATCTCCGGCAACTGATGGACTCCCGCTTGCGCGGGAGTGACGGCTTGAGGAGTTCTCGGACAGCCTCCCAGGGGAGGGGCATCGGGGCGGAGCCGCCAAAGGCCGGCCTGGACCGGGTTAAGCCGGTTGATGATCCAGCCTTCATGGAAGGTGCTTGATCCTGGTTGCGCCGGTACGATGCCTTCCAAACCGGGTGTGCGATCCAGTGCGGAACCCTGGAGGTCCCACTTGGGCACGTGACTTAAGTCCACGATCCAGGGGCCGTCGCCTTCGTCGCGGAAGCGAAGGGTCACGTTCCAACCGTCCCGGACGACCTGATCCAGCGGCGTTCCCGGCAGGGTGAGCGGAGCATGGCGGTAAGCTTCGTTCATGATGGGGGCTCCTAACATTTCATTCGCTGGCCTTCGGGATCATAAAAGGGCGTGGGTACCACCCGGGCGTCGAAATATTCGGGGGGATCTCCCGGCTCGAAAATACGCAGGCGGGATCCCAGGGCAGCCAGGTCGTCGTCCACCAGTGCCAGTCCGATGGCCTTGTCCAGGGTGGGGCTGTAGCGGCAGGTGCATACGTGACCACGGATGGACCCGTCCACCACGATGGAGCCGTCCAGAGGGGGGCGGGATCCGTCCACCAGGAATCCCACAAGCTTCAGCCGTCCCTCTTGGCTTTCCGCGAACTGGAGAGCGGGGGCTCCCACCGTCTTGGCCCAGGTTTTTGTCCGATCCCATAAGAAGCCCAGCCCCAAGTCAATCAGGGTGGTTCGGATCTCGCTTTCCTGGCCGATGATCACATGGCCCTTTTCCATGCGAAGCACGTTTTGCGCCTCCAGACCGAAGGGCCGGATGCCCAGGGGACGGCCCGCCTCCAGGAGCCACTGCCAGACCGTGCGGGCCATGGAGGAAGGTATATGGATCTCGTAGGAAAGCTCCCCGACGAAACCGAGGCGAAGGACACGGGCCGGAACCAGCCCTTTCAGGCGGAATTCGCGATAGCCCATGAAGGGAAAGGCGTCGTTGGAGACATCCGCGTCCGTCAACTGCTGAAGGACATCCCGGGCCTTGGGCCCCGCCAGATTGATGGAGGCCAACGAATCGGTGAGGTTCACCAGATAGTATTCCCAATCTTCGTGGCGGGTGTGGAAACGGAACCATTCGACAGTGGCGCCCGCACGCCCGGTGGATGTGGTGAAATAGTAGTCGTTTTCGCCCAGCTTGGTCGCGACGCCGTCGTCCAGCAGGCAGCCGTCTTCGGTGCACATGGCCGAATACTTGAGTTTGCCGGCGGGAACCCGGCTCATGTCGCCCACATAAACCCGCTGCAGCGCCTTTTCGGCGTCGGGGCCGAAGATGCGAAACTTTCCAAGAGTGGACCCGTCCAGGATCCCCACGTTGTTGCGAACGTTCAGGATCTCGTCCCGGCAGGTGGGGTCGCTGCTGAAGTACCGCGCTCGTTTCCACACCCCCACGCGGCGAAAGACGGCCCCCGCTCGCTCCTGCACGTCGTGAAGAGGTGTCTTCTTGTGGATATCCGGATGAAGACCCGCGTAGGTGGCGAGAAGCGTGGGTTTCAAGGGAGGGCGAACCGTAGTGGGGCGCAACGTTCCCGCGGACTCGCCCCTGAGGTGCGCCATGATGAGCGGCAGATTATGCCCCGGAATGCCGCTCTGGCTGGGTCCCGTTCCGATGGCCGTTACCCGCTTGGCCAGCTCTGGAACGTCGAAGCCCATCCGGACGGACTGGCGCACGTGCTTGACCGTGGCATCCTCGTCGAAGCAGACAAAGCTTCTGGCTCCGGCCCCGGGAGCCAGGACCAGCTTGGACCCGCGAAGCACTCGGTGGTTGTCCTGGAGCTCAGTGAGGGCTTCATCCGCCCTTGGAGCATCCAGGGCCCCGCAGTGGACCGCCGCCCGCAGGCCGGCTGCGGTTCCGGAAAGTTCGATGGATGCCGGATCATCGTAGCCCACGAGGCGCCCGGCCGCATAGAGGCCTTCCGGCAGGGACGCGGGAAGGAAATATCCCGTGCGTTCATCGTAGGAAAGGGGCAACCTGGCAAGGGAAAAGAGGCCGGTGAGGGGTGTGAGTCCCGCGGAAGCCGCCAGAACGTCGCAGGAAATCGTTCGCGTGGCGCTTCCCTCGGTGGTGGAGAGCACTACGGCTTCCACGGCTTTTTTCCCAAGAGCCCGTGCGGCCACCCATCCTCTGAGAAACGGAATGTTTCGCTCTTCCAAGGCGGCAATCCGTTGGGGGTCCTGTCCGTCGGACCGGCAGTCCGCGACGCAGGCCACGTGCAGCCCCTGGTCGTGCAAGTCGGCGGCGGCTTCCAGGCCCAGATCGTGGCCCACACTGAAAACAGCCGCGGTGCCGGGAAGGAGACCGTAGGTGCGCGCCAGGCGGTGGGCGCATCCGGGCTGCATGACCCCGGGCCTTTCGTTGTGTTCGAAGACCAGCGGCCTTTCCGTGCATCCCGTGGCCGCCACCACGGCGCGGGCCCGGATTTCCAGGTATCTTTGATGGAAGAAATCGTCCGGGCCTCCCTCCTGAACGGCCGTCACCAAGTTGTCGCCGTAGAGGCCCGTGGCGGTGCACGAAGTGTAGACACGGACGTTGGAGAGGGATTCCAGTTCTCGGGCGAGATGTCGGCCTCGCTCGTAGAGCGGGGTCCCATGGTGTTCCACGGTGCGCCAGTCGTAGAAACCGCCCAGCCAGGGGCGAGATTCCAGCAAGACCACGCGAAGCCCTGTTTGGGCTGCAGCCCTGGCGGCTTGCATGCCGGCGGGACCGCCCCCCACAACGCACACATCCGCATGGAAATGCAGCTCGTCATAACGGCCGGGTTCCCACGACGGGTTGACGGTGCCAGCGCCGGCGGCCCTTCGGATTAGGGTCTGGAAAAAGGGCCAGAGTCGGTAGGGCTTGTGGAAGACGCGGTAGTAGAATCCGGCGGGCATGGCCCAGTGGAAGGCGTCCAGAAACCCGAGAAGATCCCGCTCGGGGCTTCCCACGACGTTCTGGGGCCGGACCTGCATCCCTCCCCGCAACGGCACCTGTTCGGCGCGCATGTTGGGCAGCCCGTCGATTTCCATGAGGCAGTTGGAGGATTCACCATCCAGGCTGTACAGGCCACGGGGGCGGTGGTATTTGAGGCTCCGGGAAAAGATCCGAACCCCGTTGGCGAAAAGAGCCGTGGCCACCGTGTCTCCGCGGTAGCCTTCCAAGAGCCGGCCGCCATAGGAGAACGGGAGAGGATGCCGGGTGTCGATGCGCTGCGTGGGGCTGTGGGGAAGTCGTTTCATCGGGTCGCCTCCGAGGATGCCGTTTCCCGGTTGGTCATGGGGTCCCGCCACACGGTGAACCACCGGCCGCAGCCGTCGCGGTGAAACCACCATTCCCGCTGGGGCCCGGGCCGGTTGGTGCGCAGGTGCACATAATCGCACCAGTTCTGGGGCGTGAGGTTTTCGTAATCGGGGCGGGCGCCGCGTTCTTCGCCGCCGAATCGGAATTCATAGAGATCGCGCTTTCCGCAAATCGGGCAGGTGATGGTAAAGGACATGATTTTCTCCCGGCGGTTGGAGCGCGGCTCAGCCGTGGGGCCGGCCGCGTCGATTCAGTTCCACGGGCCGTATTGCGGCGGCGATGCCGTCTCGCCCAGCAGTCGATTCTCTTCGTAGCGCTTCAGGCGAAACGGCTGAAGAATCTTAGGGCACCGGCCGGTGGCCATGTATTCAGCCACGTATTTTCCGGTGACGGCGGCCGATTTGAATCCGAAGTAGCCCCAGCCGCAGTCCATGTAGTAGCCCTCGATGGGATCGTTGCCGTCGATGATGGGCGCCATGTCGGGAGTCATGTCGGCCAGGCCGCCCCAGATCCGCATGAACTTGACTCCTCGCAGGCAGGGTAAGAGCTCCGTGAGCGCCTCCGCCTGATGCTTGATGTAGTGCGCGGTGACGTGAGTGCCGTAACTGATCCAGGGATCCATGTGGGCGCCCGTGACCACCTCGCCCTTGAGGCTCTGGTTGGCGTAGCAGTGGTAGGCCCCGGAAGAGATCACGTGGTGGAGGAAGGGTTTGAGAGGTTCGGTCACCATGGCCTGGATAGGCAACACATGGATGGGAAGTCGGATGTCCACCATGGCCGAAACGAGGACACTCCAGGGACCGGCCGCATTCAGAACCCTGAGGGTGTGGATCGTGCCCCGGGACGTCTCCACCGCGGTGACGCGGCCACGGTGCACGGCGATGCCCGTGACTTCCGTCTGCTGATGGATGTGAACGCCCAGGGCCGAAGCGCCCTTGGCCAGAGCCCACACCAGGGCGTCGTGGCGGACGGTGCCCCCGGGAGGGTGGTACATGCCCCCGAAGACGGGATAAGTGATGTCTTCCGAGATGTTGAGATGGGGGATGAGTTCCTTGCATTGCTTGCGGTCCAGCAGTTCGCTTCGCACCCCCAGATACTGGGCGGAGGCCACCTGAAGGCGCAAGGCCCCCATGGCCGCCTCGCTGTGAGCCAAGTTCAGGTTGCCGCAGTTGAAGAACATGAGATTGAAATCCAGCTCGTCCATCAGCTGCGGCCACATCTTGAGTCCCTCGTCATAGAGGGGGATGTTTTCCTGGGTGCGCTGGTTGGCGCGGACGATGGCCGTGTTGCGGCCGGCGCTGCCGTAGCCGATGTGGTTCTTTTCCAGGACCGCCACACGGCGGACGCCGTGGTTCTTGGCGAGATAGTAGGCGGTGGCTAGGCCGTGTAGCCCGCCGCCCACAATGACCGCATCGTAGGTGGATCGAAACGGTGCCTGCTTCCAAAGTCTTCCGAACGGTTCGAACATGGGCTGCCCCCTGGTGCGGACGCGGTGGACGGGACGATCATGGCGACAGATTGCCGACTAACAAATGCAACAAAACATGTCAAACAAAAAAGCGGGGCCGAGATGGTCTGCGGGTTCTCTCTCGACGCGCAAAGCGTTGTTTGACGTGATGGATGCTGGGTGTGTGGCTGAGGGTGGGCAGTGGAAGTACTATGTCCTTCAGGTTGACAGGATGTGATAGAAATGCAACACGTGTTGCACACCTAAAGGCACGGGGGGAACAGAATGGATCGAGAAGGAAAGCCGTCCATCATGGAGATTTTGGCGGAAGTCAGGGACAATCTGACGCCGAAAGGAAAGGTCTTGGCCGATTACATTCGAGGCAACCCGAGGAAAGTGGTCTTCATGACGACCCGTGAACTGGGGGCCGCGTGCGGGGTGAGCGAATCCACGGTGGTGCGGTTTGCTGAACAACTGGGTTTTTCGGGCTATGGGGCGCTGATTCAGGCGCTTCGTGACCACATGGATGCTGGGCTCACCCTGATGGACCGCATCGAACTGATGGAAGGGCAGGGAGCGGATGGCGAGCGCGTGGCCCGGATCATCCTCGAGGAGATCGAGATCCTCAAGGGCCTTTTGGAAAACCTGGACATGAAGGCGTTCCGCCGCGTGGTTCAGCAGGTGCAATCCGCCAGGACCATTTACGTGGTGGGGGCGCGGCTATCCTACACGGTCGCCTATTACCTGGCGTGGTCTCTTATCAAGATCCGCTGCGGGGTGGAGCTCCTCAAGGGAAGCGACACCACCTCCATCGACCGATTGAGTTTGTCGGGGGGCGAAGGGGATGTGGTGATCCTGGTGGCCACGTCCCGCTATCCCAACGAGCTGGTCCGGGTGGCGAAGGCGGCCCGCCGGGTGGGCCATCGGGTCGTCGTGCTCACCGACAGCTTCCGATCTCCCCTTCTTGGTTTCAGCGATGAGCACCTGGTGGCGCCCGCGCGCCATATCCCCGTGTTCGGGAGCCCGGGGCCGCTTGTCTGCTTGGCCCGGTGCCTTCTCCATGAACTGCTGCGAAGCGGCGACGGTTCCGTTCGGGCCCATCTGGAAAGGTTGGAGGCGGTCTACAGGGAAAACGACATTTTCTTCAACCCTGACGTCGGATGACGGTTGTCCCGAGGGGCGTGGGGCCTTTCAGCATAGCCCCCAGCACAGAGGCCCCGTGATAACGAAGAATGAAAGTCCTGTGGTTCCAAACGGAGTGAGACTTTCATATAAAGGACCATGGCGAAGCCCGCTACCGCCCATGGATGAAAGAGTTTGCACCGGGGTGCTGTCCTCCCTGTGGGAGGGACGCGAGGCACGATGAGGGTCTTCGGCAATCTAACGGGCGTGCGCTCAGTCAATGGCGATCGCGCCTCGCGGTTTCGCTCGCACGGGACAGCCGCTCGTTCAGGATCTGCCTAAGCCGCCGGGCGTTGGCCGGCGCATGGGCCTCGAAGTCGTTGTCGAAATAGACGTAGGCCGGCTTTTGCCACGTGAGGATCTTTTCCGCCCACCGCTGGAGTTCCTCTTCCGAATAGCTGGAGGCGTAGAGTTTTCGCGATCCGTGCAGGCGGATGTAGACGAAGGAGGCCGTGAGGACTTCCGCGTAAGGGTAGCGCCCGGCGGTGTCGGAAAGGCAAAAGGCGATGCCGCGGGCCTGGAGCTCCCGGAAGAACCCCTCGTTTAGCCAGGACGGATGACGAACTTCGATTACCGGTTCCAAAACCTGATTAAGGATCACCGCGAAGTCCCGGAAAAGCTGCGCGTCGTAGTGGAGACTCGGCGGGAGCTGAAAGAGCACGGGACCGAGCTTTGGGCCCAGCAGGGCACATCGGGCAAGGAATTTTTCCATGTCCTCCTCCACCTCCTTGAGTCTTCGATGGTGGGTGATGGTTCGGGGGGCCTTCACGGCCCAAAGGAACCCTTCGGGAGTCCGGTGTCGCCAGCCTTCGAAGGTGTTTTCTTGCGGAAGGCGGTAAAAGGTGGCGTTCAGTTCCACGGTGTCGAATTCCTGAGCGTAGTATTCAAGCCACTTCCTCTGGGGCAGCCCTGCAGGATAGAATTTTGTTTGCCAGTGTTTGTAGTTCCACCCTGATGTACCGATTCGAAACCGTTCTCTCTTGGCAGAGGCTTCGCACTCCATGATCGTCCTTTCCGCATCCCGGCGAACCGACATCCCCGCCTTTTACATGGACTGGTTCATGGAGGGGATCCGTGCCGGCGGCTTCCAGGTGGAAAATCCGTACAACGGGCGGGTGAGCCGGGTTCCGGCGGACCCGGGTCGGGTGGCCGCCATCGTTTTCTGGTCCAAGAATTATCATGCCTTCCTCGAAGGAGGCTACGCCGCCGAGCTCCTGGAAAGGGGCTACCGTCTTTTCTTTCACTTTACCGTCAATTCGCCGCATAAGGTATTGGAGCCCGGACTGCCCGATCTGGATGAACGACTGCATCAGGTCCGGAAACTGACGGAGCTGGTGCCGCCCGAAGCCGTCAATTGGCGCTTCGATCCCGTCTGCTGGTTTCGAAACGGGCGGGGGGAGGTGCAGAACAACCTGGCCGATTTCGTGACAATCGCCGAATGCATGGCCCGGGCAGGCGTGAGCACGTGCACCACGAGCTTTCTGGATATCTATCCCAAGGTTCGACGACGGGCCCAGCTGGAAGCGCGCCTGGAATTTATGGGCGTGGAACAGGAGAAACGAATCCGGGTGCTTGGGCGCATGAACCAGGTCTTGAAATCTCTCGGGATCAGGTTGCAGGTCTGCTGTGAAAAGGAGCTTTGGGAGGCCTTGGGCCTGCAAGAGGGAATCCGGCCCGGAGCGTGTGTTTCCCACGAGCGGCTGGAAGCGATCTATGGGCCGCTGGCGTTGTCGCATCGGAGGGACAGGGGGCAGCGGTCGGCTGCGGGCTGCGGCTGCCACGAATCCCGTGATGTGGGTTCTTACAGGCGCCAGCCCTGCGGGCACGGCTGTCTTTACTGCTATGGCAATCCCGTACGCGCCGAGGGGCGGTGCGGGAAAGGAGGTGGGCCATGAGAGTCGGGGTTTGGAGGATAGCGCTCATCGCCTGGATTGTTTTGGGGGCGCCCCAGGCCGTTGCGGGGGGCTTGGAACTTCGCTCCCCCGCCTTTTCCGACGGAGGGCGGATCCCCCTTCGATACGTCATGCCGGCGGCCGGCGGCAACAACCTCTCCGTTCCGCTGAAGTGGAGCGGGGTGCCGCAAAAGGCCCGATCCCTCGCGGTCACCATCGTGGATCCCCATCCCGTGGCGAAAAATTGGCTGCACTGGCTGGTGATCGACATTCCGTCGGACGAGGAAGAACTCCGGGAGGGGGCTTCCGGACGGGCCATGCCCCAAGGGTGCCGCGAGCTTTTGAACTCCTATGGGTTCCGTGGCTACGGCGGGCCCCAGCCGCCTCCGGGAACGGGCGACCATCCCTATGTGGTGACGCTCTACGCGCTGGATACGGACCGTCTCGACCTGAACGAGCAGGCGGGGCTGGAAGGGTTCCTGCGGGCGGTGCGGGGGCGGGTGCTGGAGAAGGCCACCCTCACAGGATATTTTGGGAGGTGATGGCGCGCAGCTTGGTGATCCGAAGCCTTCCGTCCTCCTCTTCCAAGTGCCAGCGCACCTTGAACCCCACGTGGGATTCCTTGAGCACGTCCAGGCAGAAGGCCTGAAAGTAGCCCTCGGGCACTCGCGTATGAAAGGCGGCCGGCTCGTCCGCTTCCTGCACAACCCAGCCCGAGAAGGGTTCGTAGGAGGTGGTGAAGGCAATCTCTTTGCCGTCTTCCAGGATGAGTCGGCCGGTGAAGGAAAGAAAGAAGAAGCGGCGCCCCTTGGCTTCGGCACGAACCGTGGATGTCTGCTCGAGAATACAGCTCATGACGTGACGCGCTCTCTTCCGGCTTATCTCCCCACGTGGACTTATGAACGGTGAATGTTGCATCATGAATCTTATCGGCAGCACTCCCGGATTCCATGAAGAAAAGAATCCTGTCTCGTTGACATGGCTGTCGGGCTGTGGTAGATAGCAGCCGCTTCTCACGAAGAAGGGCGACTAGCTCAGTGGATAGAGCGTTGGTCTCCGGAACCAAAGGTCCCGGGTTCGATCCCCGGGTCGCCCTCCAATAATTCCAACCACTTAGACCACCTTCCAGCAGTTAACGTTAACGTGAGGTTGCGTATAGGTTGCGGATGGTTGCGTGTGGTCTTTTGCCACACGGTCCAATTCGTCGATGTCCGAAAGGCTCTCTTTGGGCAGCCATTTGTAGTAGGTCTTGAAAGTCACCTCGGCCGAACTGTGCCCCATCTCCTTGGCCACCTCCGCTAACGGATCCCCTTTGCTCAAACGTAACGTGGCGTAGGTGTGGCGCATGTCGTGGGGTGTTCTGTGCCTTAGTCCCGACTTTTCGATGGCTCTGTTCCAGATCCTGCTCCGGAAGTTGTCTGTCCACAGAGGGTTGCCGCGTTCGTTTACGAAAACCCACGGGGGTACTTGCTTCCAGCCCTTTTCCAAAGTCTGCTGCTTCCGCCTCGCCTTCAGTTCCGTCAGAACCTTGGCCAGGTAGGTCGTCATTCGGATGTCCCGAAACCCGGCCTTGGACTTGGGCGTAGTCACTTTTCCTCCCACGAGATTCCTTTGGACCCGGATAATGCGATTGCGAAAATCGATGTCGCCCCATTGAAGCGCAAGGAGTTCTCCAATCCGCATTCCGGTTCGGAATCCGGTCACCACAAGTGGATAATGCTCTGGAAAATGTTCCTTCACAGTGCTCTCGAAAACGACCCAGTCGTGCCTGGTGAATGGATCCGGCTGCCTTCTGGATTTCTCGTTTTCCGGTACCGGGATCCTGACTCCCTTAGCCGGGTTGGTGTCTATGAAGCCATCTGCTTCTTTTGCAGCACGCAAAATGGCGCTAATGCAATTTCGAAGGTTTTTTATCGTTTGGCTTCTCAGGCCCTCCTTAAACTTTTTGTAGATAAAAGCATTGATGTCCTTTGTGGTTATTTCATCGATTCTTTTCGTGCCAATGGCTGGGATGATGTGTTTTTTGAGATTGCATTTGTAAACCTTTCTTGTGGATGACTTCAGTGAGTACGATGCGTATGTAGATAACCACATGGCAGCGTACATTTTGAAAGTCGGACATTCTTCTTTGCTTGAGTCAGGCTTTTCGGCAGCCAGGAACATCCTGGCTTCGATTTTCTTGGCCACCTCCAAGGCGAGTTTGCGATCCTTGCCAACCCTTTTTGCCTTTCTCGTTCCCTGATGATCTATGAAAATCCACCACACGCCCGAACCCTTCGGACGTTCGCGCACTTTGACTCCCATCTTCCCTCCTTTCCAAGTGCGCCAATCCGCAGGCCCATGATAACAGAGGCGGATGGCTTCGTCTTCCTTTGGTTGTGTTCCTGCTTCCTTACAGTCCCAGCGAGTCGATCACTTCATCGACGATGGTGTCGATTTGCTGGGGATCCATGCGAAAATGCTTGTCCATCCATTCATGGAGTTCACTTTCCTTCACTCGAACGATTTTCCTTCCGATCCGGAATGTGGGCAGAGGATGGATCCTGTCATGGACCAGGGTCCAGGCAGTGCGTTCAGAAATGCTCAGCTTCTTGGCCACGTCCTTTATGGTCAGGTAGTTGTCGTTCATGTCAGACCTCCAGTGAATTTTGAAAATTCTCCGGCAGCACGAAGCTGAATTCAGTAATACGAGGATCAGCGGATCTTTTGCGGTGTCCCGGGCCCGCACTTAATAAGGGGAAGGGGAAGAAAACTAATTTCTTGCTTTAAGGGAGGACTGACCGTGACGTCCTAGAGGGATTAAAAGGAAGGCGATAAAGGGGAAAGCTGGGAAAGATGCGTCTCGAAACAAACTAGGGAAAAAGTTACTTTCTTTTTTCTTCCCCTTTCCTGGGATCCCCAGCCGCAAGCCGCAAAAAACTGAGCGCCCTGATTCCGACGGTTGGAGCGTGAAAATTCGGTTCCGGAGGATGGCGGCGCTGCGGATGTAGGCCGAGAGGCAAGAAGAGCGGGCAACCAAGGGGAACCTCGGTTGCCCGTCTTTTGGGGATGTGTCTATAGCGAAGGCTGTGAATTCTCTTCTGGTGTGCTTCTTTGCTGAATCAGGGCCTTCCTTGCTCTTTCGAAGATGGCTGTCGCCTCCGGCACGGTAAGAACCCCTTGATCGACCTTGAGGCACAATCCGATCCGCAAAGCATGCAGCGCCTGGAGGTCATAGTCTTTGGGGTGCTTGGCTACAAGTGCCTGCCATTGGGCCTCGGCGGCCGGGTCGTGGCAATAGTTCTCCGGCTCCTCAGCCGGAACCGGCTGGACCCATCCCGCAAACACGAGGACAAGAGCGAGAAGGGCTTTTTTCATCGACCGTCTCCTATTGCGGCCAGGTAGGCCTCGACGTCCCTGTTTTCATCGGGATCAACGAAGACACATCCCACTTTCTCTTCGTGAACCGACCGGACCAGGACGGTTTTCTCAAAGCGTAAACCTTGCCCGGCGTCAAAATCCAGGAGAAGGATCTCGCTTTTCCTAAAATTTTCTTCCTTTTGAAGCAGCAGACCGGCCCCCGAGATGGACAGATCAACTACCGTTACCGGTACTACCGGCCCGGCAGGATAGAGCCTGCAAACCGTTCCCCGGAAATCGACCGGCACTCTTCGATGTTCCCTGAAAAGCACGTTGAGTCCGTAGCCCAGTGCCAAGCGGATTAGCTGCTCCTGGTCCCATTCAACGTCGGGGTTCCGGGTCCTGAGTATCGCCAAGGCTTCTTTGATTCTGTCTTCGAGCAACTTGCCGAGAATCATGATCTTTCCCCTTAGGTTGCCCCAATGCGAGCATGAGAGGATCTCATGTGAGTGAAAGAAGAACTTGATCGCTCCGCTCCGGAGTGGGTCAAGTAATCAAGTTTCGCTTTCAAAGGGGTCAGGGAATCTGGGCGGAAGAGATACCTCTTGAGGCGATGTGGTTTTGCGATGTCCGGTTTGTCTTGTCTTTTTCAATCTTCATCGTGTTCTGAGTCCAGAAGCCCCGAGATCACCAGATAAGCTTCGATGTCCTTGTTTCCATTTGGATCAACAAAGGCGCAGCCGATTCTCCCTTCCCGAACATACTGAACGATCGCCATCTTGTGGAAGTGGACATCCCCCTGCGAGAACTGAAGAATCACTATCTCATTCTCCCTGAATGATCCTGGCCCTTGTGTAACGAAAGCTGCCCCGGAAACGGACATATCCACAACCTTGATCGGGACGAACATATCCGGCGAATGCAGGCTGGAAGCAGTTCCCTGAAAATCGACGGGAACCCGTTGCTCGTCCCTTAGAAGAACATCCAGGCCACGATCCAATGCGTGTTCGATCAACTGATTCCGATCCAAGCCTTCATCGGGGTTGCGTGCCTTGAGGATCTCCAGAGCCTTATCCAATTTTTTCCCTAGCTTCTCGCTTAATTGCATGATTTTCCCCTCCAAGTCTGGCGATGTCGGTTAGGGATCGTAGCATTTCCATATGGCCGCGTTGGCGCAAAACACCGCAAGGTATGTGTTAAAATATCACCCGATACAGGAAATTTCCAACCAGATCGATATCCTAAACCGCCTGAGGGCGGAGGAATGCCGGCTTCAGGTCCTGGGCTTTTCGGCAAGGAGAGAATTCGCGACGTTAGGCAGGTCCTGGTCATTCTGAAGTGGAACAAACTGCTGCTGCGGTAAAACTTCTTGATGAGAGTAGCCGCTTTGTCTGTCTCTCTGGTCTTCTTGTGGTTTTATGACGAGGGCAACGAGCGCATGAGACTCGCCATGAGCAACGGCAAACGTTCTGGGTGGTCCAGGGTGTCGTATCCGAAAACCAAGAATACAAGAAGCCGATCACGTGGAATGGCCCCGGGCAAGTAGACTGAGGTGGGATGAGAAAAGGGGCGGGCAATCCGGGATGTGCTGGTTGTCCGTCCCATTTGCGTTCAATCCTCGGCGGCATCACGGAAGGCTCTCGCACACCCTGCCGTCCCCGTCCCGATCAAGCCGATGCACGTCCCGGCCGGTCAGTCGGAGACAATGCTCAAAACATTGTTCGGCTTCCGACCGGGTCCGGAAATCCCGGCAGTCCAAGTCCCGGTTGCAGGCGCAGGGGCCGGTCGGGGAGGACTTCACAGCGGGTCTCTTTTTGGAGTGGCGATAATCCCAAGGAGGAACAGGGTTCGGGTGGCTCCAAAGGCCCAGACGGCGCTCCCGGGCCTGTCGCTCCAATTCCAGCCAGGTCGAACATTCGGGGGCCCTGCAATACTTTCGATAGACCCATGCAAGGCCGTTTTTGACGAGCATCTGGTTGAGACTCACAGAGGATTTCTCGGGAAACACTATGGCCACGGTACGGCCGTAGCGGTCCTTGGCCTTTGGTTCCACCCGCACTATGGCGCCATAAACCTTGGATGATGCAAACTGCTTGGCCTTTTGGCCGAAATCCTGGCGTTTCTCCGGACAGTCTACACCGTAGAGGCGAATCCGCACCGCCCGTCCCTGGTGTAAAACCTCGAGGGTATCTCCATCCATGACTCCCACGACCTTGCCGGGCCAGGCAAAGGAAAAGCTGGGGAAAAAAAACAGGGCGGCAATCAGAATGGCAGCTCTTCGCATGTAAGCTCTCACAGGGTAGACTTTGCTGATGACGTGAGCTGATTTTTGGTACGGTTCCTCCGTCATCAAGCGAAGGGTAACCGTTGCCGGAACAATCTTGGACCATCCGGGGTCGCCACATCGGCCAGGCCGAACTCGATTGCATCCGCGCCACTGTTGCAAAGCACTGGCACAAGGGTAGAACGGCCATCTCAAGGATCCTGTGCGAGTAACGGGACTGGCGTCAAACCAATGGTCTTTTGAAGGAGCGGGCTTGCCGAGTCCTGCTTCTCAACCTCCAACGCGAAGGCGCCCTTGAGCTTCCGCCACCGAAAACGGTGCGGGTTCGGCGTTCTACGAAGCGGCCCCGCTGCTGTCCTCAGGAGATCGACACCTCGCCAATATGCGGGTCTGTGGCCGATTTCCGCTCACTCACGTTCACCGTGGTCCGCTCCAGCCCCGACGAGCAACTGCGGGACTACCTGATCGAGCGTTACCACTATCTGGGGCATCCCACGATTGTTGGGGCCTACCTCAAATACATCGCCCCCCTGGAGGGTCGGCCGGTCGCTGGCCTGGGGTGGGCTTCGGCGCGTGGAAGGTCGGCTGTCGAGGTGCCTTTATCGGCTGGGACCCAGCCACCCGCGAGGCGAACCTTCACAAGGTGGTCAACAATGTCCGATTCCTTATCCTCCCCTGGGTCCGAGTGCCCCACCTGGCCTCGAAGCTCCTGGCTGCCAACGTCAAGATTCTGGTGCGCGATTGCACGATTTCTATCGACAACCCCTGTCCCTGCTGGAAACCTTCGTGGAGAAGGACCGCTTTGAAGGCACCTGCTACAAAGCGGCCAACTGGCTGAAAGTGGGGCTCACCAAAGGCCGGGGATAATACGACCAGCACACCTACTCCAAGCCCGTCAAGGCCGTCTTCCTCTACCCCCTGCGCAAGGACTTCCGGGAGATGCTTCATGCCTAAGCCCAAGGACATGGAGATCAACAGGGCCATCCTGGAAAAGGCGTCCAGGGAAACCGTTATACAAATCACCGAGTTTCAGGCGGCAAGTATAGCCCAACTGAAAGCTCACATCGAAGAGTTTGAAGCCCGGATCA
The DNA here is from genome assembly GCF_900129305.1 of Desulfacinum infernum DSM 9756. Taxonomy (GTDB): domain Bacteria; phylum Desulfobacterota; class Syntrophobacteria; order Syntrophobacterales; family DSM-9756; genus Desulfacinum; species Desulfacinum infernum. The sequence goes on along the minus strand of NZ_FQVB01000045.1, from coordinate 648 downwards.
ACCAAAACTCCTCCAACTCCAACAAGCCGCCTTCCTCCGATCCCCCTTACCGGAAACAAAAAAAAGCAGCACCAAAAAGAAGGACAAGAGACGGAGACTCAACGCAAATCTCGTAAAGGCCGTCGTCAGCAGTTCCTGAAGCCAACGGAAGTGAGAGAGGTTCATCCCACTCGTTGTGACTGCGGCCGCACCGAGTTCGAGCACCCCGAGCCCTACTATACCCACCAGCACATCGAGTTGCCCGAAATCGTCATGCAGGTCCTTCCCTTTGTGCTTTTCAAGGGCCGATGTCGTCATTGCGGTAAAACCGTCAAAGGGCATGTGCCCCCAGAATACCAAACAGGTTATGGTCCCCGGCTGTCCGCCCTGATCGCCGAATTGGGCGGCATCGACGGGGCCGGCAGGGAAACCATCCAGACCTTTCTCGCCTCCGTGCTCGGGGTCCCCATCAGCCAAGGAGGGATCCAGAAGGTGATCGATCGTGTGTCCCAGGCCATCGAACCTCACTATGAGGCGATCCAGGAAGTCGAACGGTCGTCGCCCGACTCCCTTCCCAACGGCTTGTGATGAGAGCGGCCCTGTGGCATATCTTCGGACACGGCGTCCATCGTCGACCCTGTGACAACGCGCGGACCCATCCCCCGGGAG
>NZ_FQVB01000043.1 GCF_900129305.1 Desulfacinum infernum DSM 9756 | reverse complement strand
AGGGGATGCAAAGATGCCCTGAGGCGGGTGGACCAGGCCATCAAGGAGGGTTACCGCTATGTGGTGGATGCGGACATTCGCGCCTACTTTGACAACATTGACCATGAGAGACTGAAGGCCGATGTGAGGGAATCGATCGCAGACGGACGGGTGCTGGCATTGATTGAGGCGTTTCTCAAGCAGGATGTTCTGGAGTCAATGAAGGCCTGGACGCCGGAATCAGGGACTCCTCAAGGAGCAGTGATCAGCCCCCTACTGGCCAACCTCTACCTGAATGGGTTGGACCACGCGATGGCCAAGGCAGGGTATCTGATGATCCGCTACGCGGATGACTTTGTGGTGCTGTGTCGAAGCCGCGAGGAAGCCGAGCAAGCACTTGAGCTTGTTGGGCACCAAGTGGACCAACGAGGGTTAAGCCTTCATCCGGAAAAGACCCACGTTGTGGATCTGGAGGAAGCTGGAGCTGGATTTGATTTTCTGGGCTACCACTTTACGCGGACCAAACATTGGCCACGAAAGAAAAGCTTGAAAAAGCTCAAGGATGCGATCCGCCAGAAGACACGACGCACGAACGGGGCGAGCCTCCAAAGGATTATTAGGGATGTGAACCGCAGCCTTCGTGGATGGATGGAATACTTCAAACACTCCTCCAGGTGGACGTTTCCCCGTCTCGACTCATGGGTTCGTCGGCGGCTGCGCAGTATTCTGCGTAAGCGCAGCGGACGAAAGGGGATCAGCCGAGGCCGCGATCATAACAGATGGCCGAATGTTTTCTTTGAGCGCCATGGGTTGTACAGCCTCGTGGCAGCCCATCGCGCAATGCTCCAGTCCTCAACGGGGTAAAACCACCAACCGGAGAGCCGTATGCGGGAGATCCGCACGTACGGTTCGGAGGGGGGAGGGACTCGGCAACGAGTCCTTCCTACCCCTATCGCCATAACGGACAGGCGTCTTCCACGGGGGCAACGGCGTTCGTGGATGGCCTCGCGGCCGCTCACTCAGGAAGAAGCGCCGTCCACGTCCTTGAGGGCGGCCCGGGCGGCCCGGATGAGGTTGTCGAACGTTTCCGACCGGTAAGGATCCACGCCGCCGCAGCCCGCGTCCCCCATCTTGTCGAAGACGAACTCCTCTTCCATGTAGTCCAAGAGGGCGCGGGTGGCCGAGATGAGCTTTTCCACGGCATCGGTCATAGGGCGCCTCCCATTCTTTTCGGGGCTTCGGCTTTTTCCTGCTGCCCGGTCCGGGGGCTAGAAGGGTGCCGGCAACGACCGGTTTTTGGTGAGAAGGGTCCTTGCACCGGCCATGCACCCGGACCGTGGGGGTGAAGCATCGTTCGCCCCTACGGGGGCCTGCTTCCAAACGGTGTGCTTCATCCCTCGTTGTGACGGAATTCCCCGGGATGTGGGTTAATATCTTTTCTGTTATCGGTGTTTTGGCCGGGACATGCGCCTCCGATGGGCGCTGGAAGTAGGGGCGGTTCGGGAACAGCCCCTACAGAACAACGGAGACACCCTCCCCAAGAGGGGAGCAAGCTCCCTCGGCCGAACGCTGCGGCCCTTCAGAGCCCCAGGTCCTGATGGATGAGAACCACGTGGATGCGCCCCTTGGGAAAGGACCTTTCGGTGATGGCCCACGTGTTGCAAATCCGATCCGGGCTGTTGCAGTCCATGCAGGTACCGGTCTTCCGGCATGGCGTTCTGAACCCTTCGTGCCGCATGGCGTTCAGGGGTGCGGCGCGGGTTCGAATCCGTTCCCGGGCGGCTGCCAGATCCGGAACGATCTTGTTTCGACCCACCAGGACCACCACGTGTCGGGGGCCGAAGATGAGCCCCGCCACCCGGTTGCCCACCATGTCCAGGTTCACCAGTTGGCCGGTTTCCGTCACGGCGTTGGTGCCGGTCAGGAAAAGATCCACCAGAAGGGCTTGGCGCCTTCTCTCGAGGATCTCCGGCCGGGGCACTCCGGGCTCGAAGGTCCGGATCAGCCGGATGTGATCGATGCGGGCGATGGATTCCAGGATGCCGCAGGCGTGCAGGGTCATGGAATCCCCCCAGGACACGCTGCGGGGTCGGATCTCCGCCTCGACGCGATCCATCACGATCCCACGGGCCTCCTCCGGGTCGGAAACGATGGAAACCCGGAAATGGCTGCGTTCCAGGGCTTCCGCGCACCGCTCCAGGCGCTGGGCGTGAAATCGGGATGCAGGCGCCTCCATGCCGGACCTTTCTCCTTGCAACCTCAGGCAAGCCAGCGGGTCAGGAACCCCTTGGCCGCCCACAGAAACCAGGCACCGAAAAAGAGCAGGAAAACACCGCAGCAGCGGATCATCCACCGGTAGCCTCGGTCGCCCATGAACCGGGTTCCCTTGCTCACGCCCAGGGACAACAGGCTGTACCACGCATAATCCGCGGCGATGTGGCCAAGAAAGAAGGCGACGACACCCCAGGTCCCCAGTTTCATGGACGCCACCAGGTAGCCCAGCCCGATGGTGGCCCACCACAGGGTCCAGTAGGGATTGGAAAGGCTTGCCAAAACCCCCAGCACCACGGGGTGGCGGCCTTTTGAGGATGCCTCCGGATCCCGGGGATCCAGGGTGAGGGAAAGTCCGGCCGCGCTCCGCACCATGTCCACCCCCATGAAAACGAGAAAGCCGCCTCCGAAGAGGGCGATCAACCCCATGACGGAGGGCATCTTGAGGTAAGGACCCAGGCCCAGGACCACCGCCGCCACCACGACCAGTTCCAGCAGGGAGTGGCCGGTCATGAGCAGCGGTCCGGCCCGAAACCCTCTCTGGGCCGATTCGGTGATGGTGATGGTAAAGAGCGGGCCCGGCATGAGGGCCCCCGAAAGGGCCACGGTGAAGGAGCCGGCGCCCACGGCCAGAAGTTCCATCATGGTTTTGGGGCCTTTCTAGGGTTCGATGCGGCTTCCCAGGAGTTCCAGGAACTTTCGCATCCATTGGGGATGGGCGGGCCAGGCGGGTGCCGTCACCAGGTTCCCGTCCACATGGGCGTTGGTGAAGGTTTCGTTCACGTCCACCCACGTGGCGCCCGAACGCACCAGGTCCGGCTTGACCGCCGGATAGGCCGTGCACGCCCTCCCTTCCACCACCCCGGCGGCCACCAGCACCTGTTGGCCGTGGCAGATAGAGGCGATGGGCTTTCCGGCTTGGGCGAAGTGGCGGACCATCTCCAGCACCCGTTCGTTCAACCGGATGTATTCCGGCGCCCGGCCTCCGGGGATCACCAAGGCGTCGTAGTCTTCGGCCTTCACCTCGTCGAAGGTGGCGTTCAAAAGGAAGTTGTGGCCGGGTTTTTCGCTGTAGGTCTGGTCCCCCTCGAAATCGTGCACCGCTGTTCGCACCGTCTCGCCGGCCTTCTTGCCCGGGCAGACGGCATGGACCGTATGGCCCACCATGAGAAGCATCTGAAACGGGACCATCACTTCGTAGTCTTCCACAAAATCGCCCACGAGCATGAGGATCTTCTTGGCTGCCATGGGTTCTCCTTTTCTGGCTTCATTTGTTCGTGCCAATGGGATGGTTGAGTCTGGCTGTCAATAGACGCCAAGAATCAGCTTCCCTTTTCCTAACAGTATGGGTTTTTCATTTTGATTCGCTGGCCAGGTGACTGCTTTGACTGTTACATAGTATAGATTGCCCCTCCCCCCGGAACACGGTGGCATGTATGCTCCTGCCTTGTCCCAGTCGGGCTTTCTATGCGCTGAAACAAGAAAAAATCCGTCTGGAAGATCAAATGTGTGTCCGGGGACGGAAGGAACAATAACTTCTTGTGTTTCTTTTGGAATCCTAAAACCTATCTTTCCATGTCCTCCATTGGCCATGGGAAGATAGTCTCTGTCGCTATATTCAAAAATGAGTGCGTTAGCCTCTGATGGTATGTTGCTTACTATGAGTCTTGGTGTTGAACCGTTCCCACCAAATCGAAGGCATTGCTGTCCGTCGGGTATTCTCTTACCATTCCAGTTGGGGTCGGCAAAATGAACGTCAAGGGTCACGATATTGGCTGCTTCCATGTAGTTTCCAGTTGTCGAGCACGCGCAGGCAAGAATGATTACGCCGAGCAGTGTTACTGTAATCTGGCAACTCTTTTTGATGTTCATTTCTTGCTGCCCTCTTCACCCGTTCGAAGTCTAGAATTCCTGGAAGATATAAACCTTCGGGGGAATCTACAGCGAAAGAGGACGCCGCCCAGAAGCTGTCCGGCGAAAAACGCCCCGATGAGCACCGGGAAGGTAGCCAGACGCCAGCCCATGCCGGACAGGATCCGCAGGCCCACCACCAGGGGCACGGGAAGGTGGATGGCCAGAAACCACGCCGTGGAAAAGCGTTGCACCTGAGCGCGCCAGTAACCGAAGGGGAGATTGAGGCACAAAACGATGGCCGCCACCGCCGTGAGGCTCAGATGCAGGTTCGGAAGGGACATGGGAACGCCGATCCTCCGTCGTTCGGCCGGATTCAATGTGCTGGAGACCCGTGATAAGATCCCTTTTCGGCCATCCTTAGCCCGGGCGGGGAATCTCGTCAAGAAGGGATCGAGCCTTGCTCCCGGCGGCCAATCGGGATAAGGAAGGAATGCCGGAAGGAGCGGACCAAGCGGGCAATCCGTTTTCGTAGGGGCGGGCTTTACGCCCGCCCGTCAGGTCTCGGGAGGAACGCGTGCCGATTCTCAAACAGTGCACCATGGACTTTTTCGAACAGGAGCGGGACCGTATCCAGACGGTCATTGTGCCCTGCGGGTCGTTGGAAGAGCACGGGCCGCACCTGCCGCTGGGAACGGACACCCTGCACGCCGAGGCCCTGGCCGAAGCCGTGGCGGAACGATACCCGGTCTGGTCGGCTCCCCCCTTGTGGTACGGGCTGTGCCGCAGCTCCAGCGGACATCCCGGCACGGTGGGGATAAAGAGCACCACCCTTCGCGCCCTGCTCATGGACGTGGTGGAGGGGTTCTACCGGCAGGGGATGCGCTCGGTGGTGGTCCTGAGCGGCCATGCGGGAGGCACCCACATGGCCGCGCTGGTGGACGCCGGAGAGGAGCTCCTGGAGCGGTGCCCCCACCTTCGCATGGCCGTCCTGTCCGTGCTGGACCTGGGAAAGGCCGCCTGGGCCGCCATCCAGGAAACGCCTAAGGATTCCCATGCGGGAGAAGTGGAAACCTCACTCATGCTGTACCTGTATCCCCACTGGGTGCAGGGGACGGCCGAGGAGGCCTATCCCACCTTCCCGGCCCACATCCTGGTTCGCAACAAACGGGCCTATTGGCATTCGGGGGTGTGGGGCAATCCCAAGGCGGCGAGCAAGGACAAGGGAAAACGGCTCATGGAGGCCTCCATCGCGGCCTTGATTGAGCTCATTGAAAAACTGAACGCGTGGGAAGAGCCGACCCATTCATGACAAGAGCATCGAAGCAACACATGAGCGCCCCGAAGCGGCCAAAAGCCCAAACCCTCGGACAACTTCTCAAGCCCGAACTGCTGGCTCCCGCCGGACACCTGGAGGCCTTCTGGGCGGCCGTGGAAAGCGGGGCGGACGCCGTCTATTTGGGGCTGAAACGGCTGAGTGCGCGGGCCCACGCCGCCAACTTTTCCCTTGAGGACCTGAGCCGGCTGCTTCCCTTTGCCAGGTCTCGGAAGGTGGCGGTTTATACGGCGCTCAACAGCGCCGTGACGGCGTCGGAGGTGCCGGAGCTGCTGGACACCCTCCAGGCCCTTTCGGACCTGGAGGTGGACGCGCTCATCGTGCAGGATCCCGCCCTTTTCTTTCTCTGCCGGCGGTTCTTCCCGCACCTGAAGCTGCATGCCAGCACCTTGGCGGCGGTTCACAACAGCTCCGGCGTGCGTGCGCTGAAAAGGCTGGGAGCGCGCCGGGTGGTGCTGGCCCGGGAATTGGGCATGGAGGAGCTTCGGGCCATCTGCCGGTCGGCGGACGTGGAACTGGAGATGTTCGTCCACGGTGCCCTCTGCTTTTCCATCTCGGGGCTGTGCCTAGCCAGCAGTTTCCGCGGGGGCCACAGCGGTCTCCAGGGCAGATGTGTCCAGCCGTGCCGCCTGCGCTTCCGCCAAGGCCGAAAGGAGGGCTACTTCTTTTCGTGCAGCGATTTTTCCGCCCTTCCCCGGATTCCGGAGCTCATGAAACTGGGCATCGCGTCCTTGAAGATCGAAGGGCGCATGAAGGACGCCGAATACATCGCAACGGTGGTCCAGGCCTACCGCCGGGTGCTGGACGCTCCACCGCAAGCGGCCCGCGAAGCGATCCGGGAGGCCACGGAGCAGCTGGCCCTTTCTCCGGCCCGACGCCTGACGGACGGGTTTCTGGGACCGTCTCCCACTGAAACCGTGCTGAATCCCCACCGGTCCGGATCCAGCGGACTGTGGGTGGGAACCGTCGTCAAGGTGGAGGACAGCCGTCTGGTGGTGGACCTTCGACGGTCCGTACAGGCCGGCGACCGACTCCGACCGGAATCGGCCGAAGGCCGGGAAAAGGGCCCCTTTGTGGTCCGCGCCCTGCAATCGGTTTCGGGAGAACCTTTGGAGCAGACGCCTCCCAAAGGACCGGCGGTGCTGGTGACCTCCGGAACTGCGGCGGCTGCGGGAGAACGCCTCTTTCGCATCGGAAGAAAGCCCACCGCCCCCGGGGAAATTTGGAAGAGGATCCAGCGGGAAGGCCATCGACCTGTCGGCTTTTCCAAGAAATTCCCGGGTGACGGCTGGATTCCGGAAGAAATGGCCGATGTGGGGCCGAAGGCTCGGCGCCTGACCGAAGGCCTGGTGGTCAAGATCCAACATCACGCGGATTTGAGCCGGGCCTTGCAGTCGCCCGCCCAATGGATCTTCTGCGTCGCCACTAAGGAAAATCTGGAACGCCTGGCCAAGGGAAGACTTCATTCGGCCCAGAAAAGGCGCTTCGGCTGGTCCCTTCCCCCGGTGATCCTGGAAAAGGACGTGGATTACTATCGGAAGGCGACGGCCTGGTTCGCGGCCCGCGGATTCCGCACCTGGGAGATCAACAACTGGGGACATCTGGACTGGCTGACCGGGTTGGACGGGGTGCGGCTTTGGGCCGGATCCCGCATGAATGTCCGCAATAAGGCGGCCATGGCGGCCCTGGCGGACGTCGGCTGCACCCACACGGTCCTTTCCCAGGAAGTGACCGGCGAGGAGCTCCGGGAGCTCGTGACGGACCCCCTGCCGGCTTTCCCGGTGGTGACGGTTTACGGTCGCCCGTTTCTCTTCCTGTCCCGACTGCAGCCTTCGGTCCTGACCGGAGTGCCGGTGCGGACGGCCCGGGGCGATCAGTACATCATGGAAAGGCAGGGCCCCCTGACGGCCGTCTTCGCCGATCACCCTTTCTGCTGGTTTGAAAAACTTCCGGAACTCCGAGCCATGGGCTACCGCCTTTTCCTCATGGACCTGAGCGAAGGGGGCTCCCGACTGGAAGATAAGGACTGGCAGCGGCTCTTGAGCGGCTTCAAACGCCACCGGGCCGATGCCCCCTATTCCCTTTTCAACTACGAACGCCGGGCCGTACCGGAAGGGAAAGCTAAACGGGAGAAGGGATAAAGGGCTATGGGGTATGGATGCGGGAAGGCAGTTCGGATTCTCAGTAATCCTGTCCCCCGCGGCGCCTTTCCCCTTTTACCTCTTCCCTTTCGCCTTTAACCTTTCACCTTTGCCCTTTCACCTTCAAAGGATTGAGTGATGCCGCCGTTTGTCCATCTTCACGTGCACAGTCAATACAGCCTCCTGGACGGGGCCATCCGCCTGGGGGATCTGATCGAGACGGCCAAGGGCTTCGGAATGCCCGCCGTGGCCGTGACCGACCACGGGAACATGTTCGGGGCCCTGGAATTCTACGAAAAGGCCAAGAAGGTCGGGATCAAGCCGATCATCGGCTGCGAGATCTACCTGGCTCCCCGGAGTCGGCACGAACGTCAGCCGGCCACGGGCAACGCCGGGGATGAGGATCGCAACTACCACTTGGTGCTCCTGGCCAAGGATCTCACCGGCTACAAGAATCTCATGAAGCTGGTCAGTCTGGCTCATCTGGAGGGCTTTTATTACAAGCCCCGGGCCGACAAGGAGCTGCTTCGCCGATACAACGAAGGGCTGGTGGCCCTTTCCGCCTGCCTCAAGGGGGAAGTGGCCTTTCATCTGACCCGCAACCGTCCCGAATCGGCGGCCAAGGCGGCCCTGGAGTACCAGGAGATCTTCGGGCCGGAGAATTACTATCTGGAAATCCAGGCCAACGGCATTCCCGAGCAGGCCATTGTGAACGAAAGGCTCATCGCCCTGGGAAAAGAGCTGGGCATTCCCGTGGTGGCCACCAACGACTGCCACTACCTGAAAAAGGGCGATGCACGGGCCCACGAGATCCTGCTCTGCATCCAGACCGGCAAGAACGTGCTGGATGAGAAGCGCATGAAATTCAGCACGGACCAGCTCTACTTCAAGTCTCCCGACGAGATGGCCCGGGAATTCGCCCATGTGCCCGAAGCCCTGGAGAACACGGTCCGGATCGCCGACATGTGCTCCCTGGAGATCCCCCTGGGCGAGTATCACTTTCCCGTTTTTCCGCTGCAGAACGGCGAGTCCATCGAGGACCGGTTCGAACGGACGGTGGAGGAAGGGTTCCGACGGCGCTTGGAGGAAATCCGGTATCGACGTGCCGACTTTTCCGACACGGACCGGGAGGAATACGAAAAACGGCTTCGCTACGAGATGGACGTGATCAAGGAGATGGGCTTCGCCGCCTATTTTCTCATCGTGGCGGATTTCATCAGCTACGCCAAGAACAAGGGCATTCCCGTGGGACCGGGGCGTGGGTCCGCCGCCGGCAGCCTGGTGGCCTACGTCATGGGGATCACGGACCTGGATCCCATCGAACACGGTCTCATCTTCGAGCGCTTCCTCAACAAGGAGCGCATCAGCATGCCCGATATCGACGTGGACTTCTGCGTCCTGGGCCGCGATGAGGTTTTCCGCTACGTGGCGGAAAAGTACGGCAAGGAGCAGGTGGCCCACATCACCACCTTCGGGACCATGCAGGCCAAGGCCGTCATTCGGGACGTGGGCCGGGCCCTGGCCATGCCCTACAACGAGGTGGACAAGATCGCCAAGCTCATTCCCGCCTCTCCCGGGATGACCCTGAAGAAGGCCTTCGAACAGGAGCCGCGCCTGGCGGAACTTCAGCGGGACGACCCCCAGATGAAGGAGCTCTTCGAGATCGCCTTCGCCCTGGAGGGCCTCACCCGGCATGCGTCCACCCATGCGGCGGGGGTGGTGATCGGTGACAAGCCCATCGTGGAATACATGCCGCTCTACCGGGACCAGGAAGGGGAGGTGGTCACCCAATTTTCCATGAAGTACGTGGAAAAGGCGGGCCTCATCAAGTTCGACTTCCTGGGCCTTCGAAACCTCACGGTGATCCACAACGCCGTGGATCTGATCCGAAAGAACCACGGCGTGGAGCTGGACATGCAGCGCCTGCCCCTGGACGATCCCAAGACGTTCGAGCTGCTGTGCCGAGCGGACACCACGGGGGTCTTCCAGCTGGAAAGCTCGGGCATGCGCGACATCCTGGTGCGGCTTCGCCCGGAAAACTTCGCCGACATCGTGGCCCTGGTGGCCCTCTACCGGCCGGGTCCCATCGAAAGCGGCATGGTGGACAACTACATCGACGGCAAACACGGCCGCATCCCCATCACCTACGAACTGGAGCAGCTCCGGCCCATCCTGGAACCCACCTACGGCGTGATCCTCTACCAGGAACAGGTGATGAAGATCGCCAGCGTGCTGGCCAACTACAGCCTGGGAGAGGCGGACATCCTGCGCCGGGCCATGGGCAAGAAGATCCCTGAGGTCATGGCGGCCCAGCGGGAACGGTTCCTGGCCGGAGCCAAGGAAAACGGGATCGACCTGGCCAAGGCCAACCACATCTTCGATCTCATGGAAAAGTTCGCCGGGTACGGCTTCAACAAGTCCCATAGCGCCGCCTACGCCCTCATCGCCTACCAGACCGCCTATCTCAAGGCCCACTATCCGGTGGAATTCATGGCGGCCCTGCTCAACAGCTTCCTGAGCAGCACCGACCAGGTGGTGAAGCTCATCAACGAATGCCGTGAGAAGGGCATCCAGGTGCTGCCCCCGGACGTGAACGTGAGCGAGCGGGACTTTACCGTGGTGGAAGGAAAGATCCGCTTTGGACTGGGCGCGGTGAAAAACGTGGGCGAAGCTGCCATCGAGGGGATTCTGGCCGTGCGGACCAAGGACGGTCCGTTCCGATCCATCTTCGACTTCTGCGACCGCGTGGACACCTCCCGGGTGAACCGAAGGGTTCTGGAGCAGCTCATCAAATGCGGTGCCTTCGATTCCATCCACCCGGACCGGGCCCGCACCTTGGCCGCCCTGGACGAGGCCCTGGAAAAGGCCCAGGCGCGCCAGCGGGACCGCCAGAGCGGCCAGATCAACATGTTCGACCTGCTTCGGGCCAAATCCAAGGCAAAGCGGGCCGAACCCAAGCTTCCCGACGTTCCTTCCTGGGACACCCGGACCGCGCTCCAGTTCGAAAAGGAGGCCCTGGGCTTCTACATTTCCGGCCATCCCCTGGACCACTACCGCGACCAGATCGCCAAGCTCTGCACGGCGGACACCCAAAAAGTGCGGGAAAGAAAGGACGGGACCAAGGCCATCCTGTGCGGGTTGATTTCCGTGACCAAGGAACTCACCACCAAGAAGGGCGAGCGAATGGCCTTCCTGAGCCTGGAAGACAAGGAAGGCACCCTGGAAGTGGTGGCCTTTCCGGAGGTGTTCAGCCGGGCCCGGGAACTTCTCCAGGGCGACGACCCGCTGGTGGTCCTGGGAACCATCCAGCACGACGAAAAGGGGTCCAAGGTCCTGGCCGACCACATCCTTTCCCTGGACGACGCCCAGACCCAGACGGTGGAGGCCGTGCACATCCACCTGAGCGCGGACCGGCTGGACCGCGACGCCCTGGAGCGGCTCCGGCATCTGCTGGTGACCCATCCGGGCCAGTGCGACGCCGTGCTCCACATCGACGTGGAAGGACAGGCCGAAGCGGTCATCGCCCTCAATCCCAAACTCCAGGTGAATCCCACCACGTCCTTTCTGGAAGACATGACGCAGCATTTCGGGGAGGATTGCGTGGATCTGGCCATGAAGGTCTGTCGGGCGTAGGAGGGAAGAGGGGCGAAAGGTCAAAGGGGAAAGGCTAAAGCCTGAATTGGACGGTTCTTTCTCATGGACAGGTCCTGAAGGGCGGGCGTAAAGCCCGCCCCTACAAAAAGCCCCGGACCCATTGGGTAGGGGCGGGGTTTATCCCCGCCCGCTAATCACGCGGTGTAAGAGACACCCGAAGAAAAAATCGCTCAGATTAGGTAAAGGTAAAAGGTCAAAGGCGAAAGGGGGGTGCGAACCGCTCCTGGGAGCCTGTCGGAAAACCTTAGGGATGCCTGCTTTTCTCGTGTAGCGCAGCCCTTTAGGGCTGCGGAGGAACCCTCGCATGTTGGATTGGCCATCGCTCATTTCCCGTCACTTCATGGGGTTACCTTGACCCTTCCCGCGGGGCTGAAGCCCCGCGGCTACGAAGTGATTGGAAATTCCCGGCCTCTTGAGCCTGAAAACCATTCTCGGACAGGCTCCTAATGCGGGCGTGTCGAAGTGGGGAATTCTCTATCAAGTCTTCGGCCTTCGAAGGGCGAGCCGTTTGGGGAGGTGGATGTCATGATCGATGGGTATCGCTTCGGAGCCATGGAAATCGGGGGAACCACCTATCAGGCGGATCTCAAGATCGTGAGAGGACGGGTGGTGGCTGATTGGTGGCGCCGGGAAGGGCACAAGGTGTGCGTGGACGACATCCGGGACATCCTGGAAGCCCGCCCCAAGGTTCTGGTTATCGGCCGCGGAAAGCCGGGATTCATGAAGCCTGGAAACGACGTGCGCCGGGTCTGTTCCGAGATGGGAATCCGGCTGGTGGATGAGCCCACGGAATCGGCCGTGCGCACCTTCAACGAACTGGTGGCCTCGGGCGAAGACGCCGCCGCGGCCTTTCATCTGACCTGCTGAAGGCGGGAGTCCGCCGAGGCCGTCTCGGCACGGCGCTTACCCGTCCGGTGTAGGTGCGAAAAATCTTTCGCCCCTACAGACGGGGCCACTGCGGAAGCTCGAAGGACCCTCCCTGTGGGAGGGGAGCTCCCGCAGCAAGACGCCACTCCGGTGCAGGCTGTTTCGTCCATGGGAGCGGAGCAGAAAAAGGGCCCGATCGTTCGTTTCGACGAGGAATCCATGACACAGGAAATGATCTTTGTGGAAACCACGGCGCGGGAGCAGCGCAAGGACTTGTGCCGCTGGGCGGAGTACTTTGCCGAGCAGGGAAAAAGGGTCTTGGTCCTCACCGACTCCACCCTGGGGGCCCAGCACCTGGATCAGCTCCTGTGGAGCTTTTCCCAGCCCAGTTTCGTGCCCCATCGCATCGTGGTGGAGGCGGAGCCGAACGCGTCCTTTCCCGAGCCGGTGCTCATCGCGGTGGACCCGAGGCTTCCCCTTCCGGCGGACGTGGTCCTTTGTGACGCCTTTCCGGATCTGGACGCCCTGGGGCGTTATCCCAGCATCATGCACTTTGTGCCCTTGGACGATGAGCAGAGGAAGCAGGAGAGCCGGCGTCTCTGGATGGAAGCCAAGGCCCGGGGCTGGGAGCTGAAGCACGCGGCCGCTTCCCGCCGAGGCGGAAATCCCAAAAAGTGATGGAGGGACCTCTATCCATGGGTCTTTTGGATTATCCCAAGCAGCTCTACTACGAATACGGCAGTCGACTGGCGATTTTTCTCATCAACCGCAGGCTCCGCAAGAAGGGCCTGGATCCGGGAGCCTGGCTCGTGCTGGCGCGCCTTTACGAGGTGCGAAAGGACTGGCCCCGGGCCGTTCAAACACTGGACAGGGCCCTCAAGATCTATCCGGGCAACGCCGCTCTGGAGGCCCACCGAAGCCGCATCCGGGACCTGGCGCGCCAAGCCGGCTCCGGCCCTGCGTGAGAAGTTCTGTCGGGGGACAATGGGCCGTTGTCTACCCGCTCCCTTGCCCCTTGTCGCCCCCCGCCTTCCGCGGCAAGGGTGTGGAGGGTAAGAAAACGCCGTCTTCCAGTTGGCGGGTGCGCTCCGCGATCACGTCCAGAAGCTTTCGATCCGCGGCCTCGTCCGCAACGGCCGCAAACGCCCGGTAGGCGGCCAGTGCTTCCTTTGACTTTCCGGCGCGGTCCAGGGCTAGAGCCTTGTAGTAGTAGGCCTCGTGAAGGTTCGGGTCGATTTCCAGGGCGGCTTCATAGGCTAGAACCGCCTGGACGAAGGCGCCTCGCCGTGAATCAAGAAAGCCCCGGAGCAGAAAAAGCCGTGGCTCGACCGCTTGGTGCTTTCGAACCACCTCTTCCAGCAACTTTCCCGCCTCCTCGTCTTTGCCCCGCCGAAGGAGATCTTCCACCTGGTCCAAAGCGGCAGGCAGGCCATTGCCCGACTCGGTGTCCCCCGTAGAGGGAAAGGTGCCGCCGGCCCACCTTTTCAGAACCGCCGACAGCAGCAGTCGCTGTTCGCCCGGCAGGGGCATGAGGGGGATCGTATAACGTCCTCCGGACCGCAGTTCCAGAATCAGGTGACAGGGGCCGGCCGCATGAACGGCACAAACGTCCCGGCGTCGGAAGGTTCTGACGAACAGGGGAAAGGGGCCAAAAGCCAGCCAATCGCCTGAAATCACCGCATAAGGCGCATGGAGAATCCATAGGGCGAAAAGGAGCCAGGGAAGGGAGGCGAACCAGAGGGCGACGGCAAGACCATGGGCCTGCGTTGTCCAGGCGCCTCCTCCGGCGGCCGTGCCGAGCAGAAACCCGGCGGCGGGGTAGAGTGCCTGGCTGGGATCCCAGCGGAACGAAAGCCTTGGCGAAGAAGCGGTCTCCATGGTGGAAAAAGCCGTCCTTTCCCTCGTGGCAAGCTTTCATGGTTGCAGCGGTCGGAAACGAAGCGCTGAAGGGCTCTTCGAACCCTTTGGCGCTCCTTTCATCCCCCTGCCCTGATAGAGGTTTCTACCACAATTATCAATCTTCGCACCATCTGCACTTCGCCCCTCGGACCGCCATCCAAGCCGGGACAGGAGAGGCTCTTTCGCCCTTTGCCGGCACAAAATTGTGCCGGCAAAGGGCGATGAAGACAAATTTGAACCCGGCGAACAGACTCGGCCAAGGAGGGTCTTCATGGAGCATGTCCTGGTATTCCATGAGGTTAAACGGAGGCTCGTCTTCTGGTACGGGGATTGCCTTGGTGAGGGGGCGCAACCGGTTGCACGTGGGATTTCGTTTGAGATGACAAGTTGCGGAGGAAGATGGGGATGGAAAAGAAGAAGATTGGCGGTGTGGAGTATTCATGCGTGGACCCTTCCTATTTCGAAAGGCGCGGGCTGAAGAGGTACGCCCGCGTCTGGCATCTGTGGGCCCTGGGCGTGGGGGCGGTTATTTCGGGAGATTTCTTCGGATGGAACTTCGGATTGGCGGCGGGGGGATTTGGAGGGCTTTTACTGGCCAATGTGATCATTACCCTCATGTACTTGGGGCTTTGTTTCAGCATTGCGGAGATGACCGCTGCACTACCCCACACGGGCGGCGCCTATTCCTTCGCCCGGTGCGCCATGGGCCCCATCGGCGGCTACGTCACGGGGCTTGCCGAGAACATGGAATATATTCTCACGCCGGCGGTGATTGTGGTGGGTATCGGCGGCTACCTGGGGGCCATCTTCGGAACGCCGGCTTCTTTCGATCCCGTCTGGTGGCTCCTGGCCTATGTTGTCTTTGTGGGACTCAACATCGCCGGCGTGGAGATTTCGTTTCGGTTTTCCGTGGTGATCACGGTGCTGGCCTTGATCATCCTCGGTGTTTTCTTTATCGGGGCCGTCCCGCTCTTTTCCTGGGATAATCTGTTCAATATCGAACCGTCGCCGGGACGATCCGTCTGGCTTCCCAAGGGGTGGACCGGCGTGTTGGGCGCGCTGCCTTTCGCCATCTGGTTTTATCTTGCCATTGAGGAACTGCCGTTGGCGGCCGAGGAGTCTCACACCCCCGTCCGAGATCTGCCCAAGGGCATTGTCTGGGGCATCGGAACCCTGGTGCTCACGGCGTTCCTAACGCTCTTTCTCAACACGGGCGTGGCGCCGGGGGCGGCCGGTCTCAGTACCAGCAACGAGCCGCTCTTTGAAGGATTTCGAAGCATTTTCGGGGACGGCGTGGGGACGCGGCTGCTTTCACTGATCGCCGTGGCGGGTCTGGTGGCCAGCTTCCATACGATCATTTTTGCTTACGGGCGCCAGATCTATTCCCTGTCGAGGGCCGGCTACTTTCCCCCGATCTTTTCCCTGACCCACGGCACGCGAAAAACTCCCCACATCTCCCTGGTCGCGGGGGCGGTGATGGGCTACGCGGTGGCTCTAGCCATCCACTACATGGGACCGGAAAGTCCGGTGGGGGCGGTCCTGCTGAACATGGCGGTCTTCGGGGCGGTCATTTCCTATGGCCTTCAGATGATCTCCTATGTCCTCTTGCGCCTTCGTTTTCCTCACATCCACAGGCCTTTCGTGAGTCCCTTCGGGTTGGTGGGGGCCGTGGGGGCTTTGGTGATCGCCCTGGTGACGCTGGTGGCCCTCTTCATTGCGGACCCTGTCTACCAGAAGGTGGTGGTCGGAGCCGCTCTCTGGTACGCCTTGGGCCTCCTTTACTTTTTTGCCTACGGGCGAAAACGGCTGGTGTTGGCCCCGGAGGAGGAGTTTGCCGTGAGTGCCCGGGGTGAATCCGCAAGCCATCTCTGAATCCAAGTGCGCGGGGGACGGCTTTGAGTGGGGGAGTGCACCTTTCCATCGGAATGGACGTGGGGACGACCACCTATCACTGGACGGTCCACCGGCTGGCTTTCGGCGTGGAAGCTGGGGGGACGTCCCGCCACGTCCTCCGGGAGGGGCGGCCGGTGGCGAGGAGTCCCGTGCGCCTGACGCCGTTCTGCGACGGGGATGTGCTCGATGAGGAAACGATCCGGCGGACCGTGGAAGCGGATCTGTTGAAAGTCGGTCTTCGCCCGCAGGATCTGGAAACGGGATCCGTGATCATCACCGGAATGGCGGCACGCAGACGAAACGCCCCCCGTCTCATCGCTTCCCTGTCGGCCCTCTTTCCACGGCTGGTGTCCACGGTGGCCGGGGCCCGGCTGGAGTCCATTCTGGCGGCGCGTGGCGCCGGCGCGGACCTGTTGTCGCGCCGGAGGCTCGCGCGGGTTCTCAACGTGGACATCGGGGGTGGGACCACGAACCTGGCTCTCTACGATTGCGGGCGGCTGGTGGGAAGCGCGTGTCTGGCATTGGGGGCCCGCCTGGTCCATTTCGACCGGGAGGGTCGCGTTCTTTCCTGGAAGGGGGAAGTGTTGGGGAAGATTCTCCGGCCGCCGCCGGACCTTCCTCCGGCGAGGGTGGACGACGACCTGCTTGAGAGGATGGGCGAAAGGGTGGTGGAGACGCTCTGGAATTTTCTCAAAGGCGGGGACCTGCCAGGGGCGGTGGTTGAGTACGATGAGATGCCCCGACGGCCGGTGCGTTTCGACACGGTGAGCTTCACCGGGGGAGTGGGGGCGCTGCTGAAGACCTGCCGGTCCATGTCCTTGACTCGCTTCAACGACTTGGGGGTTTCGCTTGCTTGCGCCGTCCGGGAACGTTTCGGGTCCTTTCCTCTCCACGAATCAAACGGGGATTCCATCCGTGCCACCTCCGTGGGGGCCTCCGTCCATCTGGTCCAGGTGGCCGGGCGTTCCGTGCACGTGACCGCCGTACAGGAGCTTCCGCTTCGGGACCTCCCCGCGATCTCGGTGCGCCTGGGGGAAGCCGCCGATTCCCGTCCCTTCCGGATGGATCCGGGCCTCAGGCCGCCCTGTGCCTACGCGGTGCGTGCGGGTCCGGGCGTGACGCTGGAAACCCTGAAAGAGCTGGCCGACCGTCTTCTCGGAGAGGTGCTGACGGGCGGAGCCCGCGTATTGGTGGTGGTTTTCGATCAAGACCTGGGAAAGATTTTCGGCCGTATTGTGCAGTCGCGGCCGAATTGGGACCCGGCCCTTCGAGTGGTGAGTATCGATTCCGTGGAGCTCCAAGACGGAGAGATTGTCGATATCGGCGCTCCCACACGAAGCGGCCTTTTGCCTGTGACGGTTAAGACCCTGCACTTCTAACGGTGAGGAAGGGAGGTGACCAGGAGCCCATGCGTTCCCACATTCGCATTCGAGGACGGTTCTTTTCATTTCGATCCCTTTACGAGGTGATGGCCAAGGCCAATGAGGAGAAGTCGGGGGATCGACTGGCCGGGATCGGGGCCGAATCCGAACTGGAGAGAGTGGCTGCCAAGGCCCTGCTGGCGGAGATGGAACTGCGCACTTTTCGTGAGTATCCTGCGGTTCCCTATGAATCCGATGAGGTCACCCGGCTGATTCAGGACGCGCTGGATGAAGATGTCTACCGGGAGATCCGAGGGTGGTCCCTGGCGCAGCTGCGCGAGTATGTCCTGTCACACACCACGGGCCCCGAGGACCTGCGCAGACTCAGCCGCGGGCTGACCAGCGAGATGATTGCGGGGCTCGCCAAGATCATGTCCAACATGGACTTGATGGTAGCCGCCTCCAAGATCCACAACCACGCTCGTTGCCGAACGACCATCGGGATCCTGGGAACCCTGGCTTCCCGGCTCCAGCCCAATCACCCCACCGACGATCCCGACGGCATCACGGCATCCATCAAGGACGGCCTGGCCTACGGCGTGGGAGACGCTCTGATCGGGATCAATCCGGTGGAGGACACGCCGAACAACATCCGGCGTCTGATGGAGCACGTCTTCCGGGTAACCCACGAAGAACTGGAAGTTCCCACCCAGATAAGCATCCTGGCCCACATCTCGACTCAGATGGAAGCCCTCCGGGCCGGGGGGACGACGGATCTTCTTTTTCAAAGCATTGCAGGGACGGAAAAGGCCAATCGCTCCTTCGGAGTCACATCGGTTCTGCTGGAGGAAGCGCGGTTGCAACTGCGTCACAGGAATCCACGGCTCGGCCCCAATGTCTTCTACTTCGAAACCGGACAGGGTTCCGAACTGTCATCCTGCGCCCACGAGGGGGTGGATCAGGTGACTCTGGAGGCCCGTTGCTACGGCTTTGCCAGAATCTTTCGCCCCTTCCTGGTCAACACGGTGGTGGGCTTCATCGGCCCCGAATATCTCTACGATGCCAAACAGGTCCTTCGCGCGGGCCTGGAGGATGTGTTCATGGGCAAACTCCACGGGCTGCCCATGGGCATCGACGTCTGCTACACCAACCACATGAAGATGGACCAAAACGACCTGGAGAACCTGGCGGTTCTGGTCACCGCCGCTCGGGCTTGCTATTTGATGGGGGTTCCCATGGGAGATGACGTAATGCTCAATTACCAGACCACCAGTTATCACGATGTGGCGTCCCTCCGCCAACTGTTCGGTTTGAGGCCATTGCCGGAGTTCGAACGGTGGCTCGCTTCCATGGGGATCATGCACAACGGCGCCCTGACCCAGTCGGCGGCCGACCCGTCCTGCTTTTCCGAATGGTGTGGAGAGGAGGAGTGCCGTGCTCACGGATCACAGCATTGTCATGCATGATTTCGATTTCGTTCTCGAACAGATGAGTCCAAACAGACCCTTTTTCCGCAACCCGCCGGCCATCGGGGCACTGAAGTCCTTCACCCCCGCCCGAATCGCCCTGGGAGGGTGCGGATGCCGCCCCTTCACAAGAGATGTGCTCCGTTTTCGGGCGGACCATGCAGCGGCTCGGGACAGCGTGATGGAAGCCGTGCGCGAAGATTTCCTCGGTCGCCATGGCCTCGTGAAAGTCTGCACCCAGGCGGCCGATAAGGAGGAATACCTGATGCGCCCGGACAAGGGACGGCGCCTGGCCGAGGCCGCCGTGGAACGGCTTCGGGCCCTTTACGGTCGCAACGAACCCATGCTTGTTCTTGTGGGGGACGGTCTGAGCGCCGCCGCCGTGGAGGCGAATCTGGACGCACTGCTCCCCAGCCTGAGGCTCAGCCTGGATCAGTTGGGACACCACGTGCCGCCACCGGTCTTCGTGCAATTCGCCCGTGTGGGGGCGATGGACCATGTGGGCGACATCCTGGAGCCGGAGGTTGTGATTTTCCTGATCGGCGAACGCCCTGGGCTCCAAACTGCCGAGAGTTTGAGCGCCTATATCTGTTTCAGACCACGTACCGGCACGCTGGACGCCGACCGCACGGTCGTGTCCAACATTCATCGGCGGGGGCTTCCGCCGCTGGAAGCCGGGGCGGTCGTTGCCGAGACCGCCGATCGGATACTGCGGCTTCAAGCCAGCGGAGTTCGTCTTGGGATGATCTGCGGTCAGTAAGCCGGCACGCGCAGGTAGCGGTCGTCGGTGAGCTGGCGATCCCGCCAGGTGCGGGTGCGCACCGTGGCGTATCCGCCGTCGTAGGCCACGGGGTCCGCCTGCACCCATTCATTGGTGTTGGGATTGTGGTAGGTGACCGTCTGCCGGCGGCTGGCGGCTTCTTCCGCGGCCCTTTGGGTGATTTCCGCCAGGCCGTATCCCGCCACCGAACCGATGGCGGCCCCGATGACGGCCCCGCGCCACGGGTTGTCCTTGTCGATCAGGGCGCCCACGCCCGCTCCCACCACGCCCAGCCAGGTGGCCGATTCCAGGTGCTGCTGGGTGGTGGGGCCCGGCACGCAGGCTCCCAGGCCCGTGACCATCAAGGCAAAAACCAGCAGGACGCTCAGACTCTTCATGTCTTTTCCTCCCCGTTCAGGCGCTCACTTCTTTGGCCGGGCAAGCCGCCTCGCCGAAGACCTCCCGGCGCAGGCGCTCCATTTCCTCCCGGAACCGGCTTTCCACCTCCTCCAGTTCCAGGGCGGTGTCTTCCCACGCCTGTGTTAACCGCTCAATCTCGCTCCGGCAATGCCCATAGGCCCTCTGCAACTCCGCCACGTCCGCGGACTCCCGGTAGGTGGCCGGATCCGCCAGCTGCCGACTCAGTCTGTCCAGTTCCCGGTGGGCCCGGTCCAGGGCCTCCTCCAGTTGCTCCAGTTTGTCCTTGAGCGGCTTGGTGCGTTGGTAGAGTTCGTTTCTCCACCGGGCTTCCAGGCGCTTTCTTTCCTTGGCGTCCACCCTGGCACCTGTTTCGGGCTCAGAAGCCGCTTCCTTTTCCTGCAAGGCTTCATGGGATGCCCCCGTGAGGGCCTCTTTCCAGAAACGCTCGTAGTCGTCGGCGTTTCCCGGCAGCAGTTCGAGTTTTTTCGGGCCCACCACCAGGATCTTGGACGCCACGGCGTTGATGAACCGCCGGTCGTGGCTGATGAGGCAGAGCGTGCCGGGATATTCGTCCAGGGCCTCCTCCAGGATCTCCCGGCTGGGAATGTCCAGGTGGTTGGTGGGCTCATCGAGCAAAAGAACGTTGGGGGCCTGGATGAGGAGCTTGCAGAGGGTGAGACGGGCCTTTTCTCCGCCGCTCAAGACGCGCACCTTCTTTTCCACGTCGTCTCCGCGGAAGAGGAAGGAGCCCAAAAGGGCCCGCACCCGGGTCTGGGGCGTGGGGCCGGCAATGGAAACCACTTCCTGGAGCACCGTGTTGTCGGGGTTCAGATGCTCCCACACGTGTTGCGCGTAGTAACCGATCCGAACCCCGTGCCCCACCACCCGGCGGCCTCGGGTCGGGGGCTCTTCCCCCGCCAGAATCTTGAGCAGGGTGCTCTTGCCCGTCCCGTTGGGGCCCATGACGGCGATGCGGTCCCCGCGTTCCACCACCAGGTCCACGCCCTCGTAGACCGTCCGGTCTCCATAGGCCTTATGGATCCCTTGGAGTTCGAAGACCCGCTTGCCGCACCGATCCGGCTCGGGAAAATGAAAGCGGATGGTGGCCTCCTGGTCGGGGATCTCGATCCGCTCCATTTTTTCCAGCATCTTCAGGCGGCTCTGTACCTGACGGGCCCGGTCCTTGCGCACCCGGTTGCGGGCGATGAACCGTTCGATCTGCCGGACGCGCTCCTGCTGATTCCGATGGGCCGCCAGGAGGATCTCCCTTCGCCGGGCCTTTTCCTCTACGTAGGCGTCGTAGTTGCCGGGGTAATGTTCCACCCGGCCGTTTTCCACCTCCAGGATTCTGCGAACCACGGCGTTGAGGAACGCCCGGTCGTGGGAGATGAGCAGGACCGCCGACCGGGTGGATTGCAGAAAATTCTCGAGCCAGAGAATGGATTCCAGGTCCAGGTGGTTGGTGGGCTCGTCCAGCAGCAAGATGTCGGGTTCGGCGAGCAGCAGCCGGGCCAATTCCACCCGCATGACCCAGCCGCCGCTCAGGGTGGCCACCGGGCGGCCCAGGTCGTCCTGGGAAAAGCCCAGCCCCGAAAGGATCTTCTGGGCACGAGCCTCCAGATCGTATCCGCCCAGATGCTCCAGGCGTTCCAGCAGGTGGGCGTGGCGCCCGGCTATCTCTTCCATCTGCTGCGGATCGCCGCCGCGGCGCAGGGCGGCCTCCAGACGCTCCACCTCGGCTCGAAGGGCATGGATTTCGGCGTGAACTTCCTGGGTGTGCTGAAGGACGGTCTTTTCAGCAGGGGGTACCCACTGCTGGGGCAGGTAGCCGACGGAGGTGTTCCTGGCCCGGGTGACGGACCCCGTATCGGGTTCCACTTCTCCCATCAGGACGTGGAAAAGGGTGGTCTTCCCTGCACCGTTGGGCCCCACGACCCCGATGCGGTCTTCCGGATGGATGTGGAAGGAAACGTCCCGAAAAAGCTCCCGGTTGCCCAGGAATTTGCTGATGTTCTGTACGGTGATCACCGTTCGCCGCGCTCCGTCGCCAAGAATGGGTTCGGCGCAAGTATGGCCGTTCCCGCAGCTCAGCGCAAGGGATCAATAGACCCACTTGCCGTCGGCGAACCGAAAGATTTCCGTGATGGTGATCCTCTTGGCGTTCCTGAAGGGCCCCTTGCGGGCGGCCTTCTCATCGGGGCCCCGGCTTTCGAAGACGATTTCCTCGTAGTGGAGCACCCCCACGAAAGGACAGGCCGTGGAGTCCGTTTTCTTCACCCGGCTTCCCGTGACGGCCCCCAGCTCCTTGTAGCTGGCTACAACCGATCCGTCCTCGTTTTTCCGGACCTTCACATGCTTCGGTCCATAGATGCCGTGGAGGGCGAGCTTGTGCATCCATTCCTTCTGGAAGGCGGAAAAGGCCTTGGCCGCTTCCTGCTCATTCAAGGCCCAGGCGTTCGCTTGCCAAACCATCAGGAAGGTCAGAACGGCGGGCAGAAGACAGATCTTTCTCATGGACGTTCCTGACACATCAAAAAAGGCCGGGGGCGGATGCCTCCCGGCCTGTGAGTGGTTGACTCGGAGTTATTCGACGACCTTGATTTCCACGCGACGGTTGATGGCCCGGCCTTCGGCCGTGGCGTTGTCCGCCTTGGGCTGAAGTTCGCCGTAGCCCACCGTCTTCATCCGATCACCTTCCACGCCCTTGGCCTCAAAGTAGTCATAGACCGCCTTGGCCCGGCGTTCGGACAGCTTCTGGTTGTAGGCTTCCGTGCCGATGGAATCGGTATGGCCCTCGATAATGATCCGGATCTGAGGATGATTCTTGAGGATGTCGGCGCCTTCATCCAGCACCGGCTGCCATTCCGGCTTGATGTCGTACTTGTCGAAATCGAAGTGGACGCCTCGAAGGACGATCACCTCGGGCTGCGGCTCCCCTTCCTCGGCATAGAAAACGTCCTTGACGAACTGGTTCAGGGCCTGCTCGTCGGCCAGAAGATCCGTGGCTTCCGCGTAAACGCCGCAGCCGCCGATTTCACTGATCTTCTTCAGGATGGACTGAGCCTTGGCCTCTTCGGCGAAGCTGATCACGTGAAAGCAAACGTCCGGGTACTTGCTGTGGATGGCCTGCGCCGCCGCCACCGGGTCCGGACCCTTGTTGGCACCGCCATCGGAGACGACGATCACCGCCGTCTTGCCACGCAGTCCGCTCAGGACCGAATCCAGGGAGCTGACGCCCGGCCCCATGGGGGTGAGGCGGTTGAAGATGCCCTGATCGGAGGGAATCTTTTCCAGAGCTTGCCCGAAGGCGGCCCGGTCATAGACCGACGGTTCGGCCACCACCTGCCAGGGTGCAAAAAGATCGAGCGCTCCCTGGTAGCCCAGCTCCGGGATCCGCTCGTTCATCTTCATCAGGAGATCCTTGGCGGCCACCATCTTCACCACGCCCAACTTACCGTGGGTCATGTACATGGAACCCGACTGATCAGGGAAAAGAATGAAATTGTCCACTTTGGGGACCATCTTGGCCTGGGCGCTTGCACTAAAGGCCAAAAGAAAACCGGCGGTGACCATCACCGCTGCCACTGCCTGGAAGAACTTCGCCTTTCTCATCGTCAGCCTCCTCTAATGGGTCCTCATTTCCCTTGCCTGTTGCCAATTGAACAAAGAACTGCACCGCCAACCCTGCGCGGCCTATCCCTTTCTTTTCCCTCCCTTTTTGTGAGAACTATGGAATTGTGAAAAAAATCTTTCTAGATAGAGAGTCTTCCTAATGGTAAACAGTGCCAGGCCCGGAGTCAATGGACGCAGGTTCGGGTCCGTCTTTCGAAGGATCATGGCGGGCCCGCCCCCTCGCATGGATGAAAGAGATCTGCATGCGGAAGGCTTTTCTGCAGGAGCCGGCTTGCCGGCGATCCGAACTGCGGCGAAAGCCTTTCCCACAAGGGACCGAAAGCAGTGATCTTTCACGTTGAGAGGTTGATCGAGCGTTTATCAGAGATTCACCGCCGCACGTGCACAGGTCTTCAATCGGCTGGGAACCTTGGATCCCGACTCCCCGTTGGAGCCGGGATCCAGATTCGAGAGGATGAGGGATGTTGCAATAGGTCAGAAAAGTCGCTTCACCCAGATCAGACTCAGCTCCGAATCCACGTCGTACTTGCAGAATCTTTCCATGCCGTAAGGATCCACCGCCTGCCTCAGGTCCAGGAGGCGGTCGAAATCCTTTTCCACCACCACGTTGCAAAAATCGATGGGCACAGACCGGATAAAATCCAGTTCGTCTTCGCCCCACAACTCCTCGGCAATGTCGCTGACCCCGTTTTCCAACGCCTCGTTCCCGCACACCTTGTAGCAGGCGCCGCACTGGCATCGGTGAATGGCATCAAAGTCGAGCGGAATCGGCTGGCCGCTTTCACAAAAGGGGCATACAATAATGTGCCTGTGCACAGGTCGCGTGGGATACGCCGCGCTCATCGCTAGATCGGTCTCCACCATCCTTGCTGTCTTTCCTATTCTTCCTCGTCCAGAATCATATCCGCCTCGTTGCCGCACTGGGTGCAGGTGCGGGTCTCCTTCTTCTTTTTCTTCACCACGCCCGGCTCTTCTTCCACCTCGACCCAGGTGCACGTGACGATCATATCCGCTTCGTTGCCGCAGTTTTCGCAGTGGCAGATCTGACGCATGGCCGTCATGGAGCACTCCTTTCATCATCCAAGGGGAACATCCAACGCGTTGATGAAGGCTATTATAAGGACTCCGCGCCTTGAAATCCAACAGGAACTTTGGCATACAGTCACGATTTCAAGGATACGGGCACGGGGGAGTGCCCTTTCCGCACCCGTCTCCGAAAGGATTATCGCCGTGGATCTTCGAGAAAAAGCCGAAGTCGTTCGCCGCCTTCTGGACGCCGCCTATCCGGACGCGCAATGCACGCTGGCACACAACAGCCCGTTCCAACTCATGATCGCCACCATCCTTTCGGCCCAGTGCACCGACGAGCGGGTCAACGCCATCACACCGGACCTTTTCCGGCGGTTTCCCGATCCGGAAAGCTTCGCCCGGGCGGAAATCCATGAGATCGAAGACGCCATCCGGTCGGCGGGGCTCTACCGGAGCAAGGCGAAGAACATTCAGTGGGCGTGCCGCCTGCTCGTGGAGCGGCATGGCGGGCAAGTGCCTCGAACCCTGGAGGAACTGGTCCGCCTGCCGGGGATCGGCCGCAAGACGGCCAACGTGATCTTGGGAAACGCCTTCGGGGTGCCGGGACTGGCGGTGGACACCCACGTGGCCCGCGTTTCCAGGCGCCTGGGCCTGACGTCGCACCAGGACCCGGTGAGCATCGAGCGGGACCTCACGGCGCTCTTCCCTCCGGAATCCTGGGTGCGCCTCTCCCATCAGCTCATCCGCCACGGGCGGGTTCTGTGTCATGCGCGCCGGCCCCAATGCGCCCCGTGTCCCCAGAAAGATCTTTGCGACCACTACCGCACGCGTACCCGATCCGGCGGCAGGAAGGCTTCGCCTAGATAAGGTAGTGGGCGAAGCTTTCCCGGCCCGCATTGACTACCGTAAGCCTCGCCTCCTGGCCTCCCCAGCGCCACAGGACGTCCACCTTTTCGCCGTCGCCCACGTCGCTGTAGGCCGTGACGATACGGGCGGCCATCTGTAAATCCCTCTGGACTCCCTCGCCCCCGAAGAGGATCCCCACGGGGCCGGGGTGGGAAGGTACCTTGAGGACCGCATCCTGGTCGGAAGACAGGCGAAGCAGGCGGTCGTTGTCCCCTTTGGATCGGCCCAGGCTCAGGATGGATCCGCCCGGCAGGCGGAAGTGCCGGCCGCACTTGAGAAGCTCCACTTCCCGCACCCCGGCTTCCGGCAGGGTGGTGAACAGTTCCCGTAGCTTTCGGCTGAACCCTTCCTTGGTCAACATGCAGCCTCCGCCCGGCTGGGGATAATCCTTGATGCCGTACCGGGCGGCCAGCTCCATCTGCCGCTTTCTCCCCCGGCCGTGGATGTCCAGGAGCTTTTCCCGGTCCACCAGCCCTTCCCGCTCCACCAGGGTGGGCTCCAGCAGCTTGGCGCTCAAGGGCCGGAGGATACGCCCGGAAAGGCCCGAAAGCTTCTCCACGGAATTCAGCGCGTCCCGTCTCTGGCTCATGGGCCGCTGGCCCAGCACCTCTCCGGTAAAGAGAAAGTCCGCTTTCTCCTCTTCCAGAATTCGGGCCGCCTCCCGCAACATGAGGCCGTGGCAGTCGATGCACGGGTTCATGTTGGACCCGTAGCCGTAGCGAGGGTTCTTGAGCATCTCCAGGTGCACCGCTCCGATGTCCACGGCCCGGACGGGAATGCCCGCGAGGCGGCCCGCCTTGAGACCCGGTTCGGGCCCGAAAAACGGGGTGACGAATGTCACGCCCAGAAGCTCCAGGTCCTGTTCCTGGAGAACCTTGACGGCCAGGATGCTGTCCAGGCCTCCCGAAAGAAGGCCGATGCCTTTGGCTTTTCCTTGTTTCATCTTTTTCCGTCCGAGACAGTAGGATGCTTCTTCGGTGATCGTCAGGGAGTTCCATAGGGGACCGGATCGACGGACACGCCCGAGAAGCCCAGCCGGGTGAATTCTTCCAGTATCCGGGCCTTCACTCCCGGCTCGGCCAGCAGCAAGAGGTCCTGAGGCGCGGCCTGGATGCGGGCGGTCCCTTTGTCCCACCGCACGCGTATCTGCCTGCATCCCAAGTTCCAAAGCGTTTCTTCGGCCCTTTCGATCCTCGCCAGGATACCGGGATCCAGGGGCGTTCCATGGGGGACCCGGGTGGCCAGGCAGGACTGGGACGGCTTGTCCCAGTTGGGAAGCCCCAACTTGCGGGCTGTTTCGCGGATGCGCGCCTTGGTCCAACCGGCCTGGGCAAAGGGGCTGATCACCCCCAGTTCCTCCAGGGCTTTTCGGCCCGCCCGTTCCTCCTTGAGATCCCCGGCGTGGGATCCGTCCAGGAAGGCGTCCACGGGCCCCGACGCGCTCCGAAGGCTCCCCAGGATTGCCTTCTTGCAATGGTAGCATCGGTCCCGGGGGTTGGCCTTGACGGCGGGCAGGGCCCAGAGGTCCACGTCCACCAGGGTCAAATCAAACCCCAAGCGTTGGGCCAGGGCGCGGGCGTCCTTCTCTTCCCGGGCGTGCAAGAAAGGGGTGCGGGCCAGGCAGGCCCGAACCCGGACGCCCAGGACGCGCTGGAGCAGGTGGACCAACAAGGTGCTGTCCACGCCGCCCGAATAGGCCACGGCCACTGAATGGAAAGGGGCCATGACGGCCCCCAGTTCCTTCATCTCAGGGTTGTTCTTCATCCGATCCATAGGGTCCGCTGCGCCGCTCCCTACGGCCGGGTCGGCGAAGGCAGCAGCTTTTGGGGAACTCCCAATTCAAAGCGTCCTTCTTCGATCCACGTTTTCAGAATCCCGGCGATCTCCCGGGCCCTCACCACGCTGGAAAGGGGCACGGTGGGCACGTCCTTGCCCGCCACCCGGATGGTT
The DNA here is from genome assembly GCF_900129305.1 of Desulfacinum infernum DSM 9756. Classification (GTDB taxonomy): domain Bacteria; phylum Desulfobacterota; class Syntrophobacteria; order Syntrophobacterales; family DSM-9756; genus Desulfacinum; species Desulfacinum infernum. The sequence continues at coordinate 2,743 of NZ_FQVB01000043.1, read as the reverse complement.
CCCGAGCGCAGCTCCTCGTAGTTGACCTCCGCCAGCGGCTCGGACTGGGTGAAGCTGTAGTCTTTGACCTGGGTGACGATCTCCGCATCGGAAACGCCCGTGAAGGCGGCCATCTCCTCGTCCAGAATGGGGATGGGAACCCCGATGCCCACGGCCAGCGAGCAGCCGTATCCCTGGATGCTTACTCCCAGGAGCCACCGCGGATCCATCTCCTTGAGATCCCCCAGCACCATGAGGGTACCGGCGGGCATGCGCGGCACGCCGTTGGGAAGACGCGGCGCGTTGGGGTTGTGCTGACTGCCGTGCCAAACCACGTACCCCTGAGCTCCGCCGAGAAAAATGCGCGTTCCCAGCCCCAGCGTCCGGTAGTAGGGATCGTTCAGCAGAGGGCTCAGCTCCCCGGACGTGGAATAGTTGGCGTTGCCCAGGCTGGGTTTCAGGGTGCCCATGTAGGTGTAGATGGTCTTTTTGGAGAGATTTACCGCACAATTGTAGTTCTGGTAGGCGTTTCGCGGGTTGCACAACACCGCGTAAGGCAGATCGTCCAAAGTGACCGTCATCTCCACCCGCTTGTTGGGATAGCAGTCCGTCCCGTAGGCTTCCGCCCGCAGGCGAATGGGCTTTCCCGCCACCAGGTCGTGGATCACGTGCCCGCCGCCGTATTCAAAGGTGCCCGGATGCACCTTGTTGAGCGGATCGTCGAAGGTGGGCTCGGTGGCGCCCAGATAGACGTCCACGGCCGCCAGGCCCGCATAAGCGGGAACGTCGTTCAGCCATACCCTCGACGCCTTGATGGGGGGGCGGGTGTGACCGAAATTGATGAACACTCCCGACGAACACATGGGTGCGAACGTTCCCGTGGTGACCACGTCCACTTCCTTGGCCGCCTTACGGGGGCCCATCTTCTTCACAATCCGGGTCATCTCCTCGGCCGTCACCACCACGGCCTGGCCCTTGCGGATCCGCTCGTTGATCTCCTCGTAGGTTTTTTTCACTTCGGCCATGGTCCTTCCCGTCCCGCGTGCTGGAGAATCTGCTATTTCCCACCAAAACACTAGGCTTCATAACTTCCGGCTGTTCACCTGTCAACGGCCTCGGACGCCAGGTAGGGTTCCAGCCCGTTTCGAAGCTCCTCGGGAAGTTGGCAGGAACGCCAGGTTCTGTCAATAGCCGTCATGGATGCCTGGCCCCGGCCCACGCATTCGGGGCTTCCTTGGAGATAGAAATGAAACCCGAAAGTGACGGATCGGGCGCCCAGCCGCAGCACGGAGACGAAAAGGTTGAGCTCGTCGCCGTAGCGGACCGGTCTCAGAAAGTCGCAGGAAGCTCCCACGATGGGCAGTCCGAATCCCCTATCCGCGTTGCGGAAGTATTCATGGGGAGGGCAGCCCACGTGGCGCAGCAGTTCCTCGATCCCGTGGTGGCAGTAACGGAAATAGGAAGCGAAATAGACGACGCCGTAGGGATCGGTATCGCCGAAACGGACGGGAATGGCGACCTTCAGACTCTTTTCGGGGGCATGGGCGGGTGGCTTCACCATGGCACATCCTTTCCGTTTGGGGTTGGCGATGCGTTCCTAATACCATATTCGGTCGCCTGCTGTGACCCCCTATCGCCACGGTGTAACGTAAGGGCTGTAGTTGGTTTCCGAGGAACTCCATGGCTCGGCAAGGGCCTGGGTAGTGCGCCCCCATTTCAGGTCTTCTCAAAGCCCGACACTAGCCCTGGGAATCGAGAGTGGAGGCGGTTTCTAGGGGCTGCGCTTGCGGCAGCCCGCCTTTTCCACGAAGGCGGCCAGCCGTTCGTAGGGGTGGGCTCCCACCAGCCGGTGCGTTCCCATCCGGTAGGTGGGGGCGGCCACGATGCCGCACCGGGCGCTGTAGTCCCAGTCCTGGACCACGGCGTCCCGAAAGGTTCCCTTTTTCAGGACCTCTGCGGCTTCTTCGGGGTCCAGGCCCGCCGCACCGGCGATCTCCCGCAGCACCACTTCCAGGGCGATATTCTTCTGCTCCACGAAAAAGGCGCGGAACACCGCCGCATCAAAGGCGTCCCGCTTTCCCTTGAGTTCCGCCCACTTTCCCAGTTCGTTGGCCCGTCGGCTGTTGTAGGTGTGGGTGCGTTTCCCGAAGGGAACCCCGCAGGAGGCAGCCGCACGCTCCAGATTGGCCTGGACCACGGCCGGGTCCAGGCCTCTTTCTTCCAGGATCGCGGCCATGGGGGTGCCTTCTTCCGGCGTGTCCGGCCTTAGAGGGAAAGCGATCCACCGGATTCGCAATGGGTATTGGCGGCGCAGTCTCTCAATGCTCCCGGCACTGAAGTAGCACCAGGGTCACACGTAATCGGTAAAGATTTCCAATACGGGCTCTTGGATCATGGTTCTCCTTGATTCCCACCTGTGTGGAGCGATCTTTCCCTTGGCCTAAACGGAGCGATTTTTTCTTCGAGTGTCTCTTGCACCGCGGGATTAGCGGGCGGGGATAAACCCCGCCCCTACCCAAGGGGTCCGTGTCTTTGTGTAAGGGCGGGCCGGAGCAAGGGCATTTGTCGGAACGCCGCGATATGCCATTCTCTATGAGTCGCTGCGCGCCCTTGCATTGCCGGGCACCCTCATTGCAGCCTTCGCAGTTTCTACAACTAAGAAGATTTGCGTCTATTCGCGTTCATTCGCGGTTCTATTTCATATTAACGGTCATGGTCTCCCTTGCGCCACCCCGCACAGATGAAAGATGTCGTCAAGGGAGAG
>NZ_FQVB01000040.1 GCF_900129305.1 Desulfacinum infernum DSM 9756 | reverse complement strand
CCTGGAAGGGGTCTATCCGGGCGTGGATTTCCTGAGGGAAGTGAACCTGGGAAACCGCCTCTTCCTGGGAGACCGGGTGGCCGTGGTGGGCGGCGGCAACGTGGCCATGGACTGCGTGCGAACGGCCCTTCGGACGGGATCGAAGAAGCCTTTCATCGTCTACCGGCGAAGCCTGGAGGAGATGCCCGCCAACGAGGAGGAGATCGAGGAGTGCCACGAGGAGGGCATTGAGATCCACACGCTGGTGAATCCGGTTCGGATCCTGGGGGAAAACGGGAAGGTGAAGGCCATCGAGTGCGTGCGCATGGAGCTGGGGGAACCCGACGCCAGCGGGCGGCGCCGCCCCGTGCCCGTGGAAGGGTCCAACTTCATAATGGAAGTGGACGCGGTGATCCCGGCCATCGGGCAGGAATCGGACTGGGCGTGCCTCACCCCGGAATGCGCCTGCAGCCTGAGCGACTGGCGGACCCTCCAGGTGGATCCGGTGACGCTCCAGTCGGACGATCCGGACATCTTCGCGGGAGGCGATGCGGTGACGGGTCCGGCCACGGTGATCGAGGCCATCGCGGCCGGAAAGGAAGCGGCCGTTTCCATCCACCGTTTCATCCAAGGCGAGGACCTCCGGGAGGGCCGGGAGAAGACCTGGGAGCCGGTCCAAGACGTGCCCACGGAAGGCTATGACCGGATCCCGCGGGAGCGCATGCCCCGGCTTTCGCCCGAAGAGCGGCTGGGGAACTTCAACGAGGTGCAGCTGGGGTTCACGGAAGAGCAGGTGCGGCGGGAAGCGGCGAGGTGTCTCGACTGCGGGGTCTGTTCCGAGTGCTACCGGTGCGTGGACGCGTGTCTGGCCGATGCGGTGGTCCATGAGGATGCGGCCAGGGAACGGGAGCTGGAGGTGGGGGCGATTGTTCTCGCTCCGGGCTTCAAGCCCTTCGATCCGGCCGTCTACGACACCTACGCCTACACCCGTCTTGCCAACGTGATGACGGCCATGGAGTTCGAGCGGCTCCTTTCGGCCTCGGGGCCCACCATGGGCCACGTGGTGCGCCCTTCGGACGAGAAGGAGCCGAAAAAGATCGCCTGGCTCCAGTGCGTGGGCTCGCGGGACATCCACCACTGCGACCACGCGTATTGTTCCGGGGTGTGCTGCATGTACGCCATCAAGGAGGCGGTGATCGCCAAGGAGCATGCGGGAAGGGACCTGGAGGCGACGATCTTTTTCATGGACATGCGCACCCACGGGAAGGACTTCGAGCGCTACTACAACCGGGCGAAGGAGGAGCACGGGGTGCGGTTCGTCCGGTCTCGGGTGCACAGCATTGAGGAGGTGCCCGGAACGGGCGGGGATCTGGAGATCCACTACGTGGACGAGGAGGGTCGGATCACCTCGGAGGTGTTCGACCTGGTGGTGCTCTCGGTGGGGCTGGAGACGCCCGAGGAGGCCAAGAGGCTGGCCGAGCGGCTGGACGTGCGGTTGAACGATCACCTGTTTGCCGAGCATTCGTCCTTTGAGCCGGTGGCCAGTTCCCGGCCCGGGATCTATGTGTGCGGGGCCTTCCAGGGCCCCAAGGACATCCCCCAGTCCGTCATGGAGGCTTCCGCTGCCGCTGCCGCCGCCGGTCAGATGCTGGCCGCCGCCCGGGGAACCCTCACACGGGAGAAAGAGGTGCCGGCCCAGCGGAACGTCTTCGGCGAACCGCCCCGAGTGGGTGTCTTCGTCTGCCACTGCGGCATCAACATCAGCGGCGTGGTGGATGTGGCCGCGGTGCGCGACTACGCCAAGACGCTGCCCTACGTGGAATACGTGGCGGACAACCTCTACAGCTGCTCCCAGGACACCCAGGAGATCCTCAAGGAGGCCATCCGGGAGCACAACCTGAACCGGATCGTGGTGGCCGCGTGCACCCCGAGGACCCATGAGCCGCTTTTCCAGGAAACGCTCATGGACGCGGGCCTCAACAAGTATCTTTTCGAGATGGCCAACATCCGCAATCAGGATTCCTGGGTGCACGGCATGGATCCGGCCACGGCCACGGAAAAGGCCAAGGACCTGGTGCGCATGGCGGTGGCCAAGGTGGCCCTACTGGAGCCCCTTCAGGAGCCGGAGCTTTCCGTCACGCGCCGGGCGCTGGTCATCGGCGGCGGCGTGGCGGGCATGACGGTCGCCTTGAGCCTGGCCGAGCAGGGCTATCCGGTGGACCTGGTGGAAAGGGAGGATCGCCTGGGCGGTCAAGCCCTCCATCTCAACAGCACCTGGCGGGGCGAAGACGTAACCCAATTCCTGGCGAAGCTTCGGGAGCGGATCGAGGCCCACGAAAACATCACCGTGCACCTGAACAGCCGTGTGGCCCAGGTGGACGGGTTCGTGGGCAACTTCAAGTCCGTGATCCAAAACGGTGCGGAACCCGTCCAAGTGGAGCACGGCGTGGCGATCATCGCCACGGGCGGACGGGAGTACAAGCCTTCGGAGTACCTTTACGGCAGTGATCCCAGGGTGCACACGCACCTGGAGCTGGACCGGAAACTCCGCCAGGACGATCCCGTCATCCGTTCGGCCCGGTCGGCCGTCTTCATCCAGTGCGTGGGATCCCGGGAGCCGGATCGGCCCTATTGCAGCCGGGTCTGCTGCACCCACACGATCCACAGTGCCTTGGAAATCAAGGAGCGCAACCCCGACTGCGATGTCTACGTACTCTACCGGGATATCCGGAGCTACGGCGAGCGGGAGGTGCTTTACAAGGAAGCCCGGCAGGCCGGGGTGCTCTTCATCCGCTACTCGCTGGAAGACAAGCCCAAGGTGGAGGTGGTGGACGGACGGCTGCAGGTCACCGTCACCGACCACGTGCTGCGGCGGCCCGTGGTGCTCACGCCCGATCTGGTGACTCTGGCCACGGCCATCCAGCCCAATGCCGACGAAGCCTTGGCGCAACTCTTCAAGGTGCCCATGAACGACGATGGGTTCTTGATCGAAGCCCACGCCAAGCTGCGGCCCGTGGATTTCGCCACCGACGGTGTCTTTCTGTGCGGCCTGGCCCACTATCCCAAGCCGCTGGACGAGAGCATCGCCCAGGCCCAGGCGGCCGCGGCGCGCGCCGCCACCATCCTGGCCCGGGAAAGCATCCAGTTCCCTGGCACCGTGGCCCGGACCAACCCCATGCTCTGCAGCGCGTGCGGAACGTGCGTGAACATCTGCCCCTATTCCGCGCCGCGGTTCAACGAACGGGGGGTGGCGGAAATCAATCCGGCCCTTTGCAAGGGATGCGGCCTGTGCGTGGCGTCCTGCCGATCGGGAGCCATCCGGCTCCAGGGCTTCGACGACGCCCAGATCTTTTCCATGATCGACAGCCTGTAGGCAGGATGAGTGGCCAACGATGACTGAGGAAATGGGGGGCCGGGCCCCGGGCCCGGGCTCCCCGGGAGTCGATTCGATGAGTCAATGGGAACCGAAGATCGTCGCTTTTCTCTGTAACTGGTGCTCTTACGGGGCTGCCGACCTGGCGGGCGTGAGCCGCCTCCAGTACCCCGTCAACATCCGGGTGATTCGCGTGCCTTGCAGCGGGCGGATCAACCCGAAATTCATCCTGGCGGCCTTCCGGCACGGGGCCGACGGCGTGTGGGTCTCAGGATGCCATCCCGGCGACTGCCACTATATCGAAGGCAACTACTACGCGCGGCGCAAGTTCGCCCTGCTCAAGAGCCTGCTGGAACACACGGGGATCGACCCGCGGCGGCTCCATTTTTCGTGGATTTCGTCGGCGGAGGCGTCCAAGTTCGCTCAGGTGGCCCGGGAAGTGGTGGAAACGGTTCGCGACGCCGGCCCGGCCCGGCATTTCATCAAGACCCTGCCGCAATGGGACTCCGTGTGGGGCGAGTCAACGGCGGAAATTCAAGCTGAGGTGGTGTAGATGCACGCATACACGGAAAAGATTCGGGAAGCGGCCCGGCGCCTTCTGGCCGAAAAGAAGGTGGACGGGGTCATCGGGTTCCGCAGGGGGACCCTGCCCCTGATGAACGAACCGGTCTTCGTCCGCCACGCCGACCAGGTGGATCAGCTGGTCTGGGACGGCAATTGCGGGGTGAACCTGGCCAATTACCTGACCAAGCGCAAGGACCGGGTGGCGGTGGTGGCCAAGGGGTGCGATTCGCGAAACATCGTGGTCCACATCCAGGAAAACCAGATCGCAAGAGATCAGCTTTATATCCTGGGGATCCCGTGCAAAGGGATGCTGAACCGACGGGCGATCCTGAAGGCTCTGGACGGCAGGGAGCCCCTCCAGGTGGAAGAGACGGAAGCGGACGTGACCGTCTCCGGGGACGGCTTTGAGCAGGTTTTCCCTCGAAAGGACGTGCTCCAGGACAATTGCAAGATCTGCATTCACCGGAACCCGGTGATCTACGACGAGCTCCTGGGCGATCCGGTGGAAGAGCAAAAGGATGTGGACCGCTACGAAGACGTGCGGCGTATCGAGGCCATGACGGTGGAGGAGCGGTGGACCTATTTCGAAGAGCTCATCGCGCCGTGCATCCGGTGTTATGCCTGCCGAAACGCTTGCCCCCAGTGCTACTGCCCCACCTGCTTCGTGGACGAATCCCGGCCCCAATGGGTGGGCAAATCGTTGGATCCCACGGATACGCGCACCTTCCATTTCCTGCGCGCCTACCACATGGCCGGCCGCTGCACGGACTGCGGCGCCTGTGAACGGGCGTGCCCCATGGACATCAAGGTCCGCCAGTTCACCAAGAAGCTGGAAAAGGACGTGAAGGAACTCTTCGGCTACGAAGTGGGCGTGATGCTGGAGGAGCGCCCGCCGCTGGATACCTACCGGCCCGACGATCCCCAGGATTTCATCAGGTAGGGCCCGCGGACCCTTTTTCGATGAAAAGACCTGGTGGTTGGATGAGTGAGCGACCGTGGAAGCGACAAAGGACATGCCCATGTTGAAGATATTCGTGACCAAGGACAACCTGCCGAACCTGGTGGGCCGGCTCATGGACGGTGCAACGGTGCTGGGGCCGGTCAAGGAGGGGGAAGCGCACCGGTTTCGCCCCTTGAAGAAGGCGGCGGACCTGGATCTGTCTTACCAGAACAGCCGGTTGTCACCCAAAGATCTGGTGCATCCCCATTCGGATGCCATGTTCGCCTTCTCCCTCAAAAAGGACGATCCGGAAGCGGGGATTCTCAAAGAACTGCCGAGATCCGCTGACAAGCGGCTGGTTCTGGGGATCCGCCCCTGCGATGCCAAGGCCTTTCGCTTGGTGGATGTGAACTTCCTGACCGACACCTACCGCGACCCGTGGTGGGAGGCGCGCCGTGAGGCCACGGTGCTGGTGGGGCTGGGATGCTCCCGTCCCTGTCGCTCGTGCTTCTGCACCGCCGTGGGCACCGGCCCCTTCGATGAAACCGCGCTGGATGTGTTGATGACCGAGCTGGAAGACGGTTACCTGCTAAAGGCCGTAACGGAAAAGGGCGAGGCCCTGCTTCGGGACGCGCCGCAAGCCGAGGCCGCCACGGACGAACGGATGCAGAAGGCGGAAGGCATCGCCGAAGAGGCCGCCCGGAAGATCTCCAAGCCCTTCGTCACCGAGCCCATCAAGGACAAGCCGCAGACGGAACTTTTCAGCGCTGAGTTCTGGGAGGAAGTCCAGTTCGCGTGCATCAACTGCGGCACCTGCACCTACCTGTGCCCCACCTGCTGGTGCTTCGACATCCAGGACGAAGTGCATGGGGAGGAGGGGGTACGCCTGCGCCTGTGGGATTCGTGCATGTTCCCTCTTTTCACGTTGCACGGGTCGGGCCACAACCCGCGCAATCAGAAGCTCCAAAGGGTGCGCCAGCGCTTCATGCACAAGTTCAAGTACTACGTGGACAAGTACGGCGACGGGCCGGCCTGCGTGGGCTGTGGGCGCTGCGTGCAGTATTGTCCCGTCAACATCGACATCCGTCGGGTGGTGGCCATGATGAGCGCCTCCTGCGTGTGCCCGACCTGATGAAGAGAGATCCGCTGTGAGCAGCGAAACGTTCCGGAGGACTGACGTGAAGAATCCCTACCTGCCATACCCCGTCCGGATCCAGGAGATCATAACGGAAACGGAAGACCGGAACCTGAAGACCTTCAAGCTGGTCTTCCTGAAATCCGAGGACGAAGCGGCCTTTTCCTACATTCCCGGCCAGTTTGCCGAGCTTTCGGTGGCGGGCCAGGGCGAGGTGCCCATCGGGATCGCCTCGTCGCCCACGGAAAAGGGTTTCATCATGTTCACCGTCAACCGGGTGGGCAAGGTGACCACCTATCTGCACAACATGAAACCGGGCGACGTGATGGGAGTCCGGGGGCCTTTGGGTAATTGGTACCCTTGGGAGGAGATGAAGGGAAAGAACGTGGTCATCATCGGAGGCGGCTTCGCTTTCACCACCCTTCGCTCCTCTATCGTCTGGATGCTGGATCCGGCTCACCGGGGAGACTACGGAGACATCACCGTGGTCTACGGCGCCCGCAATCCCGGCATGCTTCTTTACAAAGAGGAGTTGGTGGCCTGGGAAAGGCGCGACGACATCACCATGCATCTGACCGTGGACGCCACGGACGATCCCCAATGGAAGTACAACGTGGGCTTTGTTCCTGCCATCACCAAGGAAAAGGCCCCCAGTTCCGAGAATGCCTACGCCATCGTGTGCGGCCCGCCCATCATGATCAAGTTCACCCTGCCGGTGCTGGCCGATTTGGGCTTTCCGCCCGAGCGGATCATCACCAGCCTGGAGATGCGCATGAAGTGCGGCATCGGCATGTGCGGGCGGTGCAACATCGGCACGGAATATGTCTGCAAGGACGGACCCGTCTTCACCATGGAGAAGCTGTCCCGACTGCCCAACGAGTATTAGCGGGAGGCGGCTCCGGGGCTTGAGAAAAATATCTTTTAAGAGAACGGCTCTTGTGTTAGGAAAGATCGGTGGTTGTCTAACGGGAACCAAGTCAGGGGAGAGAATTATGGAGCCTTTGCTGTTGTCCAAACGAGAAAGGCGCAAGCTGGCGGGCCAATACGCCGAGCTGTGCCTGACCTGCGGCACGTGCGCCGGAGGCTGCCCCGTTACGGGCGTGGACGGCCTGGATGTGCGCAAGGTCGTTCGGCTGGCCGTCCTGGGGCTCGACCAGGAGATTGTGGATTCCAAGTTTCCCTGGGTGTGTACGCTTTGCGGTCGCTGCGAACACGCCTGCCCCATGAACATCGACCTGCTCAAGCTTCTTCGCTCCGCGCGTGCCATGCGGGATCGGGACAAGGTGCCCGGCGTCCTCCACAAGGGCGTGGAGATGTGCCTTAAGACCGGAAACAACGTGGGCATTCCGGAAGAGGACTTCAAGTTCCTCCTGGAGGACTTGGGCGCGGAATTGGCTGAAGAACTTCCCGGCTTCGAGGTGCCTGTCGACAAGAAGGGCGCCAAGTATCTGTTTACCATCAACTCCAAGGAGCCCTTCGCGGAGCCGGAAGACATGATGTTCTGGTGGCGGATTCTCTATGCCGCCGGGGAATCGTGGACCGTGGCTTCCAAGAACTGGGAAGGCGTCAACTGGGGTCTTTTTACCGGGGACGACGCCGCCATGAAGGAAATCGTGGGCCGCCTGGTCCAGAACTACAAGGAGCTCGAGTGCGAGTACCTTGTCTTACCGGAATGAGGCCACGCCTACTATGCGACCAGGCTTGGTCTGCAACAATGGTTTGCCGATGAGGGTGTCAAGTTCGTCAGCGTGCACGACCTGCTCAAGCAGTACCTGGAAGAAGGCCGGATCAAGGTGGACAAATCCATCCACCACGAACTGACCACCTACCACGATCCGTGCAACTACGGCCGCAAGAGCGAACGGGCCTTCGGCCACGGCTACTACGAGGAGCCCCGCTGGGTGGTGCAGCAGTGCTGCGAAAACTTCGTGGACATGTACCCCAACCGGGCCAACAACTTCTGCTGCGGCGCCGGCGGCGGCGCATGGGCCGCTCCCTACGTGGAAGAGCGCATCTTTTACGGCCGGGTGAAGGCCAAGCAGATCAAGGACACGGGCGCCAAGCTGCTCATCGCCCCGTGCCACAACTGCCGCGATCAGATCATGAAGAGTTTGCGCAAAGAGTACGATTTTATGGATGTGGAGGTGAAATACCTCTGGGAGCTCGTGGCGGACTCGCTGATCATCGAGCCGCGGGAAGAATAGACGATCCCTGAAGCGCTCACCAGGCCCCAGAAGCTCCCAGCGGTTTCTGGGGCTTTTTTGTGGGCGCCGCCGGACGAGGTCGGACCATGGCGAAAAAGAAAAAGAAGGACAAGGACGTTCTGCAACTCACTGAAAACGAGCGGCGGGAAGTGGAGCTGATGATCGATCGGCTGCGCCTCCAGGACCCCAACGGCCAGAGCCTGGACAACTGCCTGAAGACCCTGAAGCAGATCCTGGGGGACCGGCAGCGGGTGGCGGCGGCTCTCCTGGACGACCTCAGCCGCCGGGACAACGACGTCTGTTTCCGTGCCTTCTGCGAACTGCGCCCCGTGGTGACTGACAAGAAACTGGCCAAGGTGGTCCGCCAGGCCGAATACCGGCTCCGCCAGAAGGGCTACCCACTGCCGGAAGAGACTGAAAACGTTCCCGACGCATCCGCCCCGGTGACCCTCATCCGCCAGGAAGTGCGCAAGGAAGAATGCCACCTGGTGACGCCGCCCCTGGGAGCGGGGCTCTGGCAGTACAGCGCCTATCTTCCCATCAAGGGGGAACCGGACTTTCTCATGGTGGTGCTGGCGGTCACCGCGCCCTTCATGGGGGAGATGTTCCATGCGTCCTTCCAGTCCCGCAAGAAATACCGGGAGCTTTTGCGGGGAAGTGCCGGACACCTGGGCGCCCAACCCCATCCGGTGCCCGTGGCCCATATGGCCCAGGTGTTTTTCAAGCTGGAACGTTTGGGCCGGTTGGATACCCTCAAAAGGGACCAGATCCTGCTCGCCCGCCAGGCCCTGTCGCCCTATGGGAGCGGCACGGGAAGCCTCGGATCCCACGTGTTTTGGAGGGAGAAACTGCCGGTGGATTCCGGTTACGATCTGGAATTCCTGGCGGATGTTGCAGTGGGGGAGGTGAGTTGGGTGGTGCAGCTCTTCCAGGATTCGGAAGCCCTGAAGACGGCCGGCATGGAGCTGGAAACAGCCCGCCGGTCGGTCCTGGTGGTGCCCGATCATGTGAAGGCCGCCCAGGAAAGGGAGATCGTGGCCAAGGCGGCCCGGGCCGTGTTCGACGCCAGGGTAAAGGACATCCTTACAGCCCACTACCTGGAGACGTCCCTGGCCCGCCATTTGACCGGGGACGATGAGGGAGCGGCCCTGTTCCTGGCGTTGTCCGAACATATGCAATCCCTGAAAGATCCCGGGGAAAGTCCGGTGCCCGTGCGCCTTACGGCCTGGGCCCTCCAGGTCTTGCACGGCGTTTCCACCAGCCTGGCGGAAGAGCCGGAAGACGAAGCGAAAGAGCCTGAAGCCGAACACGGCGGCCTGATCCTTCCCCGATAACCGGCAAAGAATCGAAGGAGGGGTCCCATGTGGAGCGATACGATTCAGGTGACCACGTCCAGTCGGAGCGCCGCGGTGGACATCACCCGGGCGGTGTCCGGCAAGATCCAGGAAAAAGGGGTGTCCGAGGGGCTGTGCGTGGTCTATGTCCCCCACACCACCGCCGGGGTCACCATCAACGAAGGGGCCGACCCGGCGGTGATGGACGACGTGATGACCACCCTGGATTCCATGGTGCCCTGGCGAGGGCCCTACAAGCACATGGAGGGGAATTCCGCGGCCCACATCAAAACGAGCCTGGTGGGCAGCTCCGTGCAGATCCTGGTGGAGAAAGGACGGCTCCAGCTGGGAACCTGGCAGCGCATCTTCCTTTGCGAATTCGACGGGCCTCGAACCCGCAAGGTCCGCATCGCCCTGATTCCCGCTTCCGCGTAGGGGCCTGTCCGAGAACGCGAGGGATACCCACTCTTTTCGTAGGAGGCTGTCTGAAAACGCCAGAAATCACTGCTTTTCTCGTAGCGCAGCCCTTCAGGGCTGCGGAAGAATCCCCGGTTGTCGCCTGTCAGTTCATTGGGTCATAAGTGCCCCCTAAACGGAGCGATTCTTTCGCCGTATTCTTCCTATCTCCGCGCGATGAGCGGGCGGGGATAAACCCCGCCCCTACTCAACAGCTACATCTGCCTTCGTAGGGGCGGGCTTTACGCCCGCCCGCCGGAACCTCCCGATGGGGAAGAAGCGTCCCATTTAGGCGGCCCTTTCCGCGGGCCTGAAGGCCCGCGGCTACGAAAGACGTCGGGTCCCTTGCCGGTTCAAGCGGCGTTGTCCCCGGCATGCGCAAGGCAGGGGCGAATCATGATTCGCCCTTCCGGTCGTCCCGCCCGGAGGGCTCTGTCTTGGAGCGCGTTCCCACGGGGGCCCGGTCCTGATGTAGATTTCCACACGCCATTGAAACGCCCATGACCGAGCAGTTAGACTTCCAACTGCCCAGGGCTTCGAGTCTGCAGCCTTCCGGGCCGGCGCCCGCGCTGCCCACGGAACCAATAGCGTCCCAGAGGCTTCGAGTCCTGATCTTGCCTCTTTTTTCACAAAGTCCTCTTGACCTCTCCCTCCCAACTCTGTATAAGCCTGTGGCTCCTCTTGCCCGTCCAGGACTGACAAGGCGGCTCCGGGCCCGAGAACCGGAGATAAAAATACATACCGAGAGAAAGGACAGGACATGCAGAATCTGGAAGCCATCTTTTCACCGCAATCGGTAGCCGTGGTGGGTGCGTCCACGACTCCCGGCAAGGTGGGCCATGACATTTTCGCCAACATCCTGAAGGGCGGGTACACGGGAACCCTCTTTCCGGTGAACCCCAAGGCCAAGTCGATCCTCAGCGTCAAGGCCTACCCGAGTCTTCTGGACATTCCGGATCCCATCGATCTGGCCATCCTGGTGCTGCCGCCCAAAGCGGCCCTCCTGGCCGTGGAGGAAGCGGCTCAGAAGGGCGTGAAGGGGATCGTCATCGTTTCCGCCGGTTTCCGGGAAGTGGGCGAGGAAGGCCGGAAGATCGAGGACCAGATCGTGGCCAAGTGCCGCGAGGCGGGTATCCGCCTGGTGGGGCCCAACTGCCTGGGGGTGATCAATCCCAACCCGGCGGTGCGGATGAACGCCAGCTTTTCCAACCGCATGCCCGCTCCGGGCCACATCAGCTTCATCTCCCAGAGCGGCGCGCTTTGTACGTCGGTTTTGGATTTTGCCGCAGAACGCGATTTCGGTTTTTCCAAGTTCATTTCCATCGGCAACAAGGCGGACGTGGACGAGCTGGACCTGCTCCGTTACCTGCATCAAGACGAGGATACCCAGGTGATCATGATCTACCTGGAGGAGCTCCGCCGCGGGCCGGAGTTCATCCGGGAGGTGAAGAAGATCACCTCGGGGGACCGGCCCACGCCGGTGCTCGTCATCAAGTCCGGCCGCACCGCGGCGGGCGCCCAGGCGGCGGCGTCCCACACGGGGTCTCTGGCCGGATCGGAAGCGGTCTATGACGCCATTTTCCAGCAGGCGGGCATCATCCGGGTGGATTCCATCGAGGAGCTCTTCAATTTTGCCAGCGCGTTCGCCAGCCGAAAGACGGCCACGGGAAACAAGGTGGCCATCGTGACCAACGCGGGCGGGCCGGGCATTGTGGCCACGGACATGACCGTGTCGTCGGGGCTTCAGCTGGCCCGTTTCCAGGAAGAGACCGTGGAGGCCCTGGTGAGCCACCTGCCGGCCACGGCCAATGTCCACAACCCGGTGGACGTGATCGGGGACGCCACCCAGGATCGCTACGAAAACGCTTTGGAGGCCGTGATCAAGGACGAAAACGTGGACGGTGCCCTGGTGATCCTCACCCCCCAATCCATGACCAACGCCCTGGAGACGGCCAAGGCCATCGTGAAGATCGACAAGAAGACCCACAAGCCCATCTTGTGCTGCTTCATGGGGATCTTCGACGTGTCGGCGGGCGTGAAGGTTTTGCAGGAAAACCAGATCCCGGTGTACCGCTTTCCGGAACATGCGGCCCAGGCCTTCGGAGCGCTCTACCGCTACTCCGCCTGGCTCAACCGCCAGCACCTGGCCCAGTTCGACCTGAAGCACGATACGGACAAGGCCCGGGAGATCATCCAAAAGGCTTTGGACGAAGGCCGCCGGTCTCTCACGGAATGGGAGGGAGGCGAGCTGCTTCGCTGCTACGGCTTCCAAACTCTGCCTTCCTTCATCGCCAAGAGCCGCCAGGAGGCGGTGGAATACGCCCAGAGCCTCACCTTTCCGGTGGTGCTCAAGATCGTGTCTCCGCAGATCCTGCACAAGTCCGATGCCCAGGGAGTGAAGATCAACCTGGGATCTCCCGAGGAAGTGGCCGCCGCCTATGACGAGATCCTGGCCAACGCCAAGGCGTACAATCCGGAGGCGGAGATCGTGGGAGTGCTGGTGCAGAAGATGGCGCCCCGGGGAGAGGAGGTCATTCTGGGCATGACCCGTTATCCCGTCTTCGGGCCGCTGCTCATGTTCGGCCTGGGAGGCATCTTCGTGGAGATCTTCAAGGACGTGGTCTTCCGCGTGGCCCCCATCGGTCGAAACGAGGCCCGGCGCATGGTCCGCGGCATCCGCGGCTACGAACTGCTCAAGGGCGTGCGGGGCCGCCCCGCCACCGACACCTCGTCCCTGGAGCGGTTCCTGGTGTGTCTGTCGGATCTGGTGCTGGATCACCCCGAGATCAAGGAACTGGACATCAACCCCATGCTGGTCCACGAAGCGGGGCAAGGGGCCACCGTGGCCGACTGCCGCATCATCCTGGAGCCGGTGGACGATGCTGCCACCTCCTGATACCTGGGAGCGTGTCCCAAACGCCAAGATGATCGCTCTTCCGCAGCCCTTTCTGGCTGCGGAAGAGCCCGGAAGCCGGACAGGCCGTCGCGTACGGTCTGTCACGCCCTGGGGCTGCGATGATCGTTTCCCGCCGGGCTGAAGCTCCGCGGCTACCAGTAAAACGAAAATTCCCCGTCCTCTTGAGCCTGAAAACCATTCTCGGACAGGCTGCTTGAGACCTTCCCCTTCGCGCAAGATGTGGGGGCGAATCATCCTTCGCCCTTTCCCGATCCCGCCCTTTCGCTTCGCGGATTTTTCCCCGCCCTTCCTTGACGGTCCTTGGACCGGAGCTTACAGTTAGAAGCACACACGCTTGGCCTTTGCGAAAAGTTTCCTTCGAGGACCTTCCCCTTTACGAAAGCAAGGAGTTGTACCATGGCGGAAAGACCTGGAGCCGTAACCATGCGGGGAGCCCCGCTCACACTGGTGGGAAACGAAGTGTCGGTCGGCACGAAGGCTCCCGATTTCCAAGCTCTGAACAACGATCTCCAACCCGTGAGCCTTTCCCAATTCAAGGGGAAGGTGGTGGTTCTGTCTTCCGTTCCATCCCTGGATACGCCCGTGTGCGACATGGAGACGCGGCGTTTCAACCAGGAGGCGGAAAACCTGGGCGATGACGTGGTGATTCTCGCCATCAGCATGGATCTTCCCTTCGCCCAGAAGCGCTGGTGCGGTGCGGCGGGTGTGACCCGCGTGAGCACCCTATCCGACCACCGGGATGCGTCTTTCGGCCAGGCCTACGGGGTTCTCATCAAGGAGTTGAGGCTCCTGGCTCGGGCCGTCTTTGTAGTGGATCGGGAGGGCGTGGTGCGCCATGTGCAGTTGGTGAAGGAGATTGCCGAAGAACCCGACTACGCGGCGGTGCTCGAGGCGGTACGCCGATGCCTGTAGCCGGTGCCTTGGACCGGCTGGAAACGGCCGGGGCAAGTTTGGTGCAGGAACGGCGGGCTGCGATGGTTGTTGGAAGGATCGCCCTCCGCTGAGGGCGATCCTGGATTCGGGTGAACATCAATCAGGAGGATTCTGGAAATGGCGGAAAGAAGAGAGCTTTATAAGTGCGAAGCATGCGGCAACATCGTCGAGGTTCTGTGGGGCGGTCAGGGTGAACTGGTCTGCTGCGGCCAGCCCATGGTCCTCTTGAAGGAGGGAGTGGTTGACGCAGCCAAGGAAAAGCATGTGCCGGTGGTGGAAAAGATCGCCGACGGCTATAAAGTGAAGGTGGGCAGTGTGGCCCATCCCATGGAGGAGAAACATTACATCCAGTGGATCGAGCTCATCGCCGATGGGATCTCCTACATTCGCTTCCTCAAGCCCGGGGATGCTCCCGAGGCGGAGTTCTGTGTGAAGGCGGCATCGGTCACGGCCCGCGAATACTGCAATCTGCACGGGCTCTGGAAGGGATAAGAAGATGCTGAGCGAAAAGATGCAAGGGGCCCTCAACGCCCAGATCAACGCGGAACTCTATTCGTCCTATCTCTACCTGGCCATGGCCGCCCACCTTAATGAAGTGAGCCTGGGCGGTTTCGCCCGGTGGATGGAAGCGCAGGCGTTGGAAGAGCTTACCCACGCCATGAAGATCTACGACTATGTGAACGAACGGGGCGGCCGAGTGACCCTGGCGGCCATCGAGGCTCCGCCGTCCCAATGGGATTCGCCGCTCCACGTGTTTGAAGAGGTGTACAAGCACGAGCAGAAAGTCACCGGACTGATCAACGATCTGGTGGACCTGGCCATTGCCGAAAGGGATCACGCCACCAACAACTTCCTCCAATGGTTCGTGAAGGAGCAGGTGGAGGAAGAAGCCAGCGCCGATGAGATCCTCCAGAAGATCAAGCTCATGGAGAACGCTCAGGGGGGTCTTTTCATGCTGGACAGGGAGCTGGGGCAGCGCGTCTTCAACCTGCCTCCGGGAACGACCCTGGTGGCTCCGCCCGCATCGGCCTAGCACCATCGACTCCGCCCCACGGGTTCCGGGAGCGGGGAAAACCCCGCCCCGGGGCCCTTTCTCGCCATCCCACCCTGATTCTTTGCCAAGGAGGTGCCCATGGCGCTGTCCAGTCAAGAACTCCTGGATGCCTTCTGCCAGGCCGTGGAGATCAAGGAGGAGAAGCAAAAGCTTTACAAGGAAGCCATGGAAGGCTGTTCCGATGCCGTGGGCAAAGAGACCTTTCAGCTGCTCTACGAATCGGAGAAGGAACACGGCGGCTTGGTCCAGGAGATCTACGAGGAGTTGAAGGCCGGCAAGGCCTGGGCCGATGCCTGCCGGTACGTTCCGCCCGAAGAGGATCTCATGGCTAAGCTCCTCCAGAGGGTATCGCCCAAGGAAGGCAAGCTGGCGGACGGCTGTTCCGATGAACTGGCCGCCCTGGAGACGGGGATTCGTCTGGAAGAGGCCTGCATCCGACTCTTTGAAGAGAAGCTGGAAAAGGCCACGGATCCTCTGCAGAAGGAATTTCTGAGCCGCATGTCGTCGGAGGAGCGCGAACACCGGCGGATCCTGGAGGACCTCAAGTTCTACTATACGGATCCCCAAGGATGGTTCATGGAAAAGAGCGGTGCGCGCTTGGACGGAGCAGGGCCGGTCACCTAGCAGCCTGTCCGACAACGGCAAATTTGCCTCGTTCAACGCCCCTTCGTCATCCCCGCGGAAGCGGGGATCCGGGATTCACAGCACGTTATGGACTCCCGCTTGCGCGGGAGTGACGGTTGGGGGAGTTCTCGGACAGCCTGGGATCCTGTCCGAGAAGCCGGGGACGACCGGTTCTCTCGTAGCGCAGCCGTTTAGGGCTGCGGAGGAATCCGCGAGCTTCGGGTGAGCCGGCGGGATCTGCCTGTCGCTTCATCGGGTTGCGATGGCTCTTTTCCCCGGGGCTGAAGCCCCGCGGGGAACGCTCCTAGGCTCCGCCGGTACCCATGCCCAAGCGGGAAAGTCCCAAGCTCCCTACTCCCTGATCCCGCGGCCTTGAAGGGCTGTGCCGGTGGAGAGAGGGCGCTGGATCCATCCTCGGACAGCCCTCCGCAAAAAGACCGCGTCTTGAGGGCCGTCCGTCGGCGCGGAAAGGCTCGGACCTATGGCGGATTTTCTCTGCGGCGTGCGGTCTTCTCCTCCTGTGGTGCAGGCCCTCCTGGCGACCCTCTTCACCTGGGGCCTCACGGCCCTGGGGGCTTCCGCCGTCTTCTGGATGGGCTCCTACAGGCAGCGCCTGCTGGACGCCATGCTGGGCTTCGCCGGCGGGGTGATGATCGCAGCAAGCTACTGGTCCCTGCTGGCCCCGGCCATCGAGATGTCGTCCGGATCGGCCATGCCGTGGCTTCCCGCCGCCGTGGGATTTCTTACGGGAGGCCTGTTCCTCCGGGGCGTGGACGCCGTCCTGCCTCATCTTCACGTGGGCTTCCGGATGGACGAAGCCGAAGGGATCCCGACCCGATGGAAGCGTTCGGTGCTTCTCGTTTTGGCCATCACGATCCACAACATCCCGGAGGGCCTGGCGGTGGGAGTGGCCTTCGGAGCGGCCGGCTCCGGCTTCCCCGGCGCGAGCCTCGCAGGAGCGGCGACGTTGGCCTTGGGTATCGGCATTCAGAACTTTCCCGAGGGGCTTGCCGTCTCGGTGCCCTTGCGGCGGGAAGGCATGGGGCGGCTCAAGAGCTTCTGGTACGGCCAGCTTTCCGGCGCGGTGGAGCCGGTGGCGGGGGTGGTGGGGGCCGTGGTGGTGGGGCTTTCCAGCGCCATTCTGCCCTATGCCCTGGGCTTTGCCGCCGGAGCCATGATCTTCGTGGTGGTGGAAGAGGTGATTCCCGAATCCCAGCGAAGCGGCCATGCGGATCTGGCCACCATGGCGTGTCTCGTGGGATTCGTGGTCATGATGGTTCTGGATGTGGCCCTTGGGTGAGAGCAGACCTCTGATGAATACGAACGGACGCGGAAGACTTACTCGTGGATGTTGGAGGGGAGGGAGGGGCGGTCTGATTCTCTGGTGCTTTCTTTCCGTCCTGCCTTCGGCGGTGGGAGCGGCGCCCCACAGCGACGCCACCCAGGAATGCCTGGCCTGTCATGTGGATGCCACGCCGGGCATCGTTTCCGACTGGCAGCGAAGCCGCCATGCGGAAACCACGCCCGCCGACGCCCTGCAAGCGGCTCCCCTTCACCGAAAGGTGAGTTCGGAAGAAATCCCCCAATCCCTGCAGGGCACCAGCGTGGGCTGTGCCGAATGCCACACCCTGAACCCTCAGGACCACAAGGATACGGTGGAACACAACGGCTATTCCATGCACGTGGTGGTCACTCCCCGGGACTGCCGGACCTGCCACCGGCAGGAAGCGGATCAATACGGGGAGAACATCATGGCCCACGCCTATGGGAACTTGGTGAACAACTCCCTCTATGTTCAACTGACGGAATCCATCAACGGCATCCAGGTCCTGGAATCGGGACGCCTGAAAACGGCCGAAGTGCATCCCCAGACCAACGATGATGCCTGCCTCAGCTGCCACGGCACCCGAGTGGAGGTCCAGGGAACGGTTTCCCGGGAAACGGACCTGGGGGAGATGGATTTTCCGGTCCTCACCGGGTGGCCCAACGTGGGGGTGGGACGCTTGAACCCCGACGGCTCCAAGGGGTCCTGCTCTTCGTGCCATGCCCGCCATGCCTTTTCCATCGAAGTCGCCCGAAAGCCCGACACCTGCTCCCAATGCCACAAGGGACCGGACGTGCCCGCCTACAAGGTCTATCAGGTGAGCAAGCACGGGAACATCTACGCATCCCAAAAGGACAAATGGAATTTCCGAAACGTTCCCTGGGTGGTGGGAAAGGATTTCAACGCTCCCACCTGCGCTGCGTGCCACGTGAGCCTGCTGGTGGATGAAGGGGGCAACGTGGTCGCCCAACGAACGCACCGCATGAACGACCGGCTTCCGTGGAGGATCTTCGGTCTGATCTATTCCCACGCCCATCCCAAGAATCCGGACACCTCCTCCATCCGCAACGCCCAGGGTCTGGCCCTTCCCACCAACCTGGACGGAAGCCCCGTGAAGGAGGCCTTGATCGACGGAGAGGAGCAGGAGAGGCGGAGGGCGAACCTCCACGCCGTCTGCCTCGGATGCCATTCCACCAGCTGGGTGGAGGGCCACTGGGACCGGTTTCAGAAGACCTTGGAAGAGACCAACCGCATGACGCGCACCGCCACGGAGATCATGGGACGGGCCTGGGAGCGGGGAATCGCCCGGGGCCCCGGCAGCGATGGAAACCCCTTCGACGAGCCCATGGAAAAACTGTGGGTGGAGCAGTGGCTCTTTTTTGCCAATTCCATCCGCTTCTCGTCGGCCATGATGGGATCCGATTACGGGGTGTTCGACAACGGCCGTTGGTACCAGTCCAAGGGCTTGCGCGAGATGATGAGGCGGCTGGAGATGGGGCGCCCGGGGGCCCGCGACGATGAAAAACCGTGATGCCGCCACCAGGGAGCGGAGAAAGGTAAAGGTGCAGTGATGTGGAAACCGAATCTGATTCTGGTCTTGGCGGTGGGGCTCTTGGGATGTGCCCTGGCCCCTCCCGCAAGCGTGGCGCAGGACGGAGGCGTTCCCCAGGTGGGTGAGTCCTTTCCCGACGTGAAGCTCCCGGCTCCGGACGACCCGGCCATGCGGGCCTACCTGGGGCTGGGCTCGGACGATTTCTTTACCGTGAACCAGGTGGATGCGGACGTGGTGCTGGTGGAGATCTTCAGCATGTATTGCCCCTATTGCCAACGGGAAGCGCCCGTGGTGAACGAGTTCTACAAGGTTGCTCAACAGAAGTCGAAGCCCGGCAAGACCGTCAAGATTCTGGGGATCGGGGTGGGAAACTCCCGGTTCGAAGTGGACGTCTTTCGAAAGAAGTACCAGGTGCCCTTCCCGCTCATCGCCGACGGAGACTATCAGGTCCACAAGCTCCTGGGCCAGACCCGCACCCCCCATTTCATTGCGATCAAGCGCTCGGCCGACGGATCTCGGCGGGTCATCTATTCCCAACCGGGTTCCTTCGGCGAGCCGCAGGACTTCTTCGAAAAACTGACGGCCGACCGGTAAGCGGTATGTCCGGAATCGGTCCGTCACAGGCTCACCCTTGGATATGGTACGGACGGGCGGGCATAAAACCCGCCCCTGCAAGAATGGTTTGACCACGATAGTAGGGGCGGGGTTTATCCCCGCCCGCCGGGAGCTTGTCCGAAAACGATTGATTTGCGCAGTGATGGAGAAAACCGGTGAAAAGGGCACCGTTCTGGAGTTGCCTTCATGGATGAGGCGATGGCGGATTGAGTGCCGCGATCATCGGCCGGAAACAAGGGATAAAGAGATGACGAAAAGCAAAAGGATGAAGAGGCTGGCGTGCGGCGTCCTGGCGACGGCCCTGCTCCTGGCGGCGCCCCAAGGGGTCTGGAGCGTGTCCGAGCAGTTCCAAGGCAAAATCTATCAGCCGGGGCATCTCAAGCCCGTCGATTCGGTCCCCGTCCTCAAGGTCGGCGATCCGGCGCCGGACTTCAAGCTCCCGTCCATCCAGGGGCCGCGGGTCACCTTGTCCCAATACCGGGGCAAGAAGAACGTGGTCATCTCCTTCGTACCCGCGGCCTGGACCCCCGTCTGCTCCGATCAATGGCCGGGATACAACATCGCGCGGGACCTCTTCGAAGCCTACGACGCCGTCCTTCTCGGGATCACCGTGGACAATCTGCCCACGCTCCACGCCTGGACCCGGGAGATGGGGGGCGTCTGGTTTCCGGTGCTCTCCGACTTCTGGCCCCACGGGCGAGTGGCTTCCAAATACGGCGTGTTCCGGTCTGACGGCATGACCGAGCGGGCGATCTTTATCATCGATAAGAAGGGCATCATTCGCTACATCGATGTGCACGACATCAACAAGCGCCCGCCCTTGGAGGGCATCATCCAGGAGCTCCAGAAGATTCAAGGCGGTTCGTAAGGGGCGGCGATGGCAAGGACGGAAAGCGCCATGAAGAAAGTGGTTCTCTTTTCCTTCAACGGCGAAGGGATGTGCTTCGTCCATGTGCTGCTCAATGCCCTGGACATGCAAGGACGCGGGTTCCAGGTGACGGTGGTGGTCGAGGGTGCCTCGGTCCGGTTGATTCCCGAACTGGCGCGCCGCGAACATCCCGTGCACGAACTGTACAACCGGGTGAAGACGCAAGGGCTCTTCGCCGGCGTGTGTCGAGGCTGCGCCGCCAAGCTCCGGGTGCTGGAAGCCGTGGAAAAGGAGGGACTTCCCCTCATCGCGGACATGAACGGGCACGTGAGCATGGGGCGCTATGTGGAGGAAGGCTGGCAGGTGATCACCTTTTAACAGGGAGGAAGAAAAGATGGCCAAGAAGCGCTACAAGGTTCGCGGACAGTGTCCCCAGTGTGCGTGCGGTGACGTGACCTTTCTGGGGCCGGAGAAGCTGCAGGAAAAGTACATCGGCCCGCAGGACGAGATAGAGATTCTGTGTCCCACGTGCGGCACCAAGCACAAGGCCACGGTGGAGCATGTGGAGGAAGTCGAGGAGTAGACGGCGAAACAGGAGGGTGCCGTGCCCAAAGCCCTGATCGTGTATGCCACGCGGACCAATCAGACCAAGAGCATCGGAGAACTCGTCGCGGAAGGTCTTCGAATGGCCGGCGTGGACGTTCGGATCCTGAGCGTCCAGGAATTCGACAAAACCGGGGTCAACCCGGAAGACTTCGACGCCTTGGTGCTGGGATCCGCCACCTACCACGGCGAGATGATGCAGCCCATGAAGACCTTTCTTTTCAAGCTGGAACAATACAACCTGGAAGGAAAGGCGGGCGGCGCCTTCGGGGCCTTCGGCTGGAGCGGGGAGGCGCCGGGGCGGATCTTCGACACCATGAAGATCATCTACAAGATGAAGATGGTCGGCGGGCCCCTCATGCTCAAGTCGGCGGCGCTGGGAGGCGGCGTCCAGATGGCCCAGGGCTACGGCAAGGAGATCGCCGGGCTGCTGAACAGCGCGGGATAGGAGGCTGCCGGGAAACTCACTCAACCGTCACTCCCGCGCAAGAGGGAGTCCATAAGTTGCCGAAAATTCTTGATCCCTTCTTTCGCGGGGATGACGGATGGACGCTGGAAGAGGCAAATGAGCCATTCTAGGACAGCCTCCTGGGAGCCCGTCCGAGATGGAGGTTCTTAACCAAGCTTGCCCGCAGTCGGCGGAGGCGGCCGCTTGTCTCGTCGGCCCTCCAGGCTGCGAAGAGGGAAAATCGTAGGGGTGGGCTTTACGCCCGCCCCGACCACCCCACGGGAAAGAATCGTCCCCTGTTTGGGATGATGGAAGGAGGCGAAAGATGAATACGCCGCAACATTGCCCCGGCTTTGAACAGTTCAAGGATCTTCAGTCCTTCATCTGCAAGTGTCCGGAATGCGGAGAGGAGAAGGAGATTTTTTCCGACGAGTTCAACAAGGAGCACAAGTGCTCCCAATGCGGCAAACCCATCGACTTCAAGGTTTGCGAAGCCTACGCCGGCGGCAGGGCGTCCGCACCCAGATGATTCCCAAGGGGCTTCGGCCCCTTTTTTCGTCTGAACGATCCTGGCTACCTCGGTACCTCCCCTAAAGGGGGGAAAACATTTGCGTCCATCCGCGTTCATTCGCGGTTTTCTTTCACGGCAACGACCATTGATTGGTTGTCCAGAGGAATCGAGGCCGATATGCCCAACCATCTTGCGGGCGAAAAGAGTCCGTATCTTTTGCAGCACGTCCACAATCCCGTGGACTGGTATCCCTGGGGAGAGGAGGCCTTTGCCCGAGCCCGGGAGGAAGACAAGCCCGTCTTTTTGAGCATCGGCTATGCCACGTGCCATTGGTGCCACGTGATGGCCCATGAGTCCTTCGAAGATGAGGAAGTGGCCCGCCTTCTCAACGAGCATTTCGTGGCCGTGAAGGTGGACCGCGAGGAACGGCCCGACATCGACGGCATCTACATGACCGTCTGTCAGGTGATGACGGGCGGAGGCGGTTGGCCCCTGTCGGTCTTTCTGACTCCGGAAAGAAAACCCTTCTTTGCCGGCACCTACTTTCCCAAGACGTCCCGCATGGGCATGCCGGGCTTCTTGGACATTCTCCGGGAGATCGCCCGCCTCTGGAAAGAGGAGAGGGGGCGGGTTCTGGACGCCGGAGCCCGGATCACCGAAGCGCTGCAACTGACGGGGACGTCGGCCCAAGAGGCCGGGCTTTCGGAAAGAGACCTGGAACGAGCCTACGAGCAGCTGCGTTCCGCCTACGATGAGCGTTGGGGCGGATTCGGCCCGGCCCCCAAATTCCCCACACCCCACAACCTCACCTTCCTTTTGCGCTTTCACCACCGAAGCGGAGAACGCTCGGCCGTGACCATGGTGGAGGAATCCCTCCTGTCCATGAGGAGGGGCGGCATCTTCGATCAGCTCGGTTTCGGCTTTCACCGCTATTCGGTGGACGAGCGCTGGCTGGTGCCGCACTTCGAAAAGATGCTCTACGACCAGGCCCTTCTGGCCATGGCGTACCTGGAGGCCTATCGGGTCTCGGGCCGTGCGGGGCATGCCCGGACGGCCGAGGAAATCTTCACCTACGTGCTCCGCGATATGACGGCTCCGGAAGGCGGCTTCTATTCCGCCGAGGATGCGGACACCGAGGGCGAAGAGGGGCTCTTTTATACGTGGACGCCGGAGGAGATCCGCGCTGCCTTGGATGCGGACCTTGCCGAGCTGTTTTGCTACCGGTATGGCGTCACGGAGCGGGGCAATTTCGAAAAGGGGAGATCCATCCTCCATCACGCCCGCTCGTTGCGAGACTGCGCCGAAAGGTTCTCCCTGAGCGTTCCGGAAGTGGAGGATCGACTGGAGACGGCCCGGACAATCCTTTTCGAAAAGCGCAAGGAACGGACGGCGCCCCTCAAGGACGACAAGATCCTCACCGCCTGGAACGGGCTGATGGCGGCGGCCTTGGCCAAGGGGGCCTGGGTTTTGAACGATGCGGGATACGCCGAGGCGGCTGCCCGGGCCGTGCGGTTCGTGTGGGATCACCTGCGCGGCCCCGACGGGCGCCTAATGCGCCGCTATCGGGACGGGCATGTGGCCCACTTAGGCTGCCTGGATGACTATGCCTTCCTGGGATGGGCCCTGCTGGAGCTCCATGAGGCTACACTGGATACGGACTGGCTGGACAAGGCGGTGGAGCTCCATCACTCCCTGCTGGATCTTTTTGCGGATCCCGACCAAGGGGGATTTTTCTTTACGGGAAAAGACGCCGAAAAGCTGATCTTTCGGGAAAAGGACATCTACGACGGCGCCACCCCCAGCGGAAATTCCGCGGCGCTCAACAACCTGCTGCGCCTGGCCCACCTCACGGGGGATGGGCGTTGGGAAGAGACGGCCGATGGGGTGCTCCGGTCGTTCGCCGGAGCCGTTTCCAACTATCCGCGCGCCTACACCCACTTCCTGGCCGGCTTGGATTGGGCTTTGGGGCCGGTGACGGAAATCGTCCTGGCGGGCGCCCGCGAAGATCCCGTTCTCCAGGAGATGATCCGGATCGTGCGCCGTTCGGCCAAGCCCAGGCGCGTGCTCCTGCTGAAGGAACCCCCGCCCCGGGGCGAAACCCTGGAGCGGCTGGCGCCCTTCGTTGGCGGGATGGAAGCCGTTTCAGGCCGGGCCACGGCCTACGTGTGCGAAAAACGCCGGTGCCTGGCGCCGGTCACAGAACCCGAGGAACTGGAACGCTTGCTGGAGGGAACCAAGAAGGAGTCGGCTCGATGAACCGTTCTGCAATTTTTTTGAAAGTCGGTGCCTTGGCTCTGGTGATGGGGCTCTGGCTTGGAATCGCTCATCTATCCGGTGCCTCGGAAGCGGTGGACAAGGGGCCGGAAACTCTCATCCTGCAGTCGGGTCCCGTGGCGCCCTCCCTGGTGCCCCATTGGAAACACCAGGAACTGCTGGGGCGCTGCGAGCCTTGCCACGAACTTTTTCCCCAGAAGGCCGGCTCTGTGGACTCCCTCAAGACGGAAGGAAAACTCAAGAAAAAGCAGGTCATGAACCTGTGCGTGGATTGCCATAAACAGAAGACGGAAGCCGGCGTCCAGGCGGGGCCTGTGCGCTGCCGCGACTGCCACCGAAAGGAACTTAAGGGCCAAACCCAGTAGCTCGGAAAGGACGAGATCATGAGTGCCAACAAGCCCCTTATCAAGGTCTTCGAGTACGCTCTCAACCAGGAAGAAACGGGAAAACTCTTTTTCCAGACGGCGCTGCAGCGGCTGGGGATGGGCGCGGCGGTCAGCGCTTTCCGCCGGCTGATCGCCGAGGAGGAAAAACACATCGCCTTCATCAACCGCATCCTCGACGAGCTGCGCCAAGGGCGGGAAGTGGACCCGGGACAACTTCAGGACGTGATCCTGGAGCCCACCGACTACTTCGACGAACGGGCCAAAAAGGAATTCCTGGAACAGTGCATTGAAGGGTCCATGGTGCCCGACGTGACCGTGTTCAACACGGCCTGGCTCATTGAAAAGGACCTGAGCGAGTTCTACGGCAACATGGCGGAAAAGGCCGTGGGCAAGACCAAGAGCGCCCTGGAGATGCTGTCCCGCTGGGAGCGCCAGCATGAGCTCTTCTTCCGCCAGTTCCGGGACAAGCTGAGCGAAACCTATGCCCAAATGCCGTGGGGAGGCTGATGTGGACGGGGTCGGTCGCCGGTATCAGCGAAAGACGGCCTACACGCGCGGCGCCCTGGGCGGCGGGTACCTGGACTGGGCGTCCCAGCCCTTGCTGTTCAAGCATTATCGGGACTTGCCGACCACGGACCTTCCCGAAGAGCTGGCTCCTTCCGGGACGACCTTCCGGGAGGTTTTCAACCGGAAAGTGGGCACGTCCAAGCAACCTATGGACCTCGTCCGGCTGGGACGGATCCTGCACCTGGCCTACGGCATCACCGCTCGAAGCGGTCGCGGGCGGGACGTTCACTTCTTCCGGGCCGCCCCTTCCGCCGGGGCGCTCTATCCCTGCGAGATCTACGTATCGGTTCATGGGGTGGACGGCGTTCCGGACGGGCTGCACCATTTCGACTTGGCCCGGAACCGACTCTGTGAACTTCGCCGGGGGGCCTTTTTCGGGGACACGGACGGCTGGGCGGTGGTCTTTTTCATCACGGCCATCTTCTACCGAAGTGCCTGGAAATATCGGGACCGCGCCTACCGCTATTGCCTCCTGGATACGGGACATCTCACGGAAAACGTGGTCCTGGCGGCCGTCGCGGAAGGTGCGGCGCCCCGGGTCTTCGATCGCTTCGATGACGAACGGGTCAACCGCTTTCTGGGGATCGACCCGGACCGGGAAGCGTGTCTGGCGGCGGTGGCCCTGGGCTCGCCCGGTGTCTTGAACGATCGCCGAATTTCGGAGCTCTTCCCGGATTTCCCGGCTGCTCTGGATGGGGCGGCTCTGGATCCCGTCCAGCCCGGGGCGTCCGTCATGAGCTCTTCGGACAGGATCCCGCCGGTCATCCTCCAGGTGCACAAGGAAACCGCCTCCTGGCGGGAAGGGTCTCCGGGGCCTGGCGAGGCGCTCCCCGGAGATCCGGCGGGGTGGGAGAGTGTGGGCATTCCCGAACCTTCCCACGGGGAGGAGGATCCACCCTTCGCTCAGGTGGTGTGGCGTCGCCGTTCACACCGGAACTTCACGGACCGGGGTCTTCCCACGGAAGCCTTTTCCCTTCTGGCCCACGGCCTGGCACACGGGGAGGATGGGTTTTCGTGCGTGTTCGCCTGGTTTCTGGGTGCGGGGGTGGAAAGCCTGGAGACGGGCGTTTATCTTTGGGACGAGGCGGCGTCCCGGGCGATTCTCTGGAAGCCGGGGGATCATCGAACGGCGCTGGCATCCGCCTGTCTGGACCAGCAGTGGATCCGGAACGCGGCGGTGATCTGGGCCTTTGCGGCGGACCTGGAGGGCCTGGAAAAGGACCTGGGGCCGCGCGCCTATCGCCGGGCCATGATCCAGGCGGGGCGCCTGGGTCAGCGCCTCTATCTCGCCGCCACGGCCCTGGATCTGGGCGCCTGCGGCATCGGAGCCTTCTACGACGACGAGGCCCGATCCGTTCTGGGCTTGCCTGAATCCCACCATGTGCTTTATGTGGTGGCCACGGGCCCGGTGAAGAAGATGCGGCATGTCTAAGGGGCTGTCCGAGAACTCCGCAAAACGTCACTCCCGCGCAAGCGGGAGTCCATAAGTTGCCGGAAATCCGTCATCCCCGCTTTCGCGGGGATGACGGATGGACGTTGGAAGGGACAAATAAGGTCTTGTAGGGGCGGGCTTTATGCCCGCCCCTCGGGACTGCGCCATAGGCAAGAGTCGGCGGATTTGGGGCTGGAGTTGGGGTGGAGCAGTGAAAAGAACCAGCGGAGGAACGAGTTCGAGATGGAACGATACGAATACGCCATTACGAGACATCCGGCCGAAAGTTTCAAGCAGGTGGCCTATTTCTGTGCCGACGACGGCACGTGCGCCCTGGAAGACGTGCCGGTGGATCAGGTCTCGGTCCTGGAAGGGATCCTCAATGAGCGGGGCCTGGAAGGCTGGGAGCTGGTCCAGGTAGCCTTCGGAAAGGACGGGCTCCTGGCCTTCTGGAAGCGCCCGCTGGGCGGGTGAGGATTCCCCATCTAAGACAAAGGATTGTTTGCCGGGGAGTCTCTGCCCTCGCAATTGTCGGGCGGGGATGAAGCCCGCCCCTGCATAACCGATTCGTTCGCCTTCGTGGGGGCGGATTTTCGGTTCTGCGCTTGCAGGGGCGAAGGATCATTCGCCCCTGCCGTTTCCCGCCGTTTGGCGGCACATTTTGCCGAGCGGTTGGGAAGTTGCACAGTGGATGGCTGTTCTAAAGAGAAGGAACGTGGAGGAACAATGGTATGGAAACATTCAAGGTGAAGGGCATGTCGTGCGGTCATTGCGTGAAGGCGGTGGAGAAGGCCCTGGGGGAGATCCCCGGGGTGACCGGCGTTCGGGTGGACCTGGCTTCGGGACAGGTTTCCGTGGAGGCCTCCGGGCCGGTGGATAGGACCGTGATCAAGGAAAAGATCGAAAAGGCGGGGTACGAGCTTGGCTAGTCTTTCCAAGGAAACCCTGGCGATCCAGGGCATGAGCTGCGCGGCGTGCGTGCGCCGGGTGGAAAAGGGCCTGGAAGCCGTGGAAGGCGTGCGCTCCGCTTCCGTGAATCTCGCCACGGGGAAGGCCACGGTGGAGTTCGATCCGGCGGTGGTGGATCCGAAAGCCCTGCGCAGCACCGTGCGGGAACTGGGCTACGAAACACCGGAGCCCGCCTCCGACTCCCAAGCGGTCACGACCATCCTTTCCGTGGGCGGGATGACGTGCGCGGCCTGCGTGCGCCGGGTGGAAAACACACTGAAGGCCTTGGAAGGCGTCCGGGATGTGGCCGTCAACCTGGCGTCCGGAAAGGCGGTGGTGTCCCACGCCGACGGGGCGGTTACCCCGAACGACTTCCGGAGGGTTTTGCAAGAGGCCGGTTACGAATTTTTGGGCCTGGCGGAGGACCGTCCCCGCGAGGATCCGCTGGAAGCGGCGCGCGCGGCGGAGATTGCCGACCTCCAACGGCGGGTGGCCGTCGGGGCGGTTCTGAGCGTCGTCATCATGGTCCTTTCCATGGCGCCGACCCTTGTCGGCGCCGGAAAGCTCGGTGTCTTTGCCCGGAATCTGTTGCTCATGGTGCTGACGGCTCCCGCCGTCTTCTGGGTGGGGGATCGTTTTTTTGCGGGCGCCTGGAAGGCCTTGAAGCAGAAGACATCGGACATGAACACCCTGGTGGCCTTGGGGGCCGCGTCCGCTTACTTCTATTCTTCGGCGGCCACCCTGGCGCCTTCCTTCTTCGCTCCTCCGGGAACGTTTCCCCACGTTTACTTTGACGGCGCGGCCATGATCGTCACGCTGGTGCTCCTGGGCCGGCTGCTGGAAGCGCGTGCCCGGGGAAAAACTTCCCAGGCCATTCGGCGCCTCATGGATCTTCGGCCCACCATGGCCCGGGTGATCCGGGACGGGCGGGAAGTGGAACTTCCCGTGGAGCAGGTGGTGTCGGGGGACCGGGTGGTGGTTCGGCCCGGCGAGAGGATCCCCGTGGACGGCGAGGTGGTCGAGGGGCGAACCAGCGTGGACGAGTCCATGCTGACGGGGGAGAGCGTGCCGGTGGACAAGTCGCCGGGGGACACGGTCCATGCCGGCACCGTCAACGGGTTCGGGGCCGTCACGCTGAAGACCCTCCGGGTGGGAGCCGACACTTCCCTTGCGCGGATCATCCGGCTGGTGGAAGAGGCCCAAGGGTCCAAGGCTCCCATCCAGCGCCTGGCCGACAAGGTGGCGTCGGTCTTTGTGCCGATCGTCTGTGCCATCGCGCTTGTGACTTTTCTGGTGTGGGCCTTCCTGGTTCCCGGAGCCGATCTGGGAACGGCGGTCCTCAACTTCGTCTCGGTTCTCATCATCGCCTGTCCGTGTGCCATGGGCCTGGCCACCCCCACGGCGGTCATGGTGGGAACGGGCCTGGGCGCCGAAAGCGGCATCCTCATCAAGAGCGGAGAAAGCCTTGAGACGGCCCACAAGATCGACACGATCCTTTTTGACAAGACGGGTACGCTCACCCGCGGGGAACCGCAGCTGACCGACGTGGTGCCGGCGCAGGGGACTTCGAAGGAAGAGGTTCTTCGGCTGGCGGGATCCCTGGAATCCTCGTCGGAGCACCCCCTGGGACGCGCCGTGGTGGAGCGGGCTCGGGCCGAAGGGATTGCTCTGGATTCGGTGAGCCGTTTTCGGGCCCTCTCCGGCTTGGGTGCCGAAGGGGAGGTGGCCGGAGTCGGCGTGGTGGTGGGGAACCGTCGGCTCCTTTCCCAGCGGGGAATGGATCTTTCTGCCTTGGAAGACGATGCCCGGGCCCTGTGGCAGGATGGAAAGACGGTGGTTTTCGTGGCGGCGGAAAACCGCCTGCTGGGCCTCATCGCCTTCCGGGACGAGCCGCGCGAGGAAGCGGCCCAGGCCGTGGCGGCGCTGAAACGGATGGGGCTCCGATTGGGCATGGTCACGGGAGACAACCGGGCCACCGCCCAAGCCATCGCGCGCCTGGTGGGCATCGATCTGGTGCACGCCGAAGTGCTTCCGGACCGGAAGGTGGAGGTGGTGCGCAGCGAACAGAACGGGGGCCATACGGTGGCCATGGTGGGCGACGGCATCAACGACGCTCCGGCCCTGGCGGCGGCCCACATCGGAATCGCCATGGGAGGAGGCACGGACGTGGCCATGGAAGCGGGCGACATCGCGCTCATGCGCGCCGATCTTCGCCTGGTGCCCCATGCCATGAAACTTTCCCGGCTCACCATGAAGGTCATCCGCCAGAATCTTTTCTGGGCCTTCTTCTACAATTCGGCGGGCATCCCCATCGCCGCCGGGCTTCTCTATCCCTTCCTCGGTATCCTGCTCAATCCCATGTTCGCCGCGGCGGCCATGGCCATGAGTTCCGTTTCCGTGGTGACCAACGCCCTGAGGCTCCGGCGGCTGTGGGCAAAAGAACGGCGGAAGATTGCAATCCGCGGGGAATGAATTATAGTGTCAGGAAATCAATGTTAACAAACATCACAAGGAGGAGTGAGCATGGATCGTTACGTCTGCCAGATCTGCGGTTATGTGTACGACCCGGAAAAGGGGGATCCGGACAACGGTGTGGCTCCCGGCACGCCCTTCGACAAACTGCCCGATGACTGGACCTGCCCCGTGTGCGGCGCCTCCAAGAGCGACTTCGAAAAGGAATAGCGGCGGTGCCCGAGGACTGGTGAGGAGACGCGTTCATGATTTTCGGATTCAATGCGGCGGAAGTTTTCCAGATCGCCATCGAGATCGAGGAGAACGGCAAATCGTTCTATGAGAAGGCGCAGGCCAAGATCGACGATGCCGAGGTGAAGGCCATCTTCGAGGATCTGGCTCAGCAGGAAGTGGAGCACAAGAGGCGGTTCCAGGAACTGAAGGATCAGCTGCCCCAGGGCGCCGCGGCGTCCACGGTCTTCGATCCCCAGAACGAGATGGCCGCGTACCTCAAGATGATGGCCGACAACCACGTTTTTCGAACCAGCGAAAACGTGGATGCCAAGGTTTCTCAGGTCAAGGATGCGGTGGATGCCATCAAGATGGCCATGGAGTTCGAAAAGGACTCGGTTCTCTTCTTCCTGAGCATGCAGGACGCCACGGAAGAGGAAAAGGGCCGGGCGCTCATCGGCCTGCTGGTCAAGGAAGAACAAGCCCACCTTCGACGCCTGGCCTTGCAGCTCAAGAAGATGACCCAGTAGGGCCGGACGAGGGTGTACGGAACGACGCCGGATCTTTCCCTGAAGATCCGGCTTTTTTGTCTCTTGGATGCGGCGGCCCGGGGTGGCCCCGCAGGTTTCAAACAGTGGAGGTGCCGGTCCCATGAGATGTCCCGCGGTGGATCTGAGCGAATGTGTGGATTGTGACGGCTGTCTGGAGGTCTGTCCGGAGGTGTTTCGGAGAAGTGACGCCGGCTACATCGAGGTGGCGGATCTGGAAGACTATCCGCAGGCCTGTGTGGACGAAGCGATCATGATGTGCCCGGCCCACTGCATCTCCTGGGAGGAAACGGAGACCGCACCATGATGGAAACAACGGGCGGGATACGCCGCAGGAAAAAGGAGGCGGCCCAGAAACTCCTGGATCCCCGATTCGCCGAGCGACTGGAGGAATGGACCCGGGAGGATGCCCGAAAAGTCATCAACCCGCTCATCTCTTTCTTGTGTTCCACCGACGAGACCCTGCGCGGGCACGCGGCGACCGCCGCCGGGGTGGTCATCGCCACTCTGGCCGGAAAAGACAAGGAATCGGCCCGGGTGCTCATCCGTCGGTTCCTCTGGAGCCTGAACGACGAATCGGGAGGGATCGGCTGGGGGGTTCCCGAAGCGCTGGGGGAGGCTCTGGCCCGAAGTCCCGTGTTGGCCGAAGAATACGGCCGTCTTCTCGTTTCCTTCATCAAGGAAGACGAAAACTACTTGGAACATGAACCACTCCAGGAAGGGGCCCTGTGGGCGGTGGCTCGTTTCGCCGAGGTCCGCCCGGACCTGGCGGCCCACGGCCTTCCCGACGTGCGCCGCCGGCTGGAAAGCCCCAACCCCCGCCTGAGAGCCCTGTCCCTTTGGATGCTCGCTTCGTGCGGCGGCGAAGATGATCTTCCCGCCGTGGAGTCCCTCCAAGGCGATACCGCCCCGGTGCGCCTCTACCGCAACGAAGAATTCCAGGAGACTACCGTGGGCGCCCTGGCCCGCGAAGCTGCCCGGAGCATCCGACGGCGCCTGTGAGTCCGCCCTGAAATCTCTTCTACCGCCACTCCCGCCCCGATAAGAACCCATTCACCTTCCGCGCAGGGGCGGGGTTTATCCCCGCCCAAGGGAGTCTCGCCCCGGCTTCCCGCGTTTTTCTCCCTCCCTGCTTTTCCGGCACGGAAAATGCTCAAGAAGAAATCGGCTTGATCCGTTATTCCGCTAAAAAGGGTCGTGAACACATGGTGCCCAAGTCCTACATCCTCTTTCGCATCGGGGAGCGTCTCTGCGCCGCGGACCTCCAGTCCACCGAGAGGCTCCTTCGGGCCGCAGCTCCCACGCCGCTTCCCGAGAGCCCGGCGCATCTGCTGGGAGTGCTCAACCTGGAAGGGACCCTGATTCCCGTGGTGGATCTCAGGGAGTATGTGGGGTGCGTGGCACGGGAGCTAAACCCCGACGACCGTTTCTTGATCCTGGAAAGCGGTGGAAAGCGCACGGCCCTGGTGGTGGAGGAGGTGCTGGGCGTTCAGGAGATTTCGATGGAAAACGGAGAATGGGGAGCCTCTCCGAGCGAGACCGCCCGGAAAGTGGTGGAGGGCGTGGGGAAATTTGACGGAGAGCCTGTATTGATTCTTGACGCTCAGGCGGTCGCTTCCTTGCCGGGAGGCCCGGATCGGAACCCTGGGCAGGGCGGGAGTTCATAGGAAGGATGGACAACAGGGCTGGACGGAAAACGGCCGAGCTCCATGGAGAAACACCTTCGGACGATGTCCGGAGGGTGCCGGCCTTGGTCCGTTCTTACGCCCGCAGGCACCTGGGCTTGCAGATTCCCGACGACAAGGCCCGCGACGTCCTTATTCGTCTCACCATGGCTGCCAGGGACGCGGGCTTCCGGGACGCGACTTCCTACGTGGATCACCTCTTCTCATGCGAGGGAGCGGAAGAGCGGGACCAGGTTCTGGCTTCCGTTCTGACCGTCGGCGAGACCTACTTCTTTCGGGACCTTCCTTTGCTGGAGTCCCTGGAAGAGATCGTTCTCCCCGAGATCGTTGCCCGGAAACGAAAGGATGCCCATCCAGTCTTGCGGTTGTGGAGCGCCGGGTGCAGCACGGGGGAGGAGGCCTACACCCTGGCCATGATCGTTCACCGCTTCTTGTCTTCCCATCCCGGGTGGGATTTTTCCGTGCTGGCCACGGACGTGAACGAACTCGCTCTGAAAACGGCTCGTGTGGGCCGATACCGACCTTGGTCCTTTCGACGACCGCTGCCTGCTCCCTACGAAAAGTACCTGCCGGGCGAAAACGGCCGCCGGGAGGTTCTTCCGGAATTGCGCGACAAAGTGGTTTTCCGGCGCCTGAATCTGGCGGAAGGCGACTATCCCTCTCCCGAAACGGAGAACATGGACCTTCTTTTCTGCCGCAACGTGCTCATGTATTTCGATCCCGACGTGCGGGCCGCCGTGCTGGATCGTTTCCACCGGTGCCTGGCGGACGGCGGATATCTGGTGACGGCGGCGGTGGAGATGGCCTACATGGATGGGACCCGCTGGCAGCGCGTGAGGCTTCCCAACCCAAGTTTGTCACTTTTGTGTGTAAGTTACTGATTTTGTTGTAGAGTGTTTTCAAATTCTACACTACAAATTTTTCATTCGATGGTGGTCAGCCTCCTTAATGGTCGTACCGGCAGCCCGAGAGCATTGTAAATTTTCACGTGAACCGGTTCCGGCTCGGACGTGTGTCGTATGTGAATGGCCTGCCCTTTGTCATTGACCATGCTGGTGGTCACCCGCACCTGGCCACTCAGATGCGTTCGCAAGGTGGCCCAGTGGTGACGAATTCCGCTTTCGCGAAGCGTCCTCTGGATGACGCACAGCAGATGGTAAGCAAGGACGGTAACGAAAAG
>NZ_FQVB01000010.1:112277-137277 GCF_900129305.1 Desulfacinum infernum DSM 9756 | reverse complement strand
GGTAAAACCACCAACCGGAGAGCCGTATGCGGGAGATCCGCACGTACGGTTCGGAGGGGGGAGGGACTCGGCAACGAGTCCTTCCTACCCCTATCAGGGGGACACCGGGCCCTGAAAGCCCACTATGCGCCTCACCCCTTACGCCCGTCGGACGAACCCCGGTTTTCGGCGCGAGCCAGGGCGGCGGCCGTCCAGACCGCCAGGGAACATCCCGTGAGAACCAGGGCCGAGTAGGCCAAGAAGAAAAGAGCGTTCATGATTCGCCTCCCTGCGTCGTTGATCCCGTCAAAGCCTTAATCGGACGCTTGGAGGCGAACCGTGAGAAGAAATCTGCGCCGCGGTGCCGATCATTCCGTGATGAGGATGGCTCCGTTGGGGCATTTGCGGGCCGCTTCCCGGCATTTGTCCCGCCATTGGGGCGGTACCTCCTCCATGAGCGCCACGGCCTTCTTGCTTCCTTCCTGAAACCGGAAGATCTCCGGGCATTCCTTCACGCAAATGCCGATGGTTCCGCACTTGGTCTGGTCCACCTCCACCTTCATGGAACCCTCCTTCAGGCGTGCAGTTTCTTCAGCAGCCAGGCCATGTTCCGGCCCAGGGTGCGCATGGTCTCGATCCCTTCCTTGTCGTCCTTCACGTCGCCGATGTCCCGGCCCACGCCAAGGTTCCAGTAGCTGGATCCGGGAACGATCATCTGCCCGATGAAAAAGAAGAAGTTGATGGAGTTGAACGCGTGGATGGCTCCGGCCCTCCGTACGGCCAGCACCGCGGCACCCACCTTGCGCTTCAGCAGGTCGCCGTTGGCGCGGCTCACCATCCCCGCCCTCTCGATCAGGGCCTTCATGGTAGCCGACACGTCCGAAAAGTAGGTGGGGGAGGCCAGGATGATGCCGTCGGCTTCCAGCATGAGCTGGAGATGATCGTTCAGGGCGTCCTTGTCCACGGCGCAGCGCTTGTCCTTGTTCTTGAAGCACTTGTAGCACGCGATGCAGCCCTGCAGAGGCTTCTTGGCCAGTTCCACCAGCTGGGTTTCGATCCCTTCCTTTTCCAATTCTTCCAGCACGATGTTGCACAGAATGGCGGTGTTTCCGCCCTTTCGCGAACTTCCGTTGAATGCCACCACTTTCATGAAACCAACTCCTGCCCATGGGGTTCACGATGTGCTTGACCGTCGGATTCGTCTTCCCATCATGACCCTTTCGGCCTCCCCTTTCAAGGGGGAGTCGTGAGTCGTGAGTCGTGAGTCGTGAGGGGGAGGGGCCGTCACCCATCACCCATCACCCATCACCCATCACTCGTCTTGCCACGGTCGGTCAAATTTGCGATGGTTAGGGCGCCTGAAACACGGACCCTGAAGGGACGGTAAGCGAGAAAAGCCCATGCGGATCATGACGTTCAACCTTCGGTTCGAAAACGACCGGGACGGCGAAAACAGCTGGGTCTATCGGCGGGAGCTGGTCCTGGAGGTCATCCGCCAATACCGGCCGCACATCGTGGGAACCCAGGAAGGGCGCTGGTCCATGCTCACCTACCTGGCGGAGCATCTTCCCGGCTACGTCCTGCACGCCCCGTCCCGGGTGATCGACGACACGTGCCAGTACCCCACGCTCTTCGTGTCCACGGAAGGCTATGCCGTGGAAGAGGGCGGCGAGTTCTGGCTTTCCAAGACCCCGGAGGTGCACCGGAGCAAGAACTGGGACAGCGCCTTCCCGCGCATGATGAGCTGGGCGAGGGTTCTCGAGCGCTGCACCGACCGACGGTTTTGGGTGAGCGTCACCCACTTGGACCACATGGGGGCCGAAGCCCGCGAGGAGCAGGCCAAGATCCTGGCCCGCTGGGTCCGGGAGCGTCCCGGTCCCCACGTGGTTCTGGGCGACTTCAACGACGCGCCCGGGTCCACCGTGCACCGGATCCTGATGGATCCCGCGGTGGGCCTTTCGGACACGTGGGCCCTGCTGGGAAGAACCGAAGGCCCGGATAGCCGCACCCACCACGGCTTTTCCGGTGTTCCCCAGGCGACCCGCATGGACTGGATCCTGGTGACCCGCCACTTTCGCGTGAAAGACGCCGTCATCGTCCGGGACAGCTTCCAGGGACGATACCCTTCGGACCATTTTCCCTACATGACGGACATCGATTGGGCTTCCGATGCCCCGTGAGCTGAAAAAGAGGATGCAGCGATGAAAGATACGATTCGTGTGGCCCTGATCCAACCCAAACCCTATCCGGAATTCGACGACCCCCGCAACATCGCGCACGCCATGCGCTTGCTGGAATCGTGCCGGGGCGAGCAGCTGGATGTCGTCTGCTTTCCCGAATACTTCCCGTACGTGGGAGAGGAAGAACTGTCCCGGGCGGCCCGGGACCTCAACAGCTACATCATCGCGGGCCTGGTGGAAGTGGAAGGAAACCGGGCCTACAACACGGCCACCCTCTTCGACCGCCAGGGACGGCTGCTGGGCCGGCAGCGAAAGACGAACCTGGGCGCCCTGGAACGGGATCATCTGGGCATGAGTCCCGGGGACGGATCCTTTCGGGCCTTCGCCACCGATTTCGGAAAGATCGGCATGCCGGTCTGCATCGACTTCTGGGGACAGCCGGAAGCGGCCCGGCAGCTCACGGACCAGGGAGCGGAAATCATCTTCAACATCAGCATCTTTCCCATCCTTCGCGGCCACTGGAAGACGGGCGCCCTGGTGCGCGCCTTCGACAACTTCCTGGCCGTGGTGGGCGTGAACACGGCGGACTACAACGCCAAGATCGGCGGACGGCGCTACCACCAGCGCGGCGGAGGAAGCTTCGTCATCCAGCCGCCCAAGCTCCTGGACAAGGGGGAATTCACCCGCTGGTTCCGCAGCCTGGATTCCATCGAGGACTGGGTGCAGTTTGAGCTGGACGAACTGGAGCAGGTGCACATCGCCGAGGTGTATCTGGCCAGCGTGCGCCGGTACCGAAGGGACTTCTGGAAGCGCTTCGGGTTTCAGAGGCAGTGAGAAGGAAGGGATAAAGGGATATGGGGTAAGGGGTAAGGAGTAAGGAGTGAGGGGGAGGGTGCGTGACGGCTTGCGACTTACGATTCACGGATCAAGGGGGCCATCCCCCCAGGCTCCCTGTGAAAAAGAAGAAAGATCGGCGCGCCCGGCACACAGCCCCTCACCCCTTACTCCTCACCCCTTACTCCTTACTCCTTACTCCCAACGACTGACGACTAACGGCTAACGGATCACGGATCACGGATCACGGACAACGGGAGCACGGAATGGCGCGGTTCAAGCGGACAATCTACCTGCACATGAAGACCCTGGAGGAGGCTCGGGCCGTCTGGAAGGAGGCGGTGGGGGAGTGCCGGACGGCCGTGGAGCGGATTCCCACCGATGAGGCCCTGGGCCGCGTGACGGCCGAACCGGTGACGGCCCGGCTTTCCGTTCCCCACTACCACGGCGCCGCCATGGACGGGTTTGCCGTGAAGGCTTCGGACACCTTCGGGGCCAGCGACGTGCGGCCTCTTCGCCTGGAAGTGGGCCGCCGGGCCTTTCCCGTGGACACGGGCGATCCCATGCCGGAAGGAACCGATGCGGTCGTCATGATCGAACATGCGGAAAAGGTGGACGATTCCACCATCGAAATCCGCCAGGCGGCCTTTCCCTGGCAGCATGTGCGAAAGGTGGGGGAAGACATCGTGGCAGGCGAGCTCCTGCTGCCCCAGCAGCACCGCCTTCGCCCGGCGGACCTGGGAGCCATGCTGGCCGCGGGCGTTCCGGACGTGCCCGTCTATTCCCTTCCCCGGGTGTGGATCCAGCCCACCGGAACGGAGCTGGTGCCCGCACGCGAGGCCGCCCGGGCCCAGCCGGGCCAGATCGTGGAATTCAACGGAACGGTCATCGCGTCCCTGGTTCGGGAAAACGGCGGCGTGCCCATGCTCCAGGACGTGGTCCCCGACGACTACGAGAGCCTTTTGGACGCCGTGCGCCGCGCGGCCGCGTGCCCGGCCCATGTGATCGTCCTGAACGCGGGATCCTCGGCGGGTTCCGAAGACTACACCGTCTCGCTTCTGAAGGAACTGGGAACCCTCCTGGTCCACGGAGTGGCCATGATGCCGGGAAAGCCCGTGCTGCTGGGCCTCATCGGATCCAAGCCCTTCATCGGCCTTCCGGGCTATCCCGTTTCGGCCATCATGGCCTTCGAACAGTTCGTGCGCCCGCTGCTCCACTGGATGCAGGGCCTGCCCGATCCCGCCGATCCCACGGTGGAAGCGGTTCTCGGGCGCAAGATGCCGTCCAAGCTGGGCCTGGAGGAATTCGTCCGGGTGATCCTGGGCCGGGTGCAGGGGCGCCTGGTGGCCATGCCGCTCCAGCGCGGTGCCGGGGTGATCACGTCGCTCACCCGGGCCGACGCCCTGCTTCGGATTCCCCAGGACGTGGAAGGGATCAACGAAGGCGAGCCCGTCCGGGTGCGGCTCCTACGATCCGAAGACGCCCTGGAACACACCCTCATCATGATCGGAAGCCACGACAACACGGTGGACGTGCTGGCGAGCGAACTCAAGAGCCGGGACGCGCGCCTGCATCTGTCGTCCAGCAACGTGGGAAGCCTGGGAGGACTGCTGGCCGTGCGACGCGGCCAGGCCCACTTCGCCGGTTCCCACCTGCTGGATCCCGAAACGGGCCAATACAACCGCCGGTACGTGGAACGGTACCTCAAGGGAACGCCCGTGCGCCTGGTGCGCCTCACCCGGCGCCGCCAGGGGTTTCTGGTGGCGCCCGGAAATCCTAAGAAGATCCGCGGCATCGAAGATCTGTTCCGGGACGATGTGCGCTTCGTGAACCGCCAGGCGGGCTCCGGCACCCGGATCCTCCTGGACTACGAGCTGGAACGGGCGGGCCGAACCCCCGACGGGATTATTGGCTATGACTGGGAGGAATACACCCACATGGCGGTGGCCGTGAACGTGCTGAGCGGAACGGCCGACTGCGGCATGGCCATCTACGCGGCCGCCAAGGCCCTGGGCCTGGATTTCATCCCCGTGTGCGAGGAATGCTACGATCTCATCATCCCCGAAGCGTGCTGGGACGACCCCAAGATCCGGCTCCTGTTGGAAGTGATCCGCTCGGATCGGTTCCGGCAAAGGGTGGAGGCCCTGGGCGGCTACGATCCGTCGGAATCGGGAACCGTGGCGGGCGTGTGGGACGGAACGACGTGGCGTGAGTCGCGAGTCGTGAGTCGTGAGTCGTGAGGGGCAGGGGATGAGGTTGCGCTATCCGGGCAGTCCCTGATCGGCTGTCCATCCTTAGGCGTCCATCGTCCGGCGCTGTCCCTCAGCGGCTTTCGCCCCTCGCTCCTCACCCCCTTTTACCTTTCGCCTTTTACCTTTTCCCTTTAGCCTTTCCCCTTGTCCCTTTCTCCCCGAAACCGCCGGAGGAAAGGATCCAGCAGGTCGGGCAGGGTGCGTTGGGCGACGAGCAGGAAGGCGGCGGAAAAGAGAAGGCCCGAAAGGGCGAGCTGCAAAAAAGCCGTGAGATACGGGGCGTGGGGGCCCCACCGGAGCGGAACGTAATGCCCGAAGGCCGCGGGAACCAAGGCCGCGGCCGTGACCAGCGCCACCCGCAGGGCGTCCCGGCCCAGCCCGCGGAAGGCGTCGGGACCCAGCCGGTGCCGCCACCAGCCCGACAAAATCCCCGTGTAGAGAACAAGAGAGGCCGCGCTGGCCAGCGCCACGCCTTGGGCTCCCCATAGCCGGGATCCCAGGAAGTAGAGCGGCAGCGCGGCGGCGGTGGCAAGAGTGCCCACCACGGCCGGAGTCACCGTGTCCTGCCTTGCGTAGTAGCCCCTTCCCACGATCTGCTGAAAGCCCCAGCAGAAGACCACCGCCAGGAAGACCCGAAGCGCCCAGGCGGTCTGGGCCGTGTCCGCCGCCGAAAACCGCCCCTGCTGAAAGATGAGGGTGATGGCGGGGGCGGCCGCGAGCATCATCCACGCCGAGATGGGCACCAGCACCACCAGGGTGTTCCGGAGGGCGCTGTTGAGGGTTTCAAAAAACCGGTGGTTGTCGCCTCGGGCGAAGAGCTCGGCCAGGAAGGGATAGGACGCCACGCCGGCGGCCTGGGCCACCACGCCCACGGGAACGAACATGATCCGGCGGGCGTAGTTGAGCCAGCTGATGGCCCCCGTTTCCGCCATGGACCCGAAGATGCGGATGAATTGCTCGTCCAGCACCACCACCGACTGGCCCACCATGAGCGGCAGGGCCAGGAGGAGAAAACGCTTGAGGGAGGGATGGA
The DNA here is from genome assembly GCF_900129305.1 of Desulfacinum infernum DSM 9756. Classification (GTDB taxonomy): domain Bacteria; phylum Desulfobacterota; class Syntrophobacteria; order Syntrophobacterales; family DSM-9756; genus Desulfacinum; species Desulfacinum infernum. The sequence goes on along the minus strand of NZ_FQVB01000010.1, from coordinate 130,999 downwards.
GGGGCGTCCAGGACAGGCGAAGCCCTCCCCCGAAACGCACCGCCAGGCAGGGGAGCAGAAAGTTACCCACGAAGGCCCCCGCCAGCACCCCCCAGCAGAAGCCTTCCATGCCGGATCGACGCATCCAGATACCGCCCGCGATGATGGCTCCGTTGTAGATGAGAGGGCTCAGGGCGGGCACATGGAACTGCTTTCTCAGGTAGCACACGGCGCTGAAGCAGGCGCCCAGCAGGAAAAAGATCTGGGCGGGAAGGATGATGCGAAGAAAGAGAGCCAGCCGTTCCAGGGCCGGCTGGCTCAACCCGGGTGCCGCCCACCGGGAAAGTTCCGGAGCCCACACCATGGCGGCGGCCGTGACGCCCGTGATGGCCGCGGCCACCCAAAAGAGCACGGCCGAGAAGAACCGCCAGCCGTCCTCTTCGTCCGTGCTGAACTTTTCCGCCAGCAGGGGAATCAGGGTGATGGAAAAGTAGCCGCCCGCCAGAAGATAATTGATGAAGTCCGGAATGACGAAGGCGGCGAAATAGACGTCGGATTCCAGGGTCGCCCCGAAATAGTAGGAGATGACCTTGTCGCGGGCCAGGCCCATGAAGCGCGACAATAGGACGCTCCCTCCCAGAAGGGCGGCGGCCCAACCCATCTGCTGACGCCGGTTCCAGAAGGACATGGGCTTCAGTCGATCCGGCTCAGGATGCGGTCCTTCTTGGCCGGATCCAGATTCAGGATGCGGCGCGCTTCATCGGGGCTCGCGATCTCGCGGCCCACTTCCCGGGCGATCCGAACCACCTTTTCCACCAGCCCCGCGTTGGTGGCCGGCGAACCGTCGGGCAGGGTCAGGTTGTCTTCCAGGCCTACCCGCACGTGCCCGCCCATGACGATGGCCGCCGTGGCCAGCGGAATCTCCGCCTTGGCGATCCCGGCCACGGACCAAGTGGATCCCGGCGGGATGCTTTCGGAAAGAAAGAGCAGGTTCTTGACCGATCCGGGCATGGATCCGGGTGCTCCCAGGACGAAGTCGAAGTGCAGGGGCGGCTCGATGAGCCCCTTCTTCTGGAGGTAAAGGGCGTTGTTGATCATGCCGGTCTCAAAGACTTCGATCTCCGGCTTCACGCCCGTTTCCTTGAAGACTCCGGCCAGGAACTGAATGAACTGGGGGGAGTTTTCATAGACGATGCCCGGCAGGTTGTTGGACCCGGTGGTAAAGGAAGCCATTTCCGGGAGGAGCCGCACCGGGTTGGCCCGGGCTTCCCAGTCCTTTCCGGCCCGGGCTCCGGTGGAAAGCTGGATGATCACATCCGGCGCCACCTCCTTGATCGCCCGTACGTTTTCCTTGAACCGCTCGATGTCCAGGGTGGGCTTGCCGCTTTCGTCCCGGGCGTGCACATGGAAGAGCACGGCCCCCGCATCGGCGCATCGGCGCACGTCCCGGGCGATCTCTTCCGCCGTGATGGGAACGTTCGGGTTCATTTCCTTGGTGGGCACGTTGCCCGTGAGAGCCACTGTGATGATGAGTTTTTCCATGACCGTCTTCCGTGATCCGTAATCCGTGATCCGTAATCCGTAATCCGTGATCCGTAAATCGTGAATCGTGAATCGTGAAGTCGTGAATTGTTGGGCGTAAGGAGCGTGTCGTAGGGGTAAAGGGGTATGGGGCAGGGGGAGGGTGGCCCGTCGGGGATCCTCTTCCTTTTCCAAAGGACGGCCGGGGCGTTACTTTCCCCTTACTCCTTACTCCTTACTCCTTACCCCTTACTCCTCACTCCTAACTCCTCACCCGCCTAACGCCCAAGGGGGTGCCGCGCCGGTCCCGGCAGGACACCACGGTGACCGGGGAGTGCCGGAAGATCTTTTCCGCCACGGACCCCACCAGCACGTGGGGCAGGTTGCTCCGGCCCTTGGTGCCGATCACCACCAGGTCCACATCTTCCTCGCGGATCACCTTCATTAGTTCATCGAAGGGATGGCCGACCCGGAAGATGGACTTGACCCGTTCCCGGGGCAGGTCCATGGGGGCCAGCATCCTTTTCAATTCCGCGATCCGCTCCTCCTCGATTCCCTCGATGTAACTATCCGCATGAACGCTGTAGCCCAACGATTCGATGGAGGTGACCGCTTCCACGTCCCGCACGTTGATCACATTGGCGATCACCAGCCTGGCATCAAATTTCTTAACCAAATCGCACGCCATCTGCAACGTGTCCGCGCAATGGTCGGAAAAGCAGATGGCGGCAAGGATTTTCCGGAGTTCTCCCATGGTCGCTTTCCTCTTTCCTCCATATCGCCCCACAGCCTACGGCGAGGGGCCTCGCCTCAAGCGGGAACGACGTCGCGCTTCGCCCGGGGTCGCTGGATCAAGTACACAAGCGCGAAGATGGCAAGCCCCGCCAGATACATCCAGTAGCGCTGGTCCATGGGAACACCCACCCAGCCGGCCACGGCGTCGGGACGCATCATGATGAGCGTGACGGCCAGGAACAGGGGCACTTCGTACAACCGGTTCCGGGTGATGAACCAGCCCTGGGTGGCCGAGGCGAAGGCGAAGTTGCCGATACACGCCATGGCGAAGATGAGGAGTCCCTGGCTCCAGCTGTTGATCCCGTGCAGGATCAGGTCGTGGTTGAAGATGAACATGAACGGCAGGATGGCCGTTCGGATGTCGTACATGAACCCCTGAATGCCCGTGGGGATGGGTTCCGATCGGGCGATGGCCGCGGCGGCGTAGGCGGCCAGGCCCACCGGCGGGGTGTCGTCGGCCAGGATGCCGAAAAAGAAGCAGAAGAGGTGGGCGGCCATGAGCGGCACTTCGAAGCCGTAGTAGCCGCCGACCGTGACGATGACCGGCGCCGTGAGGGACGCCATGACGATGTAGGTGGCCGTGGTGGGAAGTCCCATGCCGATGATGAGACTGGCCACGGCCGTGATGATGAGCAGCACATAGATGTTTCCGCCCGAAAGCTGATCCACGATCTGGTTGATGAGCCCTCCCAGGCCCATGGCCACCACGCCCACGATGATCCCGGCGGCGGCCGTGGCCATGGCCACGCTCACCATGTTGCGGGCGCCCGCGGCCAGGGACGAAAAAATATCCACAATGCCCTGCTTGAAGGCGGGGCCCAGGGGTTCCTTGTCCAGGTAGGCTCGGACCGGCCGCTGGAAGAGCATGACCAGGGCCATGACCCAGATGGCGTTGAAGGCCGCCGCTTCCGGAGAATGCCGGAGCACCACCAGTTCATAGAGAAGCATGAGAAGGGGAATGATGTAGTGGAGGCCGCTCACGAGGGTGCGGAAAAAGGGCGGCAACTCTTCCCGGGGAAGGCCTCGCAGGCCCAGCTTGGACGCTTCAATGTGGGTGATGTAGAGGAGCGCGGCGTAGGAGGCGAAGGCCGGTACGGCCGCCGCTTTCACCACGTCGATGTAAGGCACGTTCACGTATTCGGCGATGATGAAGGCCGCCGCTCCCATGATGGGGGGAGCCAGCTGGCCGTCTGTGCTGGCCGCCACCTCGATGGCCGCTGCCTTCCGGGGCGGGTAGCCCACGCGCTTCATGAGCGGGATGGTGAAGGTCCCGGTGGTCACGATATTGGCGATGCTGGAGCCTGATACGAGCCCCGTGAGCCCGCTTGCCAGGACCGCCGCCTTGGCCGGGCCGCCCTTGAACCCCCCCAAAAGACTCAGGGCCAGCTGAATGAAGAAACGGCCCGCCCCCGCCTTTTCCAACATGGCGCCGAAAAGGACGAAAAGAAAGACGATGGTGGCCGACACGTCCAGCGGGATGCCGTAGATGCCTTCCGTGGACATGGTCATCTGGCCGACGAACCGGTTGAGCGACACACCCTTGAAGGCAATCACGTCGGGCATGTACGGTCCGAAGAAGGCGTAGAAGGTGAAAACCAGGGCGATGACGGAAAGGGCGGGACCGATGACGCGCCGGGACGCTTCCAACAGAAGGATGAACAGGGTGAAGCCGGCCACGATGTCCCGGGGGATGGGCGCTCCGTAGCGGCTGGTGATGCCCTGGTAGTCGATGACGACGTAGAGGGCCGCGAGGGCCGCCGCAATGCCCAGCACCCAGTCGATCAGCGGGATACGGTCGGTGGCGCTCAGGAACCGGAGGTCGAACCGGGGCTTGCGGAACATGGGGATGCTCAAATAGACGATGAGCAGGCCAAAGGCCAGGTGGATGGCCCGAATGTACCAGGTATCCAGGATAAGCCAGCTGGCGATGGAGAGCTGGAAAAGGGACCAGCACACGCCGATGACGGGGACGGCCCATTTGGAGAGTCCCTTCTTGGGCAATCGACCGATGCCCGCTTCTTCCTGGGCCAGTTTCTTGGCGACGTCCAGTCCTTGGTCTTTGTCCGTGGGATGGGTCATGGAAATTCCTTCACACCTAAACTGAGCGATTTTTTCTTCGGGTGTCTCTTACACCGCGTGATTAGCGGGCGGGGATAAACCCCGCCCCTACCAATGGGTCCGTGCGTTCTGGTAGGGGCGGGCTTTACGCCCGCCCTTGAGGACCTGTCCATGTCAAAGAATCGTGCAATTCAGGTCACACTCATGCAACTCGTTGGGAACGGATGGGATCGTCCGGGAGCAAAAAAAGAGGTGACGGGACGGCCCCGCCACCTCCCGATCTCACGCCATTACTTCATCAGGCCCACTTCCTTGTAGTACTTCAGCGCGCCGGGATGGAACGGGGCGCTCAGGCCTTCCAGCATGTTCTCCCTGGTGAGCACCGAGTAGGCCGGATGAAGCTTCTTGAACTCTTCCAGATTGTCGAAAACTTCCTTCACGATGGCATAGACCACGTCCTCCGGCACCTTGGCGGATGTTACGAAGGTGGCCTTCACGCCCACCGTCTGAATGTCCTCCGTGCCGGTATCAGGATAAAACTCAATGGGAATCACGGCTTTCGCGTAGTAGGGATACTTCTTCAGAAGATTGTCCACTTCGGGGCCCGTGATGGGTACGATTCGAACCTTGCGCCTGCCGGCCGCCGCTTCCTTGATGGCCCCGCTGGGATGGCCCACCGTGTAGAAGAAGGCGTCGATCCGGCCGTCCTGAAGCAAGCTCGGGGCTTCCGCCGCCTTCACCTGCTCGGCCTGAAGATCCTTTTCCCAGTCGATGCCGAAGGCTTCCAGAACATCGATGGAGTTCTGGCGCTGGCCGGAGCCGGGATTGCCGATGTTGACCCGCTTGCCCTTCAGGTCCTGGACGGACTTGATGCCCGCATCTTCCGCCGCCACCAGGGTGATGGCTTCCGGATGGATGCTGAAAACGGCCCGCAGATCCTGCTGAGGTCCCTTGTCCTGCCATTCGGCTTCGCCCTTGATGGCCTGGTACTGGCGGTCGGACTGGGCGATGCCGAATTCCAGGTCCCCGGCCAGCACGGCGTTGATGTTGAACACCGAGCCGCCCGTGGATTCCACCGTGCAGCGGATGCCGTACTGATCGCGCTTGTTGTTGACGATCTTGCAGATGGCGCCGCCCGTGGGGTAGTAGACGCCCGTGATGCCGCCCGTTCCGATGGTGACGAACGTGGTCTTGGCCTGGACCGGAACCACCGCGCCGCCCAGAATGAGCGCGCCGGCACACACCATGATGGTTGCCAAAAGAAGAGCTCGCCTCATGTCCAACCTCCTTGTGTCTTGTTTGTGGTTCATGCCGCTGAAAATCCTCACATCCTCGGCGGGTTTCGCCTGTCTTTGGGCTCCCTCCTTTCTTTGGAACGTTTGAAGTGGATGGAATCAAAAAGCGAAATCGAGAACCGCATCGGCGCTCCGTCCATGAGCGAAGCACCGGCGGACGCCAATGGGCGCATATGTGTGTTGCAAAGGCGGCCCAGGCCGCAGCCTTGGGCAATGCAACGGCGGCGATGAATGACCCCGTACCGCGAAGGTCCTGTAAGTAGTTAGCAAAAAGTCGGAATGGATGCAATGGGTTGCCTGCCCATTTCCCTTGATCGCCGTCGGGTCTTCTGTTATCACAGGGCGCACTCGGAAACGCGAGACACTCGAACACCAACCCTTTTGGAGGAGCCTTCCATGAACAGACGCGTTGCCATTGCAGTCCTGAGCCTTTGTCTTCTGGGTGTTTCCATGTGGAGTGCCGGTCCGGTCCTTGCCGAAGAAAAGGTCTATGTGAACGGCATCGATGCCAACTATCCTCCGTTCACCTTCATCGACGCCTCCGGAAAGCCCGACGGACTGGACATCAAGGCGGTGGAATGGATCGCCAAGGAGATGGGCTTCAAGGTGCGCCATCAGCCCACGGACTGGGCCGCCATCATCCCCACGCTCCAGGCCAAGAAGATCGACTTCATCGCATCCGGCATGAGCGTCACGCCGGAGCGCCAGGAAAAGGTGGACTTCACCATCCCGTACCACAAGACGGTCATGGTGCTGGTGGCCCGCAAGGATTCCACGCTCACCGTGGAAGAGGCCATGGCGGAAGGCCGCAAGATGGGCGTGCAGCGGGGGACCTCGGAAGCCAAGTGGATCGAGGACAACCTGCTGAAGGAGGGTAAGAAGTTCGAGCTGCGCCATTACGATTCCGCTCCTCTGGCCATGGAAGACATCGTGAATGGCCGCCTGGACACCGCGGCGGTCTCGCTGACGTCCGCCCAGGAAGCCATGGAAAAGGGACTTCCGCTGAAGGTTCTGGGACCCTACGGCCAACCGGACGACATCACGGCCTATGCGGTGCGAAAGGGGGACACGGAGCTCTTGAACCTGCTCAACGAAGGTCTCAAGCGCCTCATGGCCACCCCCTACTGGGAAGAGCTGAAGCAGAAATACGGCGTGAAGTAGCGCGATCGTCGTCAAAAGCAACCGTTTACCATCAGAAGGGGGCGCACCGACCCGCGTGCGCCCCTTCCCTGTGTTTGGACAAGGCCTATCCATGAGCACACCCTTCAGCGTACTCCAGCAGAGCCTTCCCTACCTGCTTCAGGGCGTCTGGGTGACGCTGGTGGTGGTGCTGGGTTCCCTTTCCCTGGGTCTTCTCGTGGGCCTTCCCCTGGCGGTGGGCCAGGTCTACGGCCCCAGGCCGCTCAAGCGGATCATCGGGCTCTACGTGTGGTTCTTTCGCGGCATTCCGCTCCTGGTGCTCCTCTTCCTCTTCTACTTCGGCCTCTTTCCTTTCCTTCACCTGGACTTTTCGGCCTTCACCGTGGCCATCATCGTGCTGGGCTCCATCAGCTCCGCCTACCAGTCCCAGATCCTGCGCGGAGCCATCCTGTCCATCCCGGAAGGGCAGATGAAGGCCGCCCGGGCCATCGGCATGAGCGACGCCCAGGCCATCGTGCACATCATCCTGCCCCAGGCCCTGCGGCTCGCCATCCCCGGTTGGTCCAACGAGTATTCGGTCCTCTTGAAGGATTCGGCGGTGACCTACGCCCTGGGCGTGGCGGAACTCATGGCCCGGGCTCACCACGTGGCGTCCCGCACCTACCAGCACCTGGTGCTCTACCTGTGTGCCGGTTTCATCTTCATGATCCTCACCTTTCTGGGAACCCGGGCCCTGAACGCCCTGCACCGGAAGGTGAAGCTGAAAGGTTATTCGTAGGATGACGACGGCAACCGATTCGGCCCCTGTCCTCACGGTGGAGGGGATCCGGAAATCCTTCGGAAACAAGGAGATTTTGGGCGGCGTGGATCTTTCGATCCGCAGGGGGGAGATCAAGGTGCTGATCGGCCCCTCGGGAGCGGGAAAGAGCACGCTGCTTCAGAGCATCAACTTTCTGGTCATGCCCGACGCCGGGCGGATCTGCCTGGAAGGCCGCCCCGTGGATCCGTCCGATCGCAAGGGCCTGTGCCTCTACCGTCAGCAGGTGGGCATGATCTTCCAGGAATTCAACCTGTTCGACCACCTGACGGCTCTCGGAAACGTGGAAATCGGGCTGGTTCGCGTCAAGAAGATGAAAAGATCCCAGGCCCGGGAGCGGGCCATGGCCGAACTGGAGAGGGTGGGCCTGGGGGTGCATGCCCACAAGTACCCGGCCGAGCTTTCCGGAGGTCAGAAGCAGCGGGTTTCCATCGCCCGAGCCCTGGCGCTGGACCCCAAGGTGATGCTTTTGGACGAGCCCACGTCGGCCTTGGATCCGGAGCTCATCGGTGAGGTTCACGCGGTGATCCGGGACCTGGGAGCCGCCGGGATGACCATGATCATGGCCACGCACCAGATCGGGTTCGCGCGGGCTCTGGCGGATGAAATCATCTTCATGGAAAACGGCGTCGTCATCGAGCAGGGGCCACCCGACAAGATCCTGGACGACGCCGACTGCGAAAGGACCCGGGAGTTCTGCACCAAGATCACGGAGCTGGGCGGGCGCTGATGACCGGGGAGCTGGGATTCATCGTCAACGATCTGATGCCGGCGCTGATGCGCGGCCTGTGGATGAGCATCCGCCTCATCGTGCCGTCGGCCGTGCTGGGCTTTTTTCTGGGAGTCCTGGCGGGATCGTGCCGGGTGTACGGAGTGCGGGCGCTGCGCTGGCCCGCCGACCTGTACGTGGCCCTCTTTCGGGGCTTCCCCCTCCTGGTGCAGCTCTACATCTGGTACTTCGGCCTGCCTCGCATCGGCATCTACCTCAGCCCCTACGTGGCGTCCGTGGTGGGGTTTTCCCTGTGCAGCGGGGCCTATCATTCCGAATACATCCGGGGTGCGCTGCTTTCCATCAAGAAGGGGCAGCTGCAGGCGGCTCAGGCCGTCGGCATGACGCGGCTTCAGACCATTCTTTACGTGATCCTTCCCCAGGCGGTGCGCCGGGCCCTTCCCGGATGCGGCAACGAGATCATCTACCTCATCAAGTATTCCAGTCTGGCCTACATGGTCACCTGCATCGAACTCACCGGCGAGGGCAAGATCATCGCTTCGGCCACCTTCAAGTACACGGAAGTCTTCGCCGTGGTGGGGGTCATCTACCTGGCCCTGGTGAGTGTGGCCTCCTGGGCGCTGGGAAAGATCGAGGACCGGCTCACCATCCCCGGCTTCGAATACCATCGCGCCTGAGCCGGGGCAAAGCTCCAGGGGAAAGGGGTCACAGGGCGCAACCCCGCGCCCCGCTTACCCCTTACCCCATACCCCTCTAATCCTCCAATCCTTCTTCCACCGCTTGGATGGCTTCGCCCAGGATGCGCACCAGGTCGTCGATCTGGGATTCGGTGATCACAAACGGCGGGGCCAGGAGGATGTGGTCGCCGTGGATGCCGTCCGCACCGCCGGAACCCGGATAGGTGATGAGTCCTCTCCGGAAGGCCTCCTGGGCCACCCGGGCGTTGATCTTGAGAGATGGATCGAAGGTGGCCTTGGTTTTTTTGTCTCGGACCAGCTCCACGCCGGCGAAGAGGCCGAGACCCCGCACGTCGCCCACCGTGGGATGTTCCAGGAGTACCTGGAGCTTTTCCAGCAGCACCTTCCCCATCCTTTCGGACCGGGCCACCAGGTTCTGTTCTTCCAGGTAGCGAAGAACCGCGGCGCCGATGGCCGCCGAAAGCGGGTTCTGGCAGTAGGTGTGGCCGTGGACGAAGGCGCCCGAGCCGCTCCGGATGGCGTCGTGGATCTCCTCCTTCACGATCACGGCACCCAAGGGCGTGTAGCCGGAACTGAGTCCCTTGGCGGTCACGATCACGTCCGGCACTACTTTCCAGTGGTCCAGGCAGAAGTTTTGGCCCGTGCGGCCCACGCCGGTCATGACCTCATCGGCGATGAGCTTCACTTGGTAGGCGTTGCAGATCTCCCGAATCCTCTGCCAGTAGCCGTCCCGGGGAACCAGGGCTCCGGCCGTGGCCCCCACCACGGGTTCCGCGATGAAGGCCGCCACGGCGTCCGGGCCTTCGTACTTGATGGTGCGTTCCAGCTGGTCGGCACATTCCAGGGAACAGGCTTCCGGCTCCCGGCCGAAGGGGCAGCGGTAGCAGTAGGCGGGTTCGATGTGCGGCGTGTGAAGAAAAAGAGGGTGGTAGTGCTTGCGGCGTCCCGTGTGGCCGCCCAGGGCCAGGGCGCCCGTGGTGTTTCCATGAAAGCTGGTCCAGCGGCTGATCACCTTGTACTTGTCGGGTTTTCCCACTTCCCTCCAGTATTGGCGGACCACCTTGACGGCCGTTTCCACCGCTTCCGAGCCTCCGGAAAGGAAATAGACGCGGTTGAGGGCCGGATCGGGGGCCATGCGAACCAGCCGCTCGGCGCATTCCAGGGCCGCCTCGCTGGTGAAATGGCTCCCGTGGGCAAAGCAGATGCGTCGGGCCTGCTCCTTCATCGCCTCCAGGATCTCGGGCACCCCGTGGCCGATGCTCACCACGCAGGCGCCGCCGGACCCGTCGATGTAGCGCTTTCCGTTCTTGTCCCAGATGTAGACGCCCTCCCCTCGGTCCACCACGGGATAGGTCTTTTTCAGGTTTCGGTAAAAGATGTGGTCTTTCATGTGGCCGGCAGGCATGTCGATCCCCTTTCCGATTCGGCGTTTTACAAGGCAAAACGAGAAGCGGCCGACGAGGTCGGCTTGTCTAGGGCTGTTTATGACAAGCGGAGCCCTTTGTGAAGTGAGAAACGGCCCGTCGGTTTTTCCCTTTATTAAGGCCTTGACACGACTTCCAGGCCCCATTTATAAAGCAGTGTTGCGTCACTTCTGGAGGAGGCCGAGCCATGCAACTGCGGAGCCCGTGTCTGGATTGTGACAAGGTGGACCAGGACAAGAACAAGTGCCTGGAAAACTGCGACAGGCTCAAACAGTTTCAGGAGATGATCGCCAAGCAGGGGATTTACGCTCGTGTGTGAGAGGATCCCTCGACGCACACACCCCGGGCGGCCCGAGGCCGCTTTTTTTGTGGGACGTCGGGTGGCGGGCCGGGAAGACATAGAAAAGGGCGGAGGATGAAATCCATGTACGCAATCGTTGAATCGGGTGGCAAGCAGTACAAGGCCGAGCCGGGTGCCGTGCTCAAACTGGAAAAACTGGCGGGGGAACCCGGCGACGAGATCCTTCTGGATCAGGTGCTCCTGGTGGCCGACGGGGAGCAGGTCCAGGTGGGACGGCCTGTGCTGGAAGACAAGGTGGTTCGAGCCCGCATCGTGGAGCAGGGCCGGCACAAGAAGGTCGTCATCTTCAAGTACAAGCGGCGCAAGGACTACCAGAAAAAGCAGGGGCATCGGCAGGATTACACGGCGGTCCGCATCGAGGGCATTGAAGACCGGACGGCCTAAAGCGAACTCGGCATTCTTTGCAGAAAAGGCTTCAGGTTGCGCGAGGGCCTGAAGGGGAGGTCACGGCATGGCACATAAAAAGGCAGGCGGCAGTTCCCGCAACGGCCGCGACAGTGCAGGACAGAGGCGGGGCGTGAAGAAGTACGGCGGCGAATTCGTCCGCGCCGGAAACATCCTGGTGCGCCAGTTGGGCACCAAGTTTCATCCCGGACGGAATGTGGGCATGGGCAAGGACTACACCCTGTTCGCCCTGATCGACGGCGTGGTGGCTTTCGAACACAAGGACAAGACCCGCAAGCAGATCAGCGTCTATCCCATCCCGACCCAGGCCCAGTAGGCCGGTCGCACGTCCGGAAAAAAACTCGAAAAATCTTTTGCAACGGGGGAGGTTCACTCCCCCGTTGCTATTTGGAAAAGCCATGCGTTTCATCGACGAAGCCAGGATTCAGGTGGAAGCGGGCCGCGGCGGCAACGGCTGTGTGAGCTTCCGGCGGGAAAAATACGTGCCGAGGGGAGGCCCCGACGGAGGCGACGGCGGCAAGGGGGGAGACGTGGTCCTGGAGGCCACGGAGCGGAAGCAGACCTTGCTCGATTTCCGCTATCGGCGCCTCTACCGGGCCGAACGGGGTCGCCACGGCATGGGCAAGGCCATGCACGGCCGCGGCGGCAAGGATCTGGTTCTTTTGGTTCCCGTCGGAACCCTTGTGAAGGACGTGGAAACGGGCGAGGTTCTCGCGGACCTGAACCGTCCGGGAATGCGCTGGGTGGCGGCCCGCGGGGGCCGCGGAGGGCGGGGCAACGCGCGGTTCGTCACGGCCACCCGACAGGCGCCCCGGTATGCGGAAGAAGGGGAAGAGGGCGAAAGCCGGGAGCTTCTGCTGGAGCTGAAGCTGCTGGCCGATGTGGGCCTGGTGGGCCTTCCCAATGCGGGAAAGTCCACTCTCATTGCGGCCGTGTCCGCCGCGCGCCCCAAGATCGCCGACTACCCCTTCACCACCCTGGTTCCCAACCTGGGCGTGGTGCAGCACGGCGATGCCCCGCCGTTCGTCATGGCCGACATCCCCGGCCTCATCGAGGGCGCCCATGAAGGGGCGGGCCTGGGGATCCGGTTCCTCAAGCATATCGAGCGCACCAAGGTGCTGGTCCACCTGGTGGATGCCGCGGCCGTGGCCCCGGACGATCCGCTGGCGCCGTACCGAACCATCGAAAAGGAACTGGAAAGCTATTCGGATGCTCTGGGGGAAAAGGCCCGCATCGTGGCGCTCAACAAGATGGACCTGGTGACGGACGAGGCGCACCGGCAGCGCCTCCTGGCCGCCTACCGGGAGACGGGTCACCCCGTGGTGGCCGTGAGCGCCCTGGCACGCCGGGGCCTTTCGGATCTGCTCAACGCCCTGGTGCGGTTGTTGAGTGAGGAAGTGAAGGGTGAGGAGTAAGGAGTAAGGTGTGAGGCGGGTGAGGAGGGAGGGGTAAGGGGTAAGCAACTCCCCGGCCGTCCTTTGGAAAAGGACGAGGATCCCCGACGGGGCAACCTCCCCCTACCCCATATCCCATAGCGCTTTACCCCTACGACCCAATCCTTTCGCCCACCACTTCACGATTCACGGCTCACGGATTACGGATTACGGATTACGGTGGAAAACCATTGAGCCCCCCTGTGTCGCAGTGGTGCTGCCCTTTAGGGCTGCGGCTTTTCACGGTTGTGGCTGATCCGTTCTTGTAGGGGCGGGCTTTATGCCCGCCCGTCGGGACCGCGCACCGGGAGGGAATCGGTCGGCCCATAGTGCGAGTGCTTATTCGCCGCAGAGCGGGATGACGGAAACGGGGCGCGTCAGGTGCCGGCGCAACCGGTCGGCTTCTTCCTTTGTGGGCACGATGGCGAACCAGTCGTCGGGGGAAAGCCCGCCGAGGTCCAGGTCTCCCATCAGGCGCCATTCCCGCTCGATTTTCCACGATCTTTCCGGCGGGTCGTGGACCTGAAACCGGTACCGGTCGCGTTCCCGCAACGTTTCATAATGACCGGGATGGGCATAGATCGCCGGGCGAACGCCCAGAGCCTTCAGGGCCGGGCGACGGACGGCGATGCCGTAGGGTTCGAAGGTCCAGCGGATGAGTCCCGGGTGCCACCGCGTGATCCGAGCCAGCTCGCCGGGCGGGACCGCCGTCCAGGAAACCACGCAATGACCGCCTCTTATGAGCCGTGAGCTCCCGCGGAGGCGCCCTTCCCGGAGAATGCGAAGAAGCGTATCCAGGGCCGTGTGGTCGGCCCAGGGGGCGTCCTCCAGGAGGTCCCGGGCCCACTCGCAAACGCTTTGTCCCGGCCACGGCCCCGGTCGGGATCGGGTGTAATGGTAAAGGTGGTCGTCCCAGGGGAGATCCGCCGCCGGGTGGGAAGGGATCGCCGGCGGAGAGGCCCTTTCAGGGGGCTCGGGGCGGGAAGAGGCACCGGCTTGGTAGCGGTCCCGAATGCAATGGGGAAATTCCGATTGCAGCGCCGCGCCTCCGCCCGAAGCCGCATCCTCTCTTGCGGGCATCCAAAGTTCCGCCGGCCGGGGCCTCAGACGAAGCTCATCCCTCAGGGCCTGCTCCAGGGTGCCTCCCCGGCGGATTTCCAGAAGCACCCACTGGTCGGCCAAGGCCGCCAGCAGCCGATCCCGGCACTGCATGGCCCGGGCCGGAGGGCAGACAGATCGGCCGGGAAGGCAGCTGAGCAGGGCCCGGGGCGGGCGGTCCGGCCCATAGGCCCGGTAGGCCTCCCGGAAGGAAAGGGATCGGTGGGGCGGGGCCACCACGATGCATGGTTTCTCCAGGGAGAGGGCATGGCAGGTCACCAGGTCGTAGGTGGGCGTACCGAAGCTGCCGAGCCAGACGCCCGGTCGGTTTTCATGGTGGGCCAGAGCGTTTCGTAAGGCCCGGACCCAGGGGGCCGCTCTGGGTGTTGATCTCGTCTTTCGGGAATTGAAGACCGCCCGGTACGGCCGGGGCCCTTCCGGGGGAAGCCCGCAATAGAAAAGAAAGGACGGGCAGGCCGAAAGGGGATGTTCCCGAGGCCACCGGCAGACGAGGAGACCCACGTCGGCATCGGGCGCTTCGGGCGCGCAGTGGGATTTCCTGGTCGCTTCCCGCCAAAGGAGCCGAAGCTCTCGGTGAAGCTCCGGGCCGCTCCTACCCCTTCGGCAAGAGAGGTGCAGGGCCTTTTCCAGGAAAATCCCGCCCCACATCGGATCCATGGGTGCTAAAATGGGCCTGCATTCCATGATGGGATTAGAAACGGGAAAAAGCAGCGAATCAAGAACGGATCGGGGAGGTTTCCCATGAAACTCGGCATCGTCGGCCTCAACCGAGCCGGCAAGACCACCATCTTCAACGCACTGACCCGAAGAACCGGGGAGGCGGTGCCCACGGGAGGCCAGGCGGCGCCCGCCCTGGGCGCCGTGTCCGTTCCCGACGCCCGGCTGGAATGGCTCAACGACCTCTACCAGCCCAAGAAGAAGACCCCGGCCCAGGTGACCTACCTGGATCTTCAGGGAATGCCGGGAGCGGCCGACCAGAAAAAGGAATACATGGCGCTCCTTCTCACCCACATGCGCCCCGTGGCGGCCTTCCTCATGGTGGTGCGAAACTTCCACGATCCCGTCATGGGAGCGCCCGACCCGGCCGGGGACGTCCGCACCCTGGAGGAGGAATTCATCCTGGCGGATCTGGCCACGGTGGAAAAGCGCCTGGAGCGGATCGCCGCCGAAAGGGGCAAGGGACGCAAGGTGTCCGAGACGGAAACGGCTCTTCTGGAACGATGCGCCGAACTTCTCAACGCCGAAAGGCCCCTCCGGGATGACCCGGAACTGGCAGCCGCCCCCGAGCTCCGGGGCTACACCTTTCTGTCGGCCAAGCCCGTCCTGGTGGTGATCAACAACGACGATGACGACGAGGCCATGCCGGCCCTGCCGGAAGGAAGCCCCGAGGCCATGGTGATCCGGGGACGGCTGGAAATGGAGATGGCTCAGTTGAGCGAAGAGGACGCGGTGATCTTCCGTGAGGACTACGGGATCGCCGAGTCGGCTCTGGATCGGGTCATTCGCCGGTCCTTCCGGCTGCTGGGCCTCGGCACCTTCTTCACCGTCGGGGACGACGAGGTGAAGGCCTGGACCATTCCCGTGGGGATTCCGGCCGTGGAGGCCGCGGGGGTGATCCACAGCGACATGCAGAAGGGGTTCATCCGGGCGGAGGTGGTGGCCTACGACGATCTGAAACGCTGCGGGGACTATGCAGCCGCCCGCAAGCAGGGCCTTGTGCGGCTGGAAGGGCGTGATTATCCGGTAAGGGACGGAGACATCATCCACTTCCGATTCAATGTGTAGCGGGAGGGTACGCAAGCCATGTTCTTCTTCATCGGCGGTGTGCAGCCCAAGACCAAGGTTTTGGACGAAACGCCCCGCCTGTGCCCGGCCTGCGGGCTCGCCCAGGCGCGGCTCAAGCGCATCGACCATTATCTCAGCCTCTTTTTTATCCCGCTCTTTCCGGTCAAGAAGGGGGAACCCCTTCTCATGTGCGACCGGTGCGGTCACATGGCCGTGCCCGAGGAAGCCTGGGGGACAACCGCGGCGCCCCAGCCCCGGGAATTTCCCAGAGTGCCCCGGTGCGGTCAATGCGGGCGGGAGCTGGAACCCTCTTTTGCGTATTGCCCTTATTGCGGAAGCAAGGTATAAGCGGCTGGCCTGCACCGGCAGGCCCAATCTCGGATTTTACGGCAGGTGGAGCGAATGAGCAGCAAAACGAAAACGAGAAACAACGTCATCGCCTTCCCCACGGTGGCACAGCCGAACATCGACCGGATCTTCGACCGGTTCCTGAGGGAGCAGCGAGAGCGTCTGAAGCCTCGAACCTATCAGCGATACGAAGAGGTCATCACCCTCTTTCAAACGTCTTTGAACCTATACGGTTATCAGGAACTTCCGACGGCGGGGGAAAACACCCTGTACCGGCGCCTGGCGGATTACAAGGATCAGACCTTTTGCGCCATCTTCGGTCCGGAAAAGATCCCGTCGGGGGTGAGCACCTTCCTCACCTACTTCATGATTCGAAAGGTGATGGCGTCCGAGTCGCTTTTGCGGGCGGCCGGGACCGTCACCAAGAAGCTCATGAAGTGGCTGGTGGAAAACGACTACGCGTCCAAGGAAGAGGCCCGGAAGGCCATGGAACTGGCGTCCGAGGCGTCCAAGGAGCTGCCGGCGGCGGAGCGG
This sequence comes from Desulfacinum infernum DSM 9756, assembly GCF_900129305.1. GTDB lineage: Bacteria > Desulfobacterota > Syntrophobacteria > Syntrophobacterales > DSM-9756 > Desulfacinum > Desulfacinum infernum. The sequence continues at coordinate 114,557 of NZ_FQVB01000010.1, read as the reverse complement.
CTGGCGCGGCTCCTCTACGACTTCGCCCAGACCCATCCGCCGCGCACCTGGACGGACGAGGTGGACGATTACTTCGTGGTGGAGGAGGTCAAGCCGGGTGTTCTGATCCTGTCCGCCCTGACCACGGAAGAGGGACCTTTTGAGGTTCGGGTTCCCCGGATCATTTCCGATCATTGCAAGGTGGGCTGGCAGATCAACCTGCTGCTGGGCGAAACCCGAACGGGCTGGCGCATCCTGGAATCCGGAAACGTCTATCCCCTGTGAGGGGGCGCGTCCCGGCGTGAACCAAATCAAAAAGCCCCGCGGCGCGTGGTGCCGCGGGGCTTTTTGTCTATGTCCTGAATTGGACGGTTCTTTCTCATGGACAGGTCCTGAAGGGCGGGCGTAAAGCCCGCCCCTACAAAAAGCCCCGGACCCATTGGGTAGGGGCGGGGTTTATCCCCGCCCGCTAATCACGCGGTGTAAGAGACACCCGAAGAAAAAATCGCTCAGATTAGGTATGTGAAAGGGATGACCGCTTTTCTCGTAGCGCAGCCCTTTGGGGCTGCGGGAAAACCCCCGAACGCCCGATAATCCAACAGGTTCTGGGCCCGCCATCTCATTGGTTCACGGCGATCCTCTTCCGCGGGGCTAAAGCCCCGCGGCTACGAAGACAACGGAAATTCACCGGTCGTTTGGGCCGGAGTGCCTTCTTGGACAAGCTCCCGGGTCCGCTGCCTGCTTGTCAGGACGAGCGCTGCAGGCCCGCCATGCGCTCCATGGCGATCATCTTGTAAGTCTCCAGCGGATGGGCGGGCGGAATCCGCTTCTCCTCTTCCGTCTTTTCCCGAAGCGTGATGGCTTCCTGCGGGCAGGAGGGGACGCACACGCCGCAGCCGATGCACCGAGCCGCGTTCACCTGAGCCAGGTCGTCTTCCATGGCGATGGCGTCCATCTGGCACCGGTCCACGCAGGTTTCGCATCCGATGCATTCGTCGCGGTCGATTTCCGCAAAGTAGTTGCTCATGACCACCTTGGCCGGTTCGGGGATGCGCTTCAGATTCTTGAGGATCTGGCAGCAGCAGCCGCAGCACAGGCAGATGTTCATGATCTTCTGGGCATTGGAAGGCTGGAGCACCAGGGCGTGCTCTTCGGCCAGTTCCAGGATCTTCAACGCCTCTTCCTTGTCGATGGGCCGCCCCAGCCCGTTGTCCTCGTAATACTGAGCGCCGCTTCCGAACACCAGGCACGTCTCCAGAGGACGGTCGCAGCCCTTGCCCACCATGTTGTGTTCCTTGCGGCAGATGCACGGAGCCACCACGATCTTTTCCTGCTCCTCGATCAGCTTGCGGGCTTCCTCGTACGGCATCACGTGCTGTTCCGGCGTGACCGACTTGGGAAGCGGGATGGTTCGAAGCTGAGGCGTCCTCAGCTGCAGGGCGTGCTGGAAGAAGGCCGGGATGTACTCGTTCATGAGCCGGATGAGCTCTTCATCCAGCGAGTTCACGTGGTATTCCCAGATGCCCACCAGGAACTGGGCGGCCATGTAACGCACCTGATCGCCTTTTCGCAACCGAAAGATGAGGCCCTTCTTGGCCATTTCCTCCAGCTTGGGGCCCAACTCCTCGGGGGGCATGCCCGCCCGGGCCGCCACCTCTTCCACCGCCTCGGGCTTCATGGTGAGTTTGGTCGCCAGCTCGGCTTCCTCGGGGGTGAAGAGCTTTTCCAGGATCTTCATCTCCACGCCGGACGACGTTCGGGGGAACCCGGCGGGGAGCCGATCCAGATGGGTGGCCAACGCTTCGTAGACCTGCTTGTGATCCGTCATGGTGCCTCCTTGTGTTGAGCGGAAACGGAGCCTCGAGGGCCTGAAAGTCTCGCACGCACTTTACTTGCACGCAAGCAAATAGCCGTTCCCTCTTTTCCCTGTCAAGTTTTTTTGGTGTCCGGCGGGCGGGCAGGACTCTTTCCCACCTGAATTGGACGATTCTTTCTCATGGACAGGTTCTGAAGGGCGGGCGTAAAGCCCGCCCCTAGTGCGCCTGGGAGCAGGCGTGATCAGAGAGGTGAAAGTCCTCTTCCGGGAGATGCCCGCTCCCGGTAGTCGAAGGTAACTGCGTCGCCGTGAGGCGGGGTGGGAAGCAACCGGAGACGAACACACAGTCCGCAGGATGACGAACGCGATTCGGCCTTACGACTCGACGAGTCTCCTAGGGAAGGACGAAGTCCAGACCGTGTCAAAGCGGCAAGGTATGGTCGAGATACTGTGGCACTCGCAGACGAAAGGGCGAGAAACGGAGA
>NZ_FQVB01000010.1:0-112267 GCF_900129305.1 Desulfacinum infernum DSM 9756 | reverse complement strand
CCAGGTGGACGTTTCCCCGTCTCGACTCATGGGTTCGTCGGCGACTGCGCAGTATTCTGCGTAAGCGCAGCGGACGAAAGGGGATCAGCCGAGGCCGCGATCATAACAGATGGCCGAATGCTTTCTTTGAGCGCCATGGGTTGTACAGCCTCGTGGCAGCCCATCGCGCAATGCTCCAGTCCTCAGCGGGGTAAAACCACCAACCGGAGAGCCGTATGCGGGAGATCCGCACGTACGGTTCGGAGGGGGGAGGGACTCGGCAACGAGTCCTTCCTACCCCTATCCAATGGGTCCGTGCGTTCTGGTAGGGGCGGGCTTTACGCCCGCCCTTGAGGACCTGTCCATGTCAAAGAATCGTGCAATTCAGGTTCTACAATGCCTCTGTCGCTCTTGTGACATCTCGCCGGGGTGAGTGAGCGTGCACTGGTGTAGTGCCTTCCTGTGGGAGCGCCGCAAGGCGCGACAATCCATCGGCGGCCAGCCGGCCATTGAATAACCGGGCGCCCCTTTCGCGGGGCTGGAGCCCCACGGCTACGAAGTGAACGGAAATTCCTTAATTCCTTCGCCTCTTGAGCCGGAAAAGCATTTTCGAGCAACCTCTAGTAAACCTTGCGTTTGCCGTGGCGTTTGCCGAGCACTTCCAGCGTGTCGTTGATGATGACGAAGGCCTCGGGATCGATGGAAAAGACCGCGTCCTTGAGCTTGGGAAGCTCCGTCAGGGTGGTCACGGTCAGCACCACGTCGCGGTCCGTGCCCGTATATCCGCCCACGCCTCGCAGGAACGTCACGCCGCGCCGGATCTTGTGCAGGATGAAGTCGGCCACCGCCCGCGGGTCGGAGGAGACGATGAGCACCATCTTTCGCCGGTTGAAGCCCGCCATGACGGAATCCACCACGCGGCTGCTGGAATAGACGTAGACGATGGAATAGAGGGCTTTTTCCAGCCCGAAGAAGTGGGCGCCCACCAGGAGGACCAGGGCATTCACGGCCGTGTAGACGATGCCCACCCGGATGCCCCAGCGGGAGTTGAGGTAGATGGCCAGGATGTCCAGGCCCCCCGCGGATCCCAGAGACCGCAGGATGATGCCGCCCCCGAGGCCGCAGACGACCCCCGCCAGCACGGCCCCCAGCAGCGGATCCTTGAAGGCGATGGGGGGTACCTTGATCCATGCGGCCGCCAGGGAGAAGAAGACCATGCCGAAAAGGGTGTAGAGCATGAAACGCCGGCTGATGGAAAACCAGCCCAGGACCATGAGCGGCAGGTTGAGCAGGAAGTACAGGTGGCCAATGTCCCAGGAGGAAAAAAGGTAGTGGAGGATAATGGCCACGCCCACCACGCCGCCGCTCAGCAGCTCCTGGGGAATCATGACGGCGTTCATACCGATGACGAAGATGATGCTTCCCGAAACGATGAGTGCCACATTAGTGGCGACGGACTTCCAGTCCCAGTCGATCTTCATCTCTTCTTCCTTTCCCGATACCAGCCTGCGGAGGAGCCTGCTCCTCCACCTTCAAAATCGTTTCAAAGTAGGAAGTATCCCTCAGAAGGGGGACCGGATAAAGCAAAAAGGACGGTGCGGGGGATAATGGGGCGGGTCAAAGGGTCTTGCTCAGGATGATCTTGTGGTCTTCCGGAGCGTAGAAATCTTGTAGGACGGCTTCGATCCCGTAGCCGGCCTTCAGGTAGAACCGCCGGGTGGGTTCGTAGAGGGCCCGGGACGACGTCTCCACGTAGATTTTTCGGCCGCCCAAGGCCCGGACGGCCTCTTCGGTCGCTTCCAGCAGGAGGCGTCCGAGGCCCATCTTTTGATGAGCGGGGTCCACGGCGATCCAATAGAGATCGAAGCGCCGGTCGGTCCCCAGGATGGGGCCGTAGCAGGCGTAGCCTGCCGGCCGGTCGCCCCTCTGGGCGAAGAGGAAGTGGTAGCCGCATCCCGGGCCGTTGCGGAGGTGCTCTTCCACGAGACTTCTGGCCACCTGGATCTCTTCCGGGTTGAAAAATCCCGTGGAGGCCACGATCCGTTCCACGTGGTCCGGATCCTCGGGCCTCACGTCCCGGCGCAAATACACCGGTGCGTTGTCCTTATCCTTATCTGTTCCGTTCACTGAATCCTCTCCACAAGCCGGTGAAAAACGCCGAGGCGTTGGCTCCCAGATTCCGGATCCGGTAGCCCCCCTCCTGAACCACCAGGGAGGGCCGTCCCATGGCTCCGAAAAGGCGCCCCATTTCCAGAAAGTCGCTTCTGAGAAGAGTCCACGTGCCGGTGGGATCCCCCTTGGCCGTGTCCAGACCCAGGGCCACCACCAAAAAGTGGGGGCGGAACTTGTGCACCTTGGCCAGGGCCTTCTCCAGGACCTTCAGGTAGGCCTTTCCGTCCACGTGCTCCGCCAGGGGATAATTGATGTTCTTCCCCTGCCCTTCCCCGGCTCCCGCCTCGTCCCGGAACCCGCTGAAATAGGGATAGGCGAAGCTGGGATGGCCGTGGATGGAGACGGTCAGCACGTCGGAGCGTTCGTAGAAGATGTTCTGGGTGCCGTTGCCGTGGTGGTAATCCACGTCCACCACGGCCACACGGCCGTGGGATGCGAGATAGTTGGCGGCGACGGCCGTGGAATTGAAGTAGCAGAACCCGCCGAAGGCGCGCTTTTCCGCGTGGTGGCCCGGGGGCCGGACCAGGGCGTAGGCCAGCCGGTGTCCCCTCAGGAGGCTGCGGGCGGCCGTGAGGGCGCAGTCCACGGCCCCTTTGGCGGCGCTGTAGGCGTTTCGGTTGAGCGGCGTGAAGGTGTCGATGCAGTAGTAGCCGGCCCGAATGGGCAGTTCCTTGGGAGGGCGGGCGGCGTTGCGGATGGGGAAGACGTAGGGATAGACGCTCTTTCCCGGCTCCACCTTGAGACACACCCTCTTGAGAAAATCCACGAAGTCGGAGGCGTGCACCCTCCGGATCCATTCCTCCCCGAAGTGGTGCGGTTCCAGCCTCTCGAAGAGGCCCGTTCCTTCCAAGGCCTCCAGGATCTTGGAAAGTCGCGCCGGAGCCTCCACGTAGCCCCGGTCGTGAACGTGGTGGATCTGGTGGCCTTCGTTCACCACCAGGGCGATGGCATCGCCGGTGAGGTGAACGGGCCGGGTCTCCTGGGCCCGGCCGGGCGCCTGGACGTAGCGCGGGGGGCGGAGGCGCACCGGGTCGTCCCGGAAGGAGTCCACCACCCGGTCGATGTAGCCCGCGGGCGCCCTGTGGCCGTATTTACGTTCCAGGATGGCGCGAACGATCTCCCGGGCCCGGTCCCGTGCCAGCGGGATGCCCAGGCCCAGATCGTCGAAGACGAGAAAGGGGGGGCAGTCGTCTTCCGGCTTGAACGGCGTCTCGTAGGCGGTGCCCGCAACGGGCCTCGCCCCGTAGCGCTCGTAGAACTTGAGGCGCGCCCTGTTCTGGGCCAGCATCACGGGATCCCGGCACAGGGAGGGATCGTCGGGCAGGCATTCGAAGAAGAGGCCGACGGCCCCCATGGCTCTGGACTCCTGCCGGACCAGTTCGTAGAGGGCGCTTCCGATGCCGCCCCCCAGCCGCTTGCGGGTGACGGCGATGTAGTCCAGATAGCAGAAGTGGAGGTCCGGGGCATGGGAGACGAGGGCGAACCCGCGCACCTTGGCGGGAGCCTCTTCGGCCACGTAGAGGATGGAGCGGAACCGGTACTTCAGGGGATTGCGAAGCAGTTGAGGTAGTTTGGCGATTTCCCGCTCCGGGAGATCGGGAAACTGAACGCGAAGGATCTCCTGCACCTGGACCAGGGCTTGCCGGTCCAGGGGAAGGATGTCGTCGTACACGCGTCGAATTCGAAACATGGTGAAATTCTCCGACCGCGGCTCGTGCCGCTCCCACAATCAAACTCCATCCCCGCGCCATGGGCGTGAGGCGATCAACCCCGCCCCCACGGGGTCCGTTCGTTTTTGTGGGGGCGGGCTTTGCGCCCGCCCTTCAGGGCCGCACCGCATCCTCCAGGATCCGGAGGATCACCTGTTCCGGCTCCAGGGCCGCCTCGGCTGCGGCGGCCATGAAGCCGGCGTCGGGCGAAAGGCAGGGATTGGCGTTGACCTCCAGGATCCAGGGCCGGCCGGCGGCGTCCACCCGGAAATCCACTCGGGCGTAGCCCCTCAGGCCGAAGAGGTCCCAGCACCGAAGAGCCAGTTCCTTGAGCTGATGGAGGAGAAACCGGTCTTCCTCCCGGAAGTCGAAGGATCGGACCGTGTTCTGATAGGCGAAGGACGAAGGGTCCCATTTGGCCTCGTAGTCCACGATGGCGAACCGGTCGGGACCGAACCCCCGGAAGCGGATTTCCGCCGGGGGCAGCACCCGGGGGCCGTCGGGACCCGCGAGAAGCGACAGATTGAATTCCCGCCCGTCGATGAAGCGTTCGGCGAAGACGTCCCCTCCGCCCGTGGCCCGACTGCCCCTGTCCAGAGCCGCCTCCAGATCCCCGGGGTCTGCGAAGGTGGCCACCGAGTCCTGGGTGATTCCCACCGAGGCGTCTTCCCAGACGGATTTGACGATGTAGAGTGCCTCCGGCTCCCACAGGTCCCAGTCTTCGGGGGAAGTGAGGGCCGGCGGCGTGGGCAGGGCGTGGGAGCTCATGAGCCGCTTGGCCAGCACCTTGTGGGAGGTGAGGAAGACCGCCTCCGTGGGACTTCCCGTGTAGGGAATCCCCAGGACGTCAAGGATCGCCGGAGCCACGTGGATGAGGCGGCCCGTTCCGGCCGCCGTCTCCACCAGGTTGAAGACCACGTCGGGACTCACCGCCTGGAGCCGATCCCTCAGGGCCTCCAGGTTCAGATGGAAGGGCAGGATGTGCGCCTCCCATCCCAGCCTGGCCAGCGCGGACGCCACAAAGCGGGCCTGGATCAGAACGTCCTGCTCGTCGGGCGGGGCGCTCGGGTCCACCGCGGAATGGAGCACCACGGCGCGCATCAGAGGGCGGCCTCCCGGACCGCACGGGGAGCTGTTCGCCGGACGGCGGCCTGGAAGTCCCCGGAGACGCCGTGGCTCAGGCCGGCGCGCTCCAGGGCGCTCTTCATGATCTCTGCGATCAGCTCCCGGTAGGACATGCCGGAAAGCGTGCACAGGATGGGAAGGTCGGAATGCTCCGGGTGGAGTCCCGCCAGGGGGTTGGCCTCCAGGAAGTGGGGGCGCCCTCGGGCGTCCGACCGAAGATCGATCCGCCCCGCGTCACGGCATCCCAGGGCTCGGTAGGCGTCCAGGGCCACCCGGGCGGCTTCGCGGGCCTCCTGGTCATCGGCCAGCCGATAGATGACCCGCTCCTCGCACCATTCCTTGTTTTCGTAGGAATAGACCTCGGCGTCGGCGTTTTCCTTGAGGATCACCTCCATGACCGCCACGGCCCGGGCCCGGTCCCCCGTGCCCACGATCCCCACGGTGAATTCCCGGCCGGGCAGGAAGGTCTCCACCAGCACGGGCTGGCGGAAGCGGGCCAGCAGATCCTCGCAGGCCCTTTGCAACTCGCGGACGGAAGAGGCCTTGGACGCCGGCGAGATCCCCTTCCCCGTGCCCTCGCTCACGGGCTTGGCGAAAACCGGAAAGGGAAGGTCCACCCGGCTCGCCTGGGCGGCGTTTTGCACCACCGCGAAGGCCGGCGTGGGCACCCCGTGGTCCCGCACCACCCTTTTGGTCACGGCCTTGTCCAGACTGACGCACAAGGTGAGGGGATCCGAGAAGGTGTAGGGGATCCGATAGGCGTCGAGAAGGGCGGGAACCTGGGCTTCCCGGCCGGAACCGTACAGCCCCTCCGCGATGTTGAAGACCATGTCCCAGCGCTTTCCGGCCGCCAGTTGCTGCACCAGGTCCGTCAGGCGCCCGATGCGCTCCGTTTCGTAGCCCAGGGACCGCAGGGTCCCCTCGATGGCGTCGATGGTGTCCGCCCTGTCGAATTCGGCGGTCTCTTCTTCCGTATAGCCTTCGGAAAGATAGAGATCCCGCAGGTCGTAGGTGAGGCCGATTTTCATGTTTCCGGGCTCCTTCCCGCTATCAGTTGGCCATCCGGTACGGTGCCGGTTCCGAAGGGGCCGGGGAGGGCCGGTCGAATGCACCGGGATACCGAAAGGTTCTGTTTTCGTAGTTTCGAAGGACCAGGTCCTGCCCGTCCGCCCCTTGCGCATAGTCCGGCAGCAGGGGAATCTTTCCGCCTCCGCCGGGGGCGTCGATCACGTAGGTTGGGACGGCGTAGCCGGTGGTGTGGCCCCGAAGTCCTTCCATGATCTCCAGCCCCTTGGCCACCGTGGTTCGAAAATGGGCGGACCCGGAGATGGGATCGCACTGATAGAGATAGTACGGGCGCACGCGGCAGCGCAGCAAGCCGTGGTAGAGCGCCTTCAGGGTGGCCGCGTCGTCGTTGATCCCCTTGAGGAGCACCGTCTGGCTGCCCAGGGGGATGCCGGCGTCGGCCAGGCGGGCGCAGGCGGTCCGGGCTTCCGGAGTCAGTTCGTCCGGATGGGTGAAATGCAGACTCATCCACAGGGGATGGTGGCGCCTGAGAAGACGGACCAGCGCTCCAGTGATCCTCTGCGGCAGGACGGCCGGCACCTTGGTGCCGATCCGAACGAACTCCACGTGGCGGATGGCCCGGAGCCTCTGGAGAAGCCACTCCAGGGCGTCGTCGGAGAGGGTCAGCGGGTCGCCGCCGGAAATGAGCACGTCCCGGACCGAGGGGGTCTCCTGGATGTAGGCCAGGGCCTTTTCCCACTGCTTCTTGCCGGCATGTCCCCCCTTGTGGCCCACCATGCGGGACCGCGTGCAGTACCGGCAATAGGTGGAGCAGAATCCCGTGACCAGAAAGAGCACCCGGTCGGGATAGCGGTGCACCAGGCCGGGAACGGGAGAATCGTGATCTTCTCCCAGCGGGTCGTCCGCTTCTCCGGGAGAGGGGACGAATTCGTCCAGGACCGGGATGACGGAGCGGCGAAGCGGCTGCAGGGGGTCTTCCCCATCCAGCAGACTGGCGTAATAGGGGGTCACGGCCGCAGGAAACCTGGAAGAAGAACGCTGCAGGGCCGCCCGTTCGTCCTGGGAGAGATCCAGAACTCGGCTGAGGGCCGTGGCCGTCCGGAGACGGTTTTGCACCTGCCAGTGCCAGTCGTTCCACTGGGAAACGGTGACTCCCGGGAAATACTTCCTGCGAAAGGCGTTGGTCTTTTCGTTGAGGGGAAAACGTGCAGACGGGCGGGGTCGGGCCGGCCGGGAACGGCGCGGCGCCGGAGGGTCGCTGTTGCCGGAACCCGGAGGTTCGCTCGGCGGCTCCTCCACCTCGGAGAGGTCTTCCGAGACGCTCTGCAGGCTCTGAATCCAGGCTTGCTTCTTCTTTTCCATCGCTTCTCCTTCTTCGTAAAAAAGGATGGGCGGAGGCCGGGCCTCCGTCCATCCACGTTCCGGCACCGCCGGGTTCCGGGCGCAGGAAGGGGCCGAGGCCCCTTTCCGCCTCGTTACTGGGCGGGCTTGATGTCCTTCACTTCAATGACCTTGTCTTCGCCGCTCTCGGTGAGTGCACCGGTCACGGAAACCGTCTGGCCGGCGAACTGCTCCAGGTTGTCTCCTTCCAGGATGTATTCGCCGCTGTCGGTTTCCAGCACCACTTCATCGCCCAGCACCTGGAGCTGGCCCGTCACGGTGACCTCATCGGCCATGGCCAGAGGCGCCAGGGACGTCAGGGCGCAGAAAAAGGCCACCAGAAGAACGAAGAACTTAGCAGCACGAAGGTGCCTCATGTTCGATTCCTCTCCCCTCCGCTTATTCGGCGGGCTTTACTTCCTTGACCTGGATCACCTTCTGGCCGTCGCTCTCGGCGAGGTCGCCGGTGACCTGGACCTTCTGATCGGCGAACTGGGCCGCATCGCCGCCCTGGAGCACGTAGGCGCCGTCATCGGCCTGCAGCGTCACCGTTTCTCCCTGGACCTGGATCTGTCCGGTTACGGTGACCTCATCGGCCATGGCCAGAGGAGCCACCGCCGTCAGAGCGAAGAGGAAAGCCGCCAGAACCACGAACAACTTGAAGGACCGTACGTTTTGCATCTCACACTCCTCCTGAAACGTTTATTGAATGGAACCTCTAACCTTCTCTTGCGCTTCCCCCCTTCCTGTCCCGACCGCCGGGACCGGGGTGGAAGCGAAACCCGCGCAGGAAGAAGCACGGAGTGTGCCAGGATAGATAACATATCGGAATGGCAGGGAGTATGGGGTGAGACCTTGGCAAAATGGGAACTTCAGGTTCCCAATGGCGAGGCGGAAAATTCGGAGGCGGCCCAAAACCGGTCCATGGGGTTCCTGGATCCAGCTTCACGGAGAAGGCCGCGCCGGGAGCTTGTCTGGAAACGGCGGTTCCGATGGCGCTTTCTCGCGGGGCTGAAGCCCCGCGGCTACGAACCGTTATCAACCTGCGGGTCACACGGCATGATGGATAGGGGGATGAGGTGTAGAGGCGCTTGTGGAACCGTGTGCCGGGCGGAGCGCCACGCGCTTGGCGGGTGTGGACAAACCCCGCCCCTACATGAGAGGCTCATGAGCCTTCGTAGGGGCGGGCTTCATGCCCGCCCGTCGGGACCGCGCCATCACAAGGAATCGTCCTGTGGGGACTTGGGGCTTCCCGTCACTCATCACCCCCCCCCTAGCCCCCGGGCAATCCCCCCCGGCCCCCCTTTGAAAAAGGGGGGAGATTCAGCCCACGGACGACCGACATTCCGGACAACGGCCCCCGCCTCACCTCTCACCCATCACCCATCACTCATCACTCATCACTCATCACTCATCACGCCTCACGGCCCCCCTCACCCGTGGGCCTCGGCCCAGTTGGCTCCCCAGCCCATGTCCACCACCAGCGGGACGGACAGGGGATGGACGTTTTCCATGAGGTCCTTGACCAGGGTGCGGACGCGGTCCAGCTCGTCTTCGGGAACCTCGAAGACCAGTTCGTCGTGCACCTGGAGGAGCATGGCGGTGCGGAGGCCTTCCTGGCGGATGGCCGCGTCGATGTCGATCATGGCTTTCTTGATGAGATCCGCCGCCGTGCCCTGGATGGTGGTGTTCACCGCCAGCCGTTCCCCCTGCTGGCGCACGTTGCGGTTGCGACTCTTGAGTTCCGGTAGGTACCGGCGCCGTCCCAGGAGCGTTTCCGCGTAGCCGCGTTTTCGGGATTCCTCCACCACCTGTTCGATCCAGCGCTTGACCCCCTGGTAGGTGGCGAAATAGCGGTCGATGGCCGCCTTGGCACTGGCCTGGTTGATCCGAAGCTGCTTGGCCAGCCCGTAGGGGCCCATGCCGTAGATGATCCCGAAGTTGATGGTCTTGGCCTGGCGGCGCATCTCCGGGGTGACCTCGTGGGGCGGCACCCCGAACATCTCGGCGGCGGTCCGCCGGTGGATGTCGGCTCCTTCTGAGAAGGCGGCCACCAGGCGCTCATCGCCGCTGTAGTGGGCGAAGATGCGAAGTTCGATCTGGGAATAGTCGGCGGCAAGAAGCACGCAGCCTTCTTCCGGCACGAAGGCCTCCCGGATGCGTCGTCCCTCCTCCGTTCGGATGGGGATGTTCTGCAGGTTGGGGTCCGAACTGCTCAGCCGCCCCGTGGCGGTCACGGCCTGGTTGTAGCTGGTGTGGATGCGGCCCGTTTCCGGGTGGATCAGCTTGGGCAGGGTGTCCACGTAGGTGTTCTTGAGCTTGGCCAGGCTCCGGTAGGCCACGATGTGTTCCGCGATGGGATGCAGGGCGGCCAGCTCCTCCAGGACGCTCATGTCCGTGGACGGCCCGGTCTTGGTCTTCTTGATGACGGGAAGCTGCAGCTTTCCGAAGAGGACGTCCCGGAGCTGGATGGGCGACTGGATGTTGAACGGGCCTCCCGCAATCTGATGGATGACCTCTTCTTCCTTCCGAAGGCCTTCTTCCAGCGTTTTGGAAAGTTCCTGCAGGCGGGCCGCGTCGATCCGGATGCCCTTGTGTTCCATGCGCGCCAGCACGGGGATGAGGGGCCGTTCCAGGGACTCCATGAGATCCAGGAGCCCCGCCTCTTGGAGCTTTTCCCGGAGCACCGGAACCAGCCGGTAGGTGGTTTCCGCGTCGCTGCAGGCGTAGTCCACGGCCTTTTCCAGGGGAACCTGGGCGAAGGGGATCTGGTTCCTGCCGGACCCGGCCACGTCGCTGTAGCGCAGCTTCGATTCCCCCAGGTGCTCGGCCACGATCCTTTCCAGCCGGTGGGACGGGTTGCCGGGGTCCAGAAGGTAGCTGGCCACCATGGTGTCGAAGTCGATCCCCTGGAGTTCCACGCCGTGGCGTTTCAGGACCACCCATTCGTACTTGATGTTTTGGCCCACCTTTTTCGGCCGGTCGCCTTCCAGCAGGGGCCGCAGGGCGTCCAGTGTCCGGGCCGGCGGGATCTGTTGCCCGGCGTCTTCGCCGGTGTGGCCCACGGGGATGTAGGCCGCTTCGTGGTCCTTCCAGCACAGGGCCACGCCCACCAGGTCGGCGCGCATGGCGTCCTGGGACGTGGTTTCCAGGTCGATGGAGAGGACGTCCGCTTCGGCGATCCGCGCGAGAACGAGGGAAAGGCCCTTTTCGTCCGTCACCAGCCGGTCTCGTCGCTCGGGCGCTTCGGTGGCGGCCGCAAGCGCCTGGTCGCCGGCTTCCCGGGCCAACTCGTCCAGAAATCGTCGGAACCCCAGGGACTGGAAAAATTCCACCAGGGCTTTCGTGTCCGCCGGTCGGACGACGCACTGATCGGGCTCCAGGGCCACGGGCGCGTCTTCCCGCACCGTGACCAGGTCCCGGGAAAGGAGCGCCGCCTCTTTTCCCTCTTCGATCTTTTTCCTCAAGGCCGGGCTCTGGATGTCTTCCACGCGGCTGAGAACCTGGTCCAGGGATCCGAATTGGCGCAGGAGGTTCTGCGCCGTCTTCAGACCCACGCCGGCCACGCCGGGGATGTTGTCCGAGCTGTCCCCCATGAGGGCCAGAAGATCCCGCACCTGCTCGGGACGGACGCCCAGTTTCCGTTCCACCGTCTCGCCGGTGAAAACCTCGTCCCTTTGGGGATCCCACTGGATCACGTGGGGTTCCCGCACCAGCTGGTGAAGATCCTTGTCTCCCGAGACGATCACCACGGGCATGCCGGCTTCCACGGCCTTTCGGGCCAGGGCCGCGATCACGTCGTCCGCTTCGTATCCGGTGATCTCCACCGACGGGATGCCCAGAAGGTCCACCATCCTTTTGATGAGCGGCACCTGCACCACCAGGTCTTCCGGCATGCGCTCCCGGGTGGCCTTGTAGTCGGGGTAGATGGCGTGGCGAAGCGTGGGCCCCGGCGGGTCGTACACCACGCAGATCCGTTCGGGGCGTTTGTCCTTGAGCACCTTCTGGAGCATCTGGTGGAAGCCGTAAACGGCCTGGGTGGGCGTTCCGTCGGGGGCGGTGAGGCGCTGGCGCATGGCGTAGAAGGCGCGGTACATGTAGGAACTGGCATCGATGAGATACAGGGTCGGCTTCTTTTCCGTCATGGGCCGTGTCTCCTTGGTTTTTCGATCCGCGCCGCCCTTCTCAGCGGCGCGGATCGAAGTGCCTCTGCGTTCTCCGCGTCTCTGTGGTGCATCCTTTTGAAGGCATCCCGCCGCACCGGCCCCCCCGCGTCAGCCCTTGAGGGGCGGCGGCAGGTATTCCGGGTTCACGTTGCTCAGGGCGTGGAAGATGTTTCCCCGCACCTTGCGGTTCTTCCGGTAAAGGGAAAAGAGGAAATCCCGGATCTCCGTCCGGGCGCTCTTTCCCGCCGACGGGCACGGGTTTTCCACCACCGGAAGATCCAGGTTCCGGGCAAGACGCGCGACCTTTTGGGAATCCACCAGCGCCAGGGGACGGATGACGGTGATGAGTCCCCCGAAGAAGGGCTGCTTGGGGACGATGGCCGCCACCTGGGCGCCGTAGCACACGTTGATGAAGAAGGTTTCGATGAAGTCGTCCTGGTTGTGGGCGAAGGCCACCTTGGAGCAGCCCAGGGATTGGGCTTCCCGAAAGATGGCCGCGCGGCGCCTCCGGGCGCACAGGAAACAGGGGTTTTCGCGGTTTTCCGGGCTGTGGGCCTTCACGCCGTAGTCGGTCCGGAGAATCCGGTAGTCGAAGCCTTCACTCTCGAAGAACGCCTCCAGTTCCGCCGCCGGCCGGGGATCGAAGCCCAGGTCCACGTGCACCGCCACCAGGTCGTAGTGGATGGGGATGCGCCGAAGGCGCTCGCGGAGGAGCCAAAGCAGCACCATGCTGTCCTTGCCGCCCGAGACCGCCACGGCGATCCGGTCTCCGTCCCGGATGAGATCGTAGTGGTGGATGGCTTTCCCCACCAGCCGTCGCACTTCCTTGTCAATGTAGGCCATGGATTGCTATCCGTCCGATTGGGATGTCTTCATTTCCCCCTCTGTTCGTTTGAAACGCGGCCTTGTTTCGTTCGTGCACGGGGGCCGTAGGGGCGAATGGCCATTCACCTGTAGGGGCGAATAGCCATTCGCCCCTACAGGGCGCGTTTCATCCTTTCCTGCCACGGCCCGTTCTAGATGGGGTTAAGGGGGGCCGGGGGGGGATTACCCCTGGTCCACGGCCCGGCCCTGGATGTTCAGGTGGGCCACGGCGTTCTTGATCCCGCCCAGGGTGAGATCCTCCATGTGGAAGATCCGGCCGATCCGCTCGATGGTGGAACTCTGCCACGGCCACAGATCCCGGCGGATGGGGTTGAGCCACACGCTTGCGGGAAAGGCCTCCCGGAGTTCGCGGAGCCACACGTAGCCGGGCTTTCGCACGGTGGTCACCATGTCGATGGATCCGTAGGCGGCCATGAGTTCGGCCGGGGCCATGTTGGCGTCGCCGATGATGACGAGCCGGGTCTTTCGTCCCGAGCTAAGGAGCTTTTCCCAGGAGACGGGCCGGCGCCGCGGGGGATCCGCGTAAACGGCCCCGTAGATGCAGTTGTGGAAGTAGTAGGTGCGAACGTCCCGAAAGCAGTCGCGGATCTTGTTGAAGACGGTGCGCACCAGGTCCACGTAGGGCACCATGGAATAGCCGCCGTTGTCCACCAGGAGAACCATGTCCACCCGGTTTCTCAGCTCCCGCCGGAAGATGAGTTCGATCTCCCCGCCGTTCTTGGCGGTCCGATGGATGGTGGCGTCCACGTCCAGTTCGGTTTCAGGCCCCACGGGCCGCAGGCTCTTGAGGGAGGACAAGACCTGCCGGAGGTTCTCCGTTCGAAGCGGGGCCTGGTCGCTGTAGTTGATGTAGCGGCGCGACCCGATCACCTTCTGGGCCGTGCCGTGAACGCTTTCGCCGTGGACCCGGATTCCTCCGCCGTGCCGGCCGCTGTGCCCGTAGGGGGATCGGCCGCCGGTGCCCACCCAGGTGTTGCCGCCGTGGTGTTCGCCGTCCTGGGCCAGGACGGTCCGGTAGAAGCGCTCCAGGAGCTCTTCCGTGTCGAATTCCCGGAGGGCCTCGGGGGGCAGGCGCCCGCTTTCCACCTCCTTTTTGAGCCATTCCTGGAAGGGCTTTCCGGCCAGGATCTCTTCCCAGTCGGTGGGATCCACGTTGGGATCGCCCAAAAAGACGGAGCGAAAGACCTGCTCGAAGGCGTCGTAGTGCTCCACCTTCTTGACGAAGACCAGGCGGGCCAAGAGAAAGAGGCGGTCCAGGTCGGGAGCCAGCCCGGCCCGCAGTCCCCGGTAGAACTCCAGGATGTAGTGGACGCTCACGGGAATGCCCGCCTGCCTGAGGCCGTAGATGAAGGCGATCATGGTGGCTCCTAGAACCGGAGGGCCTTCCGGATTCCCTTGAATTTCAGGATGTCCTGGGTCCTTTTGAGGAGCGTGCCGATGTGGGCCACGTCCCGGCCCGCACCGGGGCCGCGCGCGCCGCCGGCCTGCAGGGCGCCGATCCAGTCCAGCAGCTCGGCCGTGGCCGGAGGCTTTTCGAAGCCCTCTTCGCGCAGTCGGTAGAAGGTTTCCAGGGACGCCTGCAGGAACGGCTCGGGAATGTCCGGGTAGTGCAGCCGGACGATCTTCACCATCTCGTCGGGACCCGGGAAGGGGATGTAATGGCAGAAGCAACGGCGAAGGAACGGATCGGAAAGCTCCCGCTTGGCGTTGCTCGTGATGACGATGATCGGCCGGTGCTTGGCCTTCACCTTGTGGTTGATCTCCCGGATGATGAAGGCCCCGTCTTCCAGCACGTCCAGCAGGTTGTCCTGGGTGTCGGAGTCGGTCTTGTCGATCTCGTCCAGCAGGAGCACGCGGCGGTCGTCGGCCGTGAAGGCCCGGCCGATGGGCCCGAACCGGATGTAGTCCCAGATGTTGTTCACGTCCCGGCCGGTGTCTCCCGAGCCGAAACGGGAATCGTTCAGCCGGAGCACCGTGTCGTAGACGTAGCACAGCTCCTCGCCCTTGAAGGTGGACTTGCACCGGGCCTCTTCCATGCGGAGGTTCAGGGCGCGGGCGATCTCGAAGGCGAGCTGGGTCTTTCCCGTGCCGGCTTCCCCGGTGAGCAGCAGGGGTTTTTCCATGGCGATGGCGATGTTGACGATCTCGCGCAGTTCCGGGTTGAGGTGGTATCGGTCGGTGCCTTCGAAGCGAAGGGCGGTGCGGGTCGTTGCGGTCACGAAATGCCTCCTGATTCGGTGAAAAGGTCCTTGAGCTTGCCTTAGGTGTTTGAATCATAGTGCATTTCCGGCCGCGGCGAAAGCCTTGAACGGACGAAGGCCCGGGGGGACGAAGCTTCGGGAAGGAGTCGCCCTGGGACTTCCATGCGATCCGGAGACTGTGCTAAGGATGAAAGGACCCTGGGGGGCTGTCTGAAAACGCAGGAGATGACCGCATTTTTCGTAGCGCAGCCCTTTAGGGCTGCGGAGGAATCCCCGAACGTCGGACGGGTCAATCGAGTAGTGCCAGTCATTTCATTGGGGTGCGATGGCCCCTTTCCGCGGGGCTGAAGCCCCGCGGCTACGAAAGAAATCGTGCCCCTTGGCGATCGATGAAGGAAACACGCTCTCGCACAAGGAGGGGCGGGGTTTATCCCCGCCCGCCACCCACCATTCAGGGGTAGCCCATGGAAAGACCGTATCGGAACTCCCTGAGCCTTCCGGCCTCCAGGCCCGCCTCCTTCGTCTACAGCCTCACGGTCTGCTGCCTGGTCACCTTCGGGTTCTACACCGCCTCCTACATGCGCATTCCCGTGGTTCCCCTGTACGCCAAGTCCCTGGGCGCCGACACGCCCACCGTGGGGCTCATCAATTCGGTCTTCTTCCTCACCGCCGGGTGCCTCTCCTTTCCCACCGGGCTCCTTTCCGACCGCTGGGGCCGCAAGCGGGTGGCCCTTCTGGGAACCTTCGTGGTCTTCGTCACGTCCTTCTGGCTCGCCTTTTCCCGCACCCCCGCCCAGCTCATGCTCATCTACTTCTTCTTCGGCGTGGGCCTTTCCGCCTACGGCCCCACCATGATGAGCTACGTGGCCGACGTTTCCCCCGTGACCCACCTGGGCCGCTCCTACGGCTGGTACACCACGGCGCTCTACACGGGCATGAGTGTGGGGCCGGCCGTGGGGGGCTGGGTGGCCGGAGGGTTCGGCTACGGGCCCGTGTTCGTCGCTTCCGGGTGCGTGACGGCGGTGCTGTGGGTGCTCATCCTGGCCCTGCTGCCGGCTCCCCCGGCCCGGGACGACGCCGTGGATCGCCCGCCGCTCCGGGAAGCCGCGGGGGCCGTTCTTCGGAATCGTCCCCTGTGGGGCTGCTGGCTCGTCACCCTGGGGCTCTGCTTCGGGCTGGGGATGTTCGTCACCTTCATCCCGCTCCACGCCCGGGACGCCTCCATTCCCATCGCTTCCATCGGCATGATCTTCTTCGTCCAGGGGGTGTCCAACGCCCTGTCGCGCATCCCCTTCGGGCACTGGAGCGACCGGACGGGGGACCGAAGGCGCCTGGTGGCCGTGGGGGCGACGGCTTCGGCGGCGGCCCTGGTGGGGTTCGGCTTTTCCGGCAGCTTGTGGCAGTTTCTGGCCTGGGCGGCCCTTTTCGGCTGCGGGCTTGCCTTGGCCTTCACCTCCATCGGAGCGCTCATCGCCGTGGTGGTGGATCCCCACTCCCGGGGACTGGCCATGGGCGGCTACAACACGTGCATCTACTTCGGCATCATGCTCGCTTCCGCCACCATGGGCGTGGTCATCGAGCGGAGCGGGTACCCGGCCGCCTTCGCCGGGGCGGCCGCCGTGACGGGCGTCTTCCTGGCCGTCTTCGGCGCCTTCATGCGCACCTACAAGGCGTAGGAGCTTGGCCGAAACGCCCGAAGGACAGCTTTCCGCGGGCCTTCGCCCCGCGCCAACGGCGCCCCCATGAGCCTCGAAAGAATCGGCAACGAGGCGGCGGGATGCTCCTCTGCCCGGCGGGTCCAGGTCACCGTACCGACGGGCCGCGCCCCGGGATTTTTTTCGGCGGGGTCCAGAAAAAGTTCCTTGACAGGCCGGGGCGCCCTGGGCTAGTAAAGAGCCCCGTTTGAAGGGTTTGCATGCGCCCGTAGCTCAGCTGGATAGAGCGTCGGACTTCGAATCCGCAGGCCGCAGGTTCGAATCCTGCCGGGCGTACCAGATAGATGGCATGGGCCGTTAGCTCAATTGGTAGAGCAGCTGACTCTTAATCAGGAGGTTCGGGGTTCGAGTCCCTGACGGCCCACCAGAAAAATCAAGGGGTTAGGTCAATCGGCCTAACCCCTTTTTGTTTTCGTGGTTGTTCTGAGCTTCGTAGTTGAAATGCTTGGGCCTACAAGGCTTTGAGGCGCACTGAATCCGAGTAGGGTATCAATGCCCCTGTGGGCTTTTCCCGCCACACCGGTTCCAAATGCGACGCTTCGTATATGGACGAGTTTGAGGGGAACCGCTTTGTAATTCGATCAATGATTCGTTCTTCCTCATCCGTCAGCGGCTCGGCTGCGTTCGGTTTCGCCGAGCGGATTAGTGGCAGAAGTTCGCTGTAATTATTCACTTGCGGTCCATGGGGAAGAGCTGCGTAGGATGCCCCGGTCATGCCGCGCCCCGTTTCTCTGAAAGCGACCATGTCGGCGTAAAAGAGGTATTTTCCGGCGTAGAGCAGCTTGTCTTTGCTTCTGGTCGTGAGCAGCCGCCGCCGGAGCTTTTGACTGAACCGTTCCAGTATCAAGCGCATCCGGTCCAGAGAAAGCGGGCGTCCTCCATTCCAGGCATGCTCATCGGTGGGACGATCGAAAAGGGCACGGCGAAGAGCTTCGTCGTTGGCCTTGGACTGAATACTTCCCAGCTCCCAACGCTTGACGCTTGCCACCCCCACGCGAGCCACCCGGGCCAAGTCCTCTTGGGTCCATCCTCTCCTTCTTCTCGCTTCCACGATTTGGACTGCGGTCAGAAGCCCCTCGGCTTTCTTGTAGGCCTCTGACAACCTCTTTTGGTTGGTCGCCGCAAGCTCCGGCGATTCCGCTTCGATCCCGCACTTTGGGCATACATACCGATTGGGTAGGTAGGTCACTGTGCGGCCTCTTATCGTCGCGGTCCGTCGCACTTTGCGAAGATCCATCTCTCGGCCGTCATGGGGGCATCTCATGTTTCTCTGTTCTCCCTGTCCTTGTGGAAGGATACCAACCACATGATGTCACCCTTGAGAGCAAATTTCAGATAGACGTTGCACCCAAGGGTCTTGCTCTGCCACACGAAGGAAAACAGTTCGGCGTTCTTTATCGCTTCTTCATAGGATCGGGCCGGTGGTCGATTTCCTCGGTATGCCTTGGGTGTGATTTCGCCCAGTGCCTCCAGCAAGAGGCTCGGCAGTTCGCTGATCAGGACATCCAGCTCCAGCAAGTCGCCATGGATCACGTCGGGTTCCAAGATGGCCCATCGACCTTCCTGGATGGCGGATCTGGCCTGTTGGAGTTTTCGGTCCAACTCGCGATAGGAAGGCCGTCCTCCGCACTGGAAGTCTAGTATCATATGATGCCACCGTCAAGACGAGATAAAGAATGGGAATGCCCCATTGGGTGATGCGCGATCCAGGGCACATCGCTTTCCGCCGAGCTGGCTGCCTTGATGAGGTTTAACGGGATCAAGCATCCATTTGCAAGTCTCTGGGGAAGGGGCTTGTCGGGAACCGGGCGGCCCGGAGGCCGCCCGGTTGTGGGAGGGAAGCGCCCGGCAAGGGGGAGCCGGGCGTGAGGAAAGAGGGCGAATCAGCCTTTGGGGGGAGCGTCATCGCCCGCAGGGCCCGGGAAGGGAGGGGCGATCCCTTCCCGGTGTTTGAAAAGCTTGTTTCGGATCTTTTCGCGCTGCTCCGGGGTCAGGATGCCTTCCACTTCCCGACGGACCGTGTGGCGCAGCACGGCCAACTCCTCCTCTGCGGCGGCCACGGCCTTGAAGGCCTTTCGAACGGCCGCTTCATCGCTCTTGGGATCGTCCATCACCGCTCTCAGGTTCCGGCGGGCCTCCCGGTGAACCTTCCTCGCATCGTCCATCTCCTGGCGGTGTTTCTTCAGCACGGCCTGGATCCGGTCCTGCTGTTCCGGCGTGAGTCGGAGATCCAGGATCGTCTCGATTCCGCGCAAGAACCCGGGGCCGTCGTGGGCGGGCGGTCCCTGGAACCGGCGTCCTCCGAACGCATCGGCCCGAACCGCCGTCACGACCAGAAGAGCCACGACGGAAGCCGCGATAATGAGCCTTCTTTCTCTACGCATGATGTCTCCTCCTTTCCTCGCTGTTTCCGATGGATTCCATCATCCCCATTGTCCCCGCCGGGGACCGCGGTGTCTTTCCCTTTCCTGACGCATCTTTTGCCACTTTTCGTACTGGTCGGCCCGCAGCACTTCCTTGATCTGCGCGTCCGTTTCCTTGCGAAGCTCCTCCATCTGAGCCCTCACGGTCTCAAAGCCCGATCCGTCGGCCCGGGACCGTTCCATGAGACTCCTTCCCTTCTGCCGGGCCTCCTCCAGAATGCCGCGCAGCTTTTCCTTCTGCTCGTCCGTCAGGTTCAGCTCCCGGTCCATGTGACGAATCACCGTGTCCGTGTCCGGCGGCGGCGGGGGTTGCCCCAGGGCTCTTCCCGCTCCGGCATGGAGCGCTCCCAAAACGAAAAGCCACACGCACGCCGCCACAAGCCAGGCTCTTACGGACGGGTCCCATCCATTGGTCTTGGTCGTTTTCTCTCCTGCTTCCATGTGCCTCTCCTTTCAGTTCCCTGTTCCGTTCCAGATTGCCGGGCCGCCCCGGCTTGTTGGGAGGAGGTGTACCCCGAAGGCGGGTTAATGTGTGTCAAATGATCGTGAGCCTTTGTAAAAGTGCGTTAAAGGCTTGCTAAGGAAGGATCCCTTTGGGATCGTGTTTTCCGGATCGGCGCGGTTTTTGACTCGCTTCACCGCCTTCACAATTCTTTACATGCGAGCGCCCGACCTTTTCGCTATGCTCGGTTGGACTGACCGGAAACAACCAGACCGCAGGGAGGATCGGTGGAATGAGCGAGGTGTTGCGGCTGCTGGTGATCGACGACGATGCGGAGCTGTGCGAACTGCTTTCCCAATACTTGGAGCCCCACGGGTTTCGGGTCGTGGGCGTCCACGACGGAGAAACGGGACTCCGGGCCGTGGCCGAGGACACCTTCGACCTGGTGGTGCTGGACGTGATGCTCCCGGGCCTGGACGGCCTGGAGGTCTTGCGCCGCCTTCGCGCCCTGTCGCCCATCCCCGTGGTGATGCTCACCGCACGGGGAGACGACGTGGACCGCATCGTGGGCCTGGAACTGGGAGCGGACGACTACCTGCCCAAGCCTTTCAATCCGAGGGAACTCCTGGCGAGGCTTCGCGCCGTCCTGAGAAGGGCGAGACAGACGGAGTCCGCTCCTCCGCCCTTGGATGCGGGTTCCGCCAGCCCGGAAGGGATCCGGGTGGGGGACGTGGAGCTTCATACCGGCACGCGAACCGCCACCTGCGGCGGCCGGGAGCTTCGGCTCACCACGGTGGAGTTCAACCTGCTGGAGGCCATGATGCGGGCGGCCGGCCGGGTGCTCAGTCGCGAAGAGCTGAGCCTGCTGGTGCTGGGAAGAAAACTTCAGCCTTATGACCGAAGCCTGGACGTGCACGTGAGCAATCTCAGAAAGAAGCTGGGCGACGGGCCCCGCGGGGCCGAACGGATCAAGACGGTGCGCGGGGTGGGCTATCTCTACTGCCTGCCGGAAGGGGGCCGCCCGGAAGACCTCCCGGGAGGGGAAGGGATCGGGGAATCATGAAGACGCTCTTCGCCAAGATCTTTCTGGCCTTTTGCGCCACCATCGTGGGCGGGGCGCTCCTGTCGTTTCTCATCATGGGCTGGCTTTTTCCGAAACACGTGTGGACGGAGGCCTGGCGGAGCGCCGCCCGGCAGGGCCTGAGGATGGCCGGAATCGTGGGAGTCCGCATCTACGAAGGGGAAGGGGAGGAAGCCCTCCGGCGCTACGTGCAAAGCCTGGAAGGGGAAGGACCGGCTCGACTCTTCTTCCTGGACGACCGGGGAAGGGAGCTCACGGGCCGGCCCGTGCCCAAAGACGCCCTGGAGCCGCCCCCGCCCCCTCCCAACGAAAGGCCCCGGAGAAGGGTTCTGCCGCCTCCCCAGTACCAGGTTCTGCGCATCGTCGGCCCTTCGGGATCGACGTACACGTTGCTCCGCCATGTGCCGCCCCCGCCCCCCATGACCCCGCGGCCCCATCCCTTCCTCATCCCCTTGGTCGTGCTGCTTGCCGCCGCCGTGGTGCTCTGCTTCTTCCTGGCCCGTCACCTGACGGCGCCGTTGAGGACCCTGCAGGTCACGGCCCGCCGGCTCGCTTCCGGAGATCTTGCCGCCCGGGTGGGCCCCGCCCTGACGGCGCGAGGGGATCAGTTCGGCGCGCTGGCCCGGGATTTCGATCACATGGCCGAGCGCCTCCAGGAACTGATGGAGGCCCAGCGGCGGCTCCTGCGGGATGTCTCCCACGAGCTTCGATCCCCCCTGACCCGCCTGGGGGTGGCCCTGGAACTGGCGAAAGACAAGGCCTCGAACGATCTCCACCCTCTGCTGGAAAGGATCGAAAAGGAGTCCGAAAGGCTGAATCGCCTCATCGGTCACGTGCTCACCTTGGGCCGCATGGAGCAGCTTCGGGAGCCGGAAGCCGCGGAGGAAGTCGCCCTAGACGACCTGGTCCGAAACATCGCCCAGGATGCCGCCTTCGAGGCGGCCGAGAAGGATTGCACCGTGACCGTCCGGTCCCGGGCGGCGGTGCGTGTTCGGGGATCGGCCGATCTGCTTCGAAGCGCCGTGGAAAACGTGGTCCGAAATGCGGTCCGCCACGCGCCGACCGGGACCGAGGTGGAGGTGTCCCTGGAGCTGGATTCCACCGGGGAGGCACCCATGGGGGTCATCGCCGTCCGGGATCGGGGGCCGGGAGTCCCGGAGGAGGAGATTCCCCGCCTCTTTCAGCCCTTCTACCGCGTGGAGCCGTCCCGCGACCGGCGAAGCGGCGGTGTGGGTTTGGGTCTCGCCATCGCGCACCGGGCGGTCACGCTGCACGGGGGAACGATTCGGGCGGAAAACGTGCCCGGAGGAGGTTTTCGGGTGGAAATCCGGGTGCCTGGGGGAGTGATGAGTAATGAGTAATGGGTGATGAGTGAAGGGTGAAGGGGCGTCTGAGAGCTGAGAGCTGTTGGCTGTCAGCCATCACTTGTCAACACATCTTTAAGAACCTTGGAAGATAGGGATTGAAGCCCCTGCGCAAAAGGCTGATCCGTTTTTGTAGGGGCGGGCTTTATGCCCGCCCAGAGGGATACCCATGAACCCCCTATCCTCACGCAAAAGAGTTTGACTTCCCTCCGGGGCCTACAGGTTGGGCCATGCGTTCTCCATAACCGTTACCACCAAAGGGAGGTACCCATGGTTCCGCCTCTACACGGAACTTCCGGTCGCAGCTGTGGATCTCCTTACTTGCAATGCCTAAGATCGAGAAACGCTCCTCTACGCATGGTGCATTATGCCGGATCACATCCACCTGCTCTTGCAGGACCGCGATGTTGTGGATTTTGTTCTTTGCTGAAGGGTAAACTCACGCCGTTAGCCCGCAGACTCGAGCCCGACCGGGCACTCTGGCAGCGAAGTTTCTACGATCATGCGCTACGCCGGGAGGAAACGCTTTCTGACGTGGCACGCTACATCTGGCATAATCCGGTTCGGGCCGGATTGGTGATGCGGGCCCGGGATTACCCGTGGTCCGGTTCGCTGGTTTGGTCGGATTGGAAGGCAATGTTGGAAGGGGGAAGCGGTGAATGCGGGCGGGGATAAACCCCGCCCCTACGCGCGTTGCATCGCGATTTCGGCTTCGGGCGGGGGGTAGGTCCCGCCCTGAGGCGCTCGCGCGTCCGGACGGATATAGGGGGGCGGGTGGTCATAAGGCCCGCGGCGGCGCGGGCCCTGAACGCGGCGCCGTTCCGTAGGGGCGGGCTTCATGCCCGCCGGGACCGTGCATGGGGGAAGAAGCGAATCCTTTGGAGGAGGCTGATGGAGGAGGCTGAAGGGCGGGATGGATCTTCTTGAGCAGCTCTTTCCGGAACGGCCTGACTATAAAGACACGGACGGGGACGGAATCACCGACCGGGTGGCCGCGCGCCTGGTGGTTCCGGGACGTCTCGACTGGAGCCCCTTCTGGGCGGAAGCGGCGCATCTTGCTTGCCGGTGGGCGTTCGAGACGGTTCGGCTGGACGAGTCCCTGGTGCGATTTACAAAACCTCGCGGGCCCCGGCCCCGTCTGGTGCTTCGACTCCGGCCGGAACCGACACGGGAAGGGCCGCCTTCGCCGCGGGTGCAGGTCGTTCGCCGGAGTCCCGTGGAAGTGGTGGCCACGGGCGAAACCCGGGAGGCTCTGACTTCCTTCCTGCGATTCCTCGCCGTTTCGGACGGCCTGAACCTTCCGGTACTTCCCGGTTCCTGGCGTCGGTTGGAATGGGTTTCCGGCCCGGATCCCCAACTCAAGGTCTGGACCGGGTCCCGGCAAAAGGAGCCGTGGCTGATTCACAAGATTTCCCGGGAAAGGACGGGCCTCCTGGATCCCTTTTCCATGCCCCCGGTAAAGGAACGGGCGGCCCAGGCGGGTTCCTTTCCGGACGTTCTGGATCTTTCCCGGCCCGGCGGGATCTTCGAGCCGGTTGCGGACGATCCCAGGCGCCGGGCCTTGCGTCTGGCGGTGGAGCTTCCCTCCGAAAGGCTTTCGCCTGCCGTGGGACGCGCCCTGTGCCTGGCCCTCTGCCGGGTCAGCCTGGAAGCCACGGAGATCGAACTTCCCTTCGTCCATGCGGGACCCGTTCGGCACGGCGGCGTGGTCCTGGAGATCCGGGAGGACGCGGGCTCCCCGGAGGCCGAAGTCCGGGCGGCCGAGGACGACCGCCGCCGCCTGGTTCTTCGAGGCGACGGGGCGGCGCTCCAGAACGCTCTTCTTCGCTGGTTGCCCCGGACGGTTCGCGAGCCCGGTCCGGGGGAAGAATCCATGATGTCCTTGCGGGAGGCGGTGCACCGCGTGCACGCCGTCCGCCGCGCCTGGGCGCCTCCGGTGACAACCTCGAGTGATCCCCTGGGGGTGCCTGAAGATGCGGCGATGGCCCATTGCGTCTCTTTTCCGGCATCCCCGCGAAAGCAGAAAGCCACGAATTTCAGTAGCTTATTGGGTCGCGATGGCGCGGAAGAGCCGAAAGGCCCAGGGGCGCCCGGGATGGAAATCCCGGCAAAATCTGCCGCGCCGCTTATCCGGGAAAGCCGATGGAACCCCGAAGACGTGCGGATGGAACGGTTGATGGGCCGTGTGCCGCCGGGCCGCGGCCCGCTTCGGGGGACGGTGTTCGTGAGCAAACCGCCCGAGGTGCGGCGCCGGCTGAAGGAGCGGCTGGAAAAGATCCTGGCGGCCAAGGGCTATGAACCGTCCCTGGAGGTTTACAACGCCTACAAGCCGGGCCTCTGCTGGCTTCTGGAGAAGGTGATGCCGGCACTCCGGGACATGGCCCGGTCGGACGCGACGCGCGCGGAGGCCGTGGAGCTTTCGTTTGCTCCCTTTCGAGGCGCGCAGGGCGCCATGGAGATGCGCACCCGCTGGCTGCAGGAAATCTACCCGGGCCCCGATCTGCTGGCCCAGGCCTTGGGCTGGGATCCGGCGAGGGTTCACATCCGCCAGGACACCCGCCAAGAGACCGCCTATCGCGTGCGGGCCTGGAACCGTGAGGGAAGGGTACTCCTGGATGAGGCCTTCACGCCGCGGTGGACGAGCCTTTCCTACTACGGCCGCATTCCGCCTTCCCAAACGGTGCATCCCACCACGGCCGGTGTGCGGCTTTGGAACCAGGACGGGATGGCCCTGGACCGCTCCATGCCCACCGACCGGGAAGTCTTCTGGAGGATCTTCGGAAAACGATGGCTCCCGGCGCTCCAAAGGGCTATGGAAGCGCGTCTGAAAAGAGAAGACCCCGAGCGGCTGCGGGCCTTTTGGGAAGAGATCCGCATCCGGGTGGCCGTGCCGGAATCGGAAACTTTATTGGGCTTGGACCAGGAGCGGATTTCGCCCATGGAGGCCCTCCACGAGGACCTCTATTTCACCCTCCTCGAATTCCACAAGGATTTCGCCCGACGTTTCGTCCTTCCCGAGACCGTGCAGCTGGGGCAGGTCATGCCGGTGGTGGCGTGGAAGGCGACCGGCGGGCGTGCGCGGGCCCGCCTTACGGCCAAGCCCCTGGAATCTTGTGCCAGTACGCCAGAGATGATCGCCTTTCCCGTAGCGCAGCCCTTGAGGGCTGCGGAGGAATCCCCGAGCTTCGGACAGACCTTGGGGGATTGCCTGTCGGTTCATGGGGTTCCGAAGCCTCCTTTCCGCGGGGCTGAAGCCCCGCGGCTACAAAAGAAGACGGGTCTCTTGTCGGATGAGGAAGGATCATCGTTCTCGGACACGGCCCCGGGAGCATGTCCGGAAACTCCGAAAAGCGCCACTCCCGGGCAAACGGAAGCCTGTAATTCCCTGGAGATCCTGGATCCCCGCTTGCGCGGGGATGACGGCCCCTCCACGGAAGGCTCTGCGGCCCCGTTCCCGCGCCCGGAAGATCCGGCGGGCGGTCCCGCCGTTTCCCGGGTTCGTTTCGGAAAACGGTTCTGGGACGTGGGGATTTCCCTGCCCGGCCCGCCTACCACCACGGTCGCGCAGAACCTTTCGGAAACCCTCCGGAACGCGGGCTGTGAAGTGGTTTCGACGGCCGCCGGGGAAGTGGTCTGCCGGTTTCCGGCCCCCCGGGCCGGAAGAAAAACGACCCGGGAGGCCGAGCCGGAAAAACTGCCTCCCCCCACGGACCGGGTCCTGCGGGCTCGGGAGGTGACCGGCTGGGTGCGAAAGCTCGCTTCGTTTCCGGTCATGAGGGCCTGGAAGCCTGCCCGCAGTTTCCAGGGCCGCTCCATCCGGGCCCTGGAAGCGTTTCTTCCGGCGGGCTCCGGCCATGTCTCCATGGCCCGGCTGCGTCTGTTCAAGCCCACGATCCTCTTCAACGCCCGCCATCACGCCAACGAGGTTTCGAGCACCGAGGCGGCTCTCTTGTCGGCCTGGCGGGTAGCGGCCACCGACCCGGGCCGGGCGCTCCTCAAACGGGTAAACCTCACCTGGATCCCCATGGAAAACGCCGACGGCGTGGCCGCCTTCGAGACGCTCCATCCCACGGCGCCGGGCCACAAGCTCCACGCCGCCCGCTACAACGCCTTGGGCTGCGAATTCTACAGCGACTACTTCGCCGAACGACCCCGATTCCCGGAAGCCCTGGTCAAGCGCCGCGTGTGGGAACGCTGGCTTCCGGAGCTCATCCTGGACGGCCACGGCGTGCCCAGCCACGAATGGGAACAGCCCTTTTCCGGCTACGCACCGGGAATGTTCGCCGAACATTGGATCCCGCGCTCCTTTCTCTACGTGTACCTGCCCTTCCTGGACGATCCGGACGATCCCCGCCACGGGTGGGTCCGGCGCCTGGGGGAGATCATCCGGCGGCGGGTGGGCGAAGATTCGGATCTCAGCCGTCGGAACCGGGAGATCCGGGACCGCTATCGGCGCTACGCGGAAAACTGGGAGCCCGACGTCTTCCCGCCGGCGGGGGAAGGCCCGGTGGCGCTCCTTCCGCCCGTTCCCCGGGTGGCCCATCTCAACTACTGCGTGCAACGGCCCGACGTGACCCGCCTGGAGGTGGTCACGGAGGTGGTGGACGAGGTGGCCGAAGGAGCGTGGCTGGATTTGTGCGTGCGCGGGCACCTGGTCGTCCTGGAGGCTCTGACGGAGTTCTTGCAGGCGGAAGGCAAAAAAGCTATCAAGACGGTCACGGTCTCCGGCCGCACGGTGCGGTTTTCCTGGAGACGCCGGTGAGTGGACCCGTCTGGACAAGGAGGGAACGATGCGGAAGTGGTGCGTGCTTTTGACCCTTTTGGTGAGTCTTTGCCCGGGGTTGGCCGGGGCGGCCGATCAACCCGTCACCGGCGGCACCCTCATCTGGGGCCGCGGCGGCGATTCCGTCTCCCTGGACCTGGCTCAGGCCACCGACGGGGAATCCATCAAGGCGGGCATCCAGATCTACGAGAATCTGGTGAAGTTCGGGGACAACTCCATGGACATCGAGCCCCAGTTGGCCACCTCCTGGGAGGTGAGCGAGGACGGCCTCACCTGGACTTTCCACCTGCGAAAGGGTGTCACCTTCCACGACGGCACGCCCTTCAACGCCCAGGCGGTCTACGATTCGTTCGCCCGGGTAATCGACGAAAACCACCCCTTCCACAGCTACGGCAAGTGGGCCTACCTGAGCCTGTCGCTGGGGATGGTCAAGGAAGTGAAGGTGGTGGACGACTACACGGTGCAGCTGGTCACCAAGAAGCCCTACGCGCCGCTGCTCAACAACCTGGCCCTGTGGCTGTGCCCCATCGTCTCCCCCAAGGCCATGGCGGAATACAAGGACCAGATCGGCATGCATCCGGTGGGAACGGGGCCCTTCAAGTTCGTCAAGTGGGTCAAGGACGACCAGATCGTTCTGGAACGCAACGAGAACTACTGGGGCGACAAGGCCAAGGTGGACCGGATCATCCTGAAGTCCATCCCCGAACCGTCCGCCCGCCTCATGGCGCTCCAGTCCGGCACGGTGGACATCGCCGATGATCTGGACCCCGATTCCATCGCCCTGGTGAAAAAGGATCCGAACCTGGAAGTGATCGAAAAACCGAGCATCAACATCGGCTACCTGGCCCTGAACACGGAAAAGCCGGCGCTGAAGGACGTGCGCGTGCGTCAGGCCATCGCCCACGCCATCGACAAGGACACCCTCATCAAGGCCATCTTCCAGGGTTTGGCCATTCCCGCCAAGAACCCCTTTGCGCCCACCATTTGGGGCTACAACGACGAGATCCAGCCCTACGCATACGACCCGCAAAAGGCGAAGAAGCTCCTAGAGGAAGCCGGATTCGACTTCAGCACGGAACTGGAACTGTGGGCCATGCCCGTATCCCGCGCCTACATGCCCGAACCGGTCAAGACGGCCGAGCTCATCCAGGCCTATCTTGCGGCGGTGGGCATGAAGGCCAAGATCGTGCGCTACGACTGGGGCACCTACCTTAAGAAGACCGCCAACGGCGAGCACGACATGTGCATGCTGGGCTGGCTTGGCGGCAACGCCGACCCCGACAACTTCCTCTACGGCCTCCTTTCCGCGGACACGGCGGTGACGCCGGGGGCGGCCAACGTGGCGCTCTGGAAGAACGCCGAATTTACGGAACTGGTGAAACAGGCCCAGAAGATCTTCGACAAGGAAGAACGGGCGAAGCTCTACAAGAAGGCCCAGGAGATCTTCCACCGGGAAGTTCCCTGGGTGCCCCTGGCCCACTCCACCATCGTGCGCTGCTACAACAAGAAGCTCCACGATGTGCCGCTCCGGCCCAACGGGCTCAATTCCTTCCAGATGGTATGGAAAGAAAAGTAGGAGGGGTGCGGATCCATGCCGTGGCGCTACGTGGGAAGGCGGCTCCTGCAGCTGGCCGTCATCTTGTTCGGGGTATCGGTGCTCGTCTTTCTCATGTTGCGCCTGATCCCGGGCGATCCCGCCCAGCTGCTTTTGGGTGAGTACGCCACGCCGGCCGAACTGGAACAACTGCGTCATAAGCTGGGACTGGACCGCTCCCTGGCGGTCCAGTACTGGGTTTACGTGAAATCCGCTCTGCAGGGGGACATGGGGGTGTCCATCCGCACCGGGGCCCCCGTGTTCCAGGAGATCGCCCCGCGACTCATCGCCACCGTGGAACTGTCCCTGGCGGCCATGGTCATCGCCACCCTCTTCGGGGTGGGCGCGGGGGTGGTTTCCGCCGTCCGGCAGTATTCCGTGTGGGACTACCTCACCATGTTCCTCGCCCTGGTGGGGGTCTCCATGCCCATCTTCTGGCTGGGCCTCATGCTCATCTATCTCCTGTCGGTGAAATACCCCCTCTTTCCCATGATGGGACGGCTCAGCATGGGCCTGGACATTCCCGTCGTGACCGGGCTGGTGCTGGTGGACGCCCTGCTGTCCTTCCGCCCGGACGTGCTCTGGGACGGCCTGCACCACCTGATCCTTCCCGCCTTTACCCTGGCCACCATCCCCATGGCCGTGGTGGCCCGGATCACCCGTTCCAGCATGCTGGAGGTTCTGGATCAGGACTACGTGCGCACCGCCCGGGCCAAGGGCATGGACGAATGGGTGGTGATCCTCCGCCACGGGCTGCGGAACGCCATGCTTCCCGTGGTGACCGTGTTGGGCCTCAACCTGGGGCTGCTGCTCAGCGGAGCGGTCCTGACGGAAACCATCTTCTCCTGGCCCGGCTTGGGCCGCTACGTGGTGGATTCCCTCATGGGGCGGGACTACGCCGCGGTGCAGGGCTGCATTCTCATCTTCGCCGTGATCATGACCCTCATCAACCTGCTGGTGGACCTGGTCTACGTGGTTCTGGACCCGAGGATTCGCATCCATGAATAGGCTGGAGCTGTTCACCGACCTCTTGCGCAATCGAACGGCCGCCCTGGGCTTGTGCCTCATCGCGGGCATCGTGGCGGTGGCCCTGGCGGGACCCGCCCTGGCCCCTTACGATCCCCTGGTGCCCGCCCCCCTGGACAGGCTCCAGCCGCCCAGCGCCCAACACCTTTTCGGCACCGACAGCCTGGGCCGGGACATTTTGAGCCGGGTCATCCACGGAAGTCGCCTCTCCCTTTTGATCGGAATCATCTCCGTGACCATCTCCCTCGTTCCCGGAACGGTCCTGGGACTGCTGGCAGGTTATTTCGGCGATCCGCTGGACAGCATCATCATGCGGGTGATGGATGTGCTGCTTGCATTCCCGGCCGTCTTGTTGGCCATCTTCATCACGGCCATCCTGGGCCCGAGCCTTCCCAACACCATGATCGCCGTGGGGATCGTCTACATCCCCCATTACGCCCGCATCGTCCGATCCAACGTCCTGTCCCTCAAACAGCAGCTCTTCGTGCAGGCCATCCGCCACCTGGGGGGAAGTCACGCCCGCGTGATCCTCCTGCACATCCTGCCCAACACCTTTGCGCCCATCATCGTCTACGCCACCCTGGGCATGGGAACCGCTGTGCTGCAGGCGGCGGCCCTCGGTTTCCTGGGGCTCGGAGCCCAGCCGCCCCAACCCGAATGGGGCGCCATGCTCAGCGAGGGCCGTCAGTACATCCAGATGGCGCCTCACGTGGCCGGGTTTCCGGGATTAGCCATCCTGTTGCTGGTGCTGGGATTCAATCTGTTCGGCGACGGATTGCGCGACGTGCTCGATCCGTCCCTGAGGTCCCGATGATGGCCGCTCTTCTGGAAGTCCAGAGGCTTTGCACCGAATTCCGGACCCGGCGCGGCGTGGTGCGGGCCGTGGACGGGGTGGATCTTCGCCTGGACCACGGCGAGACCCTGGGGATTGTGGGGGAAAGCGGGTGCGGGAAGAGCGTCACGGCCCTTTCCATCCTGAGGCTCCTGCCCAGGAAGCAGGGGCGGATCGCCTCGGGCCGGATCCTCTACGACGGCGTCGACCTCGTTTCCCTTCCGGAAAGTGCCATGCGAAGGATCCGCGGAAACGAGATTTCCATGATCTTCCAGGAACCCATGACGTCGCTCAATCCGGTTTACACCGTGGGGTTTCAGATTCGGGAAGTCCTTAAGAAGCACAGAGGCCTCGAAAAGGACGAAGCCCGGCGGGAGGCGGTCCGCATGCTCTCCCTGGTAGGCATTCCCGACCCGGAATCTCGCGTGGACGACTATCCGCACCAGATGTCGGGGGGGATGCGGCAGCGGGCCATGATCGCCATGGCGCTGGCCTGCCGGCCCAGGATCCTCATCGCCGATGAACCCACCACGGCGCTGGATGTGACCATTCAGGCCCAGATCCTGGATCTCATGGGGCGGCTCAAGGAGGAATTCGGCATGGCCGTGCTGCTCATCACCCACGACCTGGGGGTGGTGGCGGAAACGTGCCGGCGTGTGGTGGTCATGTACGCCGGAAAGGCGGTGGAAGAGGCGGACGTGGAGGAACTGTTCGACGTTCCTTCCCATCCCTACACGGTGGGGCTTTTCGCCTCGCTTCCCAGGATCGGGGGGAAACGCGGGAAGCTTACGCCCATTCCCGGCACGGTGCCGAGCCTGGACCGCCTCCCGCCCGGCTGCGCCTTCCAGGAACGCTGCCCGCGCGCCGAGGGACCCTGCTTTCAGGAGCCCCCGCCCTGGACGGCCGTCTCGGAAGGGCATCGCGTACGCTGCTGGCATCCGGTGGAGCATTCATGAAGGACGTGATCTGCGAGGCCCGAAACCTGGTAAAGCATTATCCAGTCCGGAGCTCCGGATTCGGGGCCCGCGCGGGGGTGGTGCGGGCCGTGGACGGGGTGAGTTTCCGGATCGCCCGCCGGGAGGTCTTCGCCCTGGTGGGGGAAAGCGGATGCGGCAAGTCCACCCTGGGCCGGTTGCTGCTTCGGATCGAAGAGCCCACCCGGGGTTCGGTCCTTTTCGAAGGCCGGGACCTGGTGGCCTCGGACGCCCGGGAGGTCTTCCGATTCCGGCGCCGGGCCCAGATCATCTACCAGGATCCCTATTCGGCGCTCAATCCCCGGAAAAAGATCGGTCGTCTCGTTGAGGAACCCCTGGTCATTCACAAGATCGGCACGCCGGCGGAACGCCGGGAGCGGGTGGCCTGGCTTCTGGAGCGCGTGGGCCTTCGGCCCGAACACGCGGAACGCTACCCCCACGAATTTTCCGGCGGCCAGCGCCAGCGGATCGTCATCGCCCGGGCGCTCGCCCTGAACCCCGTCTTCGTGGTGGCCGACGAGCCCGTCTCTGCCCTGGACGTCTCCATCCAGGCGCAGGTGATCAACCTGCTGGAGGAGCTGCAGGAGGATCTGGAACTGACCTATCTTTTCATTTCCCACGACCTGAGCGTGGTGGAGCACATGGCCCACCGCATCGGGGTCATGTACCTGGGCCGCCTGGTGGAAATCGGGCCCAAGGCCGCCTTCTTCCAAGATCCCCTCCATCCCTATTCCCGGGCGCTCCTTTCCGCCGCGCCCGTGCCGGACCCCCGGGCGGCCCGGGAAAAGCGGCGGATCCTCCTGGAAGGGGACGTGCCGAGCCCCATCCGGCCTCCTTCCGGCTGTCCCTTTCACCCCCGCTGCCCGGAGCGGGAGGACGTCTGCAGCCGAGAGATTCCTCCTTTGAAGGAAGTGGGCCCCGGCCGCCGGGTGGCCTGCCACCGCCGGTAGGCGATCTCCGGCAAGCTATTGGTGTGAAGGAAAATAGCGGCTTGGTGGGAGCCGAAAAAGGTCTCTCGCAAAGGCGCAAAGAAGGGATCATGAGCGATAACGAGGGAGCAAGACACCTTGTTGTGAAAGCAACCTTGGCTTTGGTCTCTTGTGGGAGCGGCGCAAGCCGCCATGGGTCCGGGTCGAGGTGAAACAGGCTTTGTGCCTGCCGTGCCCGCGGCCTGTAGGGGCGAATGATCATTCGCCCCTACAGGTCACTGGTTCTCAAAGGCGCGTTTCGTCCTTCGTCGTCATGAACTTTCGCGATGGAGGGGCTCACAGGATCCGGATGTGGTTTTCCCGGACGGTGCGCCAGAAGCCCGTCTTTTCGTTCCAGAGCCGGGCGAACTCTTCCGGCGTATAGACGAGAATATCCAGTGGGATGCCGAGATCCAGCAGGTCCCAGAACCGGCGGGGACGTTCGATGAAGGGATCCTGTGAGGGCGTGACGAGGATGAGATCCACGTCCGACCAGGCATGGGGCCGGCCGGCAGCGACGGATCCGAAGATGTAGGCTTCCCGAACGCCGCGGCCTTCCAGGGCCCGGCGGAGCCGCTCCACGATCTCCTCCACCGTGAAGTCCAGCACACTCACGGGCGGGCGGGTGCGGACGAGGATCTCCGAATCACTCATGGGCCGGCATCTCCCGTTGGACCCAGGCCAGGATGAACCGGGCCGACTCCAGTGCGGCTTCAGCCTGCTTTGCCGACAAGAGCTCAAAAGGAGCTCCGGCCGGAAAGGCGTCCGGGTATCGTCCCGATACGTGATAGATGTCCAGTTCCTTGGCGCGTTCCAGAAGCTCCCCGTCGATCTTGAGAGCCGTGACGATCTGATACAGGGAATGGGTTTTGATGATTTCGAAACCCTTGTGGAAGCAGAGGGCCTTGAGGGCCTTTTCGCCCGCCTGCTGGGAGATGAAACATGTCTGGGCGTAAAAGCCGCCCTGCAGGGAATGTTCGGCCCACAGAATGTCGTTTTCCGCCTGGCGGAGCCAATCCAGAGCCCGACCCATGGGGACGCCACCTCCTTTCGGCTGCGCATTCGAAGAAAATTCCCAGTACCAGTTTACAGGGCCCCCGGGGGCAAGTATAGGTTCTTTTTCGTGTTCGTGTTGAGGTTCCCGAGGGAGTGGAGCAGGCCGTGGAAGGTTCCGTGGACAATCGCCGCATGTACATCTACCTGCTGGTGCTGACCGTGCTTTCGGCCACGGGCCTGCAGTCCTGGCGCACCCTCATCAACAACTTCGCCGTGGAGGCGGCGCATCTGGAAGGCGATCAGATGGGATGGGTGCAGTCGCTGCGGGAAGTCCCGGGATTTCTGTCCCTTCTGGTGGTCTATCTCCTCCTTGTTCTTTCCGAGCACCGGCTGGCGGCCCTGTCCATCCTCGTCATGGGAATCGGGGTGGGATTGACGGGCTTTTTCCGCTCTTTTTGGGGCGTGGTGGGCACGACGCTTCTCATGTCCTTCGGTTTCCACTACTACGAGACCCTGAACCAGTCCCTCACGCTCCAGTACTTCGACAAGGCCCGGGCTCCGGTGGTCTTCGGCAAGCTTCGGGCGGCTGCGGCCGCCACCAACATCGCCGTGGGAGCTGCCATCTTCGTTGCCGCTTCCTTCCTGTCCTACCGGACTCAGTTCCTCATCTGGGGCGGGCTTCTGGCCTTGGGGTCCCTGTGGGCCCTGGCCCAGGATCCGTCGGACCGGAACCTGGTTCCGCAGCGAAAAGAGATGGTCTTCCGCAGGCGGTATTGGCTTTTCTACGCCCTCACGTTCCTTTCGGGCGCCCGCCGTCAGATCTTTGTGGCCTTCGCTGTGTTTCTCCTGGTCAAGAAGTTCCACTACAGTCTTCAGGCGGTCACGGTCCTGTTCGTGATCAACAACGTCATCAACACGATGCTCAGCCCCGCCATCGGACGGGCCGTCGCGCGCTACGGCGAACGCAAGGTGCTCAGTGTGGAATACGCCGCCATCACGGCGGTCTTCATCGGGTATGCCCTCACGAGGGATCCCCTGGTGGCGGGGGCCCTCTACGTGATCGATCATATCTTCTTCAATTTCGCCATCGCCATTCGCACCTACTTTCAAAAGATGGCGGACCCCCAAGACATTGCTCCCAGCATGGCCGTGGGGTTCACCATCAACCACATCGCCGCCGTGGTGATCCCGGCGCTGGGAGGCCTTCTGTGGATGGTGGACTATCGCATCCCGTTCGTGGGCGGGGCGGTGTTAAGCCTGTTTTCGCTGGCCATGACCCAGTGCATCAAAACGGCGAAGGCGCCGCGGGCCTGACGAGACGGCCGCGGGATGGACGCGGGGCGGGCATGAAGTCCGCCCCTGCAAGAGCCGATGGGGCCTTTGGAGTAGGGGCGGGGTTTATCCCCGCCCGCCGAGCTTGACCTCTTGGTCGCACGAATGAGCCCCGAAGCCACGCGGAGGGTGCCCGGCCATAATTCCGTTCAGGAAAACGTTGCGCGATGCGCGGCGTCAAGTGTGTGCCACTGTCGGATGGAGAGGAGGGGAAGATTCCTGTGAAATCGGTACTCATCATGGCGGATATCGAAGGTGGGATCGAAATCTGCGAAAAGGAGCAGTGCAAGCCGGGAACGGCCGCCTGGAAGGCGGCGCGCCACGCCATCACGGCGGACGTACGGGCGGCGGCCCAAGGGGCCCTGCGGGCCGGTGCCCGAAGGGTCTGGGTGCGGGACATGCACGGGCCCGGCTACAACATCCTGCCGGAGGAACTGCCGCCCGGGGTGCGCTGTGTGCGGGGCCAGCATCTGAAGCCGATCCGGCTCATCGGAAAACTTCCCGAGGCCGACATGGCGGTCTTCATCGGCTGGCACGCGGCGCCGGACCAAAAAGGGAGCTTCAGCCCGCACATCTTTCACAAGAAGATCCGGTGGGTGCGCATCAACGGCCGTCCCGTGACGGAAGTGGAACTGTTCGCCGGGGTGCTGGGCGAGCACGGCGTGCCCGTGTGCTTCGTGTCGGCCGAAGACTGCGTCCTGGAGCGCGTGGAAAAGACCCTTCCCTGGATCGAGCCCTTTCCCGTCCCCAAGCAAGCCCTGCCGAAGGCGGAAGCGGAAAAGCTTCGGCGCCTTCTGGAAGATCGGGTGGCCGAAACCCTGGCGCGGGGCGCTCGCGCGGGTCGGCTTCTTTTCGGGCGCCATCGGCTGGAGGCCCTGGTGGACGGACGGCGCATCGCCTGGACGGCCGACCGGATGGAGGAAACCTACACCCGCCTGGCGGATCTGGCCTTCTTCGACGGCTATCCGTCCCCCGTCAGGCCTCTTCTCATCCGCGCCTACGTCCACGGATCCCGCCTGGGCCTCCGGCTCCTGTAGGGGCCGCCGGCCCGGGCCGTGACTTCCGGGGAAACGGGTCCCACGCCATGGTGAGGTGGTCTGTCCGTCCTTCCGAGAACTCCGCAAACCGTCACTCCCGCGCAGGCGGGAGTCCGTAAGTTGCCGGAAAGCTTGGATTCCCGCTCCGCGCTTGAGCCGGGGCGGCTTTCGCGTGAACAACGTGCTTTCAACTATCGTTCTGGATGTGGGCTCACGGGTTCTCCGTCTTCAAACATATCGATCACTTCGCGAAGGTTTCTCCGAAGTTCATCCAGACTTTCCGCTTGCGTGTGGGCGCCTGGGAAGCCCGGCACATACCCAACATACAAGCCCGTATCAGGGCATTTCTCAATAACTTCGGAAAAAGTTCTCATACCGTGTCTGCTTCCTTGAAAATTACCTGGCGCGATGTGGTTTCCCCGCTTTTGACCGAAATTTGGAAGGGATCCTGTGATGAGCATGTGCAATGTCTCGTAATTGTTTGTAATTATTGCCGGACGTGCGTTCGCATACGTTTTTGATTTAATATCGGGCATGGCATGAATGGTGTCAAGAAAGGGATCCGGTGGATGCTTCCTTGCGGCCGGTGGGATTTGTCGGTAACCTTGGCTTTACCCCCACGGAACTGGGAGGATCGAGGGCGGGTTGCGGCGCATATGAGCCGAAAAGCCGATCCGAGAGGCTGTTCGGGGATGAATTTCCCCGGAAAGTGGAGCGGGAAATGATCCGGCGCATCGTGATCGAAAATTTCATGGCCCATGGAAAAACGGAACTGGAGCTCCACCCCGGCGTGAATGTCCTCACGGGGCCCAACAACACGGGAAAGAGCGCCGTGGTGGAGGCCCTCCGGTGCGTGGCCGAAAACCCTCCGTCCAAGGAACTGATCCGGCATGAAGCGCCCAGGGCCGTAGTCCGCCTGGATCTGGACGACGGCAGCTACGTGCAGTGGGAAAGAACGAGCGGCTCAGCCGTCTACAAGATCGGCGACGGTTCAGGCCGTGAAGAGACCTACGCCAAGTTCGGACGTGCCGTTCCGGAAGACGTACAGGCGGCCCTCCGCATCGGGAGCCTGGAAACGGAATCGGGTCCCATCGACATCCACATCGGCAATCAGAAGACGCCCATCTTTCTCCTGGACCAGACGGGGTCGCAGGCGGCCGCCTTCTTCGCCGCGTCCACCGAGGCAGAGTATCTGCTGCAGATGCAGCAGGAATTGAAGACGCGAACAGACATGGCCCAGCGGGACAGGAGGGAGCTCCAAGCGGCTTTGGCCCGAACGGAAAAGGAGCTGGAACGGTTTGGCGATCTGCCCCGACTGTGCCGGTCACTGGAGGATGCGGAAGCTCTTTACGAGGAGATTCAAGGACTCCAGAGGGCGATTCCGGCCGTGGAGGGCCTCATCCGGTCCCTGGAGCGGGCGTTGGGGCAACAGAGGGCGTGGCGCCGGAAGCGGGAGGAACTGGCCCGCCTGGAGGCCCCGCCCCGACTTTCGGACACGGAACCCCTAGGTCGGCTGATCCTGGCCGTTGAAAAGACGGGCCGGCTCCTTTCCCGCACCCGAAGCGACCGGGATGTTCTTGAAGCTCTGACGCCGCCTCCTTTCTTGCGGGACACCCCGGGGCTGGAGCGCCTGATGGGAGCCCTATCCCACACCCGGCGCATGCTTTTTGTCCACCGAGAGAGGGCGAAGATCCTGGGCGGCACGGGGGCTCCCCCCGTCATCCGGGAAACGGCGGGTCTGGAACGCATCCGGAGCCGATTGAACGACGTGTTGGAGCGGATCCGGAAATATGGCGTACGCCGGGAGGCTTTGCAAGCCCTTGAGGGGCCCCCCGAACTGAAGAAGACGGACGCCCTGGAAGGCAAGCTGCGGGAAATGGCACGCCTCCTGGAGGGCCTGGCCAAGGTGCGCCGGGCTTCCAACACCCTTTCCACCCTTACCGCCCTCCCGCCTCTGGAGTCCTCGGAAGGGCTGGCGCGAACGATCACGGAGCTTCGCCGGGCCCGAGAGGCTCGGGATACGGCGGCCCGGAGGGCCAAGCACTTGGCCCGCCTGGCACGACCGCCCGAACTCACCCCGGTGGCCGCACTGGATCGGGTGTGCGCCCAGCTGGAAGCCGGCCGGAAGGAACGACGCCGATTGGAAGACCGCAGCCGCCGGTTGGATCAGGCTCTTTCGGCCGCCCGCGACGAAATCCGCCGACTGATCGACCAGGCGGGCCTGTGTCCCTTCTGCCGCCAGCCCATGGACGTGGATCATTTCCTCACCGAAGCGGTGCCGGGCGGACCGGCCGGAGGGACCGACCATGCACGATCCTGACGCCTGCAAGGGCCTTCTTTTTATCGGAGATCCCCACGTTTCGGCGTCGCCTCCGGGCCACCGCCTGGACGACTACCGGCAAACCGTGCTGGGCAAACTGGCCTTCTGCCTGGACCTGGCCCGGGAGCGGCGACTCCTTCCCGTCATCCTGGGGGACCTTTTCCACGTGCCCCGGGACAATCCCAACGAGCTCCTGGTGGACCTCATGGATCTTTTCCGCCCCGCCCGGCCGTGGGTGCTGGTGGGAAACCACGACAAATACCAGGCCCGCTACACCCGGGACGTGTCCCTGGCCGTGCTGGAAGCCGCCGGGGTGGTGCGACTCCTGAGCGAGCCCGGGGAGGCGGCCTCCCTGACCATGGGGGGACGGAAGGTTCTTCTCGGAGCGTCCCCGGATTGGACTCCTCTGCCCAAGAGGGTGGATCGTGACGACCACGACTTCGTGGTCTGGATCGCCCACCACAATCTGCAGTTCCCCGACTACGAGGCCGGAAGGATCGCCCTCACGGAAATCCCCGGCGTGGATCTGGTGGTGAACGGCCACATCCACACGCCCAAGCCGCCCCAGCGCCGCGGGGCCACCTTGTGGCTCAACCCGGGAAGCCTGGTTCGCATTTCCAGGAGCACCGTCACCCGTACCGTCCGTCCCGGGGTGACCCTCTGGTGGGCCGAAAGCGGAGAACTGGAGCGCGTGGAGGTGCCTTTCCGGCCCTTCCATGAGGTCTTTCCGGCGCTGGAGGACGACGGTGCCGGAGAGGCCTGGGAGATGGACGAGTCCCTTTT
This sequence comes from Desulfacinum infernum DSM 9756, assembly GCF_900129305.1. Lineage (GTDB taxonomy): Bacteria > Desulfobacterota > Syntrophobacteria > Syntrophobacterales > DSM-9756 > Desulfacinum > Desulfacinum infernum. The sequence continues at coordinate 73,954 of NZ_FQVB01000010.1, read as the reverse complement.
CATCCGCGGCCTGGAAAACCTGGCCCTTCGGAAGACCACCGAAGGCGTGGGCCTCAAGGCCTTCCTGGAAGCCAATCTAAATTCGGACGATCCCGTGGATCAGATCATCTGGGACCTGTACAAGGAGGTGATGGACCGTGTCCGCGAAGAATAGCCAAAGGGCCAATCAGGACGTCCCCGCCGAGGACCGCCGGGTCCAGGAACGCCTGGAAAGCCTTCGAAAGGAGTACGAAGAACTCCACAGGAAGAAGATCGAGACCGACACGACGCTCCAGAACCTGGAAAGGCAGTTGAAGGAGCTGGAGCGGCAGGCGGAAGCTGAATACGGCACCAGCGATCCGGAGAAACTCCGGGCCCTCCTGGAAAGGTGGCGGGCGGAAAACGAGGAAAAGGTGGCCGCTTACCAGGAGCACATCCGATCCATTCAGGAATCGCTGGAACAGATCCAAATGCCCGGGGAGGCCGGCGATGCCTGAAAAAGGGGAAGCTTCCGCGGAAAGGACGACGCTTCCTTCGCCCAAGCCCGTCCGCGACCGGCTGGCCGCCCTGCAGTGGCAGGCGAAGGCGCTCGCCGAGGAGCGCTCCCGGCTGGAAGAAAGACTCCGGCAGGTGGAAGCATTCCTGCAGATCCAGCCGCGGGTGGCCCAGCGCCTGGAAACGCTTTCCACCGCCCTTTTCGGGGACATCCTGGACGAGGTGGAGCGGAACCTCACCTACGCCCTCCAGGACATCCTGGGCCAGGACCTGCGGGTGGTGACATCCCGCCAGGTGCAGCGCGGTAAGGTGCAGATCCGCTTCGGGATCGAGCGGGCCGGGCAGCCCGAGGACATCCTCCGGGGCCAGGGAGGGTCCGTCTGCAACGTGCTTTCGGTGGGGCTTCGCTTCATCGCCCTTTCCCAGCTGGACGAACGGGAACACCGGCGCTTTGTCGTTCTGGACGAACAGGACTGCTGGCTGCGGCCGGACCTGGTCCCGCGCCTCATGGCCATCGTCCACACCATCGCCCACAAGCTGGGCTTCCAGGTGCTGGTGATCAGCCACCACAGCGTGGATCTTTTCCGCGAACACGCCGACCGGATCTTCACCCTGCGGCCGTCGCCCGATCCCCGGGAAGGAGTGCGCGTGGAGCGCCTGGACGTGGACCGGGCGGCCGAAAGCCCGTCCGATCCGTACTGATGCGGCCCCCCGCGGAATCTTGTGCATTTTGTCCCGCGGCTTCCACTTTTGCCGAAAGTCCGTTAGAAAAAAGTGCGTGTTGCAATGCTGCCGTGGAGGGTGCTGACATGGACAAAGGCCCCCAGTGGGATGTGACCTTTGATGCACTCCAGGATGCCGTCATGGTCCTGGATCCGGAGGGTTGTATCCTTTCCTGCAATCGGGCCGCGCAGGAGATGTTCGGCGTGCGGGAAGACGCTCTCGGCCGCCCCTGCTGGGAAGTGATCCACAAGAGCACCAAGCCCGTTCGGGATTGCCCCACCGTGTGCGCCAAGAGATCTCTCACCCGGGAGCGGCGGGAGTTCCGGATGGGAAGTCGATGGTTTCTGGCCGACTCGCATCCTCTCTTGGACGAAGAAGGCAGACTCACCGGAATCATTCACGTTGTTTCGGACATCACGGAAAAGAAGGAGACCGAGGAGGCATTTCGCAGGAGCGAAGAGCGCTTCCGCCAGGCCATGGAAGCCGCCCGGGACGGCATCTGGGAATGGGACGTGCGGACGGGCAAGGTCTATTACAGCCCCGCCTATGCCCAGATGCTGGGATATGAGGTGTCCGAGTTCGGAGATGTGGTGGGGGCCTGGATCGAGCATGTGCATCCGGAGGACCGGGAGCGGGCTCTGGAGGTGAACCGTCGGTGCATCGAAAACGAGGTGCCCCACTTCGAGGTGGAATTCCGCATGCGCACCAAGCACGGCGACTGGAAGTGGATCCTGGGCCGCGGCAAGGCGGTGAAGCGAGACGCTGACGGCACGGCCCTGGTCATGATCGGCACCCATACCGACATCACGCAACTCAAACTCAGCCAGGAGAAACTCCTCGTCCAGAGTTGGATCGGGGCCGCCTTGGCCACCATCACACGAATGGAGGAAGGGCTCGGTCTGATCCTGGATGCCGTCGTCCACGTGACCGGATTGGACTGTGGGGCCGTCTTCTTCCTGAAAGAGGAGCCCGAACGGTTGGTCATGATCCACCAGGTGGGGCTGCCCGCGCCGGTGGCTCAAGCGATGCAGTCCCCCGACGGGGTCCGTGCCATGTGCCGTCTGGTTCAGGCGGGTGGGGCTTGCTACGCGGCCCATGAGAGGCTGGATGTGCCCGGAGCAGGTGTCGCACAGGCGGAAGGCCTGCAGGCCGCTGCCGTGGTCCCCATTCGTTATGAGCATCGCGTGGTGGGTTGTCTGTATGTGGCGTCCCGGTCCGGAACGGACATCTCAAGGGAAAATCAACGCTTTCTCGAGAGCGTGGCCGCTCAGATGGGAAACGCCTACGGCAGGGTCGAAGCTCGGAGGCGCCTGGATGAGTCCCTGAAACAATACCGAACCCTGTTTGAAGTGGCTGGCGACGCCTTTTTCGTGGTTCGCCGAGCCGACGGCTGCATCATGGATGCGAACCAAGCGGCGTCGAAGCTCCTGGAGATCGCAAGGGGGGAATTGATCGGCCGGCCGTGGACCCACTTGTGGGCGGGCGATCAGCGGCTGGAAGAGTGGGTCCGGAACCTTGAGTCTGCCGAGGCCTCGGGTCCGATCTTCGTCCAGGCCCGGCTCACGACGCGCTCCGGGGAAGCCGTTCCCGTGGAAATCAGCGCCAGCCCCTTTGACCTGAACGGGCATCGCGTCATCTACATCAGTGCCCGGGACATCCGCGAACGCCTGCGTGCCGAAAGGGAGCGCCGCGCTTTGGAAGAGCAGCTGCGCCAGGCTCAAAAGATGGAATCGGTGGGCAGGTTGGCGGGAGGTATCGCACATGATTTCAATAACTTACTGACCCCCATTCTGGGCTATGCCGAAATGCTGACCTCCGTCGTCCAAGAGGCGGAGCTTTGCACCACCTATGCCCGCTCCATCAGGGACGCCGCCCTGAAGGCCAAGGATCTCATCGGGAAACTCCTGGCCTTCAGCCGGAGGCAGGTCCTGGATATGCGCCCGGTGGACCTGAGAGCCGCGCTGGAAGATTTGCAGGCCATGCTGCGGCGCACGATCCGTGAAAACATCGAGATTCAAATGAGCCTGCCCCAGGAGCCGGTGGTGGTCAAGGCCGATGTGAGGCAGATGGAGCAGGTGCTCGTCAATCTTGTCGTCAACGCCCAGGACGCCATGCCTTCCGGGGGTACATTGGCCGTTCAGCTGGAATCCCGGGAGTTTTTGGAGGAGTCGGAAATCCCCGCGCCCGACCTGGCTCCGGGCCGGTATGCGGTGTTGACCGTGGCCGATACCGGCACGGGCATGGACAGGAGGACGCTGGAAAGGATTTTCGAACCCTTCTTCACCACCAAGGCGGAAGGGAAGGGAACCGGTCTGGGCCTCTCCACCGTATACGGCATCGTGGAGCAGCATGAGGGGCGGATTCTGGCCACGTCGATTCCGGGCATGGGAAGTGCTTTCGAAATCTATTTGCCTCAGCTGGAAGGAACGGCCGCCTACAGGGAACCAGACGATGCGGAGAGCCCGCCGGTGGTGCGCGGAAAGGGAGAGACGATCCTGTTGGTGGAGGATGACGACATGGTTCGCGAATTGACCTATTCCATGCTCCAGTCCCTGGGCTACCATGTCCTGGAGGCGGCCTCCCCGAGCCACGCCCTGCAACGGGTCGAGGCCCTTCGGGAACCTCCCGCGGCGCTCCTCACGGACATGGTGCTTCCAGAGATGACCGGGAAGGATCTGTTCGGCATCCTGCGAAAAAAGTGGCCTGAACTGAAAGTACTCTACATGTCGGGATACCCCGAAAAGATTGAAGCCGGTGAGGCTCCGGATCGCGGGGGCCTTGCCTTTCTCCCCAAGCCCTTCTCCATGGCGCAGTTGAGCCGCAAACTGGCCGCGGTACTGGAAGGATGAAGGGACGGTGCCTTCCGGATCCCGCGGCGAACACTCCCCCCGCCCAACGGGTTTTGCTCAAGTTTTTCCCGTGAAAAGCCGATTGTCTTGAAGGTAAACCTGCGATCTGGAATGGTCCGGTCGTGTACGGTTTCGATGGGAAGACGCGTCACATTGAGCATATGCGGAGCTGCGAGGAAAAGACGATGACAACGGCCCCCGAAATGGTGATCCTTCTGGTGGAAGATTCCGCCATCACGAGAAAGATGGAGATCAAGGTCCTGAATTCCATCGGCTATACGAACATCCTGGAAGCCGAAGACGGGCAACAGGCCGTCCGGATGTTGGAACAGAATCCCCAAGTGACCTTGGTGATCAGCGACTGGAACATGCCCGGCATGGGCGGGCTCGAGCTGGTGCGATACCTTCGTTCGCAGGATGCCTACCGGGATCTTCCCTTCATCATGGCCACGGGCCGGGCCCAGATGAAGGAGCGGATGGAAGCGGCAGAAGCCGGCGCCAATAGTGTGATCACCAAGCCCTTCGCCCCCCAGGAGCTCCAGGCCGCCATAAAAGACACCCTGGCCGGCAAGACCCTGGCCGGGCGGGCCGCTTCCCGGATGCGGGAGCCGGAGGTGGCCCCGTCCGGAAAACTGCGGCTCAAGATCGCCCATATCCAGATCACCGACCATCTTACTCTGGGCGTTCTCAAGCATTTCATCGAGAGTGGAAAACAGACGCCTCGCCACTTCGAATTGCAGACCCAGTGCATGTCCAGCTGGAATCCCGTTCAGAAGGCCCTGGCCGACGGCGAAATCGATGCGGCCTTCATCCTGGGTCCCATCGCCATGGACCTCTTCGGGTACGGGGTGCCGCTGCGGATCGTGCTGCTGGCCCACAAGAACGGCAGCATCGCTGTCCGCAAGAAGGCGCCCGGGCACCCTGTCAAGGCTCTTCTCAAAGGAAAGACCTTCTACATTCCCCATGAACTGTCCATTCACCACATCCTGTCCCACATGTTCCTGCAGGGCTTGGGACTCCATCCCGGAACCGCCGGAAACAAGGCCTGCGATGTGATCTTTGAGGTGGCTCCACCGGTTCGCATGCCGGAATTCCTGTCCGGACAGGAAGGTGCGGGCGGTTTCATGGTGGCGGAACCCATCGGGACCAAGGCCATCGCCGGGGGCATCGCCGATGAGCTGTTTCTTTCGGGGGAGATCTGGGAAAACCACCCCTGTTGCGTGGTGGCCGTCCGGGATGAAATCATCGAACAACATCCGGAAGCCGTCCAGGAACTGGTGAGCCTGCTGGTGCAGGCGGGCAAGTTCATCAGCGCCAACCCGGACACGGCCGCGGAGATCGGTGTGGAATTCCTGGACCCTCAAGGCACCCTGGGTCTCAAGAAAGCCATCCTCAAGAACGTGCTCACCGACCCCACGGGGATCAAGACCGACGATCTGCTGCCCGTGTCCGACGATTTTGCCAAGATCCAGGATTACATGGCGGATCGCATGGGCTTGGGCACGCGGGTGGACCTGAACCGGCTGCTGGATCTGCGGTTTGCCGAAAAAGCCTGCCGGGAGGCGGGAGGCATCATCCGTCGTTCCATCCTCCATGATGCCGCCGCTTTTGCGCGGGAGAAGGTGAAGGTCCTGGAAAGCCGGGGGGCCCTTTCCAACAAGGCGAACCTGGACCGGGAAGGTCAGTACTTGATCTTCCATCTCATGGACCAGGCCTACGGGGTGGACGTGTTGTCGGTCAAGGAAATCGTGGGCATGATGCCCATCCGGTCGGTGCCGGAAACACCCCGGGCGGTGAAGGGTGTGGTGAACCTCCGGGGCAAGGTCATTCCGGTGGTGGATCTGCGCCTCAAATTCGGCCTTCCTGAGCTGGCGTACCACGATCGGACCTGCATCGTCATCCTGGAAACCCCCCAGGCCGACCGCATCCTGCATATGGGGATCGTGGTGGACAGCGTCTCTCACGTGGAAAACATCAAGGCGGGGCAGATCGAGGACGTGCCTGCCTACGGGCTGGGGGCGCCCCTGGAATACATCGCCGGCATGGCCAAGGACGGGGACGGCGTCCGCATTCTGTTGAACGTGCACCGCCTCTTTTCCCGGAAGGAAGCTTCGCTTGCCGGGGGCAAAGACGCACAGCGGGACGCCGCCTGAAAGGCGAAAACCGACCCGACGCCGCGGCGATCCCGCCCAGGATTGGCTGAATGAATCTTCAGGCCGCCCTTAAAGAAGCAGTTCGTCTTTGGTGCCGAAACAACGTTTGCGTACCAGCCAGACCACCAGCAGCGTTCCCAGCGTGGTGGACCCCACCAGCATGAGCATCACCACGATCTGGTAGCGGATGGCCACCAGCGGGTCGGCTCCGGCCAGGATCTGTCCCGTCATCATGCCGGGGATAAAGACAATGCCCACCCCCATCATGGCGTTGATGGAAGGAATCATGCCGGCTTTCACGGCCACCCGCACCATGTCTGCACTGGCTTCCCTGTAGTCCGCCCCCAGGCTGAGCATCATCTCCACCTGGGCCCGCCGGCTTCTCAGCTCGCCGAAAAGCCGCTCCAAGGCGATGGCCACGGCGTTCATGGAATTGCCGATCACCATGCCCCCCAGGGGAAGGAGAAATCGGGGGGTCCACCAGGGTTGAACGCCCACTACGAAGGCCGTGACCACAAACGTGATGACGAGATAACTCACCACCATGGAAGCCAGGGTGGGGGCGAAAAAGGAGACGGCCCTTTCCGAGACGCGGTTGCGGATGATCCAGGCAGCCGCGCCGATCATGAGGAGGAAGAAGGCGAGAACGGGTGCCGGGTGCCGGAGGCCGAAGATCACGGTCAGGACGTAGCCCATGACGAAGAGCTGGACGAAGGTGCGGGCGCTTCCCCACAGCAGGTCCCTTTCCAGGCGAAGGCCGTGATAAAGGGAAGCGGCTCCCCCCAGCGCCACGAATCCCAGGGCTCCCAGCAGCTGTAGGTTGCTGATGTGAGGGATCGTCTGTTCCATGTCAAGCCCCTCCCATGGAAATCAGGCGGCCGTCCTGCAGCCGAAAGACCACGTCGGGTGATCGGTGCACCGCCTCCTGGTGGCTGACCAGGACCAGGCTCGTTCCATTGGACTTTCGGAACTCTTCCAGAACGACCTCCACCTTTCTCTGACTATCCCGATCCAGGGCGGTCATGGGCTCATCCAGCAACAGGACCCGTGGTTCGATCAGCAGGGCTCGGAGCAGGGCCAGGCGATGGCGCTGGCCGGCGGACAGGTCCTCGACCCCGCGATCCAGCGGAACGTCTTCCAGGCCGAGCCTGTCCAAGAGACTTCGGATCTGTTCCCGGGAAGGTCGGGGGCGGGTCGCGTGGACGCGGAGGCCGAAGGGCAGGAGGAGATTGTGGTGGACCGATCCGGGGACCAGGGCGGGGGTCTGGGCCACATAAACGGCGGAACTTCTGAGAACGGGCCCGGGCACCTGAGTGAGAGGCGTTCCGTTCCAAAAGATCACACCGGCCTCGGGGCGCTCCAAGGCAACCAGCAGGCGAAGGAGCGTGGTCTTGCCGCAGCCGGACGGGCCGAGCACCTGGATCCATTGCGCCGGGTGGATCTCCAGGCAGAGGTCCCGGAATAGGGCCCGGCCGTCAGGCAGGGTCAACCCGAGATGTTCGCATCGAATGAGGGCGTCTGACAGGATGGGTCCTCCCGGTCCGGCACGTTGGGGTCATCTCCTCCGCTGGCTCAAGGAGCTGCTTTGCGCGAAAAAGATAGCGCAAAGCACCCGCCTTGCGCCAGAGCTCTTTTTACCGGAGCGCAGTCCTTCCGGGAGGCAAAAAGCGGGCCTCGCGAGGAGGACGGCCCAATCGGTCTTATGGGGCTTTTGGCGTTCCGGAGGGACGGTAGGGGCGCAGGATCCTTCGCCCCTACAGGGGAAAACGAAAGCACGATCCCACAAGGGGAGGCGTTAGCGGTCGGGGGCCCTGGGAGCTTGTCCGAGAATGTTTTTCCGGTTCAGGAGGCCGGGAAACTCCCCTTCTCATCGTAGCCGCGGGGCTTCAGCCCCGCGGAAAGGGCCATCGTAACCCCATGAAGTGACAGGAAATACGCCATGGCCCATGCAACGTGTGGGGATTCTTCCGCAGCCCCAAAAGGGCTGCGCTACGGGAAAAGCGGTTATTACCGGCGTTTTCGGACAAGCCTCCGTAGAAGCCTGTCCGAAAACTGCGCCTTCCCTCACTCCCGCGCAAGCGGGAGTCCATAACTTACTGGAAATTCTGGATCCCCGCTTTCGTGGGGATGACGAATGGGCGTTGAACGGCGCAAATCTGCCGTTTTCGGACAAGCCTCCTAGAAGTTGAAGACCTTAGCCTCCGCGGCCAGGCTTATGAGCAGCGGTCCCCCCTCCAGGGCCATGTTGGGATAGAACTTGGCCTCGTCAACCTGACGAGCCTTGGCACAGGGAATTCAGACGTAGATGGGAACTTCGTTTTCCACCAGGTAGGGCAGGTAGTCGTTGACGCAGTCGCCCGTGGTGGTCTTGACGGAGTAGTCGCGCGTCGTGTCCGCCCAGACCACTCCCGAATCGATGAGGAAGATGTCCACCTTGTGGCCCTGGGAATGGGCGATCTTGGCGAACTGGAAACAACGGGTCGCCGCGTCATTTTCGTCGCGGCTCAGAACGAAAAGAAAGTTTGCCATCGGTCTCCTCCTTGTGAACGGGAAAGGCAATGAGACATGACATCTGACCTGCCTTTACCATACGCCGGGTCTCCTTCCTGCTCAAGAGGAAAGACCGATGGGAGGGGCCGGATCCGATCGTTGCAGCCTATGGAACGGCCCGGCTTCACAGCGCCTTCAGAACGAAGACCTGCTTGACCGGGCGGGCCACCACCACCTCTTGGACTGCCGCCAGTCTTTCCGGCTCCGCTTCCAGCTCCTTCCAGTCGGAAAGGATCACCTCCCCGCCGTCTTTCAGAACCAAAAGCGGAACGGTCTTCTTGGGAGGTTTCTTCCCCTCGTAAAGAATGTCGTTCTTTTCTTCCGGACGGACGAAGCGCCGTTCCACGCCGTAGGACCCGATGGCCTCGTAGACCGTGGTGCGGCTGTATTCATCGCTCTTGAGCTCCCGCAGGGAACCGTTTTCGAGAAAGAAAAACCGGGGAGCGCTTTCCGGGGTTTTTTCCTGGGATCGTGCCTTTGCCGTCATGACGAAATACTCCTTGATCCGTCCTGCTTCCACAAGGGCGTCCGCCGCCGCCCCCACGTCGTCGGGGTTCCCCCGCCGCGCTTGATCGCACGGGGTCTTACAAACCAGGCAACGCAGCAGGGGCAGAAAGCGTTCTTCTTTGATACACCACGTAAATTGGGTCTTGGGGGAAGGGGTTTCGGACATCTATTCCTCGAGGGCTTCCTCAAGCTTCCGCACGGCTTCCATGAGGTCGGGAAGAAGTTCCGGGGACAGGGTTACTCCCTTCTTGGAGGGGTGGAACTCCCCATCGTCACCCTTGTAGTAGGTGCGGATGTCGATGTATTCCTTGCCTCGAAAAACGTTGATGGAAACGCGGATTTCTTCCAGTGCGTTCTTGGCGAATGAGTGAATGAGGCGGTTGTCGGCCATGGCAACATCATCTCCTTTGAGGCTTTTTTTATCCTAGCAAATATTTTCAAACCCGACTTGTCAATGAATTTCGCGAAAAAGTCAGCCCCGGCCCTGTCGTTCGGCCATGGGACGCAGGGGCACGGGGCGGCTGACAGGCAGGAGGTGAGGTGCTAGAATCACCCTCTTTTTGAAGCCCAACTTCCAAAAGGGGGTCTATTTCATGAAGCCAGCGCGGCGACGATGGATGCTCGCTTGTCCGGAAAAACCCCGAAACGCCCGGGATGTGATGGATCTGGTGCTTCGGTCCCGCGGTCTGGGCCCGGACGTCTTTCCGCCCATCGATCTGGCTTTGCTGGAACGCTATCTTCCCCTGCGGGGCATGGAGGAGGCCGCCCACGTGACGGCCCGGCACATCGTCCGGGGAAGCGGCATCCTGATCGTGGGCGATTACGACTGCGACGGGATCACCTCCGCCGCCCAACTGGACCTTTTCCTGCGGGATATCGGACACGAAAACCGCCGGGTGGCGATTCCCCGCCGGGCTGAAGGCTACGGGGTGCCGTTGCGCGCCGTGGAGGCGGCGGAAGACTGCCGTTTGCTCGTGGCCCTGGACTGCGGCACGCTGGACCGGGAAGCGGTGACGGCTGCGCGCCGCAAGGGGATGGATGTCGTGGTTATCGATCACCACGAGGTGATACTGGACCGGCTGGCTCCGGCCACTGTCCTGGTCAATCCCAAACATCCGGATTGCCCTTCGCCGTTCAAGGAGTTCTGTTCGGCGGGGCTGACCCTGCTCTTCCTCACCCGGCTTCGGCGCGCTCTCAACGGCACCCACGGTCATGTGCCGCTGGACGGCCGCTACCTGAGCCTGGCGGGGGTGGGGACCATCGCCGACATGGTGCCCCTCACCGGCGGAAACCGCATCCTGGCGGGAGCGGGCCTGAAGGCCCTGAACGGATCGGCCCACATGCCCCTCGCCCAGCTGCAGAAAGCGGCGGGCTTGGAGAAACGCCCCGTGAGAGCGGGGGAGGTGGCCTACCACATGGCGCCGCGTCTCAATGCGGCGGGACGCATGGGCGATCCGGCACGAGCCTTCGACCTGCTGACGGCGGAGGACCCGGAGGCCGCCCGTCGCCTGGCGGAGGAGCTGGGGCGTCTCAATGCCCGGCGCCAGAAGGATGTCACCCGGATTCTCGACGATATTCGGGGGCGGATACAGGAGGGGGCGAGCGGCAGGCGCACTGTGGTTCTGGACGATCCTTCCTGGAACCCGGGTCTGGTGGGGATCGTGGCCACCAAGGTGCAGCAGGAGTTGCTTTACGGGCCCGTGGTGCTTCTGGGGGCCGACCATCCGGACGCCCCCGTCTTCAGGGGCTCGGTTCGGAGCATCCCGGGCTATGACGTTCACCACGCCCTGAGCCTGTGCAGCGATCTCCTGGTTCAATGGGGCGGGCATAAGATGGCCGCGGGCGTGACCTTGGAACCCGACCGAGTGGAAGTGTTTGCGCGGCGCTTCGAGGAAGTGGCGCAGCAGGCGGAACCGGACCTTTTCGTGCCGCGGGGCCGAATCGACCTGGAACTGGCTCCGGATCTGGTGGACCGGGACCTTTACGAAGCGCTTTTGACCTTGGAACCCTACGGGGTGGGCAACCCGGCCCCGATCTTTCTGGCTCGAAACGTCCCTTTGGAAGGGTTGCGGACCTTTGGTAAACAGGGAGCGCACCTGGCGCTCCGGGATGTTCGAAGCGGCGTTCCCGCGGTCTATTGGAACGGGGCGGCTTCCTGGGCGTCCAAGGGCCCGGGGGGCGGTCCGCGGCCCGCGGATGTGGTCTTTCGCATCGAATGGGACGACTACCGGCGGTGCCCCCGCCTCAACGTGGTGGATCTCTTTCCCGAAGGCATCCCGCTCCAGCAATCGCCCCCGCCCCCCTTCTGAAAAAGGGGGGGACGGCCTATCAGCTATCAGCCATCACTCATCACTCATCACGGATCACGGATCACGGTTCCCGGACGGCGGCGTCCAGTGCCGTGCGCAGGGAGAGGAAGTCTTCCGGTTCGGGGGCTTCCCAGACCAAGGGGGCGCCGGTGACGGGATGTTCCAGTTCCAGACGGCGGGCGTGGAGCATGGTCCGTTGGACCCCATGGAGCACGGCGTCTCGGATACGGGGGTGGGGCAAGGCCCGGGACTTGCGCTTTCCCCCGCCGTAGGTGGGATCTCCCAGCAAGGGGTGCCCCAGGTGTTGGCAGTGGACCCGGATCTGGTGCGTCCGGCCGGTGAGGATGCGCACTTCCAGGAGGGCCACCTGGTCGTTCCACGAGGTGACGGTGCGCCATTGGGTCACGGCTTCCTTGCCGTTTCGATCCACCACGGCCATCCTTTTGCGGTCGATGGGGTGGCGGCCGATGAGGGTGCGCAATTCCCCCTTCTCGGGTCTTGGGCTCCCATGGGCAAAAGCCAGATAGGTCTTCCGTACACGGTGCTCTTTGAACTGCTCGATGAGCCGGAGATAGGCGCGGTCGGATTTGGCCACCACCAAGACGCCGGACGTTTCCCGGTCCAGGCGATGCACGATGCCGGGCCGGAGAGGGCTTCCCTGGGCGGCGAGTCTTTCGCAGTGGTCGAGAAGGCCATGCACCAGGGTCCCCGAAGCATGCCCAGCTCCGGGGTGAACCACGACCCCCGGGGCTTTGTTGACCACCACGACATGCTCGTCTTCGTAAAGGATGTGAAGGGGTAGGAATTCGGGGGTAATCTCCGGGCTTACGGGCTCCGGCACCCGGACCCGGACTTCGTCGCCGGCCTGGACCGGGTGGCGGGGCTTGGCCGTCCGTCCGTTCAGCAGAACCCGGCCCTCCTCGATCCATTTCTTGCATTGGCTGCGGGATGTCCCCGCGTCCTTGGAAGCCAAAAAAAGGTCCAGGCGCTGTCCTGCCTCTTGCGCCTGGACCTGATAGGTCCTCTCTTCTTCCACCGTTCCGTTCCTCTGCCTCCTCCACTCCCCCTTACAAAACGGGGGCCCTGATCACTTCTCCCCCATTCCCCATCACTCACCACTCATCAACCATCACCCATCAATGGCGTCGGCCCTGTTCCGACGATTTCAGGGTGGTGAAGATCATGCGTCCGCCCGTGGTCTGGAGGATGCTGGTGACCGACGCTTCCACCTCCTGGCCCAGGAGGCTGGCGGCGTTTTCCACCACCACCATGGTGCCGTCTTCCAGGTACGCGATCCCCTGGCCCTGCTCTTTCCCTTCCTTGAGGATGTGGAGCCTTAGAACTTCTCCCGGAAGCACCACGGGGCGCAGGGCGTTGGCCAACTTGTTGATGTTGAGCACCCGGATCCCTTGCACTTCCGCCACCTTGGACAGGTTGTAGTCGTTGGTGACGATGGACGCGTTCAATCGCAGGGCCAGCGCCACCAGCTTGGCATCCACCTCCTGCAGATGGTCGAAGTCCTGCCGCTCGATGCGCACTTCCGCCAGTTCGCTTTCCTGGAGCTTCTTGAGCATGTCCAGGCCCCGGCGGCCGCGGACCCGGCGCGACGAATCGGTGCTGTCCGCGATGTGCTGGAGCTCTTGAAGGACGAATTCCGGCACCACCAGTACACCTTCCAGGAAGCCCGCCTCCACAATGTCCACGATGCGCCCGTCGATGATGACGCTGGTGTCCAGGATTTTCAGGGTTCCTCCCTTGGTTACGCCTCGATGGAGCCAACCCCAATGGGGCCAACCCAGCTCTTCGATCTTGATGCTGCCGAGCACCATGCCCACGTAGCCGAAGATGCAGACCAACACCACATAGGTGGCCACGCGGATGGTGGTGTTCTCCACGCTGATAAATCCGTAGCTGATGAGCTGGGCAATGAGAAGGCCCACGAGAAGGCCCAGGGTCCCTCCGATGAGGGCCTTGAGAGGAATGCGGCGGATGAATTTAACGAGCCAAATGGCAATGATTGCAAAGGAGAAACCGACGGCGACGCCGGCCCACGGCGCCCAGGAGACAGCGGCGAACCGTTCGATCTGGCCGGCGATGAGATAGCCGCCCACACTGCAGATGATTACCAGAAGAATCTTGGTTACCAGTCCGGCCCAAGCCAAATGCTTCACCCCCTTTCTTTAGAAAACTCCTGGAGTGCCAAAAACCACGTCGGCCCTCTCCACCCCCGGTCCCCTGCTGCGGCCCCGGGAGTTCTTCCCGTAACGGATGGTCGTCCTTTGTCAAACCTAAACTGAGCGATTTTTCGTTGGATGTCTCTTACACCGCGTGATTAGGGGAGGGTAAACCTCGCCCCTACCCAATGGGTCCGTGCGTTTGTGTAGGGGCGGGCTTTATGCCCGCCCTTCATAACCTGTGCATGAGAAAGAATCGTCCAATTCAGGTCAAAGTCTTCTCGTCCTCTCACTGCCGCGGGATTTTTGCCGATGGCGGGCGTTGGCCGCAGGGGCGGTCCGCGAACCGCCCCTTGTGTCCGTCGGGCTATTGCAAGATGGCATCGATTTCCTGCGAGATGTGATCCTCTTCCACTCCCTTGGCGATGGCCACCTCGGTGATGAGCAGCGCCCGGGCGGTTTCCAGCATCTTGCGCTCGCCGAAGCTCAATTCCTTGTCTTCCTGCAGGACGGTGAGATCCCGGAGCACTTCGGCCAGTTCATAGATGGATCCGGTCTTGATCTTCTCCATGTACTCGCGGTAACGGCGGTTCCAGGTGGCGGAGTTGACGGAAATCTCTCGGCTCTGGAGGATCTCGTAGACCTTGGGCACGTCTTCCGAGTTTATCAGGGGGCGCAGGCCCACCATGTCTGCATTCTGGACCGGGATCATGATCTTCATGTCGTTTTCAAGGATTCGCATGATGTAAAAATCCTGCGAATCCCCCCCGATGGTCTTGGTTTCGATGGCTTCGATCTTTCCCACGCCGTGTGCGGGGTAAACAGCCAAGTCCCCAACCTTGAACATGCTGCCCTCCCTGTCCTCGTACGGGAACCGTCACGGATCCCCCAAGGACGTGTGAATACGGACCGACGCGCCCATCCGGTCGTCCGCGGAAACCAGCGGCAGTGGCTTCTGCCGCTTAAGGTCGCGGTGGAGCCCCATAGGGCCTTAGAATGTCAATGATAATAACATCTCAGGGTGCAAGTGCAAAGCGATAAAACGAGAGGAAAAACAACGGCGGGGGCAAAGAAAGAGGGGGCTCGCCCCCGCAGCGGGAGGAGCCCCCTCGACGGAACGGGCCGGATCCGTTTAGCCGATGAGCAACGGAGCGATCACCAGCGAGATGACGGACACCAGCTTGATCAGGATGTTCATGGTCGGACCGGACGTATCCTTGAACGGGTCGCCCACGGTGTCGCCCACGACGGCCGCCTTGTGGTTGTCGGAACCCTTGCCGCCGAAGTGGCCTTCTTCGATGTACTTCTTGGCGTTATCCCATGCACCACCGCCGTTGGCCATGAAGAGGGCCAGCATGGCGCCGGTGAGGGTGCAGCCCAGCAGGAGGCCGCCCAGGGCATGGGAGCCGACCAGGAAGCCCACCAGAACCGGAGCGGCCACGCCCACGATGCCCGGGAGCATCATCTTGCGGATGGCGCCCTTGGTGGCAATGGCCACGCAACGGGCCGGGTCGGGCTTGGCCTTGCCTTCCATGAGGCCCGGGATCTCGCGGAACTGACGGCGGATTTCCTCCACCATGTCGAAGGCCGCATCGCCCACGGCGGTCATGGTCAGAGCCGCCACCAGGAAGGGCACGATGGCGCCCACGAAGGCTCCGATGATCACGTAGGGATCGGTGATGTTGATGGTTTCCAGCTGAGCCGCCTGGGAGTAGGCCTGGAACAAGGCCACGGCGGTCAGGGCGGCGGCGCCGATGGCGAAGCCCTTGCCGATGGCGGCGGTGGTGTTGCCCAGGGCGTCCAGGCTGTCGGTGATGGCGCGGGTTTCGGGACCCAGCTCGGCCATCTCGGAGATACCACCGGCGTTGTCGGCGATGGGCCCGTAGGCGTCCACGGTCATCGTGGCACCGACGGTGGCGAGCATACCCACGGCGGAGATGCCGATGCCGTAGATGCCGGCCGTCGTGTAGGCGATGTAGGTGGCCACACAGATACCGAGCACCGGCAGGGCCACACTTTCCATACCCACGGCCAGACCGCTGATGATGACGGTGGCGGGGCCGGTTTCAGACTGGGACGCGATCTTTCGGACCGGGCCCATGGAGGTGTAGTACTCCGCCAGGAGGCCGATGATGATGCCCACCACCAGACCGGAGACCACGGCCCAGAAGACGCCCATAGGCAGGCCCAGCTGCTGGTTCAGGTAGTACGTCACCGCCACGAAGGCGCCGGCGGCCACGAAGGTGGTGTAGCGCAGAGCCTTCTGGGGAGCCATGCCGGCCATGGCCTTCAGGCTGAAGACGCCCAGGAACGAAGCCACCAGACCGACCATGACGGTCAGAAGCGGCATGGCCATGTAAGCCATCCGGTCGGCGCCGTGGAGCAAGTCCTTGGGCATGGTGGCCGCGATGGCGATGGTGGCGATGATGGAGCCCACGTAAGACTCGAAGATGTCGGCGCCCATACCGGCGATGTCGCCCACGTTGTCGCCCACGTTGTCAGCGATGACGCCGGGGTTGCGCGGATCGTCTTCCGGGATGCCGGCTTCCACCTTGCCCACCAGGTCGGCGCCCACGTCGGCCGCCTTGGTGTAGATGCCGCCGCCCATACGAGCGAAGAGAGCGATGGAGCTGGCGCCCATGGCGAAGCCGTTGATGTAGTTGGCCGTTTCCACGTTACCGCCGAAGAAGTAGTAGGCAATGCCCACGCCCAAGAGACCCAGGCTGGCCACGGCCAGACCCATGACGGCGCCGCCGAAGTAGGAAACGGTCAGAGCCTTGGCCTGGCCCCACTGGTTGGCGGCCCAGGACGTACGGGAGTTGGCGCGGGTGGCGGCGGTCATGCCGGTGAAGCCGGCCAGGATGGAGCAGGCCGCCCCGCCCAGGAAGCAGTAGGCGGTCTGGGGATTGATTCCGACAAAGAGCAGACCGAAAACGATGGCGATGAAGATCAGAAGGACCGAATATTCGGTCTTCAGGAAGGCCATGGCCCCCACGTGAATCATTTCTTCAAGTTCCTGCATCCTCTCGTTGCCGTTGGGCTGCTTCTTGATCCAGGAATAGATCAGGAAGGCCACGAAAAACCCGGCAACTCCAAAAACCGGTGCGTAGGTCGTGTACTCGAGCATCGCTCCCATCCTCCTTCACCTTGTGCAAAATTTAACTTGACACCGCAAAAAAAAGGTCAATCCCCGGGTTGATCCGCCTGCTGATCCGTGGACTTTCGGCGCTGATTGAAACGATTCATGGCCGCCTCCAGTCCATCCGCCAGCACCGCCAAGGCCGCGGCCGCCGCCCGGTCCACCATCTCCTCCGCCGCCTCCAGCTCGTCCGAGTAGAACCCGTCGAGCACGAAGGCTTCCACCGACTCGCCGTAACGGGGTCTGCCGATCCCCAGCTTCAGGCGGGCGAACTCACCGCCGCCCAAGGTCTGGATGATCGAAGCGACCCCCCGGTGCCCCCCGGTGCCTCCCCTGCGCGCGATCCGGATGCGCCCCAGGGGCAGATCCAGATCGTCGTGGACCACCAGGAGAGCCTCGGGCGGCAACCGGTAGTACCGAAGGATGGGGCCCACGGCTTCCCCGCTTCGGTTCATGTAGGTCATGGGCTTGACCAACACGACCTTGCGGCCTCCGATGCGGCCCTCACCCCAGTGAGCCGGAAACTTCCGCTCCTGCATCGGGATGGAAAACCGTTGGGCCAACCGGTCGACCACGCGGAATCCCACGTTGTGGCGGGTTCCGTCGTATCGGGGCCCCGGGTTTCCCAATCCGGCGATCAGGAACACGGAGGTCGGTGTGAGCGTGTCGTGACTCATGGCAGTTGGCGGGGACAACCCCCTACAACCTAGGCCTCTGTCACCTCCTCTCCACCTTCAGTTGACTCCTCTTCAGCCGCCTCTTCAGCCGCTTCCTCTGTCACTTCCACGGCGGGGGCGGCCACTGTCACCACGGTGTAACGCCCTTCGTCCAGGAGCTCGAAGGGATACTTGCCTGCCAGGTCGGAAACGTGAATTGATTCTCCCACATCCAGGCCGCTCACGTCCAGTGTGAGTTTTTCGGGGATCTCGGTGGGCAGGCACCGGATGGAGAGGGTGTGTCGGATCTGGTTGAGGATCCCGCCCTTTTCCAGCCCCACGGGCTCGCCCGTCAGTTCCAAGGGCACGTCCACGGCGATGGGCTCGTCCAGCGGAACCTCGTGAAAGTCCACGTGAACCACCTTGCGCTTGTAGGGGTGGCGCTGCAGGTCGCGAATCATGACCTGCTTGCGTTCTTTCTTCTCCCCGTGATCCACCACCAGGGGGATGAGGCGGGATTCTTCGCCCATGTCCCGGAGGCAGCTGGCCAGAAGGTTTTCGGGCACGCTCAGGGCCAAGGGTTCCGTCTTGGGTCCGTAGCACACCGCAGGTATCCAGTTTTGCTGGCGCAATCGCCGCGCAGGTCCTTTGCCGGTTTCCGTTCGCACTTTCGCTGTCAGTTCCAAAGTCATTTTGTTTTCGCCTCCCAAAGGAATAAGACACCTGAACCAGTCTGTTCAGGTGAAGAGCTCACTTACGGATGCCCCCTGATGAGCCTTTTCGATGACGCGCGCCAGCAGCGGCGCCACGGTCACGGTCTTTATCTTGGCGCTTTCGTCTCTGCCGGGCGGGAGGGGGATGGTGTCCGTCACCACGACCCGGCTGAGCGGGGATGCTTCGATGCGTTCCAGGGAGCCTTCGGAGAGTACCGGGTGCACGCAAAAGCCCGTTACGTCTTCGGCCCCTTCCTCCCAAGCCGCCCGGGCCGCCGCGCAGAGCTTGCGGCCGCTATCCACCATGTCGTCGAAGATCACCACGGGGCGACCGCCCACTTCCCCCACCACCAGGGGCCGGCTCCAAGCCGTCTCGGCTTCCTGGTGGATGATGGCCAAGGGCAGGTGAAACTTTTCGGCCACCTCCCGGGCCCGCGCCACCCCCGCCGCGTCGGGCGCCACGATCACTTCGCCACCGGTCAGCACCCTTCGAAGCTCCTCGGCGAAGATCCAATGGCCGGGGATGTCGTCTACGGGCACCTTGAAAAAGCCCTGAATCTGCCCGGCGTGCAACGCGCAGGAAATGATCCTGTCCACTCCCGCGGCCGTCAGCAGGTTGGCCACCATCTTGGCCGTAATGGGCACGCGCGGCTTGTCCTTCTGATCGCGCCGCCCGTAGCCGTAATAGGGAATGACGACCGTCACCCTGGCCGCCGAAGCCCGCTTGAGCGCATCCACCAAAAGGAGCAACTCCATGAGGTTCTCGTTGACCGGCCGGCACGTGGACTGAACCACATAGGCATCGACCCCTCGAACATTCTCATGGAGTTCCACGCGGATCTCTCCGTCGGAGAACCGCGAAACCAGGCACGCACTGAGCGAGAGTCCCAGGCTGTGGCAGATCCCCCGGGCCAACGTCGGGTTGGAAGAGCCGGCGAAGATCTTGATCCGATCAAACATGGGCCATCCCGACCCGCATCACCAGTTGAAGGGTCCCCGCCGGTATCCGACATGGCTGGGGTGGGAGGATTCGAACCTCCGAATGCGGGTTCCAAAGACCCGTGCCTTACCCCTTGGCGACACCCCAATGCCCGTCCGGATGAGGACCAGGCTCGCGGCCCGTCAGCGTCGTGGCGGCCGCACTCCAGCTTTCGGGCCAGTCTTTCTTCGCCCGCACTTCCAACGCCCGAGCCTGTTCCCACGTCTCAAAGACGCCAAAAACCGTAGGGCCGCTTCCACTCATGAGCGCCCCTACGGCCCCGTTTCGCATCAGCCAGCGCTTGATATTTTCAATCACCGGGTGCCGGGAAACAACCGCCTCTTCCAGGTCATTTTCCAGGCATGGCGCCGGGTTGCGGGGACAAGCCAACAGCGTGGCGATTCTAATGCGGCTCCCCCCCCTTGTCAACTTTAATCTCCCGTAGGCCCAGGCAGTTGGCACGTCCACGGGAGGCTTGATGAGCACCAGAGGGTACTCGGGAAGGTTCTCCACGGGGCTCAGGATCTCACCGATACCCGTGGCCAGAGCCGGACGGCGCAGCAGGAAGAAGGGCACATCGGCACCCACGGTGGCGGCCACGTCCAGCAATTCTTTCAACGGCAACGGCTCGTGCGCTTCTTCATTGAGGAAGAGAAGGATGGCGGCGGCGTCGGAACTGCCCCCGCCTAGGCCTGCGGCCGACGGAATCCGCTTCACAAGCCTCACCCGAAGACCCACGGGCCGCCCCGTTTTCCGGAAGAAGGCAGAGGCCGCCTTCCAGACCAGGTTCCTCTCGTCCGTGGGAATTCCCGGCGGCTCCACCTGGATCCAAATCCGGTGGCCTGCCGGGTCGAGCTCCACCTCCAGCGTGTCGTAAACCGACACGGGAAGCATGAGCGTCGAGAGATCGTGATATCCGTCCTGCCGCCTGGCCAGGACTTCCAGCCAGAGGTTGATCTTGGCCGGTGTGTGGAGGATTTTCATGGCTGGAATCGAGAGTCGCAGGGGCGGTTCTCGAACCGCCCCTACAAAATCGTTGATCTCCGCCCATCTCTTGGTCAGGGGCGAGGTGGCTGAGGCGCCACGGGGATCAGGCCATTGTCAGGCAAGCTCCTACTTTCCGCTCTGCTTGACGAAGCGGAGCCTGAGGTCGTAGAGGACCGTCTGGAGCAGCTGCTGCTCGTCCCGCTCCAGGTTGCCCCGGGTCTTTTCCTCCAACATGGCCAAGGTGTCGATGATTTGCTTGGCCAGGGCCAGGTCCTTTTCCACCTTGTTGGTGACGGGATCGGGGACTTCCCCCAGGTGCACCAGCGCGGAGGAGCTCAGGGAAAAGACGAAGGTGGAAAAGGTCACTTCCGGATAGCGGCGAGCCTCTGTCCGGGTTTTGGCGTATTCCTCTCCGGGGGCGGTCTTCGGCTCTTCCTTGGCCGGCTCGTCGGGTTTCTTTTCTTCCTTGGCCTCTTCCTTTTTTACGTCCCCTTCCAGGTCATCCAGGGAAACCTTTCGACGATCGCGAACCACAAAGCCCTTCTTTTCCTGCTCTTCCATGGTCCTTACCCCACGCTCAAAGCTCTAGGATCTGCACGATGTTGACGTTTTCCAGCGAAAGCAGCTCCTGGACCACGTTCTCGGGAACCGGGGTGTCCGTGCGCAGGAAGATGATGTTCTGGCCCCGCTCCAGGACCTGCCCCACGTCCATCATGGAGATGTTGATGTTGTGGCGCCCCAGGCAGGTGCCGATAGCGCCGATGGTGCCCGGCGTGTCGATGTTGTAGATGAGCACCAGATGGCCTTCCATGGCCGCTTCCAGCCGGAAGTCGTTGATGCGCACCAGCCGGACGTCCTTCTTTCCGAAAATGGTTCCGGCCACCAGGTTTTCGTCCTTGGAGGTCTTCATGTAGATGCTGATGAGGTTGGTGAAATCCTCGGCTTCCGTGCGCGTGCTCTCGGTGACCCGAATGCCCCGCTCCTTGGCGTGCACCGGAGCGTTCACGAAGTTCACCTGCTCGCCCAGCATGGGCGTGAGAATGCCCTTGAGCACCGAGATGGTCAGCGGCTTCAGGTCCTTGACGCTGCAAACCTCGCCCACGTATTCCACGGAAATCTCTTCCGGGGCCCCCGGCGTGATCTGCTGCACCAGGCTTCCCAGTTTTTCGGCCAGCTGCAGGTAGGGCCACAGGGTGGCCAGAACCTCGCCGTCGATGGCCGGCGCGTTCACGGCGTTACGGATGGTTCCGTGGAGCAGGTAGTCGATGACCTGATCGGCCACGGCCAGGGCCACGTTCTCCTGGGCCTCATCCGTGGAGGCGCCCAGGTGGGGGGTGGCGATCACCTTGTCCAGAGCCAGCAGCGGGTGGTCCTTGGGGGGCTCTTCCACGAAGACGTCCAGGGCGGCTCCCGCCACGATCCCTTCCTGGATGGCGTCGTAAAGGTCCTGTTCGTTGACGATGCCCCCGCGGGCGCAGTTGATGATGAAGACCCCGCGCTTCATCTTCCGAAAGGCGTCCTTGTTGATGAGATTGCGGGTCTCCTGGGTCATGGGCGTGTGCACCGTGATGTAGTCGGCCCGGGCCAGCAGCTCCTCCAGGGTGACCGCTTCCACCCCCAGCTTGTTGATGGTTTCCGGCCCGATGTAGGGATCGAAGGCGATGACGTTCATCTTGAGGCCCTTGGCGCGATCGGCCACCACGCGGCCGATGCGGCCGATGCCGATGATGCCCAAAGTCTTGTTGAAGACCTCCTTGCCGCGGAATTTTTTCTTCTCCCACTTGCCCGCCTTCATGGACTGGGTGGCCTGGGGGATGTTTCGGCTCAGGGCCATGAGCATGGCGATGGTGTGTTCGGCCGTGGTGATCACGTTGCCTTCCGGGGTGTTCATCACCACGATGCCCCGCTTGGTGGCGGCGCTGATGTCCACGTTATCGAGACCGATGCCGGCGCGCGCGATCACCTTGAGCCGATCGGCATTCTCGATGACCTCCCGGGTGACCTTGGTGGCGCTTCGGATCACCAGGGCGTCGTATTCCTTGATGATCTGGCACAGTTCTTCATGGGTGAGGCTCGTATTGACCTCCACCTCGAAGTCCGGTATCGCCCGGAGCTTTTCTATGCCCGATTCGGCCAATGCGTCGCTGACTAAGACCTTCATGCGTCCCTCCCGGTCCCCCGTTCGTTAAGAGACGATTCCGTCGAAACACAGACCTTTCCTTCCCCTCAGTGTGGCAAGATCACTAGCACCGGGGGTTGGAGGACGTCAAGCGGTATTGAGAAAGCCTGCGGGGCTCAGGTGCGGGGGCGTTTCTTGTCCATCTCCTCCAGGGCGTCGTCGATTTCCTTCCGCCGCGGATCGGATTCGCTCAGGTGGGAGCGCGCCTTTTCATAGTGGAAGAGTGCGAGCCTCCGGTCTTCCATCTGCTGGTAGTAACGGCCCAGGAAGTAGTGGGCTTCGCCCAGTTGGTTCATGCGCCCGTAGAGGATCCCCAGGTGGTAGTCCAGCCGGGGATTGTAGGGGGCCAGGGTCTCGGCCTTCCGGAGATGGTGGAGGGCTTCCTGCCACCGGCCTTCGTCCTGGAGAACCAGCCCTAGCCGAAGATGTGCCACCGGTGAGTCGGGTTCCCGCTCCAGGGCCTGTTCCAGGGCCTTCCGGGCCTCGCCCAACCGCCCCATCTTGTGGTACACGTCGCCCAAGGCGGTCAGGATGAGGGAGCTGTCCGGCTTCCAGGCGGCCGCCTGACGCAGATGGCGCAACGCCTCTTCCACCTCTCCCCTGTCCAGGGCCAGGCGACCCAGTCCATAGGACGCCCCGACCTTGTGGCTGTCGTCGTCGAGCCAAGCCCGGAAGCGGTCCCGGGCCACCGCCGGGTCCGTGTGGCGGCTCATGAGCACGGCCTGCACCAGGGGAAAATCCCCCATGGGGTCTCTCACGGTGCAGGTGCCGCCGGAGGCCGCAGCGTTTTGGGCCAGGAGTTCCAAGTACCCCACGCGCTCTCCCAGGGCGGGATGGGTGAGCAGATAGGAGGGAATCCGGGAGTCGCTCCGCCAGCTCATGCGGTTCATCTTGCGCATGATGGACACCATGGCCTTGGGGTCGTAGCCGGCGGCGCACAGGTATTTGAAACCGAGACGGTCCGCCTCTTCTTCGTTTTCGCGGCTGTACTTGAGCTCCAGCGCCTTGGCGCCGGCCATGGAGCCGGCGGCGATGGCCTGGGCGGCATCTCCTTCCAGCCCCAGAAACGCTCCCGCCAGCGTCCCCACGATGGCGGCGATGTTGAGGATCCGCCCCTTTTCCAGGCGCTTGTGGATATGACGGGCCTGAACGTGGGCCACTTCGTGGCAGATGATGCTGGCCAGTTCGGCTTCCGAATCCATCAGCTCGATGATGCCGCGGAAGAGGAAGACGTACCCTCCGGGGATGGCGAAGGCGTTGGGCGTGCTGTCGTCCACGACGAAAAACCGGTAGTCGTAGTGGGCCGCCCCGAGGCTTTTCACCACCCTTTGCCCCACGGACTGGACGTAGCCGGCCACCTCTTCGTCGTTGATGAGGCGGTAGTGCCTCCGGACCATGTCGAGGATTTCGCGGCCCAGCTCTTTTTCTTCCTTCAGATCCAGGCCCCAGGCGGACGCGGATCCCAGAAGGAGCGAGAGCAAGAGGGAAAACGCCACGAGAAAGCGAGCTTGTCGTTTCATTGCTGTGTCCACCAAAGTGTCCGGCTATCCGGGTGCGTCCTGAAACCAATCGGCTGCCTTCCTAAACCGAGCGATTCTCCGGCCGCGTCCTTTGCATCTTCGCGCGATCGACGGGCGGGGATAAACCCCGCCCCTACTCCTTGGCGTCTGTTCTCGTTCATCCGCGGTTCTCTTTCTTGCCCCCTGGGGGCCTGTCCGAGAACAGGTTTCCTGCATCCAATGACAAGGGCCCCGACTTTTTTCGTAGCCGCGGGGCTTCAGCCCCGCGAAAAGGGACCACCGTAACCCAATGAAGTGACCGCTAATAGCCGATTAGCCCATCCGACGTCCGGGGTTTCTCCGCAGCCCTAAAGGGCTGCGCGACGAGAAAACCGTTCATTTTCGGCGTCTTCGGACAGCCTCCTAGCTCGTCTCTCCCGCCCGCCTGGTCAGATGGGCTTCCAGGGAGACCACCTGAGCGTCGGACCACAGGCTTTCCAGGTCGTAGAAGGCGCGGACCGGCTCGTAGAAGATGTGCATGATCACGTCCCCGTAGTCCAGGAGCACCCACTGTCCTTCCCGCTCCCCTTCCACGCCGTAGGGGCGGATGCCCAGGTCCCGGAGTTTCGAGCGGACCGCATCGGCGATGCCCTGCACCTGACGGCTGGACCGGCCGCTGCAGATGATGAAGTAATCGGCAAAGGACGTGAGTTTGGACACGTCCAAAAGGACCAGATCCATGGCCTTGCGGTCGTCCGCTTCACGGATGCAGGAAAGGGCCTTCTCCAGGGGGCTCATCTTGACCTTCTTGTTCACCGGTTCTTTCACGGAAATGGCTAACCTCCTTCATGCTCGCGGTTCATGCTCTCAGGCACGTATAGCCTTTTTTGCTTAATATAATCCAGAACCGCGTCGGGAACCAGAAATCGAACGGATTTCCCCTCCGCCACCTTCTTTCGGATGCGGGACGAGGAAATGTCCAGGCGCGTGGTTTCCAGGAACCGGACCGGCAGGAACCGGTCCGAGACGTACCGGGAGGTTTTTTCTTCCCGGCGGTAGTCATCGGAAAGGTGGCGCCTCAGATAGGCCAGGGGATCGGCGGGTTGCGGCAAGGGCCGGTCGAAGACGGCCACCGAGGCGATCCGGAAGATCTCCCGGTATTGCCACCAGGTGTGTATCTCGAAGAAGGCGTCGGCTCCCACCAGAAGGACCAGGGCCGTGGACGGCCCCATCTCTTCCCTCAGGGTCTTCAGGGTGATGAGCGTATAGGATTTTCCCTGAAGGCGGCGTTCCACGTCGGAAAGGCGGAAGTGGGGCTGGGGGGCCACGGCCCTTTCCAGCATCCGCCAGCGGTGTTCGAAGGCCACGATCTTCTGGTTGGGCTTGTGGGGCGGGACCCAGGCCGGGATGAAGACGCACCTTTGGAGGGACAGGATCTCCAGGGCCTCTTCGGCCATCCGCAGATGGCCCAGGTGGACCGGGTTGAACGTTCCGCCCAGGATCCCTATGCGATTCCGTCCCTCGTCCGGCATGGCCTTTACGTCCGCAACTGCCCGGCGCCGAAGGCGATGAACTTGGTGGTGGTCAGTTCTTCCACCCCCATGGGGCCGAAGGCGTGGAGGCGGGACGTGGAAATGCCGATCTCCGCGCCCAGCCCCAACTGGTAACCGTCGTTGAAGCGGGTGGAGGCGTTCACCAGCACCAAACTCGACTGCACCTCCTGGACGAAGCGCATGGCCCGGTCGAAGTTCTCGGTCAGGATGGCTTCCGTGTGGGCCGAGCCGTAGCGGGTGATGTGCCGGATAGCCTCATCCATGGATTCCACCACCCGGACCGCCAGGATGAGGTCCAGGTACTCGGCGGCCCAGTCCTCCTCCGTGGCCGGCGTGCAGTCCGGCACCAGGTCCCGGGTGGCGGGGCATCCCCTGAGTTCCACGCCCTCACGGCGGAAGGCCTCGGCCATGCGGGGCAGAAACGTGGGGGCGATCTTCCGGTGCACCAGCAGCGTCTCCATGGCGTTGCACACGCCGGGCCGCTGGACCTTGGCGTTCAGGCAGACCCTTTCCGCCATGTCCGGATCGGCGTCCTCGTCCACGTAGATGTGGCAGACGCCCTTGTAGTGCTTGAGCACGGGCATGCGGGCGTTTTCCGCCACGAACCGGATGAGCTCCTCGCCGCCCCGGGGGATCATGACGTCAATGTGTTCTTCCAGCTTGAGCATCTCCAGGACCGCCTCCCGGTCCGTGGTGCCCACCACCTGCACGGCCGCTTCCGGAAGGCCCGTCTCTTTCAGGGTTTCCTGGAGGATGGAGGCCAGGCATCGGTTGGAATGGATGGCTTCGGAGCCGCCTCTGAGAATCACGGCGTTTCCGGCCTTGATGCAGAGCCCCGCGGCGTCCACGGTCACATTGGGCCGGGATTCGTAGATGATGCCCACCACGCCCAGGGGGATGCGCATGCGGCCCACCCGAAGGCCGTTGGGGCGGGTCCACATGCCCGTGATCTGGCCCACGGGATCGGGAAGGGCCGCCACCTGCCGGAGTCCGTCGGTCATCTCCCCCAGCACCTTGTCGGTCAGGCGAAGGCGATCCACCTTGGCCTTGGGCAACCCCTTGGATTCCGCCGCCTGGATGTCCTTGGCGTTTTCGGCCGCGATCCGGTCCTTCTGATCCAGGATCCGCTCGGCGGTCCGTTCCAGGAACATCCGCTTGGTTTCCATGTCCGCCTTGGCCATCTCGTGGGCCGCCGCCTTGGCCCGTTCTCCCATGGCGATCATCTCATCCCGAATTCCCACCGTGTCTCCTCCTTTGGAACCTGCCACTCATTCCCATTGGGACAAAGGCCGCTGGAGGGCCGAAGGATCATTCGCCCCCGCAGCCCCCGTTGTTTGCGTAGGGACGGTTCGCGAACCGCCCCTACATGAAGCAAGCGCCACCGTCGAGATCCCCGCTTTCCTTTGGTGGGTCGACGCATTTCCGCTCTCTTCGCAGCCGCGGGACTTCCGCCCCGCGGGAAGGGGCCATCGTAAGCCTGGCATGTGACAGCCGCTATCCGAGGCCTGTCCGACTCCCGGCGGCTCCTTCGCAGCCCTAAAGGGCTGCGCTACACGAAAAACCGGTCGTCTCCGCCGTTGTCGGACAGGCTCCTAATCCTGGATCTCCGCCGGTTCCGCCAGGACGAAGTTGTTCCGATGGATCACCTCGTCCGAATGCTTGTAGCCGATGATCCCTTCGATTTCGTGGCTGTGCCGGCCTTTGATCTTTTCGATCTCGGAGGCCTTGTAATTGGTGAGTCCCACCCCCACCAGGGTGCCGTCTTCGGCCAGGCAGCGAACGGGGGCTCCCACGCCGAAGGATCCGCGCACTTCGCGGATGCCGATGGGAAGCAGCGACTTTCCGGACTTTTGCAGGGCCCGCACCGCCCCCGGGTCCAGCACCAGGTCGCCCGCCGGCTTGGGGAGGTTGGCCAGCCACACCTTCTTGCCGTGGTAGAGCCGTTCCTTGGGAAGAAAGAGGGTCCCCAGGACCTCCCCTTCGAAGAGGCGAAGGAGCACGTCCTTTTCCCGGCCCGGCGCGATGACCATGGGGATGCCCGACGCCAGGCATTTCTTGGCGGCGTTCACCTTGCTCCACATGCCGCCGGTGCCCACGGACCCGGGCTGGGGCGTGGCGCAGGCGAGCACCTTGGGGCTGAAGCCGCGCACCACCCGGATGAGGCAGGCATCGGCGTGGGTGCGGGGATCGCAGTCGTACAGGCCCTGGGTGTCGGTGAGGTTCACCACGATGTCGGCCCCCACCAGGCCCGCGATGAGAGCCGAGAGCTGGTCGTTGTCCCCGAACTTGATCTCCTCCACCGCCACCGTGTCGTTTTCGTTGATGATGGGGATGATCTTCCAGTCCAGGAGGGTTTCCAGGGTGTTTCGGGCGTTGAGGTACCGGTGGCGGTGGGCCAGATCCTCGTTGGTCAGAAGGATCTGGGCCGTGAGGATTTCGAACTTGTCGAAGGCCTCTTCCCAGGCGTGCATGAGGAACGTCTGGCCGATGGCGGCCGTGGCCTGTTTCTGGGGGATGGTGCGGGGGCGTTCCTTGAGGCCCACCTTGCGCATCCCGGACGCCACGGCCCCCGAGGAGACGATGACCACCTCATGGCCGCGCTGGCGAAGCTCCGCCACCTGGTCGCTCAGCCGGTGGATCATGACCCGGTCGAGGCCGCGGGATCCCGTCAGAACGGCACTTCCGACCTTCAACACCACCCGGCGGCACCGCTGGAACCACGTGGAGCGGTCCAGCGTCTCACCGTTCAGGGCGATGAGGTCGGCGTCATGGATTCCTTCAGGGTTTTGGAAAGTGTGAAAGCCCATGAATCGATCGATTTCCACTCCCCTCCATTGGCGTTCATTCGTGCTTCTTGGGCGTTCAGGTTACCCGGAAATCTCGGAAAAGGGCAAGGAGTTTGACTTCCGCTGCGGCCTTCGGCCGGTGCCGT
This sequence comes from Desulfacinum infernum DSM 9756, assembly GCF_900129305.1. GTDB lineage: Bacteria > Desulfobacterota > Syntrophobacteria > Syntrophobacterales > DSM-9756 > Desulfacinum > Desulfacinum infernum. The sequence continues at coordinate 45,578 of NZ_FQVB01000010.1, read as the reverse complement.
TCAAAAGGAACCGGAAGGAATTTCCCCCCTCAAGGAGCTTGTCCGACAATGGCTCTCCGGCTCAAGATGCCGGAGATTTGGGTTGCCTTCGTAGCCGCGGGGCTTCAGCCCCGCGGTAAGGGTTTATCGTAACCCCATGAAGTCATAAGGAATACTCGAAAGTCTGCCCGAAGTTCGCGGATTCCTCCGCAGCCCTAAAGGGCTGCGCTACGAAAAAAGCGGCCATCTCCGGCGTTTTCAGACAGTCTCCTCAAGGAGCCCGTGCGGGAAGGGGTCCACGTCACCCCATGAAAGGACAGGCAGCACCCGACGGCCTGTCCGGCGTTCGGGCGGGCTTCCGAAGCCCTGAAGGGCGGCGTTACGGGAAAAGCGGTGATTCTCAGCGTCGAAGGTCTGCGGAGGCTGGATCGGGGGTCTTCGCCGGGGAATCGTCGCTTCCGCCGGACGGCTCCGCCCCTGAGGTTCCCAGCCGGCACAGGGCCTCCTCCAGGGTCTTACCGGCGAAGACCTTCATGAGCTGGCCGTAGGCCCGGCGAAACAGGGCGTCGGCGGTCGTGACGGGGGCTCCCTTCAGCTTCTCTTCCGCGGGCCGGGTTTCGGCATGGGGGGCGAACCGCTGAGCCTCCGCCGGAAATTCCTTTTCGAAAAGGCGGCGGACCACCTCCTCGATGGAAACGGTCGCCGGGTGCCTCTTCAAACCGTACCGTCCGGGCCGGCCGGCGTCCTCCATGAGGATGCCCTGTTCGCAAAAGGTCGTGGCCAGATCCTCCAATTCCTCCATGGGAATTTCCAGGCGGTCCGCCAGATCCTCCAGCGCCGGGGGATCCTGGCCTTTCACGAAGGCTTCGTGGATGGAAAAGAGCAGGGTGAGTCCCAGGAAGGGCAGGGAATACTTGTGGCCGGTGAGGCCCTTTTCCTGGAGCCTCGAAAGGGTCTTGAAATTCTGAAGGGCATAGGCCAGCTGGCCGCCCCAGAGCAGGATGATCCACGTGAGGAAGAGCCAGAGAAAGAAGAGGGGCACCGTGGCCAGTTGTTTGTAGAAATTGGTGACCGTGACGGCCCGGGCCACGTAGAGGTAGAAGGCCCGCTTGGAGAGTTCCCAGAGGACGGCGGCGCTGAGACCCGCCGCCACGGCGCTTCGCATCTGCACCCGGGTGGAAGGCAAAAAGAGATAGATGAGAGAAAAACAGGTGGCTTCCACCAGCAGCGGCGCCAGGCCCCGGTAGGCGGCCCCGGCCCACCAGTGGGTGTTGAGGAAGTTTTCCACGGCGCCTCCTTTGGGTGCGATCACGTTTCCCACCCAGATGGAGGCCAGAATGAGAAAGGGGCTGGAGGTGAGCAGGACCCAGAAGGCGGTCACCTTCTGGAAATAGTGCCGGGTTCCCTTGGCCCTCCAGATGTGGTTGAAAACCCGTTCGGCCGTGATCAGGATGTTCAGGGCCGCCATGACCAGGCCCACCACGGCGGCCAGATTGATGATCCCCGCCGGCCCCGCCCGGAAGGCCGTGGGGGAGATGTACTTTTCCAGCCATCCCACCAGTTCGTCCTGGAACTCCGGGGCCACCACCGGAAAGACCTTGTCCTGGACGTACTTGATGATTTCCTCGCCGCCGCCCAGCAGGCCCACGAAACTCACGAAAAGCACGGCCAGGGGAATGAGCGAGATGATGGTGGCGAAGGCCAAGCTGGCCGCCCGGTCGAAGCAGAAGTCCCGGTTGAACTTCCAGACCGTCAGGTAGAGAAGGCGGGCCACGTAGGCCGCCTTTTCCTTGTAGGACGAGCTGAGGGTCCGTTCTCCTTCAAAGAGGAAGATGCGCAGCCTTTCCACCCACCTCACGGTCCTCTCCTTTTTCTTTCGTCAATTGGGCGATTCATTCCCGCCGTGCGATTTGCGCAGGCGGGCGTATAGCCCGCACCTATCGAAAAGACACGAACCCGTTGGGTAGGGGCGGGGTTTATCCCCGCCCGCTCATCCCGCGGTGATATGACAATCCGACAAAAGAATCGTTCGGTTTGGGCCTCTTGCCGTTTCCGCCCGCCACGGCGCGCACGTGAAAGAGGCACGAAAAATCCTGCCGCCAAACATAACCCAGATCCGTGTCCACGTACCAGGCCGAACGGAACGAACACCGGTCCGCACTCCAAAGAAACCGGCATCGCCTGTCGAAGACGGGTTCCAGGCAGTACGTGTCCGGGTACCGGGGCCGCTTGAGCAGACTGCACAGCTCGTCCACCGTGGGAAGCCGCCAGTCGGTGCGGCCGGCCCGGGCGGAGTCGTTCAGGTGCGCGATGTAATCCTTGTGGGCATCCCAGGGAAGCGGTTCCGCGGATCCGGCCCGCTGCCACACCAGCCCGGTGGCCCGGTCCCATACGGTTTCGCCGTCCACCATCAGGTCGTCGGCCGGTTCCCGTTCCGGCCGCCACAGCGGATCCAGGCGGAAGAAGCGCCTTGCCTCCCTGAATCGCACCTTGACGGGGATCTTCCGGAGACCGGCCGTGCCGAGCGCTCGGGGGGCGGCCTCGTGCCACAACCGGCACACCGCATCCAACTCCCGGAGGAAACCGCTTTGAAGCGCTTCCAGATCCCGAAGCATGGCGTCGGCGTCCGGGTGCCGCCGGGAGGGGTCGGGGTGGCAGGCTTTGCGGAAAAACGCCTGCCAGGGAGTTGTGTCGAAGGGAAGGGGCAGCTGGTGAAAGGAAAGGTCCTCGGGCACCTTCCCTGTGAGGATCCTGTGAAGGAGAACGCCCACCGCGTAAAGGTCCGACGCCTGGTCGGCCGCCTCCGCGTCCCTTTCCTGTTCGGGGGCCGCATAATAGGGAGTTCCCACGATCACCTGGGGCCGCAGGGAGACGGGACGTCCGGGGATCTTGGAAAGGCCGAAGTCGATGATCTTGGCGTCTCCCCGATCCGTCAAAAGAATGTTGGCCGGCTTGATGTCCCGGTGGATGATCCCGGCCCGATGGAGGGCTCCCAGGCCGGAGAGGATTTGCCGCACCACCCGGAAGCACTCCCCGGCGGGCAGAGGCCGGGTGGGTTCTTCCAGGATCGGCGTCTCCCCGATGCGGTCCGCCAGGCTGTGGCAGAAATACTCCATGACCAGGTAGGGCCGTCCCTGGTGTTCCCCGGAGTCCACCACGGTGGCCACGTGGGGGTGCCGGACGGACTTCATCACCTCCGCTTCCTGTGCGAAGAGCCGCCGAACGGCTTCCTCCCCGGTGGTCTTGAGCAGCAGGGGATGGGGTTCCAGGATCTTAAGAGCCCGAATGCGGCCGGACGGTTCTTCCCGAACGCGGAAGATCCGGCTCATGCCGCCCCGACCCAGCCCTCCCAGCACCGTGTATCCGTCGATCCTGCGCATCGATCCTCGCGTGTTATCTCAAGGTCGTCTGCCCAAAGAGCCTTCCCGACTTCGTCATTCCCTCGAGACGGAAGGCTGGAGCCTGCGGGGAATTGCGGAATCCCGCCGGGTTGATCCCGTTTTGAACGGGGAGCGAAAAGTCCTCCCGGTAAGGAACGTTTCGCGTAGGGGCGGGGTTTGTCCCCGCACGCCGGGCCGGCCGGGAGAGCCCTGTCACCACAGACGGTCGGCGTTGATGCGGGGAAATCCCAGCGCCAGGATCTTTTCCGCCGTGGCGGCGATGTCGTAAGGGACGCATCGGACCCGGACCGTGTCCGATTCCGTGTCCCACAAGACGTATTTGGCCCGGTTGTCCCCGTCCCGCGGCTGTCCCACACTGCCCACGTTGAGGATATATCGCCTGTGGGCCTGGAGCTTCAGGGGGCGACGGCCGAAAGGCCCCTTTTCTAAGGTGGCGCCGTCCCAGGAGATCCAGCGCAGGGCATGGGTGTGCCCCACGAAACAGAGCCTGTGCGGGTAGGACCCGAAGAGCTTCGGAAACTCCTCCGCCGCCACTTCGAACAGATAGCGCGTAATGGAATCGGGCGGGCAGCCGTGGACGCACAGGGCGCCTTCCACTTCCAGCACGGAAGGCCAGGTGCGCAGGACGTCCAGGACTTCGGGGGAAAGGAGTTCCAGGGTTCGTTCCAGGGAGCACCGGGCCGACGGGTTAAACCAGTCCAGGTATTCCGGGCGGATGGCCGCCAGCTCATGGTTTCCCAGGAGGGTGGGAATCCCTTTGCGGGAAAGGATCCTCACCACCTCTTCCGGATCGGGACCGTAGCCGATGGCATCGCCCAGGCAGACCACCCGGTCGGGAGCCGTGGAGGCCAGGTCGTCCAGCACGCTGGTGAAGGCCTCCAGATTGCCGTGAATGTCCGAAAGGACGGCGATCTTCATCGTTTCCGCTTCCCTGCCTCAAGAGATTTCACTGTTCCCTGAATTGGACGATTCTTTCTCATGGACAGGTTCTGAAGGGCGGGCGTAAAGCCCGCCCCTACAAAAGGGCACGGATCCATTGGGTAGGGGCGGGGTTTATCCCCGCCCGCTAATCACGCGGTGTAAAAGACACCCGAAGAAAAAATCGCTCAGTTTAGGTGTTTGCCCATAACACGACGGATCCTCCGGATCAACGGCCGACGCCTCCACGGGGATGGTGAAAGCCCCCGCCCTCTCAGCTTATATGGAACGCGACCTCGTTGCATTCGTGTGCACGGCCTGTAGGGGCGAATGATCATTCGCCCCTATCAGGGGGCTGCTTCCCGAAGGTGCGTTTCATCCCTCGTTGTCACGGGCCGCCCGTGACGGGGGTTTGTGTGAAAGAGAACCGCGAATGGACGCGAATCCGTCTTTTGCCTTGTAGGAGCGGCCTTGGCCGCCATTCGGGTCGCCGGCGAGCCTCTCCGGGATCGTCAGGTTTTGCCGCCCGCAACGGCTTCCAGCAATCGGCTCAGGTACCGGTAGTTTCGGTGGAGGTTCCTTCGGGTTTGGACAAATCGGCTCGCCTGTCGGCCCATGCCGAGTCGCAGGCGGCGATCCGCGAGAAGCCGGGCCACGGCCCGGGCGAAGGCGTCCGGATCGGGGTCGGGAACCAGAAAACCCGTCACGCCGTCTTCCACCACCTGGTCCACGCCGCCCTGCCGAAGGGCCACCACCGGAAGGCCGCAGGCCTGGGCTTCCAGGTACACCATGCCCAGGGATTCCCCGATCCCCGGAAAGACGAACAGATCCGCGGCGCTGAGATACCTGTGGAGATCGGATCGTTCCACGCGGCCGGTGAGGATCGCCCGGGACGAAAGACTCCGCTCGGCCGCATCCCGCACCCGGTCTTCCAGCGGGCCGTCGCCCGCGATGAGGAGGCGGAAGTCCTCGCGCTTGAGCGGCTCCCGGGCGAGCGCTTCCAGGAGAAACCGGAGGCTTTCCCATTTGACCCCGGGGCGGAACCGGGCCACGGTGATGAGCACCGTATCCGCTTCGGTGAGGCCAAAGGCCCGGCGCACTTCCAGGCCCGCCGCCTCGTCCCTTGGGAACTCTTCCGGAAAGATCCCCGGCGGGATCAGGCTCACGGCCCGGGAGGGAAGGATCCTTAGCAAGGCCGCCACGTCGTTTCGGTTGTTGGTGACGGCGTGCCGGCAGGCGAGAAGAGCGGCCCGGTTGAGATGGAACCCCGGGCGCGTTCGGGGATCGCGGCGCCTCTTGGTGCTGTACATGGGCTGGAACAGAACGTAGGGGATTCCCAAATGGCGGCTCAGCCAGGGTCCGATCACGTCCGGGGCCTTGTAGTAGGTGTGGTAGGTGAGCCACAGGTCGGGCCGCCAGGCGCGGCACAGCCGAAAGGCCTCCGTCAGCGCGCGGGCGGCCCGCAGCCAGCCTTTCGGCCGTCTCCAGAACCAGCGGGCGCGAAAGACCGCCGCCTCCCGGCACTCATGGCCCAGACGGTTCAGGGCCTCGAAGATGCCACGGGCGATGGTCCGGTCCCCCGACGGTTCGGGATGGCCCAGAGGCTTGTTGGGGCAGTAGAAGGCGATCTTCACGGCTGGGCGAGGGCCTGGCGAAAGAGTTCGTAAAGTCTTTGGACGCAGCGGCGGTTGTCGAAATCGGCTTCCACCTTGCGCCGGGCCGCCCGGACCTGGGCCGCCGTGCCGTCGGCGGCCGTGAGCACCTTGCGGATGGCCCTTGCCATCCGGCCGGGGTTTCCCGGGTCCACCAGGGTGCCGGTCACGCCGTCTTCCACCAGTTCGGGGATGGCCGAAACGCGGGTGGAGATGACGGGAAGACCCACGGCCATGGCTTCCACCAGCACGTTGGGGATGCCGTCCCGGTCGCCGTCCCGGGCCACCTTGCATGCCAGCACGAAGGCGTGGGACCGGCGGTAGTAGCCGATCACCTGTTCGTGGGGCAGAGTCCCCCGGAAGCGCACCCGGTGGTCCAGTCCCAGCCGGCGGCACAGGGCCTCGATCTTTTCCTTTTCGTCCCCGGATCCGATGTGGTCCAGGGTGAAGTCCAGCCCTTCGTCGGCCAGGATTCGGAGGGCGGCCAAAAGATCGTCGTAGCCCTTCTTGGGCACCATGCGCCCCACGGAAAGGAGCCGATAGGGGGGCGCCGGGGGCGGGTCCGTTCCGAAGTCGAAAAAGTCCAGATCGATCCCGTGGTAGATGGTGTGGATGGGCACCGGCCGGCCCGCGATCCGCCGGAGATAATCGGCGTTGTATCGGGTGCAAGTCACCACGAACCGGGCCCGGTGGATCTTCCGGCGGAGCTGTTCCGGCTCGGAGGTGTAGATGTCTTTGGCGTGGGCGGTGAAGCTGAAGGGAAGGCCCGTGAGTTCCGAGGCGAAAAGGGCCACCGACGTGGGCGTGTGACAAAAATGGGCGTGCAGGTGCGTGACCGTCCCGTCCAGAAGCCGCAGCCGGCTCAGGTGCCCCGCCTGAAGGAAATGGCGCAGGGTGGCCGTCTTTTTTCGTTCCGCCGCCCGTGCGATCGCCCCGGCCAGGCAGCGCGCGTACCGCGCGCCCAGGCGCCGCCACAGCTGAAGGTTGCTGGTCATGAGCGTCCGGAAGTGGGGTAGCACGTATTCGGGCATGTAGGTCACCGGAGCCTTGATCTTTTGGACGCTCCGGTGCGTGAAGGATTCCCGGGGTTGGCGGAGGGAAAAGATCTGAATGGGGACGCCCAGGGATTCCAGGAGCAGGATTTCCGTGCTGATGAAGCTTTCCGAGATGCGCGGGTATCCCTTGAGGATCATGCCCAGAACGCCGGTCCTGCCGGGCGCGGCCGAGTCCGCCCGGGGACGTTCAGCGGCCTGCCGGGCCGGAAGCGCCGCGCTTCTCGCCTCCTTCACCGGACCGCCTCCTTCCTGTTTTGAAGAACCCGCTGGCGGATCACGTCCAGGGCGGTGAAGGGAAAATGTTCCGCGCGTCGGGACATTTCCCGGCCGTTGTTCAGAAGGTGCACCACCTTTTGGAAGACCGCCTCGGGGGTGAGCTGGTCCGGGTGGAGGTATTCGCAGTAGCCCTTGGAGCAAAGCACCTGGGCGCGGATGAGCTGCTCCTCGCGGGGGACGGTCCGCGGAATGATGAGGAAGGGCTTGCGCTGGCTGATGATCTCACAGACCGTGTTGTAGCCGCCCATGCTCACCACCACGTCGGCGGCCCCGATGAGTCCCTCCATGAACCGGTGGAAGCGCAGGACCGTAAAGCCGATGGCCTCGCAGCGCCTCTTGACGTCCTTGTAGAGGCCGGCCGAAAGAAAGGGTCCTGTGACGATCACGGCGCGCATGCCGTCGGGCACGGTGTGGGTTTCGAAGGCCTTGAGGAAGGTGTTCACCACCGGATAGCCGTCTCCGCCGCCGCCGGTGGTCATGAGCACCATCTTGTGGTGACCCGCCAGGTCCAACTCCTTTCGGACGGCCGCTACGTCCGCCTCCGTGGGAACGTGTCGAGGGATGTATCCGGTGAAGGTGACTTTCCGGGCCACGGTGTCGGGAATCCCGTACTCTTTGACCGGGTCGTAAAAATCCCGGTGGCCGTACACCCAGATCTCGTCGTAGAGGGATTCCATGGCTTCGTAGATGCCCTTGGATTCCCAGTCTTCGATGGTGGACGAGGCGCTGTCCATGATGTCTCGAAGCCCCAGGATGGAACGGCACTGGGGGTGCGATTCCTTGATCCAAAGGAGGGTGTCCACCACTTCCCGCTTGAGGCCCAGCGGGGCCTTGTCCACCACGAAGAAGTCCGGCCCAAAGGCCTGGGCGGTGCTCAGGATGATGCTCTTTCGGATCTCCAGCACCTGGGTGGCCTCGAGCTTCATGGAAAGGGGCAGGTACTGCTCGTTGGTGACCTTGATCATGCCCGGGATGCGCACGAAGTCCACGCGGCGCGGGATGTTGAAGCGGCCCACCAGGGGGGATCCGGTGAGGATCAGGACCGTGCCGGGGGCCTTGCGGAGGCTGCGGGCGATGGCCAGCGTGCGCCGGATGTGGCCCAGCCCGAAGGTGTCGTGGCTGTACATGAGGATCTTGGTGATGGGGGGAAGTGCCACCGCCGCCTCGAAGTCTCTGTTCGACCGGTCCAACCTATGGAGATTTCAACAAAACGACGAAGGCATCATAAAGCCTCCACGGCCGCTTGGCAACCGCCTTTTCCGGTGCTATGAGGGGACGTGCCCAGAACACCCGAAGAAAGGAGAACCGAGATGGCGTTGAAATTCGTGCAGACGGAAAAGGCCCCGGCGGCCATCGGCCCTTATTCCCAGGCGGTGCAGGCGGGCCCGTGGGTGTATGTGAGCGGCCAGATTCCGCTGGTGCCCGAAACGGGGGAGATGGCGGGAGACGATTTCGAGACCCAGGCCCGGCAGGTGCTGGCCAACGTGAAGGCGGTGCTGGAAGCGGCCGGATGCGGCCTTTCGGACGTGGTGGCCGCGGACGTCTTCTTGACGGACCTGAAAAATTTCCAGGTCTTCAATCAGCTCTACGCGGACTTTTTCGGGGACCACAAGCCCGCCCGGGCCGTGGTGGAAGTGAGCGCGCTTCCCCGGGGCGCCCAGCTGGAGATGAAGTGCACGGCGTTTCGGCCGTAGGCCGTGAACCGTAAACCGTGATCCGTGAGCCGTGAACCGTGATTCGTCGGGAGTGACGAGTGACGAGTGATGAGTAATGGGTAATGAGTGACGGGTGATGGGTGGTGGGTGGCCCGGAAGACGCCCTCGTCGGGTCGTTCCCGAAAACGGCTTTCTGCCCGGAACGGGTCAGAAACCTGCCCTCCCTTCAAATTCCTCTTGGAAGGGCTTCTCCCCCCCTTTTCCAAAGGGGGGTCGGGGGGGGATTGCCCGGAAGGGCGTGGGATCCGTGCCCAAACGCCGCCCCGGGGAAGGTGCCGCCGGCGACGGGTTTTCATCCAAGACCGGCCCCTTCGGGCGGGCCACAAACGGGTTGACTCTCCGAAAATCCACATGATATAAGCGCCCACGTCCGTTGAGCCGGCGTAGCTCAGGGGTAGAGCAGCTGATTCGTAATCAGCAGGTCGCGGGTTCGAATCCCATCGCCGGCTCCAGAACAGAAAGGGGTCAGGCCGTATGGCCTGACCCCTTCGTGTATCCGGGGATACCACACGGATACCAAACAGGCGCTCTTGGACTCGTCTTGTGCGATTGCCGATGGCCGGTATTGCGGAAATTCCACGATGTCCACAGGGAGAAGGGGCATCGAAGGTTATCTGAAAGCAACGCATACAGGGCGGAGTGCCTCATTGCCTCATCCACTTGGACGAACTCGATGCGAAAGGCAAACTCCCGATTCTCGGCCTCTTCTGCTACGGACCGAAATGGGCGATTCTTTCTCATCGTGCGGTCTTCAAGGGCGGCCGCAAGCCCGACCGACCCTGCAAGAGCGCACTGGCCCCGCGGGTAGGGGCGGGGTTCATCCCCGCCCGCTAATAGCACGGTGATAATGAAACCCGATGAAAAAGTAGCTCGGGCTAGGACGGATCTTATTTTGGCGGAGGTCGCCATCGGGTTTGCCAGTTTTCTCCTCAAAGAATCTGCTTTAGGTCCAACTTGATAATCCCATCACAATGTTCTTTCAGCTCTTCTTTCACGTGATGATCGAAGTGTAGAAGATAAACCATTATTCCCTCACGCCTTGCAAACTTCATTGCGGGCACGAGGTCGGAATCGCCCGTTACAAGAACGATTTTTTCCACGATACGCTTGCTTGACAGCCAAGCGATATCCAGGCCGATCTTGATATCGACCTTCTTTTGCCTGAGGTTGATCACCAGATCGTCCGCTGACAACTTCTTGCCTTCTTCCAGCTTCTTGATAATCCTTTTGAGGTTTCTGGACGGGATTTTCCATCCATCGTTTGACAGCGAACCAGAACGAAAGGCGACCCGGGGTTGCAACTTCAAATTGCGAAGATAGGCGTTTTTTCTCTTGTAGATCGATGTAGTGGTGAAGTCCTTTTTTTCTCCCGAGATTGGATTTCTGGCCGTCCCATCAAACGGGAAACAATCATAATAATAGATACGGAACAAACTGTCCCCTCGGAGATCGTCCCAACCCAGGGATGCATCGCAGGTTGTCCGGACTTCGGGTGCCTCCGGTGGGCGACCAACAATCCCCTCAAACTTTTTCTCATAAAACCCGCCGTCGATCAGAAAGGCAACTTGCATAATGGTCTCCCCGAAAATAGGAAACCCGCCACAGGTCCCGAATAATCGGGTAGCAGCGGGTTTCCACTCTACATCTGCCGGCCCACCGGCTTTGGATACGCTGTTCAATTTTCATTTTATTGATCGTCATTCTGTTGCCGGAAGTCAAGAGAAAAGTGCCTAATGTTGTGACTCTTTCCACCTGGGCTCCATCTTCCTTCCGCTTGCTCCGCCATCGTCGTCTCCGAGTGTTCAAGGGCTTGTTCGCCTCCCCATGTGATACGGCAGAGCGAGTGAGCGGCTGGCAGATTGGCAAGCGGACATCCACGAATCGCTAATCCCTGTCCGTAGGGATTTCTTCAATTTCCTCGTTTAGGCCCAGTTCGCGCAGGGCGACCTTTAGGTCCCGCAGCGTGGATTCCGTAACTCCCGAATCCGGAGAAACTTTCGCCGTGACCGTGATCTTCAATCCCGGGGTTGTGACGAAACGCGAAAGAACCTTGGTGTAGAAATTCATCCACTTCTGGGCCGGGACCTCCCCGCTCCATCGAAAACCGCCCCGCACCTCCGGGGCGTCTGTGCTCAGCGCCCCCGCCTTCGGTTCCGCCGAGGGAAGTGGCCCGGGAGATGTAGGGGCGACGTAAGGGCGGCCTCCCTTCTCTTCGTCCCGCGTCGGCTCGGGGACGGGCTGCGGAGTCTTCCGGCTTTCTAGATAGGCTTCGGCGGCTTCCTTGGGGATCAGGTACACATCGCCGGAGATCTCCACATCGGATTCCGCCAGCGGTTCCTTGTAGCGGAAACTCTCGTAGGTGCCGTCCGCCGCCTTAGTGACGCAAGCAAAAAAGCCCTCCTCCACCCCTCGCGAGATGGTCTTCCTGACCGCATCGGCCGTTAGAAGGCGGGGAAACTTGGGGGAAGCAAAGAAGGCGTCCCGAACGCTTTTAGTGCTCCATTCGGGCAGCGCCGGCGGCCAGTTGCGTATCAGGAGGTTGGGACTCACGTTATTTGTCACCAGGTCTTCCTGGACGAGCCGCCCGAGGATCAGAGCGGGGAGGGAATCGGCGGCGCTGGAGTGGACCAGTCCCAGATCGATTTTTCGAAGGGTGTTGCCTTCCTCCAAAAGGTACACGTTCTTGTAGGTCCGCCAGACCGCTTCGTGCAGGTCCCTGCGGGCCCGCTTCAGGTTCTCGTCCAACTGGCGAAGCTGGGTGGTGTCCAGCTTGAGATCGGCGGCCTCCGACTGGATGGCCTCCCATGCCAGAACCTTCCGGGCTTCCTCGGAAAGCACCGTCCCGGACTCGGCCACGCACCACACCAGGGCGCTCTTGTAGGTCCGTGAGGATGTGCCCGCCTCCTTGGCCATCTCTTCCATGAACCGCATCGTGCCGGGATCCCCGGCGTCGTTTTCGGGGGCCAGCACCACGAAGGTGAGCGCCGGGCGGTCCGGCACCTGGTTGGTTCGTTCGGGAAAGAAAATCCGTTCCATCTGCTTTCCGGCGGCGAACACCTTCTGGATTTCCGCCCTCACACGGTCGCGGATTGCTTCACCGGACACGGTGGCCCGCCGGTCGGCCAGGAGCTTGTTCAGGTTCGGCTGGAAGCTGAATCGGTACCGGTTTTTCTCCGCGGATAGATAATAGCAGGTGTCGGTCAGCGCCTCGAGACACTGCTCGATGTTGCCGATGTCCAGGTCCGGCTCGGACACCGCCAGACGCAACTCGGGAAGCGTCGCTTCACCCCGCTGCTGTCCCCCGTTGGACTCGAAAAAGATCGTGGTGGCCACCTTCCTGTGAAGTCGCGCCTTTTTCACTTCGGCCGTGGCCTCCTTGTCCAAACGGACGGCATGAGCATGGGCCTTTCCGGCGATGTCGGTGGTGACGGCGGCCTCCAGGCGCGACTCCCCGAGCTGCTCGAACACCGCGGCACGGAACATGGGGTCCTCCAGCGGCGCCGTTCCCAGTGTGATGAGCGGGTCCTTGTGAGCTCCCTTGTACCCGTCCATGTAGGCCCGCGAAACCCAGAGCGCCAGCAGCCGCAGGATGCCGCGGGTCTGCTGGAAGCGCGGCAGCGCCTGCCACTTGCGTTCAAAAACCGAAAGCACCGACGGATGGAAGGGATAGCAGGCGGCAAGCTCTTCTCGGGCGTTGTCCACGGGAAACCAATTGGGAAGCTGCGTGCGGTGCTGTACCATCCAGTCCGCATAGGCGGCCACCGTCTTTCTCGCCTCGTCCGGCAACCCGTACCATTCGAAAAGGCGGCGTCGGATGATTTCCGATGTCTCCGCTTCGGCCGACAGGATGACCGCCTTGCCCAGCCGGTCCAGGAGCTTCTTCAGCCGTTCGTGGTCCGACTGATCTTCGGCCGTCATCTCCAACTCCGAGGCGGGAATGGACACCGCCAGCACCACGTTGTCGCGGGAGCGGGCCGCTTCGGAAAGGTTCTGCAAAAAGTTGTAGAGCTGGGCGGCCAGTCCGCTCTTGCGGCTGCGGCTGACGAAGTTCATCAACTCGTCCAACAGGATCAGCACCGGCCGGTCCGCCGGGAGCATCTTGGAAATGACGTCCCCTCCGGGCGAGGTGAGCTGCTCGTCGTGCTCGGCCACCACGGAAAATCCCTCCGGGCCTCCAAGCTGCCAGGCGATTTCACCCCAGGGGGTTTTCCTATGGGGCGTGCCGTCCGTGCCGCCGCGCCCCGTGATGGCGTCGAACTCGGTTCCCACGAAGACCGCCACGGCTGCCTCCGGGACTTTGGTGATCCCCGCATCGGAAAGCAGTAGGGGCACCCCTTTCCATTCGGCCGCCGAGGCCCCGCCCCTCGCCAGGTGATAGAGCAGGGTCAGGGCGTGGGTCTTACCCCCGCCGAACTGGGTCGTCATGTTGAAAACGGGCGAGGTCTCCACCTTGATGCCGCTGAGCCTGCGGATCACTTCCACGGCCAGCGCCGAAAGGTTTTGGGTCAGGTAGGTCCGCTCGAAAAATTCCCTGGGGTTCTGGTAGACGGCCGGGGCCCGACCGTCACGCACCTGGTCCAGGTGCACCGCGAACTCGGAGGCATCCAGCGGGCGCCCATCGCGCAGGTCTTCCCTCGGGGTGATCACCTTGTACCAGGGTTTCAATCTCATGGCAGAGTCTCCGTTGTTCTCTATTGAATCTCGCTTCGCCTCAGATCACGTCGCGACGGCACGCCTCCCCGGCCACCCCGCGATTGCAATTCCACCCACGTCGCGACGGGGTTCATACTTCGCCCCCGCCGGTCTCAATTCCGCCCTTGTAGGGGCGGGGTTCATCCCCGCCCACATAAACCATTCCCGGGTGAAGCAACCCAACGAGGCGCATCCAACGGGCGGGCGTAAAGCCCGCCCCTACGGAAGACTCCGGTTGTGATCCCACCCCGTCGGGACGGGGTTCATCCCCTCCGAAAACCGCCGCCTAGAATCCCAAGCCCTTCTTCCGCGCCAGGACGCCGTCCACCCAGCGCTTTTCCTCGGTGCCGGCGGGATAGAGCGCCGAAAGGGCCTGGGCCAGCTTCCAGAAGCGGGTGTCCCGGCCCGCGCCTTCTTCGACCAGGAACCGCTTCAGGGCGTCGGTCCGACCGGCGCCGAAAAGGATCATGGCCTGGTGCACCCGGTCCAGCACCGTGCCGCCGACCGGGGGCGTTCCCAGCCTTCCCCAGTCCGCCTCCTTTTCGGCCGCCTGGAGCTGTTCGAAAAGGTTGAGCTGTTTCCCCTTGGGTTGGCGGCGCGCCGGCTTCGGGCCTTCGACCTTGCCAAAAAGGTGCCGGGTCCGCTCGCCCACGGAAAGAAGCCGGGCCTTGTCTTTTTTGATCTCCACCATCCGGCCCAAGTCCTCCAGGTGTGCCCCCAGGCCCTGGGCGATCTTTCTGGCCGCATCGAACTCCAGGGTGAAGCCGGCGGACCTGGACGTCCCGCTGTCTTCTTCCTCCTCTTCGGAGTCTTCATCATCCAGCGCCTTGGCGGTGCCGTTCCCGTTGGCGCCGGTGGAAAGGGTCCAGAGCCACATGGCGGTGAGCCTGGCGTCTTCTTCCAGCCCGGCGGTATCGGGATCGTCGAAGATCATGGCCAGAGCCTCCCTCGCCACCGCGGCCCACACCTGTTCCAGATATTCCCGCAGGGTCACCACCTCCCCGCTGGCCTTTTCCACCCTCGAGTAACGGGAAAAGATCTCCAGGGCCGGGCCAAGGCAGGAAAAGACGGCGTCGGCACCCACCACGCCCTCGGACGCCAGCCGCGGAAGCCACGCGTGGATCCGCTGGGGAAGCTCCCGCAGCACCTGCCGCCAGTCGCCGATGGCGTCTTGGCGAACCGAGCCGTCCGGATTTTCCCGTGGGCGACACACCAGGTGGACCGAGGAGGCGAGCGAAGCGGTACCCATCGCATTTATTCGAGTTCCCATTTCGGTGTCGACGGGCCAGGAGGCGGTGATGATCCAGCCCGCATCCACCATGGCTTGGAGCATTGATTCCCAGCCGGCGGTGGACTTGTGGGCGAAGACCACAAGGCCGACTCCAGCGGGGGCCAGCACTCGGCGACCTTCCTCCATGGCTTTCTGCATCTTGCGTTCAAATTCGGCCCTTTCTTCGGCAGAACCAGGGTGCAAAACGACTGCTTGATCCTCTTTCGGTGTGGTAGCCTCGCCCAATAGAATGGGTTGGACGTTGTTCAAAGTGCGCCGGAGCCAGACATAGAAAAAGTCGGAGAGGTCGGCGTAAGGCACCGCATCATAGTAGTGCGGGTCGGTGACGAAAGCTTGGGCCGCATCGTCGGGCAAAGGATGCGCCGTGGCCGAGGCGGGTTGGGCGTGGCCGATTCGCCAATCGCAACCCACTGACTGGA
Organism: Desulfacinum infernum DSM 9756; assembly: GCF_900129305.1. Lineage (GTDB taxonomy): Bacteria > Desulfobacterota > Syntrophobacteria > Syntrophobacterales > DSM-9756 > Desulfacinum > Desulfacinum infernum. The sequence continues at coordinate 30,180 of NZ_FQVB01000010.1, read as the reverse complement.
AACACCTGATCATGCCATCAAGCAATGGGGCCCATCCACCACTCGACTCGCTCACAGGAACACTCTCAGCGAAATCCCAAACGATGGGGATTGCTTGTCGGCCAAAGAGATGCCTGGGGCACTCAGCGAATGGTTCCCATGCGCATAAAGAATTCCCTAGATCTGCTTGTTTATCAATCACCAATCCCAAACACGCCGTCACCGCTTCCGCCAACCCTGCATCGCACTCGGCGCGGCAGCGTTCGCCGGCCTCCCGCACCAGCCGAACCAGGGTCGTCAGGGCCAGGACCTGCCGGGGGGTGAAAAGATCCCCCCAAGTGATTAGTCCATATAGCTGAACAGACGAAACGGCTCGATGTCCTCCCGGGTTAGGCGTAGGCTCTTCCGGTACCAGGCTGAGCGGACCGGTGTGGGCCGCTTCCCGGCGCCGAAGTTCTTCAGCCGCCGATTGGGCAGCCCGAAAGTCCTCATCAGTGGGCAGGCGGTAGAACCGGCCAGGCTGTCCGGGCCGGGTGGTGACCACCGCCATGAGCCTGGCGTCGGCCGCCCCGCCCCGGCGGGCTTTGAGCTGGCTTCGGACCGAGGCCACCGGGGTGGTGTAGCCGCAACACGGACAGGTGGCCGACCCGCGCCGGACCGTTCCTTCCGGGTGGGGGTAAACCCCGCCCCTACGGTTGCCTTGGGAAACAGTCGGAACTTCGACAATCTCCGCGTCCACGCCGCTTCCGTCCCCGCGGGGGATGAGGCGAAGGCCCACCTGCCGGCCCTTCTTCTTGGAAAGCCAAAGGGAACGCATAAGAGGCACTTCAGCGCCGCAGCCCGGCCCTTCGCAGCGGATCGTCCGGGCCCAGAGGTAGGCGATGGGAACCGCGCCGTCCGGATCCTTGGGGTAAAACCGGCCAAGCTCCTCCTCGGCCCGCTCTTTGATCCATGCGCCCCAGCGCCGCACCTCCTCGGCAAGGCGCTTGCCGTGCTTGGGAATGTATTCCAGCACCACCTTGTTCAGGAGCACCGCCACGGGGTTGAGATCGGAAGCGAAGGCGTCGGCCCCGATCCGGAGGGCCTCCAACGGGATGGCGCCTCCTCCGGCGAAGGGATCCACCACCAGCGGGCGGGTGCCGGGGGCGCCGCCCAGGGCCTCGTGGGCCGCCTGGGTGAGGATTCGCGCCGCATCGAGAAATTCCGGAACCGTGGAGGCGTCCCAGTTGGCGAAATCGGCGATAAAATCCAGCAAAGCGCCCCGAAGGTCCTTCCACGATTCCGGCTCTTGGCCGGAAAAACCGTCCTGCCCCAGGCGGTTCCATCGCGACCAATGGTTGGCGCACAGTCCGGCCAGCTTCGAACTCTGACGAACGGCCCGGGCGAACCGGGTCATCACCTGGGCCGCCGTTTCCCGGAACCGGGGCGGGCAGGCCGGGTCCGCCGGGTCGGGCCAGAGCGCCGCGCAGAGCACGGCACGGCATGCCGCCAGCGGCCGCCTGGCCCACCAGATGTGCAGGGTGGAAATGTGGCCGTGGCGGATGGATTTTTCCCGCCGCGCGTGAGCCGAGATCTCCTTGATGGGTAGGTCGACCTCTATAAGCCTACGAGGCATATTTAAGGGAATGTTCATATTACAACCTGCTTACGTCAATATGGTACCCCTGCGCATTAAGTTCCTTTGCTAGCTGTATACGCGCATCGTTAACGCTATCCTTAAATGGAATGTATATAAGTCCCTGAATATCAGATGGTCTCTCCATCGATTCGGGGTCCTTGATAAGGATTGCGACTCTTTTTCTACCCAAAACAGCAAGTAGCATGCCTAATTCGAGTACCACGTTTTGCCTAGTTCGGTACTTCTTTTCATCTTGGTGGCCAGCGCGGTATCCTTCATCGTCAGGGGTCGCTAGAACTACAGCGAAAAAAACTTGCGACGTGTACTTTTCCAACTTCTCAATTATCGTCTGCCCTTCTGACGGCAACTCATCCAAGAAAAGCGGTTCTAGTCCCCAACGGCGTAAGAGGGCATCAAGTTCAGTGCGTGCGTTTTGATCATGTCCATAGACAACAAAGACATGATTTCCATGCTGTTGTATTTCGATAGCGTCAGTGTACGCCTTTTCCAAAATATTTTTTATTCGGTCAGGATCTTTTCCTTGTACATTGAATGTTCCCTTATCATAAACATTTACAACCTGTCCGCTAGTAAGACGTAATTGGTAACCGGTATTGTTAGGAAGTCGATTTTCTTGCCTGATCGTGAATCCAGCCTCTTGCAGTACTCTCTTCGCCTTCTGCACATCCATGTTCATACCCTCCAATATCCCGAACTATACAAAATTTCCTCGGCATCCAGATGATAGTGCTCCACGCGCATCACCGGTTTCCAGCCCAGTTTGGCCGGATCCCGGATGGTGTGAAGCTGCGGCGTGGTGGCGCAGTTGTAAACCACGTAGAGCCAATAGTCGGCTCCGAGCCGCTGGGCCGTCTTGTACTCGTTGGACGAAAGGGCTACCTCCCCCACACCGGCCCGGCCCTTGACCTCGATGAATCGCACCTCGGTGAAGGTCTTGGGATCATGGGGATGGGGCTTTCTGGAGATGAGGTCGAAGCCTCGGTTTTCCGCCTCCACGCTCTCCACCACCCAGCCGCGCGCCTCCTCGTGGCGGACGGCCTCGCGCACCGCAATGCGCTCGATCTCCTCGTCCCGAACCAGGGGTTTCACCTCGGGCTTGTCGCGGTCCGGATGGGGGAGCACCCAGGCCCGCCCCAGGTGCTGGATGTCCCCGATAGTGCAGTGGCGTTCCTGCTCCAGTTCGCTGCGGCGGGTTTCCAGCCGGCGGTTCAGGTCCTCCAGGTGCTGCTCGACCTGGGCGATGAGGCCCGAAAGACCGGGGTTGGTGTCCCCCGACTGACGACGTTCCATAAGTTCCGCCAGCTTCAGGTTCTGGCGGTGGATGAGTTCTTTCAGTGAAATCTCCAGGTGTTCGCGGACGATCTGGTTTTCCCTGGCTCGCTGCCGGGAAACCTCGTTGAGAAAGGGGACCAGGGCCCGGGCCACCAGTTCCCGCTCCACGGCGGCGCGGTCGGGAAGTCCCGGTACATCGGGAGGGCGCGTTCCCTTGGGTGCCGGCGTGACTTCCAGGAGGAGCGTGGGCTGGCGTATGGACAGGGTTCCGTCCGGATCGGTGCGGACGGCGAAGAGCTTTCGGTGGAGCGTGTTTCCCCGCCCGTCCTTGATGGACGCGGCGAAAACGTCGATGCGATAGGGATCCCGGGCGTGCAGGTCGAAAAAGACGGCGCCCCGCTTCAGATCTTCTCCGACCCGTTCCCGCACGTCCCGGCGCACCACCTCGAAAAGCGGATGGCCGGGCGTCACCCACTCCAGGGTCGGGTCGTGATTCAGGAAGGCCTTGTCGAAGGTGACGCGATGGTAGTTCTTTCCCAGACGGCCGAAACGGCGCTCCAGATCTTCTCCCAGGGTGACCAGCGGCCCGGGAACCCGACCGATGCGGTAGACATGAGGGTTGGTCCGTTCCTTCTTGGGGTGGATCCCTGCGATGGGAGCGGCGGTGGTGAAGAAATCCTCGATCACCTCGGGGACCAGCCTTCGTTCTTTCGCTTCGGCCGACTTGCCGATGAGGGCGCCGAGATTCAGTTCTCTCTTGGCCAGGCCCTCCAGGGTGGATTCCGTAATGGCCCGGAACCGCTCGGGGCTCACGTCCCGGATGATCCGCGCCTCGATGTCCGGCTCTTTGAGCTTGTTGGCGTACATGTCTCGAAAGAGCTTTTCCAGCAGGTTCGACGGGAAGACCTCGCCCACCACATCAAAGACCTTGTCGGTGCCCAGTTCGCTTTTGATTTCCTGGAGCCTCTGGAGGAGCTTTTGCAGCACCCGGCCTTCCCGAGTGTTCACCGCCACGAAGTTGAAGATGAGGCAGTCCCGGGTCTGGCCGTAGCGGTGGATGCGGCCCATGCGCTGCTCCAGGCGCACGGGGTTCCAGGGGATGTCGTAGTTGATCATGAACCAGCAGAACTGCAGGTTGATGCCTTCCCCGGCGGCTTCGGTGGCCACGAGCACCTGGGCGTTTTCGCGAAACTCCCGTTCGGCCCAGATGCGGGTCCCGGGCGTGTCCCGGTCGCCGATCTTCATACCGCCGTGGATCTGCGTGACCGAAAGGCCCCACTCGAGGAGTTTCCCCAGAGGGCGGCCGTCCTGGCCGTCGCCGGCCAGGTAGTCCAGCGTGTCCTTGTGCTCGGTGAAGATGAGGAGCTTCATGTGCGGGTCGCTGAAGATCTTCTGTTCGTTCAGGACCTGCCGGAGCTTGTTGAGCTTGGACTCCACCTCCCGGGCTTCCAGGGCGCGGGCCTGGTCGATCAATTTGCTAAGCTGGAGGATCTCCTCCCGAAGGTCCGCCGGGTTGATGGAGGCCACCACCCCCTCCAGCTCTTCGCGGATTTCGTTCTGCTCTTCCTCCGTGAGATCGTCGAAATCTTCGGGAAGCCGGCGCTCGATCTGCTCCCGGCGGTACTTTTCGGGGTCCTCCAGGATCTTTTCCCGCTTTTTCCGCATGCGCTCCAGGCTTCGCCGCACGGCGTAGATGCTCGATGCCAGGCGCCGCTGCAGCATGGCCATGGTGAACCCGATGGCCCGGGCCTGGGGGGAATCACCTGCGGACGCCTTGATGGATTGCTCTTCCACATAGCGGGTGAGCGCGTCGTAGAACTCCCATTCGTCACCGTCCAGCTCGAAAGCCGCCGTGCGCACGTCCCGGTTGGTGAAAAGCGGGCGGACGGTGCCCTCATCGCCGGGAAAGGTCACCAGCGCCTCCTTGGTGCGGCGCAAATAAAAGGGCGCGGACTGGCGGCGCATGGCCTCCTCCAGGCTTTTCACGTCGGCATAGACGTCCCGGTCCAGGAGGGTCAAAAAGAGCCGGAAATTTTCCGGGTCCCCCTTGTGGGGCGTGGCGGTCATCAGCAGATAATGGTCGGTGCGTTCCGAGAGTTCCTCCCCGATCTTGAAGGCGAGCGTTTTCTTGTCCTGGCTGTAGGCGCTCATCTTGTGTGCCTCGTCCACGATGATGAGATCCCATCGGGTCCGAAGCAGACTTTCCCGGGCGTCTTCGATGCGAGAGATCCAGGAAACCGACGTGACCACCTGATCCTTTTCCTGCCATGGGTTTTGCCCGTACTGGCTGCGAAGGACATCTCCCCGCATGACCTCGAAGGCCTCCCGGAATTTGTCCTTCATCTCGCGTTGCCACTGGAAGGTGAGGTTGGCCGGCGCCACAATGAGGGTACGCTGGACGAGGCCGCGGATTTTGAGCTCCTTCAGGAGCAGTCCGGCCATGATGGTCTTTCCGGCACCGGGGTCATCGGCCAGGAGAAACCGGATGCGGGGGAGTCTCAGGAAGTATTCATAGACCGCTTCCAGCTGGTGGGGGAGGGGATCCACCCGGGCGATGGAAAGGGAAAAGAAGGGATCGTACTCGTAGGCCAGCGCCAAGCGCTCCGCCTCGATGCCGATCTTGAAGCGAAGGGCGTCCCCGTCGAAGGGCTCGGTGGCCGGTGACAGGGTCAATTGGGAAATTTGTTCCGGGCTCAGGATGGGCTCATGAACCCGGCCGGTGCGGAGCCCCTTGGCGATGAGTTTCACCGAATCGCCCATGGGAATGGTTGTGATGACTTCCACCGGCTCCGGAAGAAGCGGACCGCGTACCACGGCCCCGGCATGAAGAATCTGATCGTGAATCCCGCTCATTCGGCCACTCCTCCGCATGAAACGGAAAACGCGTGTCCATGATCGGCGGATCTACCGCATCTAGAGCTGCTGATCTGTTGTACCAAGGGTTCCTTTGCCACTGGGTGGCACACCGAACGGGGTGCCCATCGGGCGTTTTTAGGGACGTTGCGGACGATATTTTCTCGTGGCACGATTCCGAAGGGCGGGCATAAGCCCGCCCCACAAAAACGCATTGTACCCTTGGGTAGGGGTAGGGTTTATCCCTACCCGCTGAGCGCGTAGTGATTGCAAAAGCCGATGAAAAAAAATCCCTCACTTCAGGGCATTATTATGCTCTTTTTTACTCGTCATTTCCCTCCAGTTCAAGCACAGAGACCCTCTATGCCAATGTTTGGTATCCACTGGCCCGGTCTTGAAACGTAGGCGGATTTTGTCGGCGGGCGGCCGCGTGGCCTGCTGATTTGATTGGAGCTGCCAAAAAGGGATGGCAGCAACCTTTTTCCGAACCGCCCACCACGATGAAGCGCACGCCGTGATGGCTGAGGGTCTCCAGGAGTGCCCGAAAATCAGGGGTTGAGGTCACCATCTCTTAATTCCGCAAGGGATCGGACGGTCTGCTGGAGCACGTTCAGACGCTCTTCGGCCCTGAGGGAAAGCATCCAGCGAATCAGGGTCAGGTCCACGCCGTCTTCGCTGTATTCCGGCTGGGCCACGTCGGACGGCCTCGTCCCCTTTTCCTCCATAGCTCTCTCCTACTTGATGCCCGCGCGCATGAAGCTCTGCACGAACTGGCGCTGGAACAACAGGAAGGCGATGAGCAGCGGGGCCACGGACATGAGGGTGCCCGCCGAGACGACGGCGAAATTCACCCCGTTTTCCGGAGACCCGAAGATGGCGAGCCCCACCGTGAGAGGGCGCGTGGTGGCGGAGTTGGTGATCACCAGGGGCCACAGGAAGTTGTTCCAGTGCCAGCTGATGGAGACCAGTCCGTAGGCCAGGTAAACGGATTTGGAAAGCGGAACGTAGATTTTGAGCAGGATCCGCAAGGGGCCGGCCCCCTCGATGCGGGCCGCTTCCGCCAGGGCCAGGGGGACCTGCTTGAAGTTCTGCCGAAGCAGAAAGACTCCGAACGCCGAGGCGATGTAGGGTAGGGAGATGGCCGGAATGGTGTCCACCAGCTGGAGGGCCGACATGGTCTGGTAGTTGACCACCAGGAGCTGGTCGGGCATGACCATGAGCTGCACCAGGATCAGGCTGAAGACCAGATCCTTGCCTTTCCAGTCGTAGCAGGCGAAGGAGTAGGCCGCCAGGGTGCAGAGAACGAACTGAAGGGCCGTGGTCATGGTGGTGTAGAGGATGGTGTTGATGAAATACCGGGCGAAGGGAGCCGTGTGCCAGGCTTCCCAGAAGTTGGCCAACGTGACGGGGGCGGTGAGGTCGAAATTGACCGCATAGGCGGGCGGATGAAAAGCCGCCCAGATGGCATACAGGAGCGGCATGGCCCAGAGAATCCCCAGCATCCAGGCCGCCACCGTTTCCAACTTGGACCAGAATCCGGAAGACGTCATGGTTTCCTCAATTCGCGCTTTGCAGGTCTTCGGCGGTTCTCCACCCGCGCCTTCCCGCGGGCTGCCGATCCCCTCCTCCTATTGGTAATGGGTCCGGCGCTCCAACACCTTGAACTGGGTGAGGGCCAGCGTCATCAGGATCACCATGATGACCACCGTGAGCGTGGCTGCATAGGCCGTGTCCCAGAATTCAAAGGCGTTCTGGAACAGATAGTAGAGCAGGAGCTGGGTGGCGTTGTCCGGCCCCCCCTTGGTCAGGATGAAGATGTGGTCCACGATCCGGAAGGTGTTGATGAGCGCGTTGAAGACCACGAAGACCGTGGTGGGCATGAGGAGCGGAAAGGTGACCCGCCGGAAGAAGTACCACCGGCCGGCGCCCTCGATCTTGCCCGCTTCCACCACGTCCTGGGGGATGCCCTGCAACGCCGCCAGGTAGAAGATCATGAAGAATCCCGCATCCTTCCAGATGGCGATCACCATCAGGCACAGAAGGGCCGTGTCGGGGTTGCCCAGCCAGTTTCGCCCGGGATATCCCAGAGCGTTCAGAATGCTGTCAAAAAGGCCCACGCCCGGCGTGTAGAAGAAGAGCCAGATGTTGGCGATGGCGATCATGGGAAGGATGGTGGGCGTGAAGTAGGCGGCCCGCACGAAGGCCCGGCCGGGCATGCGGCGGTTCACCCACACGGCCATGACGATGGCCAGCGATATGGTGATGGGGATGGTGCCGAAGGCGTATATGAGGTTGTTCTTGAGCGCCTGCCAGAAGATGGGATCGTGGATCAGGTAGTCGTAGTTGGACAGGCCCACGAACCGGGGCGGCTTCGATCCCCTCGGGTTGCTGAAAAAGCTCAGCACACAGGAGCGCACGATGGGATAATGGGTGAAGAGGATGAAAAAGATGGCGGCCGGAGAAAAGAGAAGCCATCCATAGACGTGCCGGGCGATCTTGGGGTTCATCGTTCTTTTTCCACGAGGCCCAGCCGGAGGGGACGCCCCCGGATGGGCCCAGGTTTTCGGTTGGCGTCAGCGGTAGCGGCGGAGAATCCTGTCGGCTCCCTCCTGGGCCTTGTCCAGCGCCTCCTTGGGCGTGGCGTTGTCCGTGAGGACCGACTGGATCGCGTCGTCCAGGAATTTCTTCACCCGCGCCGTTTCATACGTGGACAGTTCCGCCACGGCATATTCCAGCTGGTCCCGGGCCACCGTGGCCGCGGGGAAGGCGCTCACGTACTCCTTGAGCAGGTCCGTTTCGTAGGCTTCCGGCCGCGTGGCGATGTAGCCCGTCCCGATGGACCATTTGGCCGTGTTGATGGGTTCCGTCATGAACTTGACGAACTTCAGGACCGCCGCGCGTTCTTCCGGAGAGGTGTGCTTGAAGATGTAGAAGTTGCCGCCGCCCGTGGGGCTTCCCCGGCGCTTGTGGGCCGGCAGCATGGCCACTCCGAACTCGAAGGGGGCGTTTTCCTTCACCGGCGTGAGATTTCCCGTGGTGTGCCACATCATGGCCGTGTTGCCTTCCAGGAACCGCTGGCGCAGAGTCCCCCAGTCGGTGGTGCCCTTGGGCATGATTCCGTGCTTGTAGGCCAGATCGTGCCAGAACTGAAGGGCTTCCACGGATTCGGGGCGGTTGAAGTAAACCTCGGTGCCTTCCTTGTTCATCAGTTCCAGCCCGTTCTGGATGGCGAAGCACTGGAACATCCAGTAGGGATACCCGGTGGAGGGGATGCTCAGCCCCCAGCGGACCACCTGGCCGTTGGCATCCTTTTTCACCAGCTTCTTGCCCATCTCCACCAATTCATCCCAGGTGGCGGGGGGCTTTTCGGGGTCCAGGCCCGCCTCCCGGAAGGCTTCCTTGTTGTAGTACATGACGATGGTGGAGCGCTGGAAGGGGATGCCGTAGGTCTTGCCTTCGTACATGCTGTTGGCCATGAGAGCCGGATAGAAGCTCTTGAGCCAGGCGCGCTCCTCGTCCGTTTGGACCACGTCCTCCCAAGCCAGGATGAGGTCCTGATTTACCAGGTCGAAGATGTCGATGGAGAAGAGAACCGAAAGCTGAACCGGCTCTCCCGCCTTGATGGCCGCCAGGCACTTGGTGCGGGTGTCGTCGTAGTTTCCGTAGTAGACGGCCTTGACGGAAATGTCCGGGTTCTTGCTTTCGAAGTCCTGGATCAGCTCGTTGATGACCTGGTAGGGCTTTCCGCCCACGGCGATGGGATAGAACATGGTCAGGTTGATCTTGGCCGCGAGCGCCGTTCCCGCCGCCATCGCGACCAGCGCCATTGCCAGAAAAAGCACCTTCATCTTCGGAATCCGCATGTCGGCCTCCTTGCTGTCGGGATGTTCCGGCTTACCCACCAATGCTCCCTGCAGGGTTTTCCCTTCCCTCCTTTCTTGCAGGGACAACCGAATCCACACGCTCCTGGGTCCGGGCATCGAAGAGATTCACATCGCCCGGGTCCCACGTGAGATGCACCACGGTCCCTTCCCGAATGTTCCGGCGGCCCCGGGTTCGCACGATGACCTCCTGCCCGTGGATCTCGCAGGAGACAAAGGTGTCCGAGCCCAGGTATTCCCGGCCCGTCACCATGGCGGGCTGGCCGCTTTCGGCAAGCCGGAGGTTCTCCGGGCGGATGCCGAAGAGGTATCGGTCGGGATCCATGCCGGGAAAGAGGAGACGACCGCCGGGTTCCAGAGCCGCCCCGCCCTGCGTGGGGCACAGGGGCACGATGTTCATGGGGGGCGTGCCGATGAACCGGGCCACAAAGGTGTTGGCCGGACGTTCGTAGAAGTTTTCCGGGGAGTCGTCCTGGACGATTTGCCCGTCGCGCATGAGCACGATCCGATCGGCCATGGTCATGGCTTCCACCTGGTCGTGGGTCACATAGATCATGGTGATGCCCAGTCGACGCTGCAGGGAACAGATTTCCCGGCGCATGGAATTGCGGAGCTTGGCGTCCAGGTTGGACAACGGCTCGTCCATGAGGGTCACGGGCTTTTCGGCGATGATGGCCCTGCCCAGGGCGACCCGCTGCTGCATGCCTCCCGAAAGCTCCCCCGGTTTGCTGTCCAGCCGGCCGGACAGGCCCAACAGGTCCACCACCCGCTTGAGGCGCCGTTCGATTTCGTCGGCCGGCACCTTGCGCACCTTGAGGCCGAAGATGATGTTTTCCCGAACGTTCAGATGGGGAAAGAGGGCGTAGGACTGAAAGACCATGGAGATGTTGCGCTTGACCGGCGGGAGATGGGTCACGTCCGTTCCGGCGATGTGGATGGTGCCGGAGGTGACCGGCTCCAGGCCGGCGATCAGCCGAAGCAGCGTGGTCTTGCCGCATCCCGAAGGGCCCAGGATGACCAGCAGCTGCCCTTCCTCCACGGAAAAGCTCACGCCCCGCACCGCCTGAACCCGACCGTAGTCCTTTCGCACATCGCGGATCTCGATCTGCATCTGCCCTCCGAACCGATGAACGTCCCTTTTCGCTCCGTGTGCATGTGACGGGTGCCCACAGCTTGAGCCGGTTTTTTCCAATTACACCCCGATTTCGTTCGATTGGCAAGGGAGATCGGGGATTGCTTCCTCCGTTCCGTCCCATTTGCGCAGAGTGCAAGAAATCTTGGCCGCGCCGTGAGGAAATCCTGTAGACTTCAAGGCGGTTTCCTGGGGCCCCAAAAGACACAGGCAAAGGTCTGCTCGGAGGAGAGGACGATGGCGGATACCGTGACGGTGGCGTTGGCGCAGGTGGAGGGAAGACCGGATCCGGCCGAGAATCTGGAGGTCGCCCGAAAGCAGGCCCAGGAGGCGGCGCGGCGGGGGGCCACCCTGGTGGTCTTTCCCGAGATGTTCATGGCCCTTCCGGGAAAGGACCGGCCGCCGGCGCAGCTGGCCCGGGAAAGTGACAAGTTCCTGGACGGCATGGCCGGGCTGGCCCGCCGGCTGGGCCTAACCGTGGTCTTCGGGCTGTGGGAGCCGTCGCCGGACCCCGAACGGGCCTACAACACCGTGGCCGCCCTGGGCCCCGACGGGGCGGTCCTTTCCCGATACCGGAAGGTGCACCTATTCGACGCCCTGGACGTACGGGAGTCGGACACCATGGTTCCCGGAGACGCTCCGCCCGGGGTCTTTTCCCATGGAGGCGTCTCCGTGGGCCTCGCCATCTGCTACGATCTTCGGTTTCCCGAGCTCTTCCGGCATCTGGCGGATCAGGGCGCCCGGCTGGTGCTGGTTCCGTCCGCCTGGTACCAGGGGATTTTGAAGGAAGACCACTGGCTGACGCTCCTTCGGGCGCGGGCCATCGAAAACACCTGCTACGCGGCGGGCTGCAACCTGGTGGGAGGAGCCTTCTGCGGCCGGAGCGCCGTCTTCGATCCCTTCGGGGTTCCCGCGGCTTCGGCGGGGGAAGGAGAAGATCTCATCCTGGCGGAGATCTCCGCGCGTCGGGTGGCCGACGTGCACCGTAAGCTTCCCGCCCTCCAGCACCGCCGACGGGACCTCTTCGGAGTAACCCCATGAACTGACAGGTAATACCGGAAGGCCCGGTGGAAGCTCCTATGGGGACATGGCGCCGGTGATCTGTTTGGCGGAAAGGATCCGGCGGATTTTCCGCAAGAGGACATCCGCCGTGAACGGCTTATGGATGAAGTGCAACTCCTCCGATCCGACCCCTCGATGCGCCAACATGTCGGCCGTATAGCCGGACATGAAGAGACAGCCGACGTCGGGGCGCCACCGCTTGATGTAATCCCACAGCTCCCGGCCGCTCATTTCGGGCATGACCACGTCTGTCAAAAGGAGGTGGACGGGGTCGGCATGCTCTCGGACCCACTGGAGCGCCGCTGACGGACGGTTGAAGGCGTGGACGCGGTATCCGGCGTCTCGGAGGATGGTCTGGGCCAGCCCCAGGATGAGGGGCTCGTCTTCCACCACCAGGACCGTTTCTCCCGCCCTCGGGCTCTCGCCTTCCCGGGCTCGATCCGATCCGCCGGACCGGCCATGGGCGTCCGAACGCAGCCTCGGAAAGAAGAGATCGAACCGGGTCCCTTCCCCCGGCGCGCTGGTCACGTCGATCCACCCGCCATTTTGTTTCACGATCCCGTAGACCGTCGAAAGTCCCAGACCAGTGCCCTTGCCCACCTCCTTGGTCGTGAAGAAGGGTTCGAAGATGTGCTCCATGGTTTGGGCGTCCATGCCGCAGCCGGTGTCCGTCACCGAAAGACGCACGTATTCGCCTTCCGGGATGAACACGGGTCCCGCCTTGCGGCTTCCGTCCAGGAACACGTTTTGGGTCTCAAGGGTGATGGTTCCCGACCTTTCGATGGCGTCGCGGGCGTTGATCACCAGGTTGGCCACCACCTGGTCCGCCTGGGACGGATCCAGGAGCACCGGCCACAGGTCCTCCCCGGGGCGCAGCTCCAGGAGGATCTCCTCGCCGATGAGCCGCTTCAGCATCCGGTGGATTTCCGCCAGGTGTTCGTTCAGGTTCAGGGGCACGGGACGGATGAGGTCCTTTCGGGCGAAGGCCAGGAGCTGCCGGACCACGCCGGCGGATCTTCGCGCGGCCTTGTGGATTTCGTTGAGCATGCGGTGCACGCGGTCCCGGGAATCCAGCAGGCCCAGGGCCACTTCGGCGTAGCCCATGATGATCTGCAACGCGTTGTTGAAGTCGTGGGCCACGCCGCCCGCCAGGCGCCCCACGGATTCCATCTTCTGAGCCTGGACCAGCTGCTCCTCCAGCTGCTTTCGGGCCGTGATGTCCTGCTTCATGGCCGCATAGTGGTCGATGCGGCCCGATTCGTCCACGATGGGGCAGATGACCGCCTCCTCCCAGTAGAGGCTCCCGTCTTTCGTCCGGTTGCAGAAGACCCCCTGCCATGTTCTACCTCTCGTGATGGTATCCCACAGATCCCGGTAGGTTTCCCGAGGCGTCCTGCCCGATTGGAGCAGCCGGGGGTTCTCACCGATGACTTCATGGGGACGGTAGCCCGTGAGGCGGCAGAACTCCTCGTTGACGTATTCGATGCGCCCGGCGGGATCGGTGATCACGATGGACAACGGGCTTTGCTCCACCACGCGGGTGAGCAGCCGGAGGCGGGCTTCCATGGTCTTCTGGGCCGTGATGTCCGTTTCGATGCCGATCATGCGAACGGGCTTTCCCGCATCGTCCCGGACGATGACCTTGCCCCGGTCCAGGATCCAGTGGTGGGCGCCGTCGGCGTTTCGAACCCGATAGGCGGCTTCGTAGTGGGAAGTTCGGCCCTCCAGGTGGTCCTTCAGCCGCGCCAAGACCCGCGAACGGTCCTCCGGATGGACCGTATCGATCCATGTACGAAGATCTTCCCAGGAACGGGAAGGGTCCAGTCCGCGCCGCTCGGCCCAGGAAGCGTCCCGCACCACACACCGCTCCCGCACGTTCCAATCCCAGGAGCTCATGGACGCCGCCTGCAACGTCAGTTCGTGCTTTTCCAGCGTGACCCGCAGAATCTCCTCGCGCCGGCGGCTCTCGTCCAGGAGCTTACGGACTTCTTGCGTCTTCCTTCGTACCCGGGCGTTCAGCAGCACAATCCACAGCAGGCCGAGGAGCACCAGCAGCGCCAAGGTTCCCATGGCCCAGCCCACGGTGCGCCAGGGAACGGAGGGTCTCAGGGAACTGCCCATCCATTTCCGGTCGATGGCCTCCAGGTCTTTCCGGGAAAGGGCCGAAAACCCTTCCTCCACCACCGCCAGGAGATCCTCGCGGCCCTTGAGCACCGCGCGGTGAAAGGAACCGGAATAGAGGGTGAAGCCCTTCTTGAAGTGATCCAATATCCCGTACTTGGCCAGAAGGTAATAGGCCGGCGGGTCGTCCATGCAAAAGATCTTCACCGTGCCCGAGGCGGCGGCCTGCACGATGGATTCATAGCTGGGATAGGTGAGAAAGGCGGCGACGCCACGGTTTTTCAGAACCTCCACGGCCGCATCGCCTTCCTTGACCGCCACAGCGAAGCCCTTGAGGGCTTCCAGATCCGGGATGCCCGAAATGGTCTCGTGATGAAAGACGCTCACCGGGATTTCGGCGTAGGGGGCCCCGAAGGTGTATACGCCCTCACGCTCCGGGGTGCGGAAGAGGGTGTCGATCGCGTCCGCTTCACCCCGCCGGATCATGTCTTGGGCCTCGGCCCAATCCGTGGCAATGAGCCGGACCCTGCGGCCGGTCTTCTTTTCCCACAAGGCCCACTGGTCCGGCAGGATGCCGCGCAGGCGGCCTTCCGCGTCCTTGAAGATATACGGCGGGTAATTGTCGTCCAAAACGACGCGAAGCGGAGCCTTTTCGTCCGTTCCGACCGCCGTCACGGAAAGGGGCCAAATCACCACGGCCCAGACCAGCCATGTCGCCGCGCACCATTTCCGTGCTCTTGGATGTCGAGGTCGCCGAAGCCTGGGGGTCATGACCGGAGCTCCTGGGAGTAGGACCGACAAGACACTGCACGCGCTACGCACAATGAAACGTCTTATGCCCCACGGCCCGTCCCATGTCAACGCGGGGAGCGCCACAAATGTCCTTTTCACCTTCAATATGTCATTGGCTGTGGAGGCGGACGGGGGGGATTCCCGGAGAGACGGTCCGCGCCGGGTCACAGGTGAACGACGTTCACATCCGGCCACCGGGCTGCCAGGAAGCGGGCCACCAGCCGGCGGTGGCAGTGCTCGGGGGTGGGCTCGCTGCACAACAAGCAGCCCATGTGGACGTCTTCGGGCCGGATCCGCTCCAGGACCCTGCGGTGTTCCAGCAGCGCCAGGAACTCCTTTTCGTATCGGTCCCATCGGCCGCCCCGCTTCTTGAACCCTTCCAGGATCTCCCGGGTGGGGGCCAGCTCGGGCAGGTGCCGGTAGTCGATCCCGGCGATGGCCTTGAGAAAGTAGCGAAGGTCGTCCCGCTTGGCGAATCCCGCCAGCTGGGACGTGTTGTTGAGCCGGATGTCCAGCACGCGCCGCACCCCCGCCTTCTGCAGCCTCTTGAAAAACTCCTCGGCGCTCTTTTTCGTGAATCCGATGGTGAAGAGAGTGACGGCCATGGGATTTCCCCCGGGAGTTAGGGTTGGTGTTCGATTTCAGGGATTCCGTCTTCCGGGTCTTCCCGGTCCGGCTCGTCCGGCCGATAGGCGATCCGTTCCGCCTGCTTTCGATAGGCCCGCAGGATGAGGTCGTCCACGTTGCGGTCGAAAAGGGTCATCTGGCGCATCTTGAGCTGAACCATGAGGCGCTTTTCCGCGGCCTGCAGGGTTTCCAGCGACCCGTCTTCCAGGATGTGGCGGATGGTCACGGGTTCGGAGCGGAGCGCCCGGCAGATGAGGATCATGCGGTGGCAGACGATGGGATCCTTTTCGGCGCACAGGAGGGCGATCCGATGGGTTTCGGCCCCCTTTCGAAGCCGGTCCAGACCGGAGCGGAAAAGATCCGTCCGGGCCAGCTTCTCGTAGCTCACCCGCCCGTTTTCGTAACAGGCCGGATCGTCGGATCGCGGTCCCAGTTCCTTGCCCAGATAGACGTAGGCGATGCCGGCTTGGGCCAGCACCGGCTTCAGGTTTTCCCGGTTGTACTGGGGGTTGTACTGGCTGTAGGGGCTGGAGCGCACGTCGGCCACGGCGGTCACCCGGTGGCGCCGGAGAAGTTCGATGAAGGTTTCCACGGGGTGGTTGGAATGGCCGATGGTGTAGAGTTCCTTCACTTCCTTTCCTCACGCCCGTCGGCGGCGCGCACCACGGCGGCCGCCAGCTTGTAGATGTGTCCTTCGAAGGGCTCGCTCAGGCTCACGGTCACAAAGGCCCGCCCCGCCACGGGATGGACGCCGGGATCCTTGTCCAGAAGCGCCGCCTCCACGGCCGGGTCCGTTACGCTGAGCCGGTAAGGGATACCGCGAAAGAAGAATTCGGCCCAGACCTTTTTGAGCCCCTTGCTGTTGAGGGCGATGCGGAACGCAAGATTTTCCGGCTCGATGAAAAGGAGCGATCCGGCAGGGGCCTGCTCCGTCTGCTCCAGGCTCATGCGGTCGTTCACTCCCGCGAAGCTGCTGTTTCCCACGGCCCAGAGGGTTTCCACCGGGTCGCACAGCTCTTCCACCCGGTCCGGCGGAAAATTCCCGACACGGCGGAGCGGGCCGTCGCCCAGGAGGCGGTTTTCCGGTTGATGGGCCGGGCCGCGGAGCCGGCCCACCGGGGCTCGCACGAGATCCAGCAGCCGGATCGGCTCCCCGAGTTCATCGTGCAGCTGCTCCGGATCCAGCTCACCCGTGGGCCCGGGACCCACCGGGCGGATCCAGGGCCCCGGCGAGCACCCGTCCCACAGCTTCCCGGCGATGCACCGGCCGGCGTACTTTCGCGAATTGGCCATGCAGACGAACGTGACGGAGTCCCGCGCCGCGCCGTCCGGAATCCCCGCCGATTCCCCTTCGCGGATTCGACGGTTGACATGAAGAAGCCGGAGAAGGTTCAGGGTGTCGTAGTCCACCCGTCCGTCCAGGGCATCGTAGACCGGTCTCAAGAAATCGGAGCCCAGCCGGTCGAAGGCTTCGTCCACTTGGCGGCGCACCTCGGCCGGCACCTCCACGTCCTCCAGGAGCCCTTCTTCCCGGAGCGCGCAGCCTTCCATCTGGAACCGGCGCAAGTGCCCCAGCACGGTCCGTTTCTGGACGCCGAAGTCCCGGCAGAGGTCGTCCAGGGACTTTCCCTGGTTGAAGGCTTTCGCCACCTGATGGTGGCGTCCCGTCCGGCCGGAAGCGCGCAATTTGGGGCCCGGGGTCGAGGCCGACGGGACCGGTTGCACGTCGGGATGTTCGCGGCGAAAGTCCCGGACCACCGAAAGGAAATCCTCGCCGAACCTTTCCAGTTTTCCCTCTCCCACCCCGTGCACGGCGAGCATCTCTTCCGGAGTTTGGGGCATCCGGGCCGCCATGTCCGCCAGGCTGCGATCGGAAAAGATCACATAGGGAGGCACCCCCAGCGCCTTAGCCGATTCCCGCCGTTTCTTGCGGAGCCGTTCGAAGAGCTCCCGGGGAAAGGCCGCCTCCTCTGCGTCCGGGTCCGGCACCTGACCGGGCACGGCCTCTTCCGGCGGGTGCCAGCGCACATGGATCGGGCGCCGCGAACGGATCACGTCCCAGCCTTCCCGGGTGAGGCGGAGGGCTCCGAATTCGGAGTCCCTTTCCAGCAGGCCCCGCCAGGTGAGACATTCGGCCAGGGACCGCCATCCGCGCGGGGAGTATTCCGTGCCGATGCCGTGGGTGGACAGTTCGTGGTGGCGGTTTTCGAGAATCCGTTTCGTCTTCGATCCGCACAGCACGGAGACCACGTAGCCCGCTCCGAACCTCTGGCCCGTCCTCACCACGCAGGAAAGGAGCTTCTGGGCGGGAACGGTCACGTCCAGGGCCGGGCGGTCCGGTTCCGTGCAGTTGTCGCACATGCCGCAGTTTGCTTCCGGCGTCTCTTCACCGAAGTAGCCCAGCAGGGGAATCCGGCGACAGGATTCGGTTTCGGCGAAACGCACCATGGCGTCCAGCTGGGCGGCGGCGGCCCGGCGAAGAAGGGGATCTTCCATGTGCTGGATATGCCGGCGCCTCCCGGCCGCATCGGCGTGGGAAAAGAGCAGCACGCATTCGGCCCGCAGGCCGTCGCGCCCCGACCGGCCGATCTCCTGGTAATAGCCTTCCAGGTTCTTGGGAAGATCGTAATGGATCACGTAGCGGACGTTGGACTTGTCGATGCCCATGCCAAAGGCCACCGTGGCCACCATGACCCGGATTTCGTCCCCCACGAAAAGTTCCTGGGCCCGGCGGCGCCGGGCGTCGTCCAGGCCGGCGTGGTAGGCCGCCGCCGGGATGCCCCGGTCCCGCAGGGACCGGCACAGGGAATCCACGCGCCGGCGCGTGTGACAGTAGATGATGCCGGATTCTCCGGGGAAGCGCCCGATCACCCGGAGCACCTGCCCCAGCGGATCCACCTTGTAGTCCACCTTCAGGAAAAGGTTTTCCCGGTTGAACCCGGCCACCACTTCGGCGGCGGACGCCATCCGGAGGCACTCCAGGATGTCCCGGCGCACCCGGGGGGTGGCCGTGGCGGTGAGGGCGAGACAGACGGCGTCGGGGAAGGCGTCCCGGAGTTCCGCGAGCCTCCGGTATTCGGGTCGAAAGTCCGGGCCCCATTCGGAAATGCAGTGGGCTTCGTCGATGGCGATCAGTTGCACGGAGCATGATTTCAAAAGGTCCGTCACCGCCGGATGGCGGGCCGTTTCCGGCGCCATGTAAACGATCCGGGCCCGGCCGGCGCGGATCGCCGCCACGTTGGACCGGTACTGTTCTTCCGAAAGGGAGCTGTTGAGCATGACGGCGGGAACGCCCAGGGTGAGGAGCTGGTCCACCTGGTCCTTCATGAGCGAGATGAGGGGCGAGACCACCACGGTGAGGCCTTCCCACAGGAGGGCCGGGATCTGGTAGCAGACGGACTTCCCGCCGCCGGTGGGCATGACGGCCAGGGTGTCCCGGCGATCCAGCACGTTTTCCAGGACCCGCTCCTGCAAGAAGATAAAGTCGTCGTAGCCGAAGACGGTTTTCAGGATGCGGTGGGCTTCGCTCAGCACGTCGGCTCCTTCCGGGTGTGGGAATCTCCCGCCTTTTACCACAACGGCGCATGGGCCGGAAAGCGCCGGCCTTTCACCTTTTGTCATGGCGCCCCGCATGAACGGATTGACCCCGTGTCGTAAGGGCGGGGTTTATCCCCGCCCGCTTGAACCGGAAAGCCATGGCCGGACAAGCTTCCGGGTCTCGGCAGCGCGGTCCGGGACAATCCGGATTGCGGCGAAGGGGCGGGGCGACCGGCTGTCGGGTCGACGCCGTCCTCTGCTCTTTTGGCTTGACACCGGCGCCCGCTAATTATACCGTCGGCATACTCAAAGTATATGATGCGTATCTCGAGTCGGAGAGATGTCATGGGCACGGAAAAGACCCTCAACAAGAAGGCCATCGTCTACGGGGCCATCAAGCAACGCATCCTGGACGGCTCCCTCCCCCCCGGCTACCCCATCAACGAGATGGACCTGGCCAAGGAACTCAACGTGAGCAAAACCCCCGTCCGCGAAGCCCTTCGAGAACTGGAAAAGGAAGGGCTGGTGGAAAACGTCCCGGGCCGGGGATCCGCCGTTTCCACCATCACGTTCCAGGACATTCGGGAGATCTTCGAGATCCGCGAGATCCTGGAGTGCGGCGCGGCCAAACGGGCGGCCCTTCTCTGTGACAAGGAAGAGGTGAAGGCCAAGAAGCTGGAACTGGAACGGTCCGCCTCCGGCAAGCAGGAAGGGCAGGCTTCCAGCTGGGGTTCCGACGAGGACATCCACCTCTATCTCATCGGTGTGCTCAACAACAAGAAGCTGAACCAGTCCTACCTTCGCCTTCTGGATCACATCATCCGGATCCGCAACCAGTTCGGCAATCGTTTCACCCAACTACGTCGACGGGAGATTCTCGCCGAGCACATGGAGATCCTGGACGCCCTGCTGGAAGGGGACCCGGAACGGGCCGAATCCGCCGTGCAGACCCACCTGCGCAACGCCGCGGCATTCCTCATGGGACTCATCTTGCCAACGAAAGGATAGAGCTCGTCATGGCACATGTGATCACGCACGTGGAAAGGTTTTCCGAAGCCGAATTAACTCCTTTTCGAACCCTGGGTTCGGCCACCGTCTACGAGGCGTCGGGCAGGCGGGGATCCGTCCATCCGTCCATCAAGCCCCTTCGACCCGGCATGCGCCTGCTGGGCCCGGCGCTCACCGTTTTGTGCCGCCCCGGGGACAACCTCATGCTCCACAAGGCCCTGGAGATCGCCAGGCCGGGGGATGTGATCGTGGCCGCCACAGGCGGCTATCCGGATGCGGGCTATTTCGGGGATCTCATGGCCACGTCCGCCATGGCCCGGGGAATCGGAGGGCTTGCCATCGACGGTTGCGTGCGCGACAGCGCCTCCATCGCCGAGATGGGATTTTCCGTCTTCTGCCGAGGGACGTGCATCCGCGGCACCACCAAGGGGGTGCTGGGTCTGGTGAACCACCCGGTGCTCTTCGGAGAAGTGGTGGTCCATCCGGGGGATCTGATCCTGGGAGACGACGACGGCATCGTGGTGGTGGAGCGCGCACGGGTGGCCCGCGTCCTGGAGGCATCTCTTGAGCGGGTCGCCAAGGAAGAGGAGAAGGCGGAAGTGCTTCGGAGCGGGGTTTCCAGCGTTTCCTACAACAAGCTGGACGCGGTCTTTGAGCGGTTGGGCCTGGTCGAGGAATGATCATGAAGGTGAAGCGGGAAGAATTGCTGAGGGCGATCTCAGGGATTCTGGAAGCCCTGGGTGCCGGGAGGGAGGAGGCCGCGCAGACGGCCGAGGTGCTGGTGGAAGCGGACATGCGCGGGATTTCCACCCACGGGTGCGTCTACGTGCCGCTCATCGCCAATCGCGTGAAGGCCGGGGTCCTGGATCTGCCCACACGCCTTCAGGTGATCAAGGATGAGGACGCGGTGGTCCATCTGGACGGCGGCAACGGACTGGGGGCCGTGGCCGCTTCGGAGGCCATGGGCCGGTGCATCGAGAAGGCCCGGACCTACGGCGTGGGTTTCGCCCTGGTTTGCAACACCAACCACATCGGCTTCCTGGCCTACTACTCCCGTATGGCGGCGGAAAACGGCATGTTCGGGTTGTGCATGAGCAACGCCGCGGCATCCCTGGCTCCCTGGGGGGGAGCGGAGCCTCTGCTCGGCACCAACCCCATCTCCATGGCGGTGCCGACCCAGGGGGCGGTTCCCATCGTGCTGGACATGTCCTCCAGTCTGGTGGCCCGGGGAAAGATCCGCCAGGCCCTTCGGCGCGGGGAATCCATCCCGGCCGGCTGGGCGTTGGACGCGGAAGGCCGGCCCACCACCGATCCGGAAAAGGCCCTGGAGGGGTCCCTGGTGCCCATCGGCGGGCCCAAGGGCTACGGCTTGGCCTTCTTCGTGGATGTTCTGGCCGGCATTCTTTCGGGATCCCAGTACGGGCCCTTCCTCAAGACCTTCCATAAGCCTCTGGGACCCACCGGCGTGGGGGCAGCCTTCCTGGCCGTGGATATCCGCCGCTTCATGCCGCTGGAAACCTTCCGGTCCCTGTTGGGAGGATTTGCGGACACGATCCGCAACTCCAGGAAGGCCGCGGGAGTGGAGCGCATCTACCTGCCGGGCGAGATCGAGGCGGAAAAGGCCTCTCGTTGTCTGGAGGAGGGAATCCCTGTGGATGACGCGGCGGTGGAGAACCTCAATCGACTTCTGGGAGAGCTGCAGATGGCGTTTCGCATCGAAGGGGACGGAACATGCAAAAGATCCTGAGAGTCAACACGAGGACCGGGGCGTTGGGGTTTGAATCCTGCGGCGAGGGCACCGCCCGCCTGGGAGGGCGTGCACTGATCGCCCACGTACTCCTGGGCGAGGTGCCGCCCACCTGTGAACCTCTGGGCCGGCGAAACAAACTCATCGTGGCCTCGGGACTTCTGGGAGATACGCGGGTGACCACGGCGGGCCGGGTCTCGCTGGGTGCCAAGAGTCCGCTCACCCAGGGCGTCAAGGAAGCCAACGTGGGCGGCACGGCCGGCCAGGCACTGGGACGCTTGGGCATCCGGGCCGTGATCCTGGAGGATGCTCCCGCGTCCTTGATCCCGCGCGTGCTCTTCGTGGACGCCCACGGCGCCCGGTTGATGGACATGCCGGAACTCCGGCGCGCCTCCGTATCCGACACCTGCCGCTTCCTGCGCCATCGGTTCGGGGAGAGGGTGGGCGTTCTTTGCATCGGTCCGGCGGGCGAGATGGGCATGCGCGCCGCGGGGATCGCCACCATGGACCACACGGGAGTTCAGGTTCGCTACGCAGCCCGCGGGGGGCTGGGGGCGGTCATGGGCTCCAAGGGAATCAAGGCCATGGTCTTCGACCCGCAGGACGCCCCCGCTCCGCAGTTCCACGACGCGAAGGCCTTGAGCGAGGCGGGCAAGGAGCTGGCGCGCCTCCTTCTGGAGGATCCCAAGACGGAAAACCGCCACAACTTCGGCACACCCGCGGTGCTGGCCCTTTGCAACGAACTGGGCATTCTTCCCACCCGCAACTTCCGGTCGGGCAACTTCGAGGGGGCCCTCAAGATCTCGGGCGAGGCCATCGCGTCGCTCATCGACAAGCGGGGGGGAGACGCCCGAAAGGGAACGCCGTGCGTCAAGGGCTGCGTCATTCAGTGTTCCAACGTCTTTGCGAACGCGGCCGGAAAGGCCATCGTGGCGTCCATCCAATATGAGAACATCGCCCTTCTGGGATCCAATTGCGGCATCGACGACATCGACGCCATCGCGGAACTCAACCGCCTCTGCAACGAGGTGGGCCTGGACGCCATCGAAACGGGAGCGGCCATCGGGGTGGCCATGGAGGCGGGCGTTCTGGACTTCGGGGACGCCGATGCGGCCAGGGCGTTGCTGCACGAGGTCCGCCGGGGCACGCCCCTGGGGCGGATCATTGGAAACGGGGCGGCGATCACAGGGACCGTCTTCAACGTGCGTCGCGTCCCCGTGGTCAAGGGACAGGCGATTCCGGCCTATGACCCCCGGTCTCTCAAGGGCATCGGCGTCACCTACGCCACGTCGCCCATGGGCGCGGACCACACGGCGGGAAACGCCCTGGAGACGGCCGGAACCGTCGATCCGCGCGGCACCGAAGGGCAGGCCGAGGTTTCCAGACGGCTGCAGCTGAGGGCCGCCGTCCTGGACAGCCTGGGGGTGTGTCTTTTCATCCGGCCCGCCTTCGTGAAAAAACCCGAGCTCATCGCCGACCTGTTGAATGCTCGTTACGGCTGGGGCTGGACCTACAGGGACGTTCGGGCCTTTGCGGCGGCGTGTCTGGCCGACGAGAGGACGTTCAACGAACGGGCGGGGGTGGTGGAGCCGGGCGATCTTCCCGAGTTCATGCGGGATGAACCGCTACCTCCCCACGACACCGTCTTCGATCTTCCTTTGGAGGATCTGGAAAGAACCTGGACGGCGGATCCTCCGGACGATGTTTTCTGAAAGGAGCGGGTATGTGCGGATCCTTTGAAGGACGGGTGGCCATCATTACGGGCGGCGCACGGGGCTTGGGGGCGGCCATCGGACAGGCTTTCATGGAGGCGGGGGCCGTGGCGGTCCTGCTGGACGTGGACGGCCAGGAAGCCCAGCACCGCGCTTCCCTGCTGGATCCGTCCGGGCAGCGGGCGTTCGGCTTCCAGGCGGACGTGACCGACGAGGCCCGGGTCCGGGAGGTGGTGGATGCCGTGGCGTCCCGACACGGCCGCGTGGACATCCTGGTCAATTGCGCCGGGGTCCTGCGCCACAAGCCCATCGAGCAGAAGACCGTGGAGGAATTCGAGTGGGTGGTGCGCGTCAACCTGACGGGCACGTTCATCGCCTGCAAGGCGGTGGTCCCCCACATGAAGAGCCGCGGCTACGGCCGCATCGTCAACATCTCCTCTCTCGGGGGGCGCACCGGGCGGCCCGGGGTGGCCGTGGACTACGCGGCGGCCAAGGCGGGGGTCGTGGGGCTCACCCAGACCCTGGCGCGGGAGGTGGGGCCGGCGGGCATCACGGTGAACGCCGTGGCGCCGGGGCCCATTATGACCGAACTGACCAAGCAGGTCCCTCCGGAAGTCTTCGCCACGTGGAACGTGGGCCGGGCGGTCCACAAGGACGGCTACCCGGAAGACGTGGCCAACGCGGTCCTCTTTCTGGCCTCGGAAGGGGCGGGCTGGATCACGGGGGTCACCCTGGACATCAACGGAGGCATCTACATGCGCTGAGGCGCCTGTGGGATTCGAAGGACACGAGCAGATCAGGGGAGGAACGAATGTCAGGGGTCAAGGTGATTCACATCAAGGACGTGGAAGGGGAACGCAGGGATCCACCGCGCACCTCGTGGATTCTCGTTTCCGAAAAGACCGTGGGAGCCAAGAACCTGGCCATGGGGGTCAACGAGACCCATCCGGGCGGAATGGTTCCCGAGCACAAGCACGATACCGAAGAAGAGGTGATGTTCTTTCTGGAGGGCCGGGGGGTCTTCGTGACCGAAGACGAAGAGATTCCCTTGGAGCCTGGCGTGTGCATCTACAACCCTCCCGGAAAGACCCACAAGATCATCAATACGGGTGATGTGAACCTGAAGTTCGTGTGGATCTATTCCCCGCAACTGCCCAGCCACCGCGTATCCTGAGAGCGGTAAAGGAGGCCGAGTCATGTCCAAATGGAAGCTGCCGCCGGAAGGCGGACACATGGACAAGCCCACAGGGATCTACTTCCAGACCATGACCAAAAGGGAAGTGGAGGAGCGTCTGCAGAAGAACGACATCCTCATCGTCCCTGTGGGATCCACCGAGAATCACGGATCCGCCGGTCCCTTCGGGGAGGACACCTTCGTGGTCACCCGGCTGGCCGAAGAGGTGGCCAAGGCCACGGGCTGTACGGTGGCCGAACCGCTCCACTACGGGTCCCACCCGTTCCACCACCTGGGCCAGCCCGGCACGGTGGTCATCCCGGACGATGTGTTTTCCGACTACATCCGCGCCATGATCGCCGGGTTCTGGAACACGGGATTCCGCAAGCAGATCTGGATCAGCCTGCACGGGCAGGAGTACATCATCCCGTCGGCGCTCCAGGAATTCGGCAAGCGCTACCAGGTCCCGTGCATGCTCTTCTTCGTGGATGTCCCCCGGGTGATGGGTCAGACGCTCATGGACAAGGCCCACGGCGGTCCCTACGAGGAGCCCTTCCAGCACGCCTGTGAAGCCGAACAGTCCATCTCCATGGCCCTCTTTCCCGAGCTGTGCCGCCCCGAATGGGCCGAAGACACCCAGATCCGCGGCTACCTGCCGCCGGGTCACATCGACCGGGGCGGGGACATCTACGGCTATCCCATTCCGGGCCACTGCCACGTGGGAGCCGGCGGGATCGAATGCGTCATGTTCCCGGAGGGCGTTCTGGGAAAGCCCAGCAAGGCGGACCCGGCCAAGGCGGTCCCGTCCATCGAAAAGTTCCTGGACTACATGGTTCAGCTCCACAACGACATCCTGGAGCGCTTCCCGGCGGGCAAGCTGCCTCCGGTGGAACAGATGAGCCAACGGGATCCCAAGCTTCTGGAGGACATTCTCAAAGGGCCCACCAAGGGCGGCAAGCACCTGTACGTCCTCGGCTTTCCTCCGTGACGGGAACGCGTGTGGTCGGGCGGTCCTTTTCCCGGCGGATCTCCGCCCCTCCCGAGAAGGTCAATGCGTTTTGTAGGGGCGGGGTTTATCCCCGCCCGCGCATCCCCCGTGGGCGGAGCCGGGTCGCTCCCGCATGTAAGAATTTCGGCAAATGATTCAGGGGATTTTCCCTGGTGTGCTCTGCAAGCGAGAAGGATGAAACCATGAGGGCCATCATCAAAGCCACGGAACAGGCCGGCTCCCTTCAGGTGGCGGACGTCCCCAGGCCCCAACCGGGCCCGCGCGATGTCCTCGTCCGCATGAAGGCGGCCGGCATCTGCTATTCGGACGTCTCCATTCTCACCAACCGCTACATCGGGCGAAAACCCGTACCCATCCCGATCATCATGGGCCACGAAGGAGCCGGGATCGTGGAGGAGGTGGGCGCCGAGGTTCAGGGACTCCGGCCCGGCACCCCGGTGGCTTTCGAAGTGCTTTCGGGGTGCGGCAAGTGCGAGCAGTGCCGGATCGGCTTCAAGAACATGTGCGAGGACTGGGAGCACATGGGCATCACGTGCCACGGCACCTTCGCCGAGTACGCGGTCGTTCCGGCCCACCTGGTCCACCCCATGCCGGAGGGGATGGAGTTCGTGGAGGCCGCCTTTCTGGAGCCCCTGAGTCTCACCGTGCGCACCTTGGAGTACGTCCGGCCGCTGCCGGGAGAAACGGTGGCCATCCTGGGACCCGGGGCTCTGGGCATGCTGCACCTGCAGGCGTTCCTTTCCGCCGGTGCGTCCATGGTGGCCGTGGTGGGCCTGGAACAGGATCGGAAGCGCTTTGAACTGGCCAGGTCCCTGGGGGCCCACTGCATCGTCAATCTGAGCGAGCGGGATCCGGTGCAGGCGATTCGGGAGGCCACGGGAGGCCGCGGGGTGGACATCGTGGTGGAGACGGCCAATTCGCCCAATGCCACGCGCCTGGCCTTCGACCTGGCGGCCGCCCGAGGCCGGGTGATCCTCTTCGGGTTGTACCCCGAGGCCACCATCAGTCCGGTGACCATGCTGCGCAAGGGGCTGACGGTGCATGGGGATGTGGCGATCCTGCCCAAGCATTTCCTGCGAGCCATGAACTGGATCGCCACGGGCAAGGTGGACGTGAAGAAGCTCATCACGCGGCGCTTCCGCCTGGAGGAAGCCCAAGAGGCTTTTGATTCGCTTCGGGAAGGGGAGACCGTGAAGGTTGTCTTCGACATCTAGCGGCCTCCCTTTGTTTTGGGGGTGAACGGAAACGTGAACGTGCGGGAGGAGTCGTCATGAAGAGGATGCGTGGTTTCCGAGGCTTGTTCTGGATTTTGGTTCTGATCTGTGCGGTGGTCGTGGTGCCGGCGGCGGCCAGTGCCGACAAGGTGACCATCAAGCTGGGGCATTCGGACCCCGATGATCCTTGCGTGTCCAAGAAGGGGGCGGCGGCCCGCGTCTTCAAGGACATGGTGGAGGCGGAAACCGGCGGAACGGTGGAAGTACAAGTCTTTCCCGCCAATCAGCTGGGCGGGGAGCGGGAGATGATCGAATCCACCAAGCTGGGAACCATCCAGATGTGCATCGTTTCCGGGGCCATCGCGGGCTACTTCCGCCCGGCCATGGTGCTGGATATTCCCTATCTGTTCAATTCTCCCGCCGTGGCGTGGAAGGTCCTGGACGGCCCGTTCGGAAAGGAGCTTTCCGAGGCACTTTTGAAGGAGACGGGGCTCCGCAACCTGGCTTATGCGGAAACCGGATTCCGCCACTTCACCAACTCCAAGCGGCCCGTGCGCACCCCGGCCGATCTGAAGGGCCTGAAGATCCGCGTCATGGAAACCCCGCTCTACATCACCATGGTGAAGGCCCTGGGCGCCGCCCCCACCCCCATCGCATGGCCGGAAGTCTACAGCGCGCTGCAGCAGAAGGTGGTGGACGGCCAGGAAAACCCGGTGGGGACCATCCTGAACGCCAAGTTCGCCGAGGTGCAGAAGTACCTGACCTTGGACGGCCATTCCTACGGGACGGACTTCATTCTGATCAACGACCAGTTCTACAGCCAGAAGCTCACGGACGAACAGCGCCGGGTGATCCGCCAGGCCGCCATCGTGGCCGGCAACGTGGGCCGGTCCATCCAGCAGCTCAATTCGGCCATGGGCCTTTCCAAGCTGAAGGAACAGGGCATGGAAATCTACTCGCCCACGGCTGAAGAGCGGGCCCAGTTCAAGGCGGCCTGCCAAGGGGCCGTCATCGAGTGGCTGAAGACGGAAATCGATCCTTCCTGGATCGAGAAGGCTCTGGTCGCGGTGGCGGAGGCCGAAAAGCAGGTGCAATGATCAACGGGGAGCTTGTCCGCGAATGACTCTCCGGTCCAAGAAGCCCGGAAGGTTCCTTCTCTTCGCAGCCGGGGGCTTCAGCCCCGCGGGAAAGGGCCATCGCAGTCCCCCGACGTGACGGGCGATGCCCGAGGCCCGGCCGGCGTCCGGGGCTCTTCCGCAGCCCTGAAGGGCTGCGCTGCGAAAAAGTGGCTATCCATAGTGTTTCCGGGCAAGCTCCCAGGAAGCACGGACATGGCGGCGGGTCCGGACCGCGTGCCCGGACCCGCCGGCCCTCTCCAACTCAGAGGACACTCATGAAAGCCCTTCTTGTGCCCGTTTCCTCCAAGCTCCGGTCGTGGACCCGCCCCGCGGTCTTCGTTCTGAGCGGCGTCATGTTCCTGGTGGTTCTGGCCCAAGTGATCTTTCGCTACGTTCTGGAACACCCCCTGCCTTGGTCCGAGGAGCTGGCCCGCTATCTCATGATCTGGACGGCCTGCCTGGCCGCCGCCGATGCCTATGCCAAAGGGGCGCACGTTGGAGTCACGCTGGTTACGGGGGCCGTGAATCCGGAGGTCCGCCGGTGGATGTTTCTCGGGGTGCATCTATCCGTGGCGGTGCTCATGGGGGTCGTCTGCTTCCAGGGGGCCAAGCTGGCGTTGCTTCTGGGCGGTCAGCGCTCGCCGGCCATGGGGCTTCCCATGAGCTGGGCGTATGCGGCGGTGCCCGCGGGGGCGGCCGTGACCCTGGTGCACGCGATCCGCTTGTTTTTCGAGCAGTGGCATAATTCCGAGGCCGTGTGCGGCCTGGAAGAGTGAAGAGAGGGAAGGGGCTTTTCATGACGTGGGCATTGACTGTGGCTTTCTTGGCGACCCTGGCTCTGGGAATCCCGGTGGCCTTCTGTCTGGCGTTGAGCAGTCTGGTCTTTCTTCTCCTTAGCGGCGACATCCCGCTGCACCTGATCCCCCAGCGCATGTTCACCGGGATGGATTCCTTTCCGCTCATGGCCGTTCCCTTCTTCATCCTGGCCGGCGAGCTGATGAACAGTGCGGGCATCACCCAAAAGATCGTGCGGTTTTCCACGGCCTTGGTGGGCCACATCCGGGGCGGGCTGGCCCACGTGAACATCGTGGCCAGCATGTTCTTCGCCGGCATTTCCGGGTCGGCGGTGGCCGATACGGCCGCCTTGGGGTCCATCCTCATCCCGGCCATGGAAAAGGACGGGTACAGCAAGTCGTTTTCCGCCGCCGTCACGGCTTCTTCGTCCGTGATCGGGCCGATCATCCCGCCCAGCATTCCCGTGGTGATCTACGCCCTGGTGGGTTCCGTTTCCGTGGGCGGACTCTTTCTGGCGGGCGTGGTGCCGGGCGTGCTCATCGGCGTCGGACTCATGGTTGTGGCCTACTTTCTTGCCAAGAAGCACGGTTACGGCACCAAGCAACCCAGGGTTTCCTTCGGGGAGTTTCTCCAGGCCCTGTGGGGTGCCATCATCCCGCTACTCATGCCGCTCATCATCCTGGGGGGCATCCTGAGCGGCGTCTTCACGCCCACGGAAGCGGCCTCGGTGGCCGTGGCCTACGCGGTGGTGGTGGGCCTGCTGGTGCTGCGCACTCTGAAGCTTTCCCACCTTCCCGACATCTTCTACCGTTCCATGCTCACCACGTCCACGATCCTCATGGTCATGGCCTGCGCCAACATTTTCTCCTGGATTCTCGGCACCGAGATGATCCCCCAGAAGGTGGCCAAGGTCATCACGTCCCTATCCGAGAATCCCTACGTGCTGCTGCTCCTCATCAACCTTCTGCTCTTCGTGGTGGGCTGTTTCCTGGAAGGGCTGGCCGCCATCATCATCATGGTGCCCATCCTGCTCCCCATCGCCCAGCATGCGGGAATCGACCCCATCCATTTCGGCATCGTGGTGGTCATGAACCTGATGATCGGTCTCATCACCCCGCCGCTGGGCCTGTGTCTGTTCGTCTGTTGTTCGGTGAGCAAGGTGGACCTGGTGGAGCTGGTCCGGGCCAATATGCCGTTCCTTCTGGTGGAGCTGATCACCCTCTTCCTGGTGGCCTACGTCCCCCAAGTGGTGCTTTTCCTCCCCCGCCTCTTCGGCTACTAGTGGTGAGGAGCGTCGGTCGGGGGAGCATGGACTCTGGCGGGAACCGTCAGGATGAGTGTTGCCATGACCCATGAGCGCGGGCTTTTAATGGGCGCAGGCTGAAGGGGCGAATGATCATTCGCCCCTAGTGCGCCTGGGAGCAGGCGTGATCAGAGAGGTGAAAGTCCTCTTCCGGGAGATGCCCGCTCCCGGTAGTCGAAGGTAACTGCGTCGCCGTGAGGCGGGG
>NZ_FQVB01000038.1 GCF_900129305.1 Desulfacinum infernum DSM 9756 | reverse complement strand
GGTTCGAACTCCTTCAGCCTTTAAGGCCAAGTTTCAGAGCCTCATGCCCAGAAGAGGTTACAAACGAGCCATCATCGCCATTGCCCACAAGATCCTGCGCACCATTTTCTACATGATCTCGAGAAACGAGCCCTATCGAGACAGCACCGTAGACTACGAAGCCTTGTATGTTAAACGCAACGCCCCACGTTGGATTAGGATGCTGGTAAAGTTCGGATACATCGCACAACCCCAAAACCCATCTTAGACCAGAGGGGAACGGGAAACGTTGCCGGGGGGTGGATAGCTGGTGCCCCCCGACCGTATCTTTCATATTAATGGTCATGGTCCCCCTTGCGCCCCCCGCACAGATGAAAGATGTCGTCAAGGGAGAGTCCTTTCTCTAGGAGCCGGCTTGCCGACGATCCCAATCGCGGCCAAGGCCGCTCCTACAAGGGATCGAAAACACAATTCTTTCATATTAATGAAGCGATTTTTGGCCCTATTCTTCCTATCTCCGCTCGATGAGCGGGCGGGGATAACCCCCGGCCCTACGCAACGGGTTCATCTGCCATCGTTGGGGCGGGCTTTGGGCCCGCCCCAGCAAACAACCAATGATTGCAGGCCGTTCCAGTCACTGGCGCCCGAGGGCCCGATCCAACTCCGCGCGGGCCAGGTGCCAGCCGTAATGGGCACCGTAGTAGTTGGCTTCCGCCTGGGTGAGATACGCCCGGGCGTCCAGGACCTCGGTGGAGGTGGTCACCTGCTGGCGGTACTGGAGGCGCGTGATGCGAAGATTCTCCCGGGCTTGTTCCAGGGCCGCCACAGCCGTTTCCACGTTGGCCTGGGCCACCTCCAAATCGGCCACAGCCGCCTTCACCTCCAGGCGCACACTCTCTTCGATGTCCGCCAGACGCTCCGCGAGGCTCTTGGCCGTCGCTTTTTGTCGCCGGACGGCCGCCCGCGTCCTTCCCCATTCGAAGAAAGGCCATTCCAAGCGAACGCCTAGCGCGGTGGTGTCGGGATTCTGGTAGTCGTTCTCCTCACCCAGCGGATCCTTGCCACTTCGTTCCAGGCGCCCCACCAGAAAGATCTTGGGATACAACTCGCTGGCCGCCAGCCGCACCCCCTCCCGGGCCTGCTCCACGGCCAGCCTCAGCACACGCAGCTCCGGCCGTTGGCGCACCGCTTCCTCCATGAGCGCCTCCAAGGGGTACGAGCCGGGAGAAAAGCGCACCACGTCGGCCACCCGCGTGGGTGCATTGAGCGGGCGGCCCAGCAGGCGATTAAGATCCGCCGTGGCCACTTCCACATCCTTTGCGCGCCGAACCTTGGTCTGGCGCGCTTGGGCCAGGGCCACCCGGGATTTCAGAACGTCATTGAAAGGGATCAGGCCCTGTTCGTAGAATTTCTCGGCATCCCGAAGATGGGCCGCCAGTTGGGTTTCCTCCTCGGAGGCCACTTCCAGGAATCTCTGGGCCAGAAGAACGCGGAAATAGGCCGTCTTCACCCTCTTGGACACGTCCAGGACCGCTTGCTCCCTATGAACCTCGGAGCGGGCCAGGTCCAGGGCGGCAATCTTCTTTTTCGTCACCAGAGCGAACCCCGTAAAGAGCGGCTGGGAGACCGTCAGATCCCAGCTGAATTGGTTCCGGTGGCCCACTTCCACTTCCTGATTTCCCAGGCCGGTCTTGAAGATGGCGTAGGGGTTGTCCTCCAGGCGAAAGTATTCGTAGTGGGCGGAGAAGGTGGGAAGAAGAGCTGCTTTCGCCTCCTTGAGGCCCTCCGCCGCGGCCCGCTCCAGTTCCCGGGCTTCCTTGATAAGATGGTCGTTGGAAAGCGCCTCCCGGAGGGCATCCTGAAGGGTCAGAACCTCCCCGGACGTCTCCGCCAGGCAGTCGGTGCCGAGGCCCAGACAGGCCGCCATGGCTAGCACCACAGCCCACAGCGCCTTCACGGCGCAGAGCCGTCTCCACATTCGTCCCGCTCCTTTCCGGTCCGTTTCCCGCCAAGACCGTACAGATACATCAAGGATCACGGCTTTTTCTCCCACGACACCCCTCCATCCTTCCCGAGACCGCGGCGACAGACTCCCCGACACCATGCATGCCCGAATGGATTGATTCTTTCGGCGGTTGGACTGAGCCGTCCCATTGGGATCATGTGCATGGGCATTCCTTCGCGGTTCCCATCCCATGAACGGGCGCCAAAGCCCCCCTCAGGAACACCTCTTCCGCTACGGCACCGTAGTCCTCCGGACGGCACCCCTCGCCCTCCTCTATGCACTTAAGTAAGAAAGCGCACAAGAGTCCGTCCAGAGCCACCGCCAGATCTTCTGCATCCATATCACCGCGAAAAAAGCCTTCCCTTTGCCCATTCTCCAGAACATCCGACAAAAGGCGCAGAATCCTTCGGTCCCGAGCCCGAACCTCCTCGTCGAATCCGGCCTTGAAGTTGAGAGCCGTCCCCCGGGTGAGCGTCAGATAAAGGCGGATGACGGGCGCGTTTTCTTCCACCACACGGGCGCACGCCGTGATGAAAGCCCGGATCCTTTCCAGGGCGTTCCCCGGCCCCCGCAGGGCACCTCCCGCCGCCGCCTCGAACCGGTCCGCCACCTCCACGATGATGGCCCGGTAGATGTCTTCCTTGTTCTTGAAGAGATTGTAGAGGGTTCCCACGGAAAACTCCGCCTTTTCGGCGATCTCCCGCATGGACACCCGGTGATAGCCCTTTTCGGAAAAGAGCCGGAGGGCCACCTGGAGGACTTCCGTGCGGTACCGCAACGCCTCCCGTTGGCGCCGGCTCGGACTCTTTTCAGCCATGGCCTCCTTCTCCCCGCAACCCCGATGGCTTCCACCGGGGAGATCCACGGAACCTTCCTTCGCCGCTGAACATGCGATCATAATTTGAACGATTGTTCATGGCCTGTCAAACCCTTTTCCCGCCTTTTGCTTTGACCTTTTCCGTCTCCATTGGCTAAAAGGCTCTTCGGACCCCCATGCCAGAGGAGGTGAGGAAAGTGGACAAACCGGGTCGGGTCGTCCTGGTGGATTTGACCCAAGGGGAAACGATCAGCCTCCCTTACTCGCCCACCTGGACCCGAGCTTATCTGGCCGGACGAGGTATCAATATCCGTCTTCTCATGGAGCACACCCGGCCCGGCACGGACCCTCTGGATCCGGACAGCGAGCTGATCCTTTCCTGCGGGCTCCTTACGGGCACTGCGGCCCCGGCGTCTTCGCGCCTTCACCTGAGCGCCCCGTCGCCCCTCACCGGTCTTCTGGGAAGTTCCAGCGTGGGAGGGCATTTCGGAGCCCATCTGCGCCACCACGGCATCCAGACCCTCATCCTCCGCGGCAAGAGCCCTCGGCCCGCCCTCCTTCGGATCGGAAGGAGCGGTGTGCGGATCGAATCCGCTGAGGACTTGTGGGGACTCGATACGTTCGAGGCCCACAGGGCGCTCCTGGGCGGCAGGAATCGACCGGGTGCGGAAGCGTTGGTCATCGGGCCGGCCGGTGAGAGAACCGTCCCCATGGCCTGCATCATGAGCGGCGCCGATCATGCGGCGGGCCGAACCGGCCTGGGGGCCGTCATGGGATTCAAGAACCTCAAGGCCGTGGTGGTGGAAGCGCCGGACGATCCCGTACGGTTCCCGCGCGCCGCGCAGGAAGCCGCCTCCCGCTACGTTCGCCTCATTCGCCAGTCCCCTGAATACAGCGCCTTCTCGACGCACGGCAGCGTGGGTTATGTGGGCTGGTGCGACGAACGGGGTCTTCTGGCCACCCGCAATTTTCAGGAAAACCGATTTGCCGGCGTTCAGGCCTTCGATCCCCAACGATGGGCGCCTCTCACCGCCCGGCGAAAAACCTGTTACCGCTGCCCGGTCCATTGCAAGGCGGAACTCCGCCTACCCCGGGAAGATGGCGGCGATTTGGAACCTCTGGCACGCCCCGAATTCGAAACGGCCATCGCCCTCGGACCCAAGTGCGGGCTGGCCGACCCCGAAGAAGTGGTTCGGTTGCATAACCTCTGTTCCCGCTTGGGGCTGGACGCCATATCTGCAGGGACGGCCGTCGCCTTTGCCATGGATCTTTTCGAACGGGGCCTGTTGACCCGGGAGGACACGGACGGTCTGGATCTTCGATGGGGGGATCCGGCCGTCCTGGAAACGCTCCTGTACGATATGGCGTGGGGCCGGGGCCTCGGGGCGGTGCTCGGCCAGGGTGTTCATCGGGCCGCCGCGGTCATCGGCCGCGGCGCGGAGCGATACGCCCCCCAGGTGCACGGCCTTGAGATGCCCGCCTACCATCCCCGCAATTCCATGGCCACGGCCCTGGGCTACCTGGTTTCCACGCGGGGCGCTGATTTCACCAGCGTCTATGCCACGCCTGAATACCGTTGGTCCCCGGAGGAAGCCGCCCGGAAGGTGGGGACTCCGCAGGCCGTGGACCCGTTTCGCCCGGAAGGCAAGGCCGCTCTGGTGGCGCGGTCCATGGTGGTGAGCGCCGTGGTGGACGCCCTGGGACTGTGCAAGGTGCCCGTTCTCAGCCTCGCGGGGGGGTTCGACTTGGTGAGGGAAGCTGAACTGGTGCGGGCGCTCGCCGGCCTGGATCTGGAAGCCGGCGATCTGTTCGAAGCCGGCAAGAGAATCCTGGACTTGGAACAGCTTTATAATGTAGGACGCGGTCTGGACCCGACGGAGGGCAGCTTGCCGGAGATGGTCCGGCGCTTTCCGGGTCCGGACGGATCGCCATCGGATCTGAAGGACGTGCTGGAGCGCATGCGCCGAGACTTTTTCCAATGGATGGGCTGGTCGCCGCAAGGCATCCCTCAGCCTCCGGCCTTGCCCGAAGCGGCTTCTTGGATCTTAACGTGGACCCGACACCAGAAAGGACGGATGGATTCATGACACCGACCGGGGAGTTCCTACCTCGCCTGCAGTTTCTCAATGAAGAGCAAAAGAAGAACATCCATGGGGCCGCCCTGCGGGTCATGGAATCGGTGGGCATGGAAGTGCTCCAGGAGGAGGCCCGTTCGCTCCTTCTTCAAGCCGGGGCAAGGGAAGGGGAAGGAAGCCGTCTGTTCATCCCGGCTCCCCTGGTGGACAAAGCTCTGGAGACGGCCCCCAAGAACATCGCCGTCTATGACCGGGAAGGCGCCCACGTGATGGACCTGGGAGGACGTCGGGCCTATTTCGGGACCGGCTCGGACCTCATCTACAACCTGGATCCCGAATCGGGGGAACGCCATCCCTGCCGTTTGGATGACGTGGTCCGGGCGGCCCGACTTTGCGACGCCCTGAAAAATATCGACTTCATCATGTCCTTTGCCCATCCTTCGGAGATTTCCCCCCACGCCGCCTATCTCAAGAGTTTCGAAGCCATGGTCCTTTCGTGCCGAAAACCCATCGTTTGCACGGCGGAAGACCGCGGCGATCTGGCCGCCATGTGGCAGATCGGCTGCGCGGTGCGGGGCGGCGAACAGGCCCTTCGGGAAAAACCCTATCTGATTCACTACGCTGAACCCATCAGCCCCCTGACCCATCCGGTCCCCAGTCTCAATAAGCTCCTTTTTTGCGCCGACAAGGGCGTTCCCGCCATTTACTCGCCGGCTCCCATTGCCGGCTCCACGGCCCCCATGAGCATTGCGGGGCACGTGGTGCAGGGGCTCGCCGAATGCCTCACGGGACTGGTCATCCACCAGCTGAAAAACCCCGGCGCCCCGTTTCTCATGGGGATGGGCCCGGCGGTGCTGGACATGTCCACCAGCCAGTGTTCCTACAATGCTCCGGAATACTACATGGCCTACGGGGCCATGATCGAAATGAGCCATTATTTCGACCTGCCCAGCTGGGGCTATGCGGGCACCAGCGATTCCCAGGTCCCGGACGGCCAGGCCACCTACGAGGCGGGCCTTCTCACCTTCATCGCCACCTTTCTGGGCGCCAACCTGAACCACGATGTGGGTTACCTGGATTTCGGCCGTACCGGCTCCCTGGAAATGATCGTCCTGGTGGACGAGTTCATCGATCAGATCCGTCGCATGGCCCGGGGCATCCCTACGGACCCCGAACACCTGGCCGTGGACGCCATCGGCGACGTGGGCCCCGACGGGCATTTTCTGGTTCATCCCCATACCCTGAAACACCTGAGGGACACCCAGTGGAGGCCGAGGCTGATCTACCGGGGAAGCCACGAAAAGTGGGCCGGCGGAGGAAAAACCACCTTGCTGGATCGAGCCCGGGCCGAGGTTCGGAAAATCCTGACCAATCACGTTTCGCCTTCCGTCCCGGATTCGGTCCGGCTGGCGATTCAAAGGGTTACCGATGAGTTCCAGGAAACATGCAATGGGCGGTAGCGGAACGGCCGCGGTCGGTCCGCCGCGGGAGACACCCGTCACCCGGTTCCTGGACGATCGGCGCATCCCCTACCGCCGCATCGTGCACCCCACCCCGGCCTTGACCGCCCGGGACGTGGCCGAGCAGGCGGGCATCCACCCGGGCCAGGTGGTCAAGACCATGGCCCTTGCCAGCAAGGAGGGATCCTATGTGCTGGCGCTGGTACCCGGGGATCGGCGCCTGGACATCCAAGCCGTACGCCGAAGGACCGGGCACAGGCTCTCCCTCCTGCGCCCGGAGAAAATCCCGGAGGTCACGGGCTACCGGGTGGGGGCCGTGGCTCCGTTCGGCCTGAAGAGTCCTCCCCTTTGCATCGTGGCCGAGGAGGCCCTTTTCCAGTGGACGGAGCTCAACATCAGCTCGGGGCACCCGCTCTTGAGCTGCCAATTGGCCGCCGAGGGCCTCAAACCGTTTGTGGACGGGGGCATTTTTGCTCTGAGCCGCCCCGAGCCACAAAGTTCTTGACGCAGAGGGGGAATGGGGATATCTACCGACGCCCTTGGAAAAGATCGTCAACTGAACGACGGAGGTTTTTATGGATCTGGCGTGCTGGCTTCTGGCCGCTGCTGGACTGCTGCTTCTTGGGTGTTTGTGCAACCGATCGGTGGACAGAAAGTGAGGAGCTTCCCCATCTCTTGCGAACAAAACCGGAAAGACTTATCTACGAAGGAGTCAGTGAACATATTCGGTAGGTAGGGAGGAATGACCATCATGCAAAAGGACCTTCAAAGAGCCGTGGCCACGGCGGCCCCCCAGGCCATACCCAATCCCGTGAAGTGCAAAGAAGGCAAGGGCCTTCGGAACTTCGACTGCCTTTTCTACGACGATTGCCTGGACAAGGCCGCCAAGGGCATGTGGAGCGGCTTCACTTGCGAAAAGTGCGCCTACTACGAAGAATAAATTTCCTGCCTTTCTCTGTTTTGTGGATAAAGAAACCCGCCGTCGAGGCGGGTTTCTTTATGGGTTACGACACTTGATGCAACACCGGATCCAGGGCCGTCAGGGTCTCCAACGGAATGTGGCAGGCAATGAAGTGATTCTGGCCCGCGCGACGCCACGGAGGCGGCTCCTGCTCACAGAGGTGGCTTTCATTACCGAGCAGATCCCGTCGGGGACACCGGGTGTGAAAGCGGCATCCGGAGGGCGGGTCCAAAGGGCTGGGAACGTTTCCCCCCAGCCGAATTCGTTTCTGTCGCGCCGACGGATCCGGAATGGGAACCGCGGAAAGGAGGGCTTCCGTATAGGGGTGATAGGGAGGAGCATAGATGGCCTCGGCGGGTCCCCGCTCCACGATCTGCCCCAGGTACATCACGGCCACGTCATCGGAAAAGTACCTCACCACGCTGAGATCATGGGCGATGAAAAGAAGCGTGGTTCCCAGTTCCCGCTGTATTTCCATGAGCAGGTTGAGCACCGCGGCCTGGACGGAGACGTCCAGGGCCGAGACCGGCTCGTCGCAAAGGACCAAGTCCGGGCGACTGGCGAGGGCCCGGGCGATCCCCACCCGTTGCTTTTCCCCGCCGCTCAGTTGCCTGGGATAGCGGTCATAATATTCGGGACCCAGGCGCACGGCTTGGAGCAGTCGCACCACTTCGGCGCGCACCTGCCCTTTGGGGACGGTCCGGAACCGGCGAATCGGCCGGGCGATCTGTTTACCCACTGAATAGGAGGGATTGAGGGTGGCGTCCGGATTTTGAAAGACCATCTGGATTTCACGGATCACCTCCAGATCCCGATGGCGAACCGTCTTACCGATGTCCACGCCCAAGAACTCCAACCGTCCGCCGTTCAACTTTTCCAGGCCGATGATGGCCTTGAGCAGGCTGGACTTGCCGCAGCCCGACTCCCCCACGATGCCCAGGGTGCGGCCCCGAAAAACCGACAGGCTGACCCGGTCCACGGCCCGCACAAAGTCCTTGCCTCCCAGCCCGAAAAGTGACCTGAGACTCGTTTTTCTCTGTTCGTAGTAAACCCGCACATCCTGCATCTGCAGAAGGGGGTGATCCTCCTCCGGCGTTTCCATGTGAGCATCCGTCGGCCCGGAAGGACCCCCCCGCAGTTGGAGCGGCTTCTCGGTCAAATCCACCGCCAGGAGGCAGCGAGCTCCATGCCCCGGCCGCACATCCAGCCACGGTGGCTTTTGCTGCCGGCAGCTGTCCAGGGCATGTCGGCAACGGGGAGCGAACACACAGGCATCATCCGGTCGTTCCCACGGAGCGGGCACCCTGCCTGGAATCGGTTCCAGGGAAAACACCTTCTTGGTGCTCCCCAGCCGGGGCACACAGCCCAGGAGGCCTCGGGTATAGGGATGGGCCGCATGGGTGAAAACGGTCTCCATCGGTCCCTGTTCCACCACCTCCCCCGCGTACATGACACAGAGCTTGTCGCTCACCCGCGCCACCACCCCCAGGTTGTGCGTGATGAAAAGGATGCTCGTTCCGTATTCCTCCTTGAGATCTTCCACCAGATCCAAGACCGCCGCTTCCACGGTCACGTCCAGGGCGGTGGTCGGTTCGTCCATGATGAGCAGGGCCGGGCGGTTCAGCATGGCCATGGCGATGACCACCCGCTGCTGCTGCCCCCCCGACAGCTGGTGGGGATAGCGGGCCATGACCTGTTCCGGGTCCGGCATATACACGCGGCGCAGCATGGCCGCCGCCCGGTCTCGGGCTTCCGCTTTGGGCATCTGCCGATGGCAGGTGAGCACCTCCGCCAGCTGTTCCCCGATCCGCAGCGTGGGATTCAGGGCCGACATGGGATTTTGATACACCATGGAGATGCGGTTACCCCGCAATCGGTTCAGCTCCCGTCGGGAACGCCCCACCAGTTCGGAACCTTCGAACCGGATGCTCCCCGATACGATCCGGCCGTTGGAACCCAAAAAGTTCACGAGAGAAAAGGCCACGGTGGACTTGCCGCAGCCCGACTCCCCCACCAGGCCCAGCGTCTCACCCGGGCCGATGGAAAAAGAGACATCCTTGACGGCGGAAATCCATCCCTTGCGGGTCTTGTAGCTGACAAAGAGATGTTCGACCTCCAGGAGGCAGTCCTTGGAGGGGCTTGACGGGCTCATGATATGTGGCTCCATTTGCATCCGGCGAGCCGGGAACCTAACGATCATGGCGCAGCTCGCCACCTTGCACGGATGAAAGAGACGAGAAGAACCATTTGCGTCTATTCGCGTTCATTCGCGGTTCTCTTCCACTTTCACTCGAGCAGTTGCTTTTCGATGTCCAGCCTCGGGGGGGGCGAAAACCCGCCCCTACGCAAGGGATGGATCCCTTGGGTAGGGGCGGCGTTTACCCGCGCCACCATCTATCTCATTGGTACCTCATGGCTTCCTCCCGGAGACCGTCGGCCAGGAGATTGAGCCCCACGACCAAAGAGGCGATGGCCACCGACGGCCACAGGGCCGCCCAAGGGGAGCCCGCCAGAATGAATTCCCGGCCCTTGGCCACCATGGACCCCCAATCCGGGGACGGGGGCGGAAGGCCCAATCCGAGAAAACCCAACGTCCCCATGGCGAAGATGGCGTAACCCACCCGGAGCATGGCGTCGATGATGATGGGGCCTTTCGCGTTGGGAAGGATTTCCACGAACATGACGTACCAGGGGCTTTCGCCCCGCGTTTCCGCCGCCCGCACGTAGTCCCGGGTTCGGATGTCCAGGGTGAGCCCCCGCACCAGGCGGGCGATCCCCGGAGTGCCCACGATGGCGATGGCCAGCACCACATTGACCGCCGACGCCCCCATGGCGGCCACGAAGATCAGGTAGAGCAGGATGACGGGAACGGCCATCATAGCATCCAGCAGCCGCATCACCACCTCGTCGATCCACCCGCCCTTGTAGCCGCTGACCAGGCCCAGAAAGGCTCCGAGCGCCAGCGAAGCGGCCACTCCCCACAGAGCCGTACCTCCGGGAAGCCACAGGTCCTGGGACACGGGCAACACCACCAGCACAATGCGGGCCCCGTAAAGCAAGCGCGCCCACAAATCCCGCCCCAGTTCGTCCGTTCCCAGCGGGTGGGCCGCACTGGGGCCCTGGTTGGGGGCTTTCCAGTCTTGGTAGGTGGGGGAATAGGGCGTCAGCAGGGGGGCGAAAACCGCCGCCGACACCCAGAAAGCCACGATGAAAAAGCCGACCGTGGCCGTTCGGGAAGCGAAAATAAGCGAGAACGTTCTTCGAATTCCCAGGAAAAGCCTCCGGCCCGTCCGTCGGCTCGTCTTCCCTTGCGACGTCCCTTCTGCAACCTGCAACATGCCTCCCTCGCGCGCCCTTTCAGCGATAACGGATTCTCGGGTTCAGAAACGTATAGAGAATATCGGCGACGAGCTGGGTTCCCACCGCCGCCACCACCATGATCATGGCGCCGGCCTCCAGCGCGTTGATGTCCTTGTAAAGGGCCGAATCCAAAAGATACTTCCCCAAGCCCGGATAGCCGAAGACCACTTCCACCACCACGATGCCGCCCAAGAGCCAGTTGACATGGAGCATGATCACCGTGATGGGGGCGATCAGGGCGTTTCGCACGGCGTGCTTGAAGATGACCCGCCGGTAGGGAAGGCCCTTGATGAAGGCCGTGCGGATATAGGGCGAACGCATCACCTCCACCATGCTCGCCCGCGTGATGCGAAGGACATAACCCAGTTCGATCAGGGTCAGGGTGAGCACCGGCAGCACCAGCATGTCGGGCCGCTGCCAGGGGGCCTTCTCGCCGAACACCGTGGCCCCGGG
Source organism: Desulfacinum infernum DSM 9756 (assembly GCF_900129305.1). Taxonomy (GTDB): domain Bacteria; phylum Desulfobacterota; class Syntrophobacteria; order Syntrophobacterales; family DSM-9756; genus Desulfacinum; species Desulfacinum infernum. The sequence continues at coordinate 22,872 of NZ_FQVB01000038.1, read as the reverse complement.
CAACCAGCCCAACCAGAGGGCGAAGATGAGGATCAGAAAGATTCCCATGGCAAATTCGGGGATGACGGAAAAGACCATCCCGCCCACGGAAAGGGATCGATCCAGGGCGCTTCCTTCCCGGAGGCCGGCGGCGATGCCCAGGGCAAGTGCCAAGGGCATCACCACCGCAAAGGCGATTCCCGCCAACACCAGGGAGTTGCGAAGGCGAATGAAGAGGCTCTTGGCCACGGGGCGGCCGGTTCGCAGGGAAACGCCCGGATCCCCCCGCAGGAAACCCTTCTTCAAGGGAAGGTAGTCCATGGCTCCGCCGGACACTTCCTTCCAGCCGCTTCCCACCACGAAGACCCAGGCCTTGCGCTTGGTTCCCTTCTCCCAGAGCACCGCCCGGTTGTGGGCGTCCAATCCCCAGAAGTAGGAAGAACCGTCGGCGCGTTTCCTCCATCGGCCGTTGTCGGGAACTTCCTCCACCGCCCCGTCGGGTCGCCGGATCTGCGCGATCAGGTTGTCTCCGTCCAGCTTCCAGCGTACCAGGTTTCCATCCGGAAGCCGGGCCCACCACTCCACAAACCCCTTCTCGGTGACCAGGCGTTTGAGCGGCAATCCCACAAGCCGGCTCCCACGCCAATCGCTCCCCACCAGCCAGTGGAGATACCGAACGGGAGCCGGATCATCCAGTCCCAGTTGATTCAGGAAGGAGGCTTCCTGTTCCGGAGTAACGAAACTTCCCAGAACATTTCGAGCCACGTTACCCGGGGAGGCCTCGGTGATGAGGAAGACCGCCACCGACACCAGGAGCATGGTGAGCAGCAGAAGCAGCATGCGGCGAAGAATGAATACGAGCATCAGGACGTCCGTTTGCTCAGCCAGACCTCATGGGTCAGCAGGTAGTTGGTCGGATGGGCCTTGAGGTTGTGCACCCACTTTCGGGCACTGGTCCAAACGTTTCGCCAGTAGGAAATCCCCACGGGACCCCGCTCCATCATGATCTCTTCCAGGACGCAGAACACCTTCCGGCGTTCCTCCACGTCCAGGATGCCGCTGGCCTTGGCCACCAGGTCACAGAATTCCTTGTCCACCCATCGGGTTTCGTTCCAGGGCACCGGCTTGCCCTCGTCGTCCGCCACGTAGCCCAGATTCAAAACCATGGTTCCCAGCGGCCGGTGGGTCCACGGCGTGATTCCCAGGTCCACCTCGGTCCATTTTTCCCAGTACTGGCTGGCCGGCATGGTCTGGATGTGGATGCGAAATCCGGCGGGAGCCGCGTCTTCCTTCAGGATTTCAGCGTAGCGCACCACATCCGACCAGTCGCTTCCCACCGCCAGATTCACGTCCAGACCGTTCGGATACCCGGCTTGTTTGAGAAGCTCACGCGCCTTGTCCGGATCGTATTTCGGGATGGGCTTTTCGCAATATTCCGGATGCTTGGGATACACGTGGAAGTCCTGCCCCAAGAGTCCCTGGTTGTGGTAGGCGAGGGCCAGGATCTTTTCCCGGTTCTGGCACAACTTGAGGGCCTGGCGGACCCGATTGTCCGTCCAGGGCTTGATGTCCACGCGCATGCGCAAGACCCGGACCTGGCCCGTGGTTACGGGCAGCACGGTGATGTTGGGGTCATCTTTCAGAGCCAGAAAGATGTCGGTGCCGCCCATGTCCCCGGGGTCGATCACATCCACTTCCCCAGTCTTGATGGCCGCAATGTGGGGCGCCATCTCGCCGCCCATGTCGATGAACTCCATCCCGTCCAGGTAGGGCAGCGGCTTTCCGTCCGCTCCTTTTTGCCAATAGTCCGAACGGGCCTTGAGCACGCAGCGCTCCCCTTCCCGGTATTCCACCAGGGTGTAGGGGCCGGTTCCGTGAGGGTTCTTGATGAAGTCGCCTTCAAAAGTGCGGTGATTGAGGACCAGGGCCGGGTAGTGGAAAAGGTGCTCCGGGACGGCGATTTCCGGGCGCTTGAGATGCAGCCGCACCTGGTGGTCGTTCACCTTTTCGATTCCTGTGGGATCCAGGTAGCCGCTCAGGAGGCCCAACATGGAAGAGGCCACATCCTTGTTGAGCCACTGGTCGAGGGTAAAAACGACATCGTCGGCGGTGAACGGGTCGCCGTTGTTGAAGGTCACACCCTTGCGAAGATGCAGAGTCCATGTCTTGAGGTCTTCCGAGGCCTCCCACTTTTCCAACAGGTAGGGGTGGGTGATGTTGTCGCTGTCGGTGAGGGTCAGGTACTCGGCCACGTGGCGCAATTGGTTGGCCGGGGCGATCCAGGAAAACTGGGCGGGATGGGTCACTTTGTGCACCTGGCTGGACACCTTGAGGACCCCGCCCCGCCGGATGGACCCCGCCCACACTTCACGGGGCGAGACGAGGCCGGCCATGCGCCCGGCGGCCGTGGCCGAAAGCCCGAGCAGCGTGGCATAGCGGAGAAAGTCGCGACGGCTCAATCCGCCCCGTTCCATCTGGGCTTTCAGTTCGGGAATCAGTGGATGGTGTTTCTTGTCCGCCATGGTCCCCTCCTCTGTCCGTGGGTTGACGATTCCCTGTTTTTTTTACGAAGGGCAATGATTTCACTGCGAACGAGTCTACCAGTTTGTGTTTTTTGTTTCAACCAACCCCCCTCGTGATTCGTAATCCGTGATGAGTGATGAGTGATGAGTCATGAGTCATGAGTAATGAGTGATCGATAATCCGGGGTGCGGGACAGGGGATAGAGGGTATGGCTGTGAACTCCGCTCTTTCCTTGGGGTGGCTGACAGGGGATCCCAAAGGTCGACGGCCGGGCACTGGAGGCTCCCCATCGGGAGCTCTCGTGGTTATTGTGAATGAGAACCGCGAAGGAAGGTAAATAATCGCTGATGGATCAGACGGCGGGGCGCGGGCCGGCCGCCGAGGTTTCCCATCGACGTTTGAAGGAGGACGCTTCTCGGATAACGGCTCACGGTTTACGGACCATGGACTGGGGACTACGGAAAAAGGAGTGAGGCCATGAAGATTCTGATTACGGGTGGTTTGGGGTTTGTGGGAACTCAGCTTTCCAAGCGGCTTCTGGAACAGGGCCATCAGATCACCGTGGTGGATCACGCTCCGGAGCCGCGCCCCTACACGCCGTCCCAGGTGCAATATCTATCGGCGGACACGACCCGGCCGGGAGCCTGGCAGGGGGCTGTTTCGGACCAAGACGTGGTGGTGAACCTGGCGGGCGCCTCCATTTTCCGCCGATGGAACGCCAAAACCAAAGAACTCATCTACAATTCCCGGATCCTCACCACGCGGAACCTGGTGGAGGCCTTCCCATCCGGGCGGGTGATCCATCTTCTCAGCGCATCGGCCGTGGGCTATTACGGCCCGTCCGGAGATGCCTTCCTTCAGGAAGGGGATCCTCCGGGCTCGGATTTCCTGGCCAAGGTCTGCTTGGACTGGGAAGCGGAGGCCTTCAAGGCGGCCGACAAGGGAGCGCGGGTGGTGGCCATGCGGTTCGGCATCATCCTGGGCAAGACCGGAGGAGCTCTGGGGCAGATGATCCCCGCCTTCAAGCGTTTCGTGGGCGGCCCGCTGGGACACGGGAGGCAGTGGTTTTCGTGGATTCACATGGAGGATCTTCTGGGAGCCATTCTGTTCGTGATGGAGCGGGAAAACATCCATGGCCCCGCCAACTTCTGTTCTCCCAACCCGGTGCGGAATGAAACCCTGGCCCGTGTTTTGGGGAAACTCCTGCATCGACCCACCTTCTTTCGAACCCCCGGTCTGATATTGAAGCTCGTCATGGGAGAATTCGGGTCCGTGCTCCTGGAGGGCCAACGCGTCTTTCCCGGCGTCCTGCTGAAAAACGGTTATTCTTTCCGTTATCCGAACATTGAGAAGGCGCTGGCGGAAGTCCTTGGATGAGCGCGCCCCAAGCCTCCATCTAGAGCCCACACAGCCCCCCATCACGGACGGGCCGAGGCGAAGAAGGATAAAGGAGGACTTTTCTGTCGGGGAGAATCACGATTCGCCCCGGCATTCATTCCGGTCGCAGGGCGGTGTCACAACGGGCACGTCGAAGGCCACACGCCTAGGAGCCTGTCCGAAAACGCCGGAGATGACCGCTTTTCTCGTAGCAGCCCTTTAGGGCTGCGGAAGACTGCCGGGCGTCGGATGGGCCATCGGCTATTGCCCGTCACTTCATGGGGGTGCGATGATCCTCTCCCGCGGGGCTGAAGCCCCGCGGTTACGAAGGGATCCCAAATCTCCGGCATCTTGAGCCGGAGAGCCATTGTCGGACAGGCTCCTAGGGGTGGAGCGGCCCCACGGCGTCTTCCACCGCCCGGATCAGCGATCCGTCTCGGATGAGACCGGTCATGGCTTCAATGTCCCTGGAAAGGACCCGGTCCCGGTCCAGATGGGGGATCACCTTTCGGATGCACTGGTAGGCCGCACAGGTGCCCTCCCCCGGCTTCATGTTGGTGAAAAGATCCAGGGCCTGGGCGGCGCACAGTAGTTCGATGGCGATCACATGCTCCGTATTCCGCACGATCTCCCGGGCCTTGCGCGCCGAAATGGTTCCCATGGACACGTGGTCTTCCTTGTTGGCCGAGGTGGGGATGGAATCCACACAGGCCGGGTGCGCCAGGGCCTTGTTTTCGGACACCAGGGCGGCGGCAGTGTATTGGGCAATCATGAACCCGGAATGGAGTCCTCCCTGATCCACCAGAAAGGCCGGTAGGCCGCTCAATTGAGGGTTCACCAGCCGCTCCACCCTCCGCTCGGAGATGTTGGCCAACTCCGCCACGGCCATGCCCATGAAGTCCATGGCCAGGGCCACGGGTTGGCCGTGAAAGTTGCCGCCCAGGAGGAACTGTTCGTCCTCGGCGAAGATGAGCGGGTTGTTGGTGGAGGAGTTCATCTCCGTTTCCACCACGGTGCGGCAGTAGTTCAGAGCGTCCTTGGTGGCTCCGTGCACCTGGGGGGAACAGCGCAGGGTGTAGGCGTCCTGGACGCGGGAACAGTCCTTGTGGGACGAGATGATGTCGCTGTTGTGGGTGATGCGTCGCATGTTTTCCGCCGCTTTGGCCTGGCCGGGATGGGGACGCACCTGATGGATCCGGGCATCGAATTCCGTGCGGCTCCCCATGAGCACTTCCAGGCTCATGGACGCGGCGATGTCGGCGGCCTTGGAAAGGCTGAGGGCATCGTGGAGGGCCAGGGCACCGATGGCCGTCATGAGCTGGGTGCCGTTGGCGAGCGCCAGCCCCTCGCAGGCTTCCAGTTCCAAGGGCTCGAGACCGGCCCGGGCCAGGGCCTCCGCACCCGACATGCGTTCCCCCTGGTACCTGGCCTCTCCCATGCCGATGAGCACCAGGCTCATGTGCGCCAGGGGAGCCAGATCGCCGCTGGCCCCCACGGAACCTTTTTCCGGGACCACGGGGAGGATCCCCGCATTGAGCACTTCCAGCAAGCGGCGGGTGGTCTCCGGCCGGATGCCGGAATGGCCCCGGGCCAGATCCTTGAGTCGCAATGCCATCAGCGCCCGCACTTCGTCGTCGGGAAGCTCGGGGCCCACGCCCGCCGAATGGCTCATGAGGATGTTGCGCTGAAGCGTCCGGGCTTCCTCCTTGGAGATGATCACATCACTCAAGGCACCGAACCCGGTGGTGACCCCGTAGATCACCCGTTCTTCCTGCACCCAACGGTCAATGAGGGCCCGCGCCCTCTCCAACCGATTCCAGGATTCGTCGTCTAAGGAGACCCGGGCGCCTTCCCGGGCCACCGCCACCAGTTCCTCCAGGGACATCCCGTCCTGTCCCAGCACCACCTGACGCATGACGAGCCGTTACTCCTTTCGTCCGGTTTGCAGGCGTCCCACCAGATAGCCGTCCATGATGAGATGGATCACGTGATGACAAACGCAAAAAACGAGAGCTTCCCCGTATTGGGGGAAAAGGGCCGTCTGGATGAGCACGGAAAGAGGAAGCGTCTTTTGACTGCCCATGAAAAGAACGGATTCCAACCGCCCTCGGCCCAGGCCCAGGAGACGCCCCAGAGCGGCAGCCGCAGCCAGCAGGCCCAAATGAAATCCTGCCACCAGGAGCACCACCGACGGCAAAAGATGCAGCCCGTTCACAATGGTGGGCCTGGACTTGGAAACGGCGATCCACACAATCGCCAGGATGAAGCAGCCGTTCACCACGTTGGGATTGATGCCGCGGCGTTTGTAGAAACCCTGGAACGTGGGGCGCACGAGGATCCCCAGGCCCAGGGGCAGAGCCACCAGTTTGGCCATCTTGACCATGAGGGCCGTCTTGTTGATGAGGACCCCAGCCGCCCCGGCCGCATCCCCCACCAGGAAGGTGAGCACCACCGGCACCGTGAAGATGGCCGAAAAATTGGCCAGCAGGGTGATCATGAGCGCATTGGCCATGTTTCCGCCTGCAGCGCCGGTCATCACCACGCCGCTGCTGAGCGTGGTGGGCATGGCCGCCACCAGGAAAAGACCGATCATCAGGCCGGGATGCAGCGGAAGGCGGCCCAGGACCAGGGCCCACAGAGGGGAAACCACGAAGATGACGGCCAGGGCCGTCGCAGTGGCCCGCCAGTCGGAGAGCCCGGATCGGACCTGCTCCGTCTGAAGCGCCGTACCGGAGAAGAAAAAGATGGCGAAGATCACCAGATCCGGTCCCCTGTGAGCCTGAAGCCAACGGCCCACCTGGGCCAACGTCTCGGTTCGATCCGCCACCGTGAGGCCCGATACCAGGATGAGCCCCGTGAGGAACCAGTACTTTTTGAGGAAGGATCGCACCGCTGCCGCCTCCATTCGCCTTTACCCTACCGTCTTGGTGTGATTTTCAAGCGGGGACGGCCGGTTGGCCGCCCGAAGGTCCCAAAAGCGCATCTATACGCCAGGAAACGCAGCGAGTCCACTCTTGAATTTTCCAGGAGACTCCATTATTTAGAGAGGACGGTGCAGGGCCGGCCCGAACACCCTGCCCGCCGGACGCGAAACGAGCTCCGGGGTGACCCGCATTCCGCACGATCAGCAGCCACGGAAGAACAATCTTCAGGCTCCCGCTCTCAGCTATTCACCCCGTGACGCGTCTTGGGGAACGGTGGTCCCCTACTCCCCATCCTCCCGCAGGGATCCAGGGAACTTTCTTGTAGGGATCGAATGGCGATATTCGGTCGGCGAGGGGGTTATGCGCGATTTCGGATCAGGATCGGTTCAGAAGACCCATCTGCATCCCGTCCAGGGATTCGGAGGGGCGGTGGCCACGGAACATTATCTTTCCGCTGAGGCCGCCGTGGAAATTTTCAGGAAGGGGGGTAACGCCTTCGATGCCGCCGCGGCGGCCACGTTCGTGGAAGGCCTGGTGAATCCCCACATGTTCACCCTCGGGGGCGAATGCCCCATGCTGCTTTATTCCGCAGCCCAGGACCGGGTCTTTTCGGTCAACGGCAACACGCAGGCCCCGAAGCGGGCGACCCTGGAAGCCTACCGCCAAAGGGGGCTGGATCTTCTGCCTCCCAAGGGGGCGGAGGTGGCCGGAACACCGGCGGCCGTGGCGGCGCTTCTGGACATGCTGGCCCCCTTCGGGAGCCTTCCGCTCTCCGAAATTCTCCAGCCTGCCCGCCGGTTGGCATTTGATGGCTTTCCCGTGCACCGGGGCCTGGTCCACATGCCCAAGTTCGGCATCCGCGAAAACGCCCGATTTTTCGCCGAGCGATGGACGGAGACCGCCCGTCTCTATATGACCGCCGATCACCAACCTCTTCCGGTGGGATCGCGCTTGGTCAACACCGCCTATGGTCAGGTCCTGGACGCCCTCCTGGATGCCGCCGCCGGGCACGGGGAAGACCGGGTACGGGGGATCCGGGCGGCCCGGGACGCCTTCTACCGCGGCGACATCGCCCGGGAAATGGAACGATTCGTCCAGGAAAGGGACGGATTCCTCACCATGGCCGATCTGGCCGGATATGAGACCCTGTTCGAAGAACCGGTCTTCGTGGATTTTCGAAACACCCGGGTCTTCAAGTGCGGCCCCTGGTCCCAGGGCCCCGTCTTTTTGCAGATGCTTCGCCTTCTGGACGGCTTCGACCTCCCCTCCATGGGACACAACAGCGCCGATTATCTCCATACCTGGACGGAAGCGGCCAAACTCGCCTTCGCCGACCGGGAGCAGTATTACGCCGATCCGCGGTTTGTGGACGTGCCCCTGGGCACCCTGCTGAGCGCGGCTTACGCCGAAACGCGCCGTGCCCTGATCGATCCGCGCAGGGCCGACACCCATCACCGGCCGGGCGATCCGGTCGCCGGGCGGCCCCTCTTGGACCCCGAGAGGGTCTTTGTCTGGAAGAGCTGGGGATACGGCACGGTCCATGTGGCCGCGGCGGATGCGGAAGGCAACCTGGCGGCCCTCACGCCCAGCGGCGGCTGGATCTGCGGAAACGAGGTGGTGCCTTCCCTCGGGTTCCCCTTGGGAACGCGCCTTCAGACCTTTTATCTGGATCCGGCCCACCCCAACGCCGCCGCTCCCGGTAAGCGCCCCCGCACCACCCTGACCCCGTCCCTGGCTTTTCGGGACGGCCGCCCCTGGATGGCCTTCGGCACCATGGGTGGAGACCAGCAGGACCAGTGGACCATCCAGTTTTTCCTCAACCGGGTGGTGTTCGGCATGGACATGCAGGAGGCCCTGGAAGCGCCCAAGGTCTGTTCCGATCACTTCCCGGGCACCTTCCATCCTCATGAAGCGCAACCGGGGGTTCTCCGGGTGGAATCGCGCATTCCGGAGGCGGTGCGAGACGAACTGCTGGCGCGGGGCCACAAGGTGGTGGTTACGGAGCCCTGGATTCTGGGCTTCGTGTGCGCCGTGGCCCGGGAAGACGACGGCCTTCTGGAAGCGGGAGCCGATCCCAGGGGCCACCGGGCCGCCGTCTTTCCATCCTGTGCCCTCGCTCTTTGAGCCCATTGGAGAAAGGAGGACAACGAAAAACCCATGCACTGGATAAGCAGGTTTTGTGACAGACTGGATTCCGTGAACCGGGCCGTGGGCCGGGGAGTCTCCTGGGTGGCGCTCCTCATGGTGCTGGTGGTCACCGTGGACGTGATCATGCGCTATCTTTTCAAGATCACGTTCGTGTTCGTCCAGGAGCTGGAATGGCACCTTTTCGGTGTGCTCTTTCTCATCGGTGCCGGCTACACCCTGCTCTACGACGACCACGTGCGCGTGGACGTCTTCTACCAACGCTTCAGCAAGAAGACCCAGGCCTGGATCAACTTCCTCGGCGCCCTCCTGGCGCTCTTTCCCGGTTGTTACCTCATCATCGTCACCTCCTGGCAGTTCGTCATGAATTCCTGGGCGGTGAACGAGGGTTCCCCCGACCCGGGAGGACTGCCGGCACGCTACATCCTGAAGGCCATGATCCCCATCGGTTTCGCACTGGTGGCCCTGCAGGGGATTCCCCTGACCCTTCGAAGCCTCATGGTCATTTTAGGGATTGAATCGGACTTCCGTCCTGAAAGGAAGGAGGGCGCGCACTGATGATGGAATCCCTTCCCGGAATCATGTTTCTTGTCCTCACCATCCTCCTCATGTTCGGCTTTCCCGTGGCCTTCACCCTGCTGGGAACCGCCCTGTGCTTCGGCCTGATCGGCTTCGGATGGGACTTCTTCAACCTGCTGCCCCTGCGGATCTGGGGTGTGATGACCAATTTCACGCTTTTGGCCGTGCCCCTTTTCGTCTTCATGGGGGTGATGCTGGAACGGAGCGGGATCGCCGAGGAGCTTTTGGAAACCATGGCGCTCCTTTTCGGGCGCATGCGGGGTGGGCTGGCCATCTCGGTGGTGGTGGTAGGGGCCCTGCTGGGCGCCTCCACGGGTATCGTGGGCGCCACGGTGGTCACCATGGGACTGCTGAGCCTTCCCACCATGTTGCGGCGGGGTTACCAGCCCGAACTGGCCACGGGCACCATCTCCGCTTCGGGGACCCTGGGGCAGATCATCCCGCCCAGCATCGTTCTGGTTCTCCTGGGAGACATCATCGGCGTGTCGGTGGGGGATCTTTTCATCGGCGCCGTCATCCCAGGCCTGGTGCTGGTGGTTCTTTACATCATCTACATCACCGTGATCGCACGGATCAAACCGAAGTGGGCCCCCCTGATCCCCAGGGAAGAATGGGACCAGATCCTGGAAGCCGGTCTCTTCAGGCGCGTAATGCGGGCCCTGGTCCCCCCGCTCTTTCTCATGGTGAGCGTGCTGGGGTCCATCTTCGCCGGCATCGCCTCCCCCACGGAAGCCGCCGCCGTGGGCGCAACGGGCTCCATGGTCCTGGCCGCCGCCAACAAGCGGTTCAACATGGAGATTCTGGCCCAAGTCATGCAAACCACCACGCGCCTCACTTGTATGGTCTTCATCATCCTGGTGGGCGCCGGCGCCTTCGGTCTCGTCTTCCGCGGACTCGGCGGCGACCACTGGGTGCGCAGCTACATCGAGCACATCCCCTACGGCAAGTGGGGCGTGCTCTTCATCTGCATGACCATCGTCTTCGTGATCGGATTCTTCCTGGACTTCATCGAGATCACCTTCATCCACATCCCGGTGCTGGCGCCTATCATGAAAGACATGGGCTTCGATCCCCTCTGGTTCGCCATCCTCTTCGCCGTGAATCTCCAGACGTCCTTCATGACGCCGCCCTTTGGATTCTCGCTCTTCTACCTCAAGGGGGTGGCGCCCCCGGAGATCACCACCGGCCACATCTACCGCGGGATCATTCCCTTTGTGATCCTGCAGCTAATGGGGTTGCTGACCCTGGTCTTCTTTCCGTCCTTCGCCACCTGGCTCCCCAGGGTGGTCTTCGGATCCTGAGAATCGAACCGCGGCGGCGCCTCCGGCACCTGGAAACGTGGGGGCGAATGGCCATTCGCCCCTACGCCTGCCTTCCCGAAAGGCAGTAACCCACCAGGCCGGCTACGATGAGAACCAGGCCCAGCCCGCCCAGAAGATCCGGCCAGGCTCCGGCAAGGAAGACGATCTCTCCCAGGAGCGAGAAAACCACCTCGCCGGCCTGGGTGGCGTCCACGGCCGCAATGGCCATGGGAGCGTGGGTGGCGTTGCGGGCGTGGTAGAAGAGGGACGTGGCGATGACCCCGGAGGAAAGGGCCACGAGGCCGGTCTGCAACCACTGGGTCGGCCCGGGTGCCGGCGGGAGAACGAACAGGGCCAGGACGACCCAGAAGGGAACGGATCCCAGGGTCATGAGAAAGACGCAGCTGGGAGCGTCTTCCAAAAGCCGGGATCGAAGGGCCGGTATGCGCCCCCGACCGCCGTGGCAGGCCGTGTTGAGCATCTGGTTCCCGGTGGGATAGGCCAAGGCGGCCACAAGAACGGGGAGGACGCCCAGGAGAGCCTCCCGAAGCCCCAGACCCCGCTGCACGTGTTCGGCGTTGACCAGGGCGATGCCCAGGAAGATGGCCACGGCGAAGAGCACCCCACGGACCGGAACCCGGCGGCCGAAGGCCGCCAGGACAACGGGCGTGGCCAGGATGGTGGCCTGCCACGTGGCGGCGATCACCCAACCGGGGGCATGATCGGCGGCGAAGCACAAGGCCGCATAGAAGACGCCGAATCCGATGCCGCCCGCCACACACCAGAAGACGAGGTGGGAGGCGAAGAGCCTGAAAAGGTTTTTCAGTCGACCGGGACCGTGCCGCACCGTGATCCAGCACGTCAGGATGCCGATCATGTAGAGGTACCGGAGGGATGCAGACCAGAACCAGTGACCGCCCCCCAGGCTCATGGATCGGTTCAGGATGAAGGTGGCGCTGAAAAAGGCGGAGGCCGCCAGCCCCAACAGGACGAGTCGAACCATGGATCTATCCTTTACGGTTTGCGAGAAACGGGCAGTCCCGAGAGATAGTGCTTTATAGCACAACGTTTGCCATTTCAAAACAACCGTGCTAGATAAGAGGCTCACTCACGCGGCATTCGGCATGTTCTCTGAATCCTCGTCCCGGAACTCGCCTCTTCCCGTGCAGTCTGTCACGTTCACACAGGCGACCAACCCCACACGAGTGCCGCGGCAAAGTCAATTAGTCGTGATTTTGGTGTCACCGTGACCTTGGGGATCCTCGTGTCCCAAGAGTCGCACCCCTTCACGGTATGTGAGGTCCTATCCAACCAAGATCCACGCAAGAGGAGGAACGAATGGACAGAAGAAACTTCCTGAAGAAGGTGGGCGTCGGTACGGCAGCGGCCGCAGCGGCCACCACGGTGAACGCCCCTTACGTGTGGCCCAAAGGCAAGACGTACCTATGGCGCATGGTGACCACGTGGCCGCCCGAACTGCCGGTGCTTCAGACGGGTGCGGTGCGCTTTGCCAAGCGCGTGGAGGAAATGAGCGAGGGGCGTATCAAGATCGAGGTCTATGCGGGCGGCGAACTGGTCCCGCCTCTCGGCACCTTCGATGCCGTTAGTCAGGGTACCGTGGAATGCGGAAGCGGTGCCTCCTACTACTGGGCCGGCAAGACCCCGGCCGCCCAGTGGTTCTCGGCGGTTCCCTTCGGCCTGAACGCCCAGGGCAACAACGCCTGGTTCTATTCGGGCGGCGGCCTTCAGCTTTGGGAAGAAGTCTACGCTCCCTTCAACGTGGTGCCCCGACCCCAGGGCAATACCGGCGTGCAGATGGGCGGTTGGTTCAACAAGAAGATCAACACCATCGACGACTACAAGGGCCTGAAGATGCGCATCCCCGGCCTGGGAGGCAAGGTGGTGGCCAAGGCGGGCGGCACCGTGGTGCTCTTGGCGGGCGGGGAGATCTACACTTCGCTGGAACGCGGCGTGATCGACGCCACCGAGTGGGTGGGCCCGCTCCACGACCTGCGCATGGGATTCTATCAGGCGGCCAAGTACTATTATTATCCGGGCTGGCACGAACCCGGCACCACCCTGGAGGTGATCTTCAACAAGAAGGCCTACGACAGCCTGCCCAAGGATCTGCAGGCCGTGATCGATGCCGCCGCGGCCGAGACCAACCTGTGGAGTCTATGCGAGTTCGAATCCCAAAATGGGGCGGCTCTTCAGACCCTGGTCAACGAACACAAGGTCCAGCTGGTCCGCTTCCCCGATGAGGTCTTGAAGGCGCTTCGAAAGCTTGCCGACGAGACCATCGAGGAGGAGGCCGACAAGGACCCCATGGCCCGCAAGGTCCACGAGGCCTTCAAGGCCTTCAAGGCCAAGGTAGGCGCTTGGGGAACGGTTTCCGAGGGGGCTTACTATAACGCCATCGGCTGACCCATCCCTTAGCGGCGACCAGGTTAGACTTCCTTCCGTGCATAGGAAAGCCCCCGCTTCGGCGGGGGTTTTTGTATTGGATCCCTGCTTGCGCGGGGATGACGAATGGGTGTTGAACCGCGCCAATCGGTTATGGTCAGACAGGCTTCTGCAAACTTCTCCGAAAACGCCAAGGAGGCCCGTTTTCCTCGTAGCGCAGCCCTTTAGGGCTGCGGAGGCCCCCCGAACGTCGGATGGCCATCGGATGTTGCCTGTCCCCCAATTGGGTTAGGATGGCCCCTTCCCGCAGGGCTGAAGCCCCACGGGTAAGAAAGAAGACAGATCCCTTGTCGGTTTCGGATAAACTCTAGGAGGCTGTCCGAAAACTCCGCCACCCGTCACTCCCGCGCAAGCGGGAGTCCATAACTTACTGGAAATTCTGGATCCCCGCTCCCCGTTCAAGCCGGGGACAAGCTTCGCGGGGATGACACATGGGCGTTGAACGGCGCAAATCTGCCATTCTCGGACAGGCTCCTAGGCCTCGTCCCTCTCCGGCTGCGACGGCGCCGCCTTCCCGCCGTCCAGGACCCGTCGGACGGTGGTGAGAAATTCCCCCAAGTCGTAGGGCTTCTTGATGAAGGCCTGACAACGCCTTTCCAGCCGCTCCTTCCTTGCAGGATGCACCCCTGCTCCGCTGGCGATCACTACGGGACAGGAAACGCCCCGCCGGCGCAACTCCTCCAAACATGCGTCCCCCCCCAGGGTGGGCATGAGCAGATCCAGCACAATCAGGGAAATCTTATCCCGCTCCCGCTCCAGCACTTCCAGCGCCGACGCCCCGTCCAGGGCCTTCAGCACGTGATAGCCCTTTTCCCTCAATGCGTTTTCAGCCAGTTCCAGGATCGGCAGTTCGTCATCCACGATCAGGATGGTTTCGCGCCCCCCTGGCAAGTCCACTCCGAAGGCCCCCGCCTCGTCTCCTTCTTGAAACTCCCTGGCTGTCGGCAGCAGGATTTCGAATCGAGTGCCCTTGCCCGGTTTGCTGGAGCAACGAATATGTCCCCGATGGTTCCGAACGATCCCGTACACCATGGCCAGGCCCAGGCCGGTGCCCTCTCCCACCCCTTTGGTAGTGAAAAAGGGCTCAAAGATGTGCTGGCACGTCTCCGGATCCATTCCGCAACCCGTATCCCACACGGACAGGCGGATATAAATCCCCGGCTTCAAAAAATCCTCGGCCCCCTCCCCTTCCGTTTCTTGTATTTCCTCCACAGCCGTCTCGATCCCCAGTTCCCCCCCTTCGGGCATGGCGTCCTTGGCATTGATGGCCAGGTTCATGATGACCTGTTCCATCTGGGTCGGGTCGATGAGAGCCGGCGGCAGCTCGGGAGCCAGGTTTGCCCGGATTCGGATGGTTTTCGGAAGAGTCCTTTCCAGAATGCCTTGCAGAGACCGGACTTCGCGGTTCAGGTCCGTGGGGCGCGGATGGGTTTCCATGCGCCGACTGAAGGTGAGCAATCCCTGGGTGAGATCGGCCCCCCGCCGAGCGGCCTGCCGAATCCTTTCCGCGCTCTTTCGGACGCGATCATCATCTCCGCAGCGCATGAGCAGCAGTTCGGAAAATCCGTGAATGGTTTGCAGCAGGTTGTTGAAGTCGTGGGCGATCCCGCCCGCCAGAACCCCGATGGCTTCCAGCTTCTGGGCGTGCATCAGGCGCTGCTCCAGGTTCTTTCTTTCCGTAATGTCCCGAAGGACCCCTTGAAGCACCCAGCGCCCCTGATGCATCACCAGGGAGGGGGATACCTCGGCGAGGAAGTATCTGCCGTCCTGTCTCCTCATGCGATAAGTGTTGGGAGGGGCATTGGGGGAAACCAGGCCTTGTTTCCGCCGCTCCAACGCCTCCATGGCACGCGGGCGGTCTTCCGGGTGGATAAGCCTCCAGATGTTGAGGTCCGCCAGTCCGCTATTGTCCGCACCGAATATTTCCAGGATCCGATCGTTATGGAAGATCAATCGCCCCGTTTCCATGTCCGCCATGAAAAAACCGTCCAGGGTGTTTTCCACCAGCGACCGGTATCGCTGCTCGCTTTCCGCCAGCGCCAGTTCGGCCTCTCTCCGCGCCGTGATGTCCCGCCCCACCCCGACGATGGCTTCCACCCGCCCGTCGGCATCCAACACGGCCATGTCCGCCCAGGCCAGCCATCTCCACCCGTGGCGAGTCATGGCTCTCTGTTCCACGTAACAGGTGTGCGGGGGGCGAAAGAGCTTTTGCATCTCCTTCAGCGTCTTTTCCCGGTCCTCTTCGTGGACCAGCGGCACAAAGCTTTGCCCCAGGAGCTCCTCTTCCTTCTTGCCGAAGAGGTCGCAGTAGGAGGGACTTACGAAGAGAAAGCGCCCATCCCGATCCACCTTGACCACCAGGTCCGTTTGGTGTTCCACGAGCAGACGGTATTTTTCCTCGCTCGCCCTGAGCTCCTCTTCGTACCTCCGCTGTTGTGTTACATCGCGGATAACCACCACCGATCCCGCCTCGGGCCCCTCGGGATCACTCAAAGGACGGCTCGTTACCTCCAGATGTTTTTCCAAGGCGGGCGAATAGAAATCCTTTCGGGACAAACAAAAGGGGTCCGATGACGGCGGATCGAACGACTCAGCGCTTTTCCCCGCCAATTCCAAGAACACCTCCCGCCACGGGCTGCCGATGAGACGCGTCCTTCGTCCATGGAAAAGGCTCTCCGCCGCCCTGTTGGCACGCTCCACCACGCCGTTTTCATCCACCACGAGGATGGCCTCATGGGTGGCATCGAAGGTCCGTTCCCAGTCCCGTGCCGTTTCGTGCCACTTGGACAGGGCCGCCGAAAGTCCCCGGGACATGGCCTGGAAAGCCTTCCACATGGCCCGGATCTCCTCGGCACCCCCTCGCCGGCCCCACGGCGCGGAGAGTTCCGGAGGCGACGTGCGGCACGCCTCCGCGGCGGAAAAGAGATCATCTTCGTTGGGGGTCAGCGCTTCCGCCTGCGCCTGGAGAACCCGTAACGGTTCGACGATGCGCCGGACAAAGACGATCCCGATCAAGGCGGCAAGAAGCACCGCCAAGGACATCCCGGCCGCCGCCGCGGCCCTCACATAGCCCAACGGGGACAGAGCCTTCTGCCTGGGCACCAACACGGCCAGGATCCATCCCGTTTCCGGCACCCGGCGGGCCGTCACCATCCACACCTCCTCGTCGCCGCCCATCCGAATTTCCTCGAAGGACCTCCCGCCATCGACCATCTTGAGAATCCGCCCGATGGACTCCATATCTTCGTAGCCCAGAACCATCTTCCGGTCGGGATGAATGATCCGCAGGCCCGCCGCCGTCCAAAGGACCACATGGCCACCTCCTTCCACAGCCAACGTCCGGAGGTGTCCGAAGGCATGGGGCGCCAACAGACGCACGGAGCAACCAAGCATGCCGAGAATCCCTCCCTGGGCGTCACGAAGGGGAGCGGCAATGGTGAGGACCGGCTCCCCGGTCCTTTGAGACCGATAGGGCACTCCGATGATCGTTTTTTTCTCCGCCATGCACTTCTTGAAGTAGTGCCGATGGCTGAAGTCCCGCCCGCGAAGATCCCGATGCGCGGGGTAGTCCGCCCAAAGCCTTCCCCGGGCATCCAGGACGAACATGCCGTTGTCGAAAAAGGCAAAAGTGTCCGTGAAGTCCCTCAAAGCCCTCTCCACCTGCGGGACCTCCCGCGGCGCCATCTCCTGCACGGGCAGCGCCTGGGCCATGAAGGTCACGTTTTGAACGGCACTGACCAGAAATTGGCTCACATGATGGACGCACGCTTCGGCTGTGCTGTAAAGCCCCCCCTGGATGCTTCTCAGCAACGTCCTTTCCAGGAAGATCAGATAGAGAATGCTCGACACCCCCACAATGATCGAGACGACTCCGGCGAGCAGGAGGCTTGTCTGCTGTTTCAGCGTCATGGGAGAGCTCCGGAAAAGCTGAGGCAACCTGGCGGATGCGGCATTTCCGGCAGAGCTTCCGAAAATGCCTCTGTTGTTTCTCCCTTGAGAGGATTTTCCAGCACGTTATGGGATCCCGCTTTCACGGGAGTGACGGGGTTGGGAATGCTCGAAGATTCTTTCAGTCCCGCCTTCAGACCACTTTCTCTCCTTGCGCCAACGCGTGCAGGCTGTCACGATCCAACAGGGTGATGGTCCGACCCTCCACGGAAAGGAGTTCCGCCCCGGAAAGCTTGGCAAATATCCTGGAGAGAGTTTCCGGGATCGTCCCCAGAAGACTCGCCAGCTGGGTCTTGGTCATGTCCAGTTCCACCCGGTCGCCGCCCCCGTTGCGGTCGGACAGATAGAGCAGATAGGCGGCGAGCCTGCCCGGGACTTCCTTGAGGGAAAGATCTTCGACCAAAGCGGCAAACCTACGCAGCCGCTTGGACAGGACGGCCAGCATCTCCAGGGCCAGATCCGCATCCTCGCGGACCAGCCTCACGAACCCGTCTCTCGGCACATAGAGAGCCGTGGATCTTGTCAGCGCTTCCGCATGGGCGGGATAAGCCCCGCCGGTAAAAACCGGTACCTCTCCGATGATTTCGCCTCCCTGGAAAAGGTGAAGTATCTGCTCCCGACCGTCCAGGGACACCTTGAAAACCTTGACCCGGCCCTCGATCAAGACGAAAAAGCCCTCCGCTTTCCTCCCCTGAAAAAAGAGCGCCTCGCCTTTCTGAAAGAGCCTCTCGCTGGAGATATGGGCAAGCCTTCGGAGTCGTTCGCTGTTGATTCCCTGAAAGAGCGGGACGCGGCCCAACATTTCCATGCGTCGTTCCCGACCATCCGGTTCCACAACCCTTCCCTCTTCACCGAGCGATTAAACCGTTGCCCCCACGCCATGCTGCGACAATGAAAGGTGCAACAAACCTTGGATAAAGAAGCGCTCGTCGGGCTGAACTCCTTTTCGCCATGGAGATGCCTGCGACGATTCGGATCCCAACGCGCCGTTCCCTTGGAACATCTTAACAATACTTATCTTATTTGGTTGTCAAAAGAAACACGTTTGACTCTCGGATCGCGACGCGCCTCGGGTTTCCCGAACATGGGGATGCTCGGGTCCTCTTTTCGGGTTGGATTCCCAGACCATGAATCCGGTGAGGGCCCGGCCCAGCGGGGAGGCCGGCCCGCCGGGAAGAATCGGCGAACCGGCCGTTGCAGTTGGGATCTTCCTCCTGCGCGAGGGAAAGGTACCTCAGGGAGCACAAGGTGGACGTTGAAGATCAAAAGTCTGCAAGATCCTCATCTTCGTCGAAAGGAATGGGCTGTTCCGGCTTCTTGACGGCTGGGGGAGCCGGGGCCTTTGTCCGTTGTTTCCCCGTCCAGGCACCGTTTCCCTTGCTGCCGGCGCCCTTTCTCACACCGCCGGAATGATCTTCCACCCTTGCGCCGCGCTTATGCCGCCTCCCGTTTTGGCCAACGATGGCCTGGAGTTCCAACACGAAATGCCGCATGCGTTCGGCCTGGTGGTTGAGCTCATTGGATGCGGATGCGGTCTCCTCGGCATGGGCCGCGTTTTGCTGGACGACCCGGTCCAGTTGCGCCACGGCCCTATTGATCTGTTCGATTCCTTCAGCCTGTTCGTTGCTCGCCGCGGCAATCTCCTCCACCAGCTCCCCGATCCTCCGACTTCCTCCTTCCACCTTGGCGAAGGCGCTATTGGTCTTGTCCACCAGGGAGGAGCAGTCCCGAACCTTTTTCACCGTGTCCTCGATGATCTCCGCCGTGCTGCGCGCGGCTTCCGCGGCGCGCATGGCCAGATTCCGCACTTCGTCGGCCACCACGGCGAACCCCGCACCGGCCTCTCCGGCCCGCGCCGCCTCGACGGCGGCATTGAGCGCCAGCAGGTTGGTCTGGAAGGCGATCTCGTCGATGGTCTTGATGATCTTCTGCGTCTCCTGGCTGGCGCTGGAGATGGCTTCGATGGCCGTGGTGAGCTCTGCCATGGCCCCCTTCGCCTCGTGCATATCCCGCCCCGACTCGCGCACAATGGCTTGGGCCTGGTTGGCGTTGTCGGCGTTCTGGCGGGTCATGGATGCCGTTTCTTCGAGCGCGGAAGATGTCTCTTCAATGGACGCCGCCTGATCCGACGTGCCTTCCGCGAGTGACTGGCCGGCCGCCGACACCTGGGCGGCCGCCGCCGCCACCTGCTCCGAGCCGGCATTCAGCCCATCGGTCACGTCCGTGATGGGCTTGGCGATGGATCGGGAAACGATCCAGGTCCCCGTGAGCCCCAGCAGGGCGAAAAGCCCAAGGACACCGAGGAAAGACAGCCTCAAGGAATTGACATCCGCCTGTATGTCGTCCACGTAAATACCGGAGCCCACGATCCATCCCCACGGGCTGAAGAGGCGCACGTAGGATATCTTGGGCACGGGCTTGTCCGAACCCGGCTTGGGCCACAGGTAATCCACAAAGCCTTCTCCGCTTTCCCTGCAGACTTTGACAAACTCGACGAAAAGGTGCTTGCCCTGCGGGTCCTTGAAATCACTCAAATCTTTCCCGTTCAGATCGGCCTTGATGGGGTGCAGGACCATCGCGGGCTTCAGGTCGTTGACCCAGAAGTAGTCACCGCCTCCGTAGCGCATGGCCGCGATCTGCTCCAACGCCGCCCTCTTCGCATCTTCTTCGCTCAGGACACCGGACTGGAACGAAGCGTGGTACTTTTCCAGGATGGAGTAGGCCACTTCCACCGCATGCCGGGTGGCGGTTCGTTTCTCCTGCATCATCCGGGATTCCACGTCCCACGCCACCCAGGCGAGCACCGCGGCGAAAGCCACCACGCCCCCCAGGCCCAGGAACAAGATCTTGGTCCTCAGTTTGATCCGCTTTTTTCCTTGTGCTCCCATGGCTCCCCCTCCGTCGAAAGATGTTCGAACTTCCTCTTGCCTTCTAAATCGGCAGGCGGGAACCGAATCTTGAGCGTAAAACTGGGAATTTTTGGAACCCCGTTCCGACCGAAGGGGCCTATCGGGTTACCTGGCTTCCCACCGGGGCCCGCGGCGGCGCGAGCCCCCGTCGTAAGTGGGAATCCGACCTAAGGGAACACGCCGGCATGTATGAAAAAGACAATCAGAGACAGGGAAAGGACGGACAGGAGCGTAGAGATGACGATCCCCGCCGAAGCCAGTTCCGGGTCGCTCTCCATCTGAGAGGAAAGGATGTAGATGGCCGTGGATGTGGGAAGGCAAAAGAAGATCATGGCCGTCTTCAGGGCCAACCCGCCCACATGGAAAAGTCTCAGCATGCCGTAGCCCACCGCGGGGAGGACAACCAGCTTGAGGCCGGCGGCCGCGAGGCTCGGCAGGATATGGTGCCGGAGTCTGCGGAAATCGAGCGATGCCCCGATGGAGAGGAGCGCCAAGGGCAGGCTTCCCCAGGCCATCAGCCGAAAAAGGGCTTCCACGGGTTTGGGAAACGGGGTGCCCAGACGGGCATAGAGAAAGCCCGACAGGCAGGCCAGAATCAGCGGATTATTGAGAACATTCTTTACGAAAAACCAAGGCGATCGGGCCCTGGAGACACTTTCCGAAAACCAGAGCAGGGTGCCCACGGCACATACGTTGATCACGGGAATGCACACGCTGATGATGAGGGCGAAATGGGCCACCGCACCTTCGCCCAGCGCCTCCAAAACCACGGCCATGCCAACGTAGGTGTTGAATCGATAACAACACTGGGAAAAAGCCCCCACCTGCCGTGCCGGCATGCGGGCAAGAACGGCAAAGCCCAGGCTCAGTCCATACACCAGGATCACCGCCGAAAGGGCCGCTCCGGCCGCGGCGGGGCTCAACCCGGCCGCATGGCCCGGCGTTCCGATCTTCCAAAAGAGCATGGCGGGGAAAAAGATGTAGTAGACGAGCCGATCGGAAACTCTGTGGAAATCGGGATCGGTCCACCCGGTCCGTCGGAGGGCGGCGCCCAAGGCGATGAGGGCGAAAACAGGAACGACACTTTCCCCAATCCCCCCCATGGCAGTCAACGCCCTCCTAGCACCACGGCGGCCGCTCCCCCGACCATCAACAGGCCGCCCGTAAACCTCCAGCCCAGATGCTCCTCTTTAAAAAGAAGGCCGCCGTAAATGAGTCCGAACAGAACACTCAACCGCTTCAAGGCGATCATGTAGGATGCCTGGGTCAGGGAGATGGCCCACACGTGGCACAACACATGGAGATAGTAGAAGAGCCCCACCAGCGCCCCCCTGCAGACGGAACCCCGGGACAGGAAAAACCGCCTGTCCACACGTCTGGACATGAACGCCCACAGCATAAGAAGAAAGTTCTGAAGTGGAAAGAAGAACATGCCGAAGAAGAGAGGAGAGGAGTGCAGGATCGCCTTCTTGCCCACGACGGCGGAAAGGCTGTAGATGCAAGCAACGGCGACCATCAGGATCGTGCCTTTTTCGGCGCGCATTGCCGAGAAGGGCCCCAGCAGGCCGTGACGCATCGAAGGAGCGTTCAGGAGATAGCCGCCCAGGACCACGGCCAGCATCCCGGCAACCGCCCATGGTGAAGGCACTTCCCCCAGGACCAGAAAGCCGGTCAGAATCATGAAGACCGGGGTGAAGGACAGGAAGGGGAGGGTCAGCGACAGCGGGGAGACACGGATGGCGGCCATGTAGAGGTAAAAACTGACGCAATTGAGCGGGATGGAAACGGCAAAGCTCCACCAAAACACGGCGTCCAATGGGGGCACGGTCACGAAGGGCAGACTTCCCAGAAATAGCGGGAGGCTGTAGGCGAGCGGGAAGGCGGCCATTTCCATTGTGCTTCGGTGACCGAAGAACCTCTTGGTCCAGGCATCGGTGGAAGCCGAGGCTCCGGCTGTCAGAAGGGAGAGAACCACCCATTTCATGGGAACGCCTCGAATGGAAGTGAATGGAACCGTTCAGTCCCGCGCCATCACGATCGGATGATTATGCGGCACAAAGCTCCCGGGTCTTCTTCCACACAACCCCGTCAGCCTCAGCAGACATCCGCGCCCCCTGGTCTGCCCCTCAAGGATAGCTTCATCGCCCGCCAGCCCATCCTGGACAGAAAACTCCGGATCTTCGGTTACGAAATCCTCTACAGGGAAACCCCCGACGACCAGGAAAGCCGCATCGTGGATGGAGACAGTGCCTCCCTGTCCGTCATCCGAAACCTCCTTCTTCTCACGGGAACCGATTCCTTTACCGGCGGGGTCAAGGCTTTCGTGAATTTCACGCAGAACCTGCTGCTCCAGGAAGCCCCCTACCCCAAGTTTGTCATCTATATGCTGCATAGTGCGACAGTGTACCGATTTTGCTCATCTAACTATCTGAAAGGTCGTTGATGAGGCCCCGAAAATTCGGTGTAGTGGTAGAAAAAGGGCAGCCCGCATTGACTCGCCTTCCCTCCTCATGCTAATGTCCTGCTACTATGTTCATTCGACGAGTCAGAAAAAAAGATCACCAAACGGGAACCACCTACTTCTACCACCAGTTGGTCGAGTCCTACAGGACTCCCAAGGGGCCTAGGCAGAGGACTCTTCTCAATTTGGGAAAGCTGGACCTCGAGCCCAAACAATTAAAAGGATTAGCAAATCGCATTGAAGAGATCCTCACCGGGCAACGC
>NZ_FQVB01000011.1 GCF_900129305.1 Desulfacinum infernum DSM 9756 | reverse complement strand
AAATCACTTTTGCCCAGGCACAGGAGACCGAGATAGGTCTTCACCACATCCCCGTGCGAAACCCTCGGCTGCCCGGGAACTTCCTTTTCCAACCGTTCGCACAGGCTTGTATAGCCGTTGATCAGGTTCCCTACCAGAGCCAAACCCGAGTGGCTGCTGTAGAAGGCTTTCGAAGACTGTTCGATCACAATTTTCTTCATGCGAGCACCTGCCAGGTGAAAGGTTGACAGGAGACCCTATAGCACAAAACACGTGTAAATTCAAAATCCTAGATAAGATCTGATATTTGTTTGGTTAAAAACATACTCACGGATTAAGGAGGAAGATCTCCTGGAAGAGCTTAAGGGACTCCCTCCGGCCCAGCGCGCCAAACGGTTGGCGGTTTTGCAGGGTCGCCTGCCTGATGCCGAGCAGGAAGAAGACGATCTCGACGATGCGGTACGTGATCAATTGGTGGATGAGTACACGGCTGCGTTGGAACTTGAACAGTTGCGCGCGGAAATCTCCGCCCTAAAGGAGCTCGTCGAGCAGGCGCGAAGGGTTCGGGAAAATGCGAACGATTCCAAACTGGCCGCATTGAAGAAGTGCCTCGGCGAGGCGCAGTTCATGGACCTGAAAGATGGCCGGGGAAAGCTCCTGATCTTCACGGAGCACAGGGATACCCTCGGCTACGTGCGCGATCATCTTGAACGATGGGGTTTCAGTACTTGCGAAATCCACGGCGGCATGAACCCCCATGAACGCAAACGGGCTCAGGAGGTTTTCAGAACCGGTGCGCAGGTATGCTGTGCTACAGAGGCCGCCGGCGAAGGGATCAACCTGCAATTTTGCCACCTGATGATCAACTATGACATGCCCTGGAACCCCACGCGCCTTGAGCAGCGCCTGGGCCGTATCCATCGCATCGGCCAGGACCGGGATGTCTATGCTTTCAACTTCGTGGCCACGGAATCCGAGGAGGGTCAGCCTATCGTTGAAGGCCGGATTCTCCACCGCCTTCTGGAAAAGCTGGACCAGATGAACGAGGCCCTCGAAGGCCGCGTGTTCGATGTGATCGGCGAAGTGCTGTCGCTGAATGACGTAAACCTCCCGGACATGCTCCGGGATGCGGCCTATGACCCCAGGCGGCTCGATGAGTACCTCGATCAGATCGACCGCATCGATCCGGCCAAGCTCAAAGAATACGAGGAAGCCACGGGAATTGCGCTTGCGCGCAGCCACGTGGATTTTTCGGCATTCCATCGCCGGAACCTCGAGGTCGAAGAGCGTCGGCTAATGCCTCGATATGTGGAAGCACAGTTCGTTGCTGCTGCTCGGGAAGTGGGCCTTCGGATCGAGCCGAGAGCAGACGGGTTGTGGCGTGTCGAGCACGTCCTTGCGGATCTTCGCTCTGAACGGCTTCGCTCCGTCCAGAAGGTCGGGAAAGCCGAATCGTCCTATCGAAAGATCACCTTCCACAAACACCACCTTGAACAGGACGTTCACGTTGACGCTGTACTGATGGGGCCGGGACATCCGCTCTATGCGGCTGTGGATGAGAAACTCAATGAACGGCTCGCCGAACTTGTGGGCCGTGTTGCTTTTTTTATCGAACCTTTATGCACAGATCCTTATCGTATCCATTTTTTCGAGATATCGATCCGTGGCAAGGACTCGAAAGGGAACGACGTACCGCTCTATGGCGAGCTCGTGGCCGTTCGCGAGGAGCGGGGGCATTACGAAATCATCCCGAGCGACATCCTGCTCAACTTTGCGGCACATCCGCATCCGCCTCAAAAGATCGAACCGACCCCGTTACTGCCGGCTACCGATTTTCTTAAAGCGAGCTACCAGCTCGAGTGCCGCGCCCGTTGTCAGCGTGAACGGCAGCATTTCGCTCAGGTTTGCCGGGAATATCTGGAAAAGTCGTTCAAGGCCAGGATCGACCGCGCCCAGGAGCGGGCCATGCTGCTGGCCGCAGAAGCGGTGACCAAGCCGGAGTTTAAGTTGGCTGCCGACGAGGCCAGGAAATATGTAGATGAGCTTCAGCGCGCACGCCGAGAACGCCTCGACGGTCTAAAACGGCTTGAGATTGCGAGGACCGGGCCGGTCAAGCACGTAGGCACGGCGATTGTACTCGCTCCCGATGCCGACACGCAGGCCCAGCTCGCTTGTCTTTCCGATGAACTCGATCCGAATATCCGCCGGCAGAGCGAGATCGCCGCAGAAGAAAAGGTCATTGAAGCGCTGGTCGCGGAAGGCTTCCCCAAGGACAGGATCGAGCGGGTTGGTCATCTGAAGCTGGGCTTCGACATCCGCGCTCACAAGATTGCCGATGAAGCCACCGGCGAGGTCTTGGTCAAGAGAGTCGAGGTCAAGGGCCGCCTGCGGGGGCAGCCGGTAAGGCTTACCACCAACGAGTGGTACAAGGCCCAGCAACTGGCAGAGACCTACTGGCTCTATGTGGTTTGGGACCCTCTGGGTGATTCCCCTGAGCTTGTGCGCATCCACAATCCCGTTGCCAAACTCGACCATGCCAAGAGGGAGATCGTGGCGGCGAGGTTCTACGAGATACCGGCCGAGGCCATAGTTGCTGCGGGGTTGTAGTATGGGAGATGACGGTGCCGAAACATACTCATGAGATTAGAGATCCCATTCATGTGTTCGTCAGGCTCGACAACCACGAACGCGACGTACTAAACTCAAGATCTTTTCAAAGGTTGCGCCATATACACCAGTTGGCGCTGACGTATCTTGTGTATCCAGGCGCAACCCACAAGCGGTTCGAACACTCCCTGGGGGTCATGGAGCTAGCAAGCCGTGTTTTTGACGTCATCACGAACCCCGACAACGTCTCCGAAGATATCCGAAGCCGGCTGGAGCCCCTGGGGAAAGCGGATTCCGACGCATTGCGATACTGGCGTAGGGTGCTGCGCATGGCGGCCCTTTGTCACGACATCGGTCATCTTCCCTTTTCCCATGCTGCAGAGGATTTGCTCCCTCAAGGGTGGGACCACGAACGAGTTACCCGGGAGATCATCGCCAGCGAGGAAGTGAGGCAGATTTGGGAAAACATGACCCCACCGCTTCGGCAAGAAGACATCATCAAGCTCGCGGTGGGCCCCAAAAAGGCGAAAGATCTTCAGTTTTCGGACTGGGAAGCCATTCTTTCAGAGATCGTTGTAGGAGACGCCTTCGGGGTCGACCGCATGGACTACCTCCTGCGCGACTCGCACCACCTAGGAGTGGCGTACGGCAAGTTCGACCATTATCGCCTCATCGATACGCTCCAAATCCTTCCCATGCCCTCCTCTGATGACGGGAACGAAGATGGAGAACCCACCTTGGGAGTAGATGAAGGCGGTATCCTGTCGTCAGAAGCGCTCATGGTCGCCAGGTACTTCATGTATTCCCAGGTCTATTTTCACCCTGTTCGAAGGATCTACGACATCCATTTGAAAGACTTTCTGAAATCTTGGCTTCCCGATGGTGTTTTCCCCACTGATATCAGTGAGTTTTTATTGATCACGGACAACGAGGTTACTGTTGCGTTACGCAAGGCCGCCTTTGATGAAGACGCGTCTGGCCACTCCCATGCCTGTCGAATTGTGCGGCGCGAACATTTCAAACGCTTATACGAAAGAAACCCGAACGATGTGGCAATCAACCCGGAAGCCGGGCGTGCGATCTTCGACGCCTTGGGCAAGGAGTTCGAGGTCGACCGGTTTCGGCACGATCGCTATTTTCAGAAAGGCGGCGCACCCGATTTTCCGGTGCGTATGCGCGATGGCCGCATTGTCTCCTCCCTGGCTGTCTCAGAAGTCCTTAATAACGTTCCGGTGCTCTCTGTGGATTACGTCTTTGCCGAACGCAGTATTTTCAATGAGGCAGAACGATGGTTGAAGGAAAACCGGGAAAAGATAATTGAACCTAAAAAGGAGGAAACAAACAATGGATAGGCTTAAAAGAGCCGCATTGATTACGCGCTTGTTGCAGAACTTAAGGGATAAGGGGAGCTGGTGCGGGGAGACCCATGCCCAAAAAGCGGCTTTCTTCGCCCAGCATCTTATGGAGGTGCCTCTGGAGTTCGATTTCATCTTGTATAAACACGGGCCGTTTTCGTTCGACCTGCGCGATGAACTGACAAGCCTGCGGGCAGACGGGCTGATTCAGCTGGTGCCACGCTGGCCCTACGGCCCCACCATCAAGCCCACCGACTTGGCCGAGAAGCTTCAGAACAACTATACCAAGACATTAAAGCAGCATGAAAAGAAGATCGCCTTTGTGGCCGATAAGCTCGGTGCCAAAGGTGTTGCCGACCTGGAACGGTTGGCCACAGCGCTTTATGTCACCAAGCAAAAGCGAACAGACGAACAGCCCGAAAAAAGAGCAAAAAAACTGTCTGAACTCAAGCCGCACATTCGAATCGATCAGGCTCAGGCCGCTATCGATGAACTGGATCAAATCATCAAGGAAGCGCAAGAGATTATCCATTGACAAGGAGATATTGGTTTGACCGACGACCGCAGACTTATAGAAGACTTTTTGCCCGTGAACTCGGTCGGGGAAGCGGCTTCGAGTGAGCCCCGTACTAAGGGGCACATTTCAACCTTGCATGTGTGGCGCGCGCGGCGGCCCTTGGTGGCATGTCGCGCAGCGGTGTACGGGGCATTGGTACCGGCGTCACGGTTCGTTCCGGAAAACGGGCCGGACAACAAGAAGGGGAGTCTGGGCCGGGCCAACGCGGCAAGGTTCATCGAGCGGCTCTGCAAGTATCCGGGAAACCCTACCGTCATTAAGGAAGCCCAGAGGCACATTCTTGAAGCCCATGCCGAGCGGTTGACCGAAGAGAGCGGCAAGAAGGTCACTGTCGTGGATATTGAAGAAGGTCGCGCCCCTCGTCCCAAGGTGCTGGACATGTTTGCAGGCGGAGGGGCCATTCCTATTGAAGCTGCCCGACTTGGATGTGAGTCACATGCTCTCGACCTCAATCCGGTCGCCTATCTCATCGAATTGTGCACCGTCACCTTCCCACAGCAATTCGGAGCGGAGCTGGCTGACGATATCGAGAAATGGGGCAAAACCATTCTGAAGAAGACGCAAGAGGCGGTGTCCGACGTCCTTGCGCGTATACCGGTTGCACGGAAGCAACCGAGGGCGATCCAAAGAACCCTTGGGGATGGAGATAGAACGCCAGCCGACGAGTATTCTGTCGTCGCTTACTACTGGACGCGGACCATCCCATGTCCGAATCCACAGTGCAAAGGAACCGTACCGCTCTATCGCCAAACCTGGCTGCGAAAAAAATCCTCCGGTTACGTCGCGCTGAAACCGGTACCGGACATGGGCAGACGCATCATGCGTTTTCAGGTGGTCGAAGCTCGGTCCGCATCGGCGCTCGGCTTTGATCCGACCACCGGGAGCGCTGGATCATCCACGGTATGCCCCTTCTGTCAAACCGCTCTCGATGGTCCCTATGTCCGCAGGTATGGCGACGAGAAAGGCTTCGGCCAGCAGCTCATGTGCGTGATTGCCCTCAATCCCGACGGCCCAGGGAAGTTCTATCTTGTCGATGAATCCCTTGCGGCCATCGAGGCTGAGCATCAAGCCATGGCCGAGAAGCGCGCGGAGGAAATTGAGCGCGAACTTGGACCGAGCAGCCTTGACGAAGTGATCCCTCCGACCGGCAACGCGGGGCTCGCGACTGGAAACAGCTATCTTTACGGCATCCGGACCTTCCGCCAGGCTTTTACCCCACGCCAG
The DNA here is from genome assembly GCF_900129305.1 of Desulfacinum infernum DSM 9756. Taxonomy (GTDB): domain Bacteria; phylum Desulfobacterota; class Syntrophobacteria; order Syntrophobacterales; family DSM-9756; genus Desulfacinum; species Desulfacinum infernum. The sequence goes on along the minus strand of NZ_FQVB01000011.1, from coordinate 129,603 downwards.
CGGTACATCCTCCTGACCATGGCCCGGGAAGTGCGCCGTGCCTACCAAGAAATGCTTGACCAAGGAGTAGAACCGGAACGGGCCAAGGCAATTACGACCTACCTGGGGTTATGGGTCAGTCGGTTGACCGACCGGTGCAACGGGTTGGCCAGGTGGAACAATGCTGGCGAGAAAATTGAAAGCCTGACGTCAATGAAACGCTTTGCAATGACATGGGATTTCCCAGAGGTGAATATCTTCGGCGGCGCTTCAGGTGACGCGTTGAGCCAGCTTGATTTCATCACTGCCGCCGTCCGTCAGGAAGGGCAATTCCGTAACCCTGTCAGAGTCGTGCGCGGTTCCGCCTCTGAACTGCCATATGACAACGGCATCTTCGATGCCGTAATTACCGATCCCCCTTACTACGACAACGAAAGCTACTCGGAGCTTTCCGATGTCTGTTACGTTTGGCTGCGGCCGACCATCGGTTTTCTCTACCCTGAACATTTCGCCGGCCAACTGACGCCGAAGAAAAAGGAATGCGTCGCCGCAGCTTATCGCCAGGGAGGAAAGCAGCAGGCGCGGGACTATTACGAGGACACCCTGTTTCAGTCCTTGCGAGAAGCCCATCGTGTCACGAAACCCGGCGGCATCCTGATCGTCGTCTATGCCCACAAGACCACCCTCGGGTGGGCGACTCTTGTGGATGCGCTTCGGCGTGCTGGATATGAGGTTGCCGAAGCCTGGCCTCTTACTACCGAAACAAAGGCTCGAGTGGCTCACCAAGGAGACGCGGCCCTTGCCTCAAGCATTTTTCTCGTAGCCCGGCGGCGTGAAGGACCTGAGACAGGTTCATATGAAGATCAAGTCCGTCAAGACCTGGAGAAAATCGTCCGCGAGCGGGTCGATTCGCTCTGGAAGATGGGCATCACCGGCGCGGACCTGGTTATCGCCGCGGTGGGCGCAGGGCTTCGCGCCTTCACCCGCTTCTCCCGCGTGGAGTACGCCAATGGCGAGGAGGTCCCGGCTGAGAAGTTCCTGGCCGAGGTGGAAGGGGTCGTGCTGGAGACGCTTCTCGAAAAGATCTTCGGGGTAACCGGAAGCGGCGTTGCCGCGGTGGACGGACCGACCCGGTTTTACGTCCTCTGGCGCTACGCTTACAAGGCGGCCGAGATGGACGCGGGCGAGGCCATCGTCTTCACGTACGGCCAGAACGTCGAGCTGGATGGCCAGAACGGACTCTCGTCCGGCAGCCGCGCACTGGTCGAAAAGAAGAAGGGCAAGTACCGACTGCGGGATTTCGCCGAACGCGGCGACGACGAAAAGCTGGGGTTGCCAAAGGATGACGGCAAGCCCGCCCCGCTGATCGACATCCTGCACCGCATCCTCTGGCTTTTGGAAAACGAGCCCCGCAAGCTCAATGACTTTCTCGACGAGGCGAGGCCGGACCGAGAGCGCTTGCGGCTGGTCGCCCAGACCCTGGCCGGGACCGCCCTGGAGGGCGCTGGACAGGCCGGCGGCCTGTCCCACCAAAACATCATCACCACCCCGGCGGAAGTCTCCGCCCTCAAGAAACTTGTCGCTAACTGGCGGACGCTGATTGAGGCGAGACTTTCCGATGTAGACCTGAAAACGAAACAAATGAGAATCCCACGGAGGCCAGAAAGTGAGCACACATGCACTTCGTCCCTGGACCGACCTGGTCAAGCTCCATCCTGACGTGGAAGCGGGTAGCCTGACCGAGGCGGTGTTCGCCATTGATCTCGGAGCCATCGCCGCGGGTGACCCCAACGTGCCCGTGGTCAACCGGGACCCGGAAGCCTTCTTTCGGGCGACCTACCTTACGGCCGACCTGCGAAGGCTCCTGGACGAAGTGCTGGCATCCCTTTCCGGCAAGTCCGGGTACAACCGGGTGTTGAAGCTCAGGGTGCCCTTCGGCGGGGGAAAGTCGCATACCCTGGCGGCGCTGTTCCATGCCGCGCGAAAGCGAGAGGCGCTGGACGGTATCCCCGAGGCTAAGGAATTCGCCCGGCCCGGCAATGTGGCCGTGGCGGTTTTCGACGGCGAGAAATTCGATGCCCGTAACGGCAAGACACTGGAAGACGGCCGCACGATCCAGACCATGTGGGGCTGGATCGCCTGGCAGATCGATCCCGAGAAGGCCTTCCCCATCGTCGCCGAGCACGATAAGGACCGTGTGTCTCCAGGCGGAGATATGATCCGCAAGTTGCTTACCGAGGGGGCAAGCGGTCGGCCGGTTCTCATCCTCCTCGATGAGGTGCTCAAATACATGGAGCGGGCCGCTGCGGTCAGCGTCCTTGATTCCACGCTCCAGCGACAGGCCAAGGATTTCTTCCAGAACCTGACCGTCGAGGTGGCCGGGAGCGAGAAGGCCGCGCTCGTCTATTCCCTCACCTGGAGCGCCAGGGAGGCCCTGGGCAATGTCGGACTGCTTGCCGAGATCGACAAGCTCGCCTCCCGGGTGGACCAACTCCGGGAACCGGTCTCGGGCGATGAGGTTCTCCCGATCCTCAAGCGGCGGCTTCTGGGAGGCGACCCCGATCCGACACTCGCTGACGAGGTCGCCGCGGCCTATCAGGACGTTGTGACCGGCATGCAGCGGGCTCATGCCGAAACGCCGTCGGAACGCCGGCAAGCCGAGGAGGAAGGCCGGCTGCTGCGGGATCGGATGCGGGCGGCCTATCCATTCCATCCCGCGCTCATCGACATCATGAGGGAACGCTGGACCGCGGTGGATGCTTTCCAGCGGACACGCGGCGCGCTGCGGTTCCTTGCCTCCTGCATGCATTCCCTCAAGAAGAACGGCGGAGCAAAGGCGCTTCTCGGGCCTGGGGACGTGCCGGTGAAAGACGTGGATGTCCGGGTGAAGATGCTCAAAGAGCTGGGTGCCCAGAACGACTTCGACCCGGTCATCACGGCGGACATCGACGGACCGAACGCCCGGGCGAAACGTATCGACGACCGGTTGAGCCGCGAAACCCCTGCGCTTGCCAGTGTGAGACCTGCCACGCGCATCGCCACGGCCATCCTTTTGTATTCGTTTGGCGGGTTAAGGCGGGAGGGCTCGGGCAGCGACGAGACGCTGCCGCCAGGCGTAACGGAGAATGAACTCCTTGCGACCTGCGTCGGTCCGGATCTCGACAACATCACGGCCACAGCCGTCTTGTCCGAGCTTCGTAATACATGCCTGTACCTGCATTACGACGGCGTCCGGTACTGCTTCAAGAAGGACCCGAATGTCACCAAGCTGATCGAGGACGCGGAGCAGACCGTTGCCCGCGAGGACTCTCAGGCTCGTGGTCACGGCCCGGTCCGAAGTCGGATCAAAGAAATGCTGGAAGAGCGCCTTGCCGGCCACCACACGGCCATTGTCTGGCCGGTGAAGAGCCAGGACATCCCCGATGAGGACCCCCGTTTTCTCGTTGCCTACCTGCCCCTTGAGTTCGCCGCCGAGGGCAAGTCGGAGCAGGAACGTCAGGCCAAGGAGTATCTGACCAAGTACGGAGATCGTCCCAGGCGTTTCCGCAACGGGCTGGGACTCGCGATACCGGAAAAGAAACAAATCGAGGCGTTGCGGCGTGCCGTCCGGTATCTCTTGGCCATCGACCGCGTGGAAGCCAAGAAGCAGCAGCTCCGGCTCACCAAGGACCAGCTCGACCAACTCCGGGAGAGGAAGCGCACCGAGCAGGCCGCGGCTGAGTCATGCTTTCGGGAGCTGTACACGGCCGTGTGGTTGCCTTGGGTTCAGGACGGCGAACTGGAGATCGAAAAGGTGGAACGGGGCGGACGTCCGCTTCAGGCAACCGGCGTCCACGAGCGCATTATGGAACTGCTCACCAGTGTGGGTACGCCACGGATTCACGGATCGGTGACACCAAGGAAAATCGCCGAGCGAGTGCGGCTCGGCGAATCCGTAAACGAGGGAGAGCCCCCGCTCATGGGCATCAAGGCATCCGATGTACTGGAGTCGTTTTTCCGGGATATTGCGCCGCCCCGGTTGGAATCCGCATCCGTCCTGCGCAAGGGGATCGCTCGAGGTGTATCGGAAAGCGTCTTCGCCTATGCGAGCGAAGGCAGTCCTGTTCTCGGTCCTGATGGAAAGTACCAGGTAAATCGCGACAAGGTGATTCTCGGCCGCTCTATTGCCGATGACGAAGTCGATTTCGATTCCGGCTTTCTTATGATGCCGCAAGCAATCCCGGAAGCCCCGACGGCCCAACCCACCGGCGCATTCCCTGTCGACACCGGCGCAGTTCCTCCACCGAGCGTCCAAGAAGGTGTGGCCGGAAGGGGTGTCGGAACCGGTACTGGCCCAGTCACGACAGGCACGGATGTTTCCGGACGAAGGAAACGGGTCGCTTTTGTCTTCGAAGCCACTCGGGAACAGGTCTTCAAGGCGTTTCCGGCCATCGCGAACCTGGCCGACAAATCCGATGGAGCCAAGGTGCGAATCCGAATCGAAGGCTCGTCGGCTGCCGGTTTCGACCCATCGTGGCTACGCAATGCCGTGGACGAACCGCTGGACGAAGCAGATATCGAGCGGACTGTGGAGGAATGACAAAGTGAGGTAAACCATGGCCACTGCAAATGGTGAACGAACCTATCAATTCAAGGCATTGACGGACTTGTGGACCGGGTCGGTCGCACTTAAAGAAAAGAACGGCCAGATTAAGGAAAAAACTGGTCCTGACCGTCTGATCACCACCGGCCTGCTCGGTTCCATCCGCTGGTGGTTCGAGGTATTGGTCCGTGGTCTGGGCGGTGGTACCTGCGATCCTTCTGATCACATCCGCTGTCCAGACAAAGATGGAAAACGCTGTGTTGTTTGTGAACTATTTGGCTGCACCGGCTGGGCGCGGAAGTTCAGATTTGAAGTCTTGGATGAGAATAGCGGTACCAAGACAGGTCAGATCAAACAAAACGATACTTTCAATCTTCGGTTCACACCCCTCCGTCCGATCTGTGATGAAGAATGGGCCCTCCTGGACGCCACACTTCGCTTGATCGCCGAATACGGGGCCATCGGCGGCAAGACGGTATTCAAGCCAACGGACGAACCCAGTCGGACGGGAGAAACGCATCATCAAGATTACGGCATCGTGGAGATTGTCAAAGTCAATCCGCGAATAACAAACCTGAACGTTACGGAAGTGAAAAAGTACGTTCGCCAGGAGCGGTGGAGAAAACCGGAATCAAAAGCAATAGATGCTGATTTTGCTTGGGCATCACTCGAATTCTTCTGGTTTGTTAAGATGAAGACACTAACGCGAGAGACCACCAGCGCTAGTTCTTTTAACAAGGTGCTAGGCAGAAAAGAGAGCAAGACGTGCCTTGATTGCGGTCAAGTCCACAATCCGCCGAACAAGTGCCCGAAGGCAAAACGGCACCCGAAGCGCGCGAGCGAACAACTTGCCAATAGTAATGATGAAATATCCAGATGGCTTGCTGGCTCTCAGCAGGAGAGCAAGAAGGTGCTCAGTTTCAAGAACCCCGCGAGAACCTTCGGCTTCGTGAAACCCGGACTGATCGATTTCGACACCATGAAGAGACGTCTGACGAAGGTATGGGGGCAAAGCGGCTGGGATTTTCTCACCGGAGACAAGATCATCGATCAACTATTCGCCGGGAAGGAGAGGTGCTCATGACTTTCGATTATTACGCCTCCCTGGCCGAAAACAAAGCATGCCCGAAACGGGTGAATGAAGGCGGTCTCGCTGCAGGCTTTGTGGATGGATGTGCGGTCTGGTCCTGCCAGGATAAACCGCAAGCGCAGAAAGCGCCTGACCCCAAAAACGAAGCCCGCAAATGCTACATGAAACGGGCGGCTGAACTGGATCTCAAACTCCCTTCGGCTCTTCACCTTGAGCCCGACCATACTTCCCCGCCGGATTCGACCTGGTTCGGCATCGATGTTTCTTTTACGCTGGCATCCCCCTGGTACTCGAAGGACGACCGCCCCTTTCACGTGCTGGATAACCCGGTACGCAAGGACCGGGTCTTCGGAGTGCCGTTCATGTCCGCGGCCTCCTGGAAGGGACTTCTTCGCTGGGCGTGCAGGATGCAGGCCGGTTTGCGCGAGCATCTGGAAGAGCACGAGATGAAAATGGATGGTTGGAACGATCCTTCCTGGATCGTCCACCTTTTCGGCAATGAAAAAGGGGAAGATGAGCGATTCCGCGCCGGCGCCCTCGTCTTTTATCCGACCTGGTTCAACAAGGTTGGCTTCGAGGTGATCAATCCCCACAGCCGCAGCCGTCGCGCCGGGACTCAGCCCATTTACTATGAGGTCGTCCCGGCAGGGACAAGAGGCAGGTTGCGGCTGCTCTATGCGCCCCTGCCGGGAGAAATCGAAAACGATAAACTCACGCCCGCCGAATTTATCGGCGGCTTCATCGACAGTATAAGGGCGCTTCTCGAAACGTATGGCATTTCCGCCAAACGCACCGCCGGCTGGGGTACTGCGAAGATCGATGAGTGGACAGGTCATGTGAAGGCCTCCGCGCAACCTTCAAAGGCTGAAACTCGACCAATAAAGAAGACTCTCCACAGCCTCAAGGACCTTGGCACTCTGGTACATGAGCAAGCCCCAGCCGGTTCCTTCACGCATAAGGACGCGGAAGGATTCAAAGCGGAGATGAAAAGCCGAATCGCCCGGAAGGGAGGGGACCAATGACGGGATTTCAACCTCCGGACACGTTGCGGCAGCATCGCCCTTTGCTTCTGGCGTGTGAGGCAATCGGCTGGCTCCATATGACCGGCAAGGCGAAGATTGATTTCCTTCGTGGGCACGGTGGACAAAAAAATGACTACGAATACGAAAAGTGGGATGAAATAGAAAGTCCTGCTTTCCCTTGGGATGATCAACTTAAATGGGTGAAAGACAACTTCACGCTGAACAGAGACGCCTGGCCCGCCACGTTTACGGAGTATATCAGGAAGCATACGAAAAGAGACAAAGGGTTGCTTGGCTTGCTTCAGGCCGGTCACGCCATGGCGTCGGGCATCGAAAAGAATCTGCCGTCAGCCACCGCCAAATACCTGGGCCAGGATGTCACCCACATGTGGTTGTCCACGGCCTTCGGCCACCCTGCCCGCAATCTATTGGCCGACCCGCCTGAATTGCTGACCGAATCTGGTTGGAAGCGGCTGCTTGAGCAGATTGTGCAGCTCCTCACAGTGCTGCAGCAACTTGGCAAAAATGGTTCCCCAAACGACATTGATGGCTGGTGGCGTTGGCGGGATGAAGCTGTGGGGCCCGAAGGATGGCTACGCAAGGAGTTTTCCAGCACCCTGGCCGAAACCAGGTTGCCGAACAACGACGTCACGCTGTTTGATCAGTCCTATGTCGCAGCCGCTTTGTTCAAAAGCGCCGCGGCCGGTGCGATTCTGGAAGGCAGCTCGTTCCCCTGGTCCAGCAATGGACTCAAACAAGAGACCCGTTGGCGGCTCTTGACCGTCGGGATCGGTGCGGACCACTATGAGGCCCGGGCGGTTAAGATCGGCGACTGGACCGGCGCGCGCCTGGCGCTGGACGAGTTTTTCATCAACGTCTGCAAGCTCGTTGAGGCCGATCTGGCTGTAGGCTCCCTGCTGTACAGGGACGGCGAGACCTGTGTCTTTTCGTTCCCAGGGGAGCGATTCGGCCACGACAAACAAGGGTACCGAGGCGGCGATTTGCAGATCGCCGAGTGGCAAGACTGGCTGGCTGAGCAGATAGATGGTTACGCCAGTGACGCCAACCTTGAGATGCCTCCCTATTGCAGCATCAGCGAGCCCTCCCGCTCTCTTGTCGGGATGACGGCGGAAATCCGGAAGGCGCGGGAGACAATGGTTGTGCCGGTCTTCCGCGATTGGAGGATTCCTGACCAGGATTCGTCGAAGGGCCATGTCTGCCCGGTATGTCTTGTGCGTAGAAGCCCATCAGTGACAGACAAGCAAATGCCTTGCGCCCCTTGCAAGGCGCGGCGGACTCACCGTCTGGACATGTGGCTTGAGGGGAAGTTCGGATCAGACACCATCTGGATCAGCGAGGTGGCCGATGCCAATGACCGGGTCGCCCTCGTCACCATGAACCTGGACATCGAGCCCTGGCTTGACGGAACCCGCCTGGACGCGCTCAGGACCCAGGCCATTTCAGAATGGCGCAAGTTCAATCCCATACTAAAAAACCAGCCAAACCCCATCGATCCGTCCACCTGTTGCGATAGCCTCTTTCAGTACATCAAAGGAAAACTCCAGTCCTTTGACAAGACAGACCCCGTGCTGAGCAACCTCCAGGAGGGGTACCAGCACGAGAAAGATTGGCCATCTTTTTTCTCCAAAATCGTCGAGGATCGCGCCGACTCGCCTCAATGGAAGGACATTGACGAGAGCGTACGCGCTGGATGGCTCACACATCAGTTGTTCCGTAAACTCGCCTCACCGGGTCGCATTTATCGCTTTGAGCGGCAGGCCGAGGATTTCTTCAAAGCCTTGCTTGCCGAATTCCGCGACATAGCGGCTGCGGACCGGAACCGCTGGCGCGTGCGCCGATTGGTTCTCAAGCCGGATAACCGTTCTTCCGGTTCATGGGAAGACCGGCAGACCTATGGCGGACGTTATGGGGATGCGCCTGTAAGCCTGTTGTATAGGGAACAAACAGAGGACTTCCTCACCATCTGCAACCTGGCCCGACTTCTGAAACCGGAGCAAGACAAGGATTGCTTGCGGGGAATCACTCTGGAGTTGAAAGCGGACGATAGCGTAGACGCCAAACCACTTGTGGTGCATTCGGCAGCGGATGCTGCTGACGCTCTGGGCGTTTATCATCCGGTGATCCCTCTGGATCTTTCGCCGGTGCGCTTCCGGGTCCTTCTGCCGCTTGAAGCCGCATCGGCTTGTGTGGACCGGGCGGTTGAAGCATGGCGCGACCAATTCGCCCGTGTCTGGGACCGGCTGCCGCTACGAGTCGGGGTCGTGGCATTTCCCAGGATGACGCCCTTTCAGGCCGTGATAGAAGCGGCACGGACCATCGAGAGTGATTTGGATGGGATTCAGAAGCCTGAAACCTGGCGGGTGGCGGGATGCGAAACGCAGAAGGGCGTCACTACTCTCAGCATCAAGTCGCTGGATCATCGGCAAGAGATTCTTCAAACCATACCCATCAGAGTCCCCGATGGACGGGAAGACGTATTTTATCCGTACCTGGCAGTGGAAGATAACCAAGTCCGCTTTCCTCTGGATTTCCAGCATCCCAACGGTCAGGTCTATCGGCACGCGAAGGACTTGCGAAGCGGGGACGGGGTTCTCCTTTATCCATCGCTTATTGCCACAGTCTTCATGGATAGCACGGCCAGGCGTTTCGAACCGTTTCGTCGCAGACAGCTAACGGAATGGCCGCGGATGCGCGATCTCTGGCGGCTGATGGGGCGGCACGCACCAAGTCAGTCCGCGCTCCGCGGCGCATGGTCGGAAATTGTCGAGCGGCGCGATGCCTGGCAAGGAGCGGATGGTACATGGTTCGAGGGAGGAAAAACGGCCTGGCTCGATTTCGCCCGCGCGGTGTTCCATGAACGTCTGGGTGTTCGAGGCGCTTGCCTTGAAATGTTGGTGGAAGCCGCCGGAGACGGGCTTTTGGACTGGAGCCTGGAATGGCACATGAGCGTATTAAAAGAGCAAGTGTCCGGCCTGCCTGTGCGTGGCCGAACGCAGACAGGAGGTGACCGATGACAACAAACAATCGGGGTTTTGTGACTTTTCCGTTTGCCGGCATGGCGCTCGATCCCATCCATGTCGGTACAGGCGGAGCTCGGCTGGGCCGGGTGGATAACACCATCGTGCGCGACCCGGTGACACGGATTCCCAAAATTCCTGGATCGAGTCTTGCAGGGGTCATGCGAGCCTACACGGCCATGGCAAAGGGGAAATACCCCAAGTGTGCCGGCCTGGGTCAGCCGGAGCGCGACGGTGCCGGCGGCCATTGCGGAAAGGCCGATTGCCCTGTGTGTACCGTGTTCGGCTTTGCCAAAGGCATCGGCGCAAGTGGCGGTTTCGCGGGACTGGCGGCATTTAGCGATATGCAGGTGCTGCTCTTTCCCGTGGCGTCGCAATTGGGGCCGCAATGGATCACGTGCCCAATGGCATTGCGGCAAACCAGCATTGCGGAATTCGCAGAACTGGGGGACCTGCCGGAGCAGCAGGTCGTTTACCGTGAAACGGACGGCGGGGCAGTTCACATGAATCTCGGCTGGCTTCTTTTGCCGGTCAAGACGGATTGGAAACCACTCACTGCGAATGATCAATTCAAAGATCAATTCAAAGCGCTGGGGATACCGAATTACATCATCAGCCGCTTGGCTGTCGTCTCGGACAAACTGTTCAGCCATATCGTGAACAGCAACCTCGAAGTTCGGACATCGGTCGCCATCGATCCGGCCACTGGAGCGGCCGAGGAAGGGGCGCTGTTCACCTATGAGGCCCTGCCTCGAGGCACAGTGCTCTTTTGGGAGGTAATCTGCCGGAATCCAAAACACTTTAAGATCGATCGAGATGATGTGAAGGCGGTCGACTCACCGGAGAAAGTCAGAGATGCTATTACTGATGCCCATTCTTATCTGGAACATCTCGGGATCGGCGGCATGGGAAGCCGGGGCATGGGGCGGCTGCGCGTGCTGGCAACGAAGGAGCCCGCCGATGCGGATAAGCCAGGAAAGGAGGTCTCGTAATGGACGCTCCGACCTTCGAAAACCTGGACCTTGCCTGTGCCAGGGTGGGCAAGACCATTGCGGAGAGGCCGTCAAAGGAGCTTGAGAACCTCATTACGAGTGCGCTCACCGTTCTGGAAGAACAAGGAATTTATGCTCTATTTCTTTTTTTGAAAACGCGAGGCGGCAGTGGGGAAGGTGAAAAGGTCACGAAAAAGATTTATAAGTTCCTGCAACAAACGCCACAGCAGGCCCCTTTACTTCCTGACAATGCCGACGTCTTTACCTCGCTTCAGCGGATGGCCAAGGATCTTGACAAGCTACTGCTGGCCCGCGATCTGGTCCGGCAAACACTCGTCTACGCCCGCTATCATGCGCGAGTGCCACAAAATAGTGAGGTGCGAACATGACCTGGACGGCACTTCGATGGATCTGGCGACCGGAAGCGCCGCTTTTCGTCGGCATGCCTCCGGCAGGGGCGTTGAACCGCTGTAGACCCTATGTCCCGGCGCGTGTGCTTTGGGGAGCTGTGACCGCTGAGATATCTCGATCGCGAAGTAGTGAAAGCTTTCCAGATTACAAGAATCTTGGAGACAAAGTCGCTCACAAGTGCCGTTTCACCTATCTCTTTCCGGCCGAGAAACGGGGCGACACGATTCGACCTTGGATACCGAAATTCGAAACGATGAGAGGACTCCAATGGCATTGCCACGGCGGCAAGAACAGGCTGTCGGACCGTGACTTCAGACGTCGTCTGCTGGACTCCCGGCCCGGCACCGCAATCGCTCCCGAATCGGACTCAGCATCTGAAGGCACACTCCGGGAGACAGAATGTATCAATCCCTGGTGGCGTGATTCCAACTGTCAGGGGGAAACGAATGCCGTGCTGCTTTTGGGGTACGTCTTCTTGAGAAACAACGGCTTTCGGAGGGCGTTGGACAATATCGATACCCTCTTTGTCGGTGGCGACACCAGATACGGTCTTGGGAAAATATGCCGTGTGGAGTGGCAGGAGGTATCCGGCGACTTGTCCATCTTCGGGAAACGAGTTTATTTGGATGGGGAGCATCCCGAAATACAAAGCGACATCGTTTGGGGACATGCCTTGGAAGGTGGCCGGCATCAAATCCAGGGAATGCAAGGAGTGAAAGAGCTTCTTGGCGGTTGGGACCAAGGCAGCCCGTGGAGAGGAGCACTTACGTGGGCCCCCGGCTCATTTCTGCAACGTACAACGGCCTGGTCGATTGACAACTATGGGTACTGGATGCATCAGGACAACAAATAGCCGATGTTTGCGACCGGTTTGCGACACAACTTACGACAACTCCTTTTGATAGGGTAAATGAGGCTGTCGAGTTTTTCACCCTGCCGGTGGCCATATGTTCTTTGATAGCTTATTAAACCACAACGGCTTTCGGTTAATAGCCGGAGAAGGAGAACCGTCATGAAAAGGGTTGCACAAGGGGAGCCAGATTTCAATCTGCCAATTTGGGCGGTTCTTAGTTAACGCGAGACCCCGTCGGGATGACCTGGCGGGGTCTTTGCGTATCTTCCTGATTCACGCGGATTTACGGCTCCGCGAGCATCCCCCTTGCCTTGAAGGTTCGAGACGGAACGCCTGCGTCCATGCGCAACCCCCACGGAGCTTGTCCGAGAAGGCTGTTTCTCCCGAGATCGCGGGCGTCTCGCCCGTTTCTCGTGCGGGCCGGAGGCCCGCTCTCCCAGGGGAAAGGGCTTTTTCACACATGGTCAACGCACCAGGCCGGGAAATTCCCGTCAATTGGCGCATTCTTCAGCGGGAGCTGAGAAACATGGTCGAGAAAGGGGTTCTCGTTTCCGAAGGGGCGACCAATCGGCTGATCTACCGCCTCGAGGCATAAGGGCCAAACTTACGACAAACTTGCGACATCCAGTTCAGGCCGGACAGAAGGAAATCCCTATCAAAGCCGTTGCCGCCCCTTCGGGGATGTGCCCCCCTTTGAAAAGATGCGGCGCATCCATATCCTAAGTGACATCCGGCTGTGGAAAGTGGCCAGGAGGAGGGTGGCAGGCGGGGACACGGTCCTCCGGAGCCGGCACGACTCTAGTGACAGCTTCAGCGGCACGGGGCCGTGGATCCTGTATGGCTTCCCAGCCGGGCGAGCTATGCGGCGGCGGAGCCGTCCCGGCGGTCCCCGGGCACGGCCGCTCTTTGGCGCAGGCCGGCCACATCCCGCGAGGGCGGGGCGCCGAAAAGCCGCTTGTATTCCCGGCTGAATTGCGACGGGCTTTCGTAGCCGACCCGGAACGCCGCACCGGCCGCATCCAGGTGATCCGTGAGCATCAGCCGTCTGGCCTCGATCAGGCGCAGCTGCTTCTGGTACTGGAGGGGGCTCATGCCGGTCATTCGCCGGAAGTGGTGATGGAACGTGGATCGGCTCATCCCCGCCTTGGCCGCCAGATCATCCACCCGCAACGGTTGAGTGAAGTTTCGTTTCAACCATTCGATCGCCCCGGCGACCTGCCGGGTCGCGCTTCCCGCCGACGCGATCTGGCGCAGGCGAACGCCCTGATCCCCCACCAGCAGTCGATAGGTGATTTCTCTCCGGTACAGGGGAGCCAGCACGGGAAGGTGCTCCCCTTCATCCAGCAAGGTCACCAGGCGCTGGAAAGCGCCGAGAAGCGATGGGGTCATCTCTCCCACCGCCATGCCCCGGCTGGTGGGCTGCGTGCGGGGTGCCGGAAGGTTTCCTTCCACCATCATCTGAGAGATCTCTCCCAGATCGAGCTTCAAAACGAGGCCCAGGCAGGGCTTTTCCGCGCTGGCCTCGATGATCTGCACCACCGTGGGAAGGTGCAGGGAGGTGATGAGGTAATGGCGGGCATTGTAGACGAAGTCGTCGCCGGCAAGAAGCACCCGCTTGGCCCCTTGGGTGATCACACAGACGGACGGTTCGTAAAGCCCGCTTTTGGGCTCCGTGGGGGCCTCATGCCGAAACAGGGTCAGACCCGGCACGGACGTCTCGTAAATTTCGGACCGATCGGTCCATCGGGCAATCGCCCCGGCCAGTTCCTTCAACGCCTTCTCCATTCCGGTGCACCTCGCATTCCTTTTGCGTAAAAGGCAGGGTGGCGGAAAACACCCTAACCCATCCGGCGATGGGCCGGCCAGAAAAATCCGTCGATTCGCACGATCAGGCAAGCTTTTCGGAGCATCGTTTTACCGGTTTCGGGGCAGGCGGCGTTAGAGTACCCCCGTCCCAAGGTCATCCACATCCTTATCTTCCGCCAAGGAGGCATACCATGAAATTCGAGTTCTACAACCCCACACGGCTCATCTTCGGCGCCGGGACGTTGTCGCGCCTGGGCGAGGCGGCCCGTGAACACGGCCGGAAGGCCCTCCTTGTGACAGGCGGCGGCAGCGTCAAGCGGACCGGCGTCTTCGACCGCGCCGTCACAAGCCTGGAAAAGGCCGGCGTTTCGGTGGTGGAATGCGCCGGGATCGAACCCAACCCGAGAATCACTTCAGTAAGGCGCGGAGCCGACATGGCCCGCCGGGAAGGCTGCGACCTGGTCGTCGCCCTGGGCGGCGGCAGCACCATGGACGCGGCCAAGGTGATCGCCGCCGCCGTGTTCTATGAAGGCGATCCCTGGGACATGATCGGCCACGGGCAGGAAAACTGGGTGCTCCCCACCCGGGCGCTCCCCATCATCACGGTGCCCACACTGGCCGCCACCGGATCGGAAATGAACTGCGGGGCGGTGATCAGCAACGACGAAGTGAAGGTCAAATCGTTCGTGAAGGCGGACTGTCTCTTTCCGCGGGTCGCCCTGGCCGATCCGGAACTCACCCTGACCGTGCCCAGGGACCAGACCGCCTACGGGGTTTGCGACATCATCACCCACGTGACCGAAGGCTACTTCAACGGTGTGGACGGAACCCCCATCCAGGACCGTTTCGCCGAGGGTGTTATCCTCACCGCCATGGAATACGGCCGCAGGGCCGTGGCCGACGGCGGCGACCTGGAAGCCCGCACCCAGGTCCAATGGGCGTCCATCGTGGCCCTCAACGGCTGGGTGCAGGCCGGCGTGGATGCGGTCCATCCGGTGCACATGATCGAGCATGCCCTTTCGGCCCATCACGACGTCCCCCACGGCGCCGGTCTGGCCGTGGTGAATCCGGCGTGGATGCGCTTTGCCGCCAAGGCCCGGCCCCAGCGTTTTGCCCAATTCGCCCGACGTGTTTTCGGCCTGCAGGCGGACGGCCGGGGTGATCTCGAACTGGCCATGGAAGGGATCGACCGCTTTGAAGCGTTCCTGCGCTCCATCGGGTGTCCCACGCGCCTCTCGGAGCTGGGCATCGGCGATGAACTCATCCCCCGCTACGCCGAGGACGCCGCACTGGTTCTCCGCGATGAACACGGCAACCTCCTGGGCCGGCCGCCCATGAGCAAGGCGGACATCGAAGCCGTACTCCGCTCGGCCTTGTAGACGTCGCCGGCAAGATCCATAGGCCAAACCTACCCATCGCATCGAAGCAGGGAGAAGGGAAATGGAAAAGCGCCAACTGGGAAGAAGCGGACTGGAAGTCTCGGCCATCGGCCTTGGCTGCATGGGCATGAGTTTCGGTTATGGCCCCGCCAAGGACAAGAATGAAATGATTGCCTTGATCCGCGCAGCCGTGGAGCGGGGGGTGACCTTCTTTGACACGGCGGAGGTGTACGGTCCCTACACCAACGAAGAGCTCGTGGGTGAGGCACTGGAACCTTTCCGGGGACAGGTGGTCATCGCCACCAAGTTCGGGTTCGACATCGAAGCCGCCGACCCCTTGAGCGGGAAGATGGCTTTAAACAGCCGCCCGGAGCACATCAAGAAGGCCGTGGAAGGATCGCTCAAGAGGCTTCGGGTGGAGGCCATCGACCTCTACTACCAGCACCGGGTGGATCCCCAGGTGCCCATCGAAGACGTGGCCGGGGCGGTGAAGGAGCTCATCCGGGAAGGGAAGGTCAAGCATTTCGGCCTTTCGGAAGCCGGGGCGCAAACGATCCGCCGCGCCCACGCGGTCTGCCCGGTTTCCGCCCTTCAAAGCGAGTACTCGCTGTGGTGGCGGCGACCGGAAGAAGAAATTCTTCCCCTGTGCCAGGAACTCGGTATCGGTTTCGTCCCTTACAGCCCCCTGGGCAAAGGGTTTCTTACGGGCGCCATCGATGAGAAGACCACCTTCGACAAGTCCGACTTTCGGAACATCGTTCCGCGCTTTACGCCGGAAGCCCGAAGAGCCAACCAGGCCATGGTCGAGCTGGTGCGCACCATCGCCGAGCGCAGGGGCGCCACGCCCGCCCAGATCGCGCTGGCCTGGCTCCTGGCGCAAAAGCCCTGGATCGTGCCGATCCCCGGAACCACCAAGCTGCATCGCCTGGAGGAGAACCTGGGAGCCGTCGAGATTGAGCTCGGCGAGGCGGAACTCATTGAACTCAACGAGGCCGCTTCCAGGATACCCATCCAGGGCGACCGCTACCCCGAGGCGCTGGAACAGATGACCTACCGGTAAACCGCCCGGGCCGCTTCGGAGTCCTTCCCGCGGCCCCGGCGGGGCCGGGAAATTGCGCCGCCAAGATTGAAGTGCGCTCCCCATCGGTCCCGGTCCGGAGGCCGTGCTCGATGGCGAGCCGAGCCCTGCCGGCCCGGTACCATGAGGGGCAAGGCGGCGGAAACCGCAACACGTTTCAGCCCTCGATACGGGCGAGGACCCGGTCGGTGAATTCCACGGTCTTGGCCGTGCCGCCCAGATCCGGCGTCAGGACCCCTTCGGCGGTGACGGCTTCGATGGCCCGCATCAGAGCCTCAGCCGCCCGGGGTTCGCCGAGAAAGTCGAGCATCATCTGCACGCACCACAGCGTGGCGATGGGATTGGCGATACCCTTTCCGGCGATGTCCGGCGCCGAGCCGTGGACGGGTTCGAACATGGACGGAAAACGGCGCTCCGGGTTCAGGTTGGCCGACGGCGCGATCCCGATGCCGCCCGCCACGGCGGGCCCCAGGTCGGAAAGGATGTCGCCCAGCAGGTTGCTCCCCACCACCACGTCGAACCAGTCGGGATGGAGCACGAAGTGGGCCGTCAGGATGTCGATGTGGTACTGGTCCGCCCGCACGTCCGGGTATTCCCGGGCGATGGCCTTGAAGCGCTCGTCCCAGAAGGGCATGGTGTGGAGGATTCCGTTGGATTTGGTGGCGGAGGTCACGTGACGGTCCGGGCGCCGGCGCGCCAGCTCAAAGGCGTACCGGAGGACCCGGTCCACCCCCTTGCGGGTGAAGACCGTCTCCTGAATCACCACCTCCCGGTCCGTTCCGGGAAACAAGCGGCCTCCGATTTCCGAGTACTCCCCTTCCGTGTTTTCCCGGACCACCACGAAGTCGATGTCGTCCCTTCCCCGGCCCGCCAGAGGACTCCGGACACCGGGGAGCAGCCGCACCGGGCGGAGATTCACATAGAGATCGAAGCCCCTTCGGATGGGCAACAGCAGACCCCACAGGGACACGTGGTCGGGAACCCGCGGATCGCCCACGGCGCCCAGCAAGATGGCGTCGAAGGCCTTCAGCTGCTCCAGGCCGTCCGGGGGCATCATTTCCCCGTGATCCAGGTAGTACTGGCAGGAATAGGGAAACTCCGCAAAGGATACCTCAAAGCCGAATTTCCGGCCCAGGGCCTCCAGGGTTCGAACCCCCTCGGGAACGACTTCCTTTCCGATGCCGTCTCCCGGAATGACAGCGATGCGATAGGCCATGATTTTCTCCTGTGTGAAAGGGGGATCCGCCTCATTCCACCCGGAACTTGCGGACCACGTCCTCGGGGATTTCCAGACCCAGGCCCGGCTTGTCGGGCGGAAACATCCGGCCGTTCTCCAGGCGCATGGGTTCGGCAAAGGCCCCCGAGACCCAGGGCATGTACTCGATGGGACCCGACGCCATGACGCCGCAGGCCACCTGGATCGTGCTCTCCATCATGTGGTGCGGCGCGATGGGCCGTCCGGCCACCTGCCCCATGTGGACGATCTTCACCATCTCCGTGATGCCCCCCACCCGGCAGATGTCCGGCTGGAGGATGTCCGCCGCATCGGCCCGGATATAGGCATCGAATTCGTAGCGGGATCCCAGCGTCTCGCCCATGGCGATGGGGATGTCCAGGGCGTCGGCCAGCCGGGCGTGAGCGGGCACGTCGTCGCACCACAGGGGTTCCTCGAACCAGGCCACGCCCAGCCGCTCCAGCTCGCGGCCCACCATCAAGGCCGTGGGGTAGTCCCACTTCTGGTTGGCATCGGTGGCGATCCACACCTGATCGCCCAGGGCCTTGCGTACCCGGGTCACCCGATCGATGTCGACTCGCGGATCCTCATGGCCCAGTTTCATTTTGACGCCCATCATGCCCTGGCTCAGATACTCGTGAAAGGCGTCGATCATCTCCTCCACGCTCATGTAGAGCCACCCGCCGTCCGACCCGTACACGGGGGCGCTTTCCCGCATGCCGCCCAGGAGCTTGTAGACGGGCAGGCCCGCGGCCTTGCCCTTGATGTCCCAGAGCGCCAGATCCACAGCGGCCTGGGCCTGGTTGACCACGCCGGCACGCCCCACGCTCTGCAGCCGCTTGTTCAGCTTGGTCCACAGCCGTTCATTGTCCAGGGGGTCTTCTCCCAGCAGCAAGGGCGCAAAATCGTCCTGGATCACGCACCGGATGGCCGTGGCCCCGCCCAGCAGGGTCCATCCGTACCCGGTTCCCGTGAGGCCGCTGTCCGTTCGGATCACGGCCAAAGGCATGTAGATGTGCCCGACCGGCCCGCCTTTGACTCCGCTGGATGACCCGGACTGCATGGGCCGCGGCAGAGGCATCTTGAGCAATTCGCATTTGACTTCCGTGATCTTCATCGCCATGTCCTCCTGCTTCTATCGGCTTTGTGCATGAAGGGCGGCCAGCTGCCTTTTCACCAGCGGCTTGATGCCGCCGCTTTCCAGAATCTCAAAGACGACTTCGGTCAAGGGCTCCGCCTCCATTTCCACTCCCGTGGTCGCGTTGCGCACCCGCCCCTTTTCCAGATCCACCACCAGACGGTCGCCGGAAGAAACCCGGCGGGAAACGCCGGGGCACACCAGCACCGGGAGCCCCAGGTTGACGGCATTGCGGTAGAAGATCCGGGCAAAGGACTCGGCCACGATGCCCCCCGCGCCCACGGCCCGAAGCGCGATGGCCGCATGTTCGCGGCTGGAGCCGCACCCGAAGTTGGTGCCGCCCACGATGATATCTCCGGGCCGGAAGTTCTTCACAAAGCGGGGATCGACCCCCTCCATGGCGTGCCGGCCGATCTCCTCGGCCGTCACCAGCTCCAGGTATTGACCGGGGTAGATTTGATCCGTATCCAGGTTGTTTCCGAACACATGGGCTCTGCCCTCGAGGATTCTTTTCATGATTCTTTCCGCTCCAGTTCGGCAAGGATCTCGCAAGGGTCGGTGATCCGCCCGTTCAGGGCCGCGGCCGCCACCGCCGCCGGCGATCCCAGATAGACGGCCGATTGGGTGTGCCCCATGCGGCCGGGAAAGTTCCGGTTGGTGGAAGCGATGCACACCTCGCCGGCGGCGAGAATCCCCTCGTGGGTTCCCAAGCAGGCCGCGCACCCGGGAGTCACGAAGGTGGCCCCGGCTTCCACCAGCGCCGCCACGTCCCCCCGTTGCAGGGCTTCCAGGAAGACGTCCCGGGATGCGGGAACCACAACCAGTCTCGTGTCCTTGTGAACCCTGCGCCCTTTCAGGATCCGGGCGGCCACCGCCAGGTCTTCCGCCCGGCCGCCGGTGCAGCTCCCAAGGTAGGCCTGATGGACTGGGGTTCCCACCAGTTCCGACAGCGGGCGCACGTTGTCCACGCTGCTCGGCACCGCCAGCTGCGGGGGTATGGCGGAGACATCGAAGAAGAGCTCCTCGGCGTATTGGAAATCCGGATCCGTTTCCACGGGCTCCAGATTCCGTTTCACCTTCCCCTTGAGAAAGCCCAGGGTGACCTGGTCGGGCTGGATATAGGCGCATTTGGCGCCCATCTCGGTGGTCATGTTGCAAAGCGCCATGCGCTCGGAAACGGACAGCTCCTTCACCACCGGCCCCGTGAATTCCACGGCCTTGTAGATGGCGTAATCGGCCCCCAGCCTGCCGATGATGTGCAGGATGACATCCTTGGCATAGACGCCCACGGACAACCGGCCGGTCAGGTGAATGCGGAGGATTTCCGGCACCCGGAGCCACAGGTGCCCCGTGGCCAGGATCACCGCCAGATCCGTGGCGCCCACCCCGGTACCGAAGGCTCCCAAGGCCCCGTGGGTGGTGGTGTGGGAATCGGTGGCGATCAGGACCATGCCGGGATAGACAAGCCCGTGATCCACCATGACCTGGTGGCAGACGCCGGAATTCACGTCGAAAAGAAGCTCGATCCCCTGCTCGCGGCAGAACTCACGCATGAATTTCTGGTTTTCCGCCTGCTGGATGCTGGACGCCGGCGCGTAATGATCCAGGATGAACGTGATCCTGTCGGGAGAATGGACCCGTCGGCCTCCCATTTCGTAGAAGGAATGGATGGTTTGGGGGTAGAGATCGTTCACCTCCGCCAGGTCCACCCGGCAGTTGACGATCTCGCCCGCGCGAACGGAGTCTTTTCCGGAAGCTCGTGCCAGGATCTTTTCGATGGCGTGCATGGTCCTTCCTTCGGCGCAGAGCCGCCCCTCGGCAGGACCCGCCGGCGGGTCCTGCCCGAAAAACGGCCCATCATTCAGTGGTTACAAGGATTAGAAAAACATCCCCTCGGGCAACGGAACGTACAGGAATCTCGTAAAAGTGACGTAAAAGAAGGCGACCTCCGCGATGACAACGGGCACCCAGACGCAGATCTTCCTGACCGTCACGGGCGTGCGGGCGCGGGCCAGATAGATGACGATGAGGGACATGAACAGAACCGTGCTCACGAAAAAGCCCAGGACCGGCATGACCATCACCCAGCAGAAGAAAAGGACCCCTGTCACGATCCATCGCACGTTGGAGCCCTCCACGAAGATGAGGCGCCGGGAAGGCTTCACCAACCCCTTGATGATCAGAACGGCGGACAGGACGCCCATGATGGCGACCACCGCTTCCGGAAAGATGATGCTCATCCACAGGACATCTTCCAGGCCGAAGTAGAAGAGCACCGTCAAAAGGAGGCCGATACAGCCGCTGGCGATATCCGTATTGATTTCCCTATTCATGCCGGTCCTCCTTGGGAGACGCCTTCCGGGCTTGGATCCGCTGCTTCAGGGCGAGCAGGTAAGGCCACGCAGCGGAAAGGACGGTCATGGCGATCAGGATACGGGAGAGGCTGCTTTCAAAGAGTTTCAGGAAGGGATACTGGTAGGCCTGCCCGCCCAGGATCGTCTGCACGTATCCCATTTCCGCGATGTTTCCGAGAATGAGCCCCAGCACGATGGGAGCCGGCGCCACGCCCAGCTGTTTCAGCACATGGCCGAGGGTCCCCAGGACGAGCATGAGCACCACGTCCGTGTGACTGTTTCGAACTCCGTAGGTCCCCAGGATGGTGGCCAGAGCGATGGTGGGCACCAGAAAGTAGTAGGGCGTCTTGAAGATCACCTTGTAGATGAGCCGACCGCCCAGGAGCCCCACCGGCACCATGGCGATGGCCGCAAGGGCCATGGAGAGGATGAACCCGTAGGTCAGATGGCCGCTCACGGTAAAGAGTTCGATGCCCGGCCGGAGGCCGTGGAGCATCATGACGCCGAGAATCACGGCGTCCGGCGGGGCGCCCGGAATGCCCAGCGTCAACAGGGGCACCATGCTTCCGGCCACGGTCACGTTGTTGCTGGATTCCGTGGCCACCAGGCCTTCCGGGAGGCCCGTTCCGAACTTTTCCGGATGCTTGGACGCGCGTTTGGCCTCGTTGTAGGCCACCAGGTTGGCGATATTGCCGCCGGCTCCGGGGATGATGGCCACGATCTCCCCGATGATGCAGGACCGGATGAGGTTGCCGGGCATGGAAAAAACGGTCTTCACCGCCTGCCAGAAGGAGCCCTTGGCTTTGGGATCCACCTCCACCGCCGAAAGGGCGCTCTTGGCCTTGGCGGCGATGCCGTAGAGTTCCGGCAGGACGAAGAGCCCGATCAGGGCGACGATCATGGGAACTCCGCCCTGGAGCACCGTGATCCCGAACGTGAACCGGGTCTCTCCGCCGATGGGCGCCACGCCGATGGTACCAATGACCATGCCGAGGGCTCCGCCCAGCAGTCCCTTCGCCGTGGAGCCCTCGGAAAGGCTGGCGATGAGCGTCAGTCCGAGGACGGCCACCCAAAAGTATTCCGGAGGGCCGAAACGAAGGGAGAGCTCGGCCAGGGGAGGCGAAAGGAAGAGCAGGAAAAGAGCTCCGGCGATGCCGCCGACGGCGGAGGCCACGGTGGCCAGGCTGATGGCTTCCAGGGCCCGGCCCTGCTTGGCCATGGGATAGCCTTCGAAGGCGGTGGCGATGGACGAAGGGGTACCCGGCGTATTCACCAGGATCGCGGCGAACGATCCCCCGTAGATGGCTCCCATGTAGACGGCGCCCAGGGCCACCAGCCCGTGAAGGGGCGGCAGGGTGAAGGTGAACGGGAGCAGCACCGCCAGCGCCATGGTGGCGGTAAGACCCGGGATGGCCCCCACGAACAGCCCGGCGGAAACCCCGGCGACGATGGAAAGGAGGATCACCGGGTCGAAGAGCATCAACATGGTTTCCCAAAGCATGACGGCCTGGACCTTTCACAATGGGGTGGACAAACGCTCGCCTCCCGGGCGGGGCGGGGAACACTATCCGTTCCGCCCGCCCCCCGGTCCGCTGGGCGGCGACTTCCGCCGGGGCTATTTCTGCTTCTGGCGGATTTCGTTCAAGACGTCGCCGTAGGCGGCGCGCATCCTCTCGACCAGCTTCAGCGCCTCGTCCCCGGTGGCGTAGGTCATGACGAATCCGAGCCCCACCTGTTTGTTGGCAATGATCTTGTTGGTTTCCGTGAAGGCATGGGCCAGCTTGTCCACGATGGGCTGAGGGGTGCCCAAGGGGGCCGCCACCCCGCGGAAGGCTCCGCCCACGATGTCGTAGCCCAGCTCCTTGAAGGTGGGAACGTCGGGCAGGGCGGGAACCCGTTCATCGGAGGCCACGGCAAGCGTCCGCAGCCTGTCCTTGTAGTTCACGCCCACCATGGAGTAGGTCATGGCGGCCGAGATGTGCCCGCCCATCAAAGCCGGGATAATCGGGCCGGTTCCGGTGTGGGGCACATAGGTGAGATCGATCCCCGCAGCCTTTTCCAGCCGCAGCGCTTCCAGGTGATTGGCGCTGTAGGTGCCGCTTCCCCCCACCGTCACGGCGGCCGGATGGGCCTTGGCGTACTGGATGAAATCATCCAATGTTTTGAAGGGGCTGTCCTTGCTCACCACCAGAGCGTTGGGGGTGAAGTGGAACCACATGATGATCTTGAACCCGTCCGTGGTGTAGCCCGCTTCCTTTCGGATCAGGGGCTGGCCGATGATGTGGGGAATGTTGCACCCGATGATGGTGTAGCCGTCCGGCTTGGCCGTGCGCTGGAACTCGCTCCAGGCCACCGCGCCGCCGCCACCGGGCTTGTGGGTGATGTTGACCGGCACGCCCAGAAACTTCTCCAGATGCGGCTCCTGCAGACGCGCCGTGACGTCCGATTCCCCGCCCGGATTGAAGGGGATGATGTAGGTGATGGGCTTTTCCGGGTATTCGGCGAAAACGGGTCCCGGCATGGCGAAGGCGACGGCCAGAACGATCCCCCAAAGGAGCCTGGTGAACTTCTTCATTTGAGCATCCCTCCATTTCGCTAAGGTTTAGTGAAGCAAGACAGGTGAAACGACCCGGATCACGGTCCCGGGCTGGGGGAAGCAACGATCGTGCCAGCCTCCCCAGGGCCGACGGGGTCCGTGTTTTTGCTTTCTTTTCCGGGTGCGGCGTCGGTGGGTGTTGACTTGCGTGTTTCATTGTGAAATTTACTTAGTTTCACATTGCACATGTGCCACCTGGAGGAAAAGGCCCGTGAAACCCATCCTTGTCATCGCACCCCACCCCAAGGTGCTGGAAACGGTCGCGCAGGCGACCCGGAACAACGAAAAGGTTCACGTGCGCTACGGCCTGCTGGAGGACGCCGTCCCCCTGGCCCTGGAAGCCCAGTCCCAGGGGGCCCAGGTGATCATCAGCCGGGGCGGAACCACCCGGTTGCTGGAACGCTCCGAACTGGCCGTCCCCGTGGTGGACATCCCCGTCTCGCCCTTCAACATCCTGAGCGCCCTCCACCAGGCCCGAAACTTCAGCCGAACCATCACCGTCATGGGCTCCGTCCGGATCCTCCGCGGCGTGGAAAAGCTCCAGCCCATCCTGGACGTGGACCTGGAAATCCACCAGATCTACAACCGCGCCGAAGCGGAGGCCTACGTGCGAAACCGCATGCAATCCCCCAATCCCATCCAGGTGCTGCTGGGCGGGGCCATCGCCGAATCCCTGGCCCAGGAATACGGCCTTCCCACCGTCTTTCTGGAAACCACCCGGGAAGACATCGAAACGGCCCTGGAAGAGGCCTACCGGCTTCTGGAGGTGCGCCGGATCGAGGCCCAGAAGACGGAGCAGTTCAAGGCCATCCTGCAGAACATCAACCACGGGGTCATCGCCGTGGACAAGGAGGGCACCATCACCACCTTCAACCGCGCGGCCGCCAAAATCACGGGCGTGGCCCAACCGCAGGCCGAGGGCCGCCGGCTTCAACACGTGTTGCCGTCGGATCCCACCGAGGAAGTGATCCATACCGGACTTTCCCAGCTGGGGCACCTCATGCGCATCGGGCGCACCATGGTTCTCGCCAACAGAGTGCCGGTGAAGGTGGGCGGAGAGATCGTGGGGGCGGTGGAGACCCTGGAGGATGTGACCAAGATCCGCGAATACGAAAACATCATCCGGGTGAAACTGGCCGAGAAGGGCCACGTGGCGCAATGGACCTTCGACGACATCATCGGCCGAAGCCCCGCCATCCGGGAGACAGTGCGCCTGGCCCGCAAGTACGCCGAGGTGGACAGCGTCATCCTCATCGAAGGCGAAAGCGGGACGGGCAAGGAGGTCTTCGCCCAGGCCATCCATTCGGCCGGCAGGCGCCGGGCGGGGCCTTTCGTGGCGGTCAACTGCGGGGCCATTCCCGACACCCTGATCGAGAGCGAGCTGTTCGGCTATGAGGCAGGAGCCTTTTCGGGAGCCCGCCGCCAGGGAAAAGACGGCCTTTTCACCCAGGCCCACACGGGCACCATCTTTCTCGATGAGATCAGCGAAACCTCGCCGCGCTTCCAGACCACGCTCCTTCGGGTGATCCAGGAAATGACGGTCCGCCCGCTGGGATCCGACAAGGTCGTCCCCATCGACGTGCGCATCATCGCCGCCACCAACCGCCGGCTCAAGCGGGAGGTGGAACGGGGAAACTTCCGAAGAGACCTCTACTTTCGCCTGAACATCCTGAGGCTGAACGTTCCGCCCCTGAGGCTTCGAAAAGAAGACATTCCCGACCTGGTGCGGCATTTCATCCGTCTCAACGCGACCCGGCTCGGAAAGGATCTCTCCATCTCCAGGGAGGCCATGGAGTTGCTCCAAAACTACGACTGGCCGGGAAACATCCGGGAGCTTCAGAACGTGCTCGAAAGGCTCTGCGTCACCTGCGACATGAAGATCGACGCGAACCTGGCGGCCGCCGTTCTGGAGGAATGCCGGCTGGAAGATCAGGCCAGCTCGGAGCGGATCGACTCCATCCGCAGAAACCACATCCTGGAAGTCCTCCGCCAGTGCGGCAACAACAAGAGGCAAGCGGCCGAAAAACTGGGCATCAGCCGCACCACCCTCTGGCGCGAACTGAAGAGACACCGCCTTTCCTAGGAGGCCGTCTGAAAACGTCGCGGATGATCTTTTTTCTCGTAGCGCAGCCCTTCAGGGCTGCGGAGGAACCTCCAGGTGCCGGATGGCCCATCCGGTATTGCCTATCACTTTATGGGGTTTCTATGAAACGCGACTTCGTTCCGATCGTGCGCGCGGCCTGTAGGGGCGAATCATCATTCGCCCCTACAGGGGGCTGCTTCCCGAAGGTGCGTTTCATCTTTCGTTGTCACGGGCTCCCCGGGATGGAGGTTATGGCGACCCCTTTCCGCGGGGCTGAAGCCCCGCGGCTACGAGGAGGACCAAAATTCCTCGGCCCTGTGAGTCGGAGAGCCATTGTCGGAAAGCCTCCCAGGTGTTTGCCTGAGAACCGGCAAGCGAACTCTTTTTGCAGTCTTTTCTTCACCCGTTGGGTTCCGCCAAGACCGAGCCGGGTGAAGCCCGGCCCGTCGAAGCAAGGCGTGAACACTCGAAAAGCAGGACGTCATGGACCCACCCGCGGATTTGCCGGGGCGGGCCGACTCCCCTTCTGCAGGATCATCCGATAACAGCTGTCGTGATCCGAGCCGCTTTGAGCATCTCGAAAAGCTGTGCTTTGGCGATCCGATAACGCTCAAAGTAGATTTTGGCGATGTTGAACATGAGCAGGTATCCCAATTCCGGATCCGACCGGCAGAGATCTTTGAGTTTGGCAGCGTCAATGGCCACCAGCTCCGAATCTTCCAGGCAAATGGCCGTCAAGGTGTACTCCTGGTCTTCCATGAAGCAGGCGGCCCCGAAAAGTTGCCCCTTCCCGCGGGTTTCAAACGCCAACCCCACGACGTCACCGGGATCGAAACGGCGCAAGGTCACCTTGCCCTTTTTCACCACCCACAAGTACTCGGCCCGCTGCCCCCGCTCATAGACCACGTCCCGTTTCCCGCAGGTTCGGGATTGCGAAATAGCGGCCAATTCGTGGAGCTGCTTGTCGTTCAGAGAATGAAACACTGCCAGATCCCTGAGGTCACTTACGTCCACCATGGTCCGTCTCCTTTCCTGCCACTCGAACCACCTCTGCAGCAATGCAGCAGACGCGCTTTGACTGATCGTCGAATGCTCCTCCCGTCATGCGGGCAGCAACAACAAGGCCAGCAGAAAGAACAGGGCGCCGATGAGCATCACGGCAATGCAGTAGCCCATGATCTGCCGCGCCTTGAGGCCCGTGATTCCAAGCAGGGCCAGCGCCCAGAAGGGCTGCAATAGATTGGTCCACTGGTCGCCGTAGGCGAGCGCCATGACGGCCTTGGGTAGGGATACGTCCAAAGCCTGGGCCGCCTTGACGATGACGGGTCCCTGAACGGCCCACTGGCCTCCCCCGGAAGGGACAAAAAGATTGACCAGGGCGGCACTGACGAAGGTGAGCAAAGGATAGGTGGCCTGGTTGGAAATGGCGATGAACCAATTGGCCATGACCACAATCAGGCCCGAAAACTTCATCATGCCCATGATCCCCGAATAGAACGGGAACTGCAGGATGATGCCGGCACAGCCCCGCGTACCGTCGGCCACGGCGCGCACGTAATGAACCGGCCGCTTGTGAAGCAGGATGCCGAGAAACAGGAAAGTGAAGTTGACGATATCCAGGTTGAGCTTGAAGCCATTGGTTGCAAAATACCAGACCACCGCGATCATGCCTCCCAGCCCGATAACCATGCTGATGGCGACACTTCGTTCCAGTTTCGCAGCCAGGGTGTCCTGATGGCGCAGCTCCATTTCACCCATTTCCTGCTCGGCGATGATCTCCCTGGCATTGGGCAGTACCTGATCAATGGTGACCATCCGGGCAGGGTCCGACGGGCAAAGCAGTTTGAAGATATAGGGGAGGACCAGAATCAGAAAAACGGCCACCGCGATATTGAGGGTACTGAACAATGTGGCCGTCACCGGCAGAATCCCGATCTCGGCTTCCAGGAAATGCCCTTTGGTCGCCACCAGCAGCGGAGCGGACCCCGAGAAGCCGCCGTGCCAGACCGCCAGGCCCGCATATCCCGCAGCTCCCAACAGCGGATAATGCATGGGAACCTTCTTCTCGAACCCCCTCAAGGCCACTTGCCGGGCCATCAAGGCGCCCACGATCAATCCCAGCCCCCAGTTGATGTAACCCCCGATGATCGCCACCAAGGCGACCAGGGCCGCTGCGCCCCCCGCACTCTTGGGAATATCGGCCAGCTTGTCGATAAGGGCGCGCATGACCTGCGTCGTCG
Source organism: Desulfacinum infernum DSM 9756 (assembly GCF_900129305.1). Classification (GTDB taxonomy): domain Bacteria; phylum Desulfobacterota; class Syntrophobacteria; order Syntrophobacterales; family DSM-9756; genus Desulfacinum; species Desulfacinum infernum. The sequence continues at coordinate 101,728 of NZ_FQVB01000011.1, read as the reverse complement.
CCAGTGCATAACCGGTCACCAGGATCAAGCACATCTGCATGGAAAACTGCAGCAGGTTCCAGAACCCCTTGTGCCAATGCAGGATCATGTCAAAGGGCCCGTTATCCGTAAAAAGGATGCCCAACAGCCATGTAAGGAAAGTGAGCAGAATGGCGAAGATAAAGGGATCCGGTATGTATCTTTCCGCCCAGCGAGAAAAGATCTCCCCCAATTTCCGAATCATGGATTACCCCCTTCCATGTGAGCAGTGGGAAAAGAGAAGAGCGCACCTGAACCTGCCGGGAGACTTCCAGCGCCTCCGCGGCGGGCCCCGAGCAAAAGGTGGCTGGAATTCGGGGCAAAACGGGATCACATCACCCATCCTTGAGCCGCTCGGGGATTCCACGCCCACAGGCCGGGTCCCGGCGGTGATTCGGGATGACGGGCGAACCAGGTGGATTTCGGCCCCGGCACGCAGCCCTATGGCTGCCGCTCCGGCGCTCTCCGCTTCTTGGGCCGAAATTCCCGGAAAAACACTTGAAGTATTCTAGGGCATATCGATTGTCATTCTTTCTACACGATCACCCGGAAGAATCCCAGCTCTTTTCTTCGCGTCCACGTATCAGCGTGTCAGGGGATATGGGGGCATACCGTTGGCAACCCGCATAAACCCGCCTTGGGAGTCCAGACGTTGGGAACGATAAACGGGGGTTTGGCACCGATCAGGCGTCTTGCCGGTTACCCAACTCCTCAAACCGGTTGGCGGTCTCTAGTTCGTTGCGACCACCATCTGTGGGCAGGCGGTCCGAAGGCCAACCCCCTGGCGCGGGGCGGCACGAGGCAGGGAGTCGAGCGCCACGCCCGGGCCTCAACCCGATCCCGGGGCGGGCGGATCAACGTCATCATGGGGCCCGATCCACTGCGACCCGCGCAGCGGAAAGGGATTGAAACAGGCGGATTCCCGTCGTCGCGTCGCCGGCCCAATGATCCGCCTTGACGTAAGCACACACTTTCCCGTCCACACGGCCGCCGATGACGATGGGAACCCCCTGGGCGGGCGGGCGGCGGCGCAGCAGTGCCACGGTGTCCTTGAGGGAATCGTAGGCGGTGGTGAGCAGGCAGGAGAGGCCCACGGCGTGGGGCTTGAATTCCTGAACCAGCTCCACGAAACGCTCCGCGGGAACGTCTTCTCCCGCGTCGCGCACGGTGAAGCCGTGGCAGCGCAGCAACACCTTGAGCAGGTTCTTGCCGATGAAGTGGATGTCGCCCGCCACGGTGCCAAGCAGGATGCGCCCGGAAGCGTCGGCGCTGACCTGGCGCTCGAGAACCGGAAAGATGAGCTCCCCCACCTGGCGCATGATTTCTCCGGACATGATCAGCCCGGAGATGTAATAGATCCCCTCTTCGTATCGCTTCCCCACCAAGCGCAGCCCCTCCTGGCATTGTTCCATGATGCGGAGGGGGTCCTCACCGGCCGCCAGGGCCTCTCCAACGCACTCCAATGCAGCTTTTTCCTGCAGGTCGGCGACCAGTGCGGCCAGTTGCGTCATTCTGGAAACCATGATGTCAGATCCTTCCGGGGGCCGCCCGGGACGGCTCACATCCCTCCACAACCCCGACGGTCGCGGTGAAATGGAAACAGTCCCCCGGGCAGGTGAACCCTCCCCAGCTTACGGGACGATCCTCGTAGTCGTAAAAGGTGTGCTCCAGGTAGAAGGCCGGCGCTCCCTCGCTCCGGCGAAGCAGCCGGGCCTGGGAGGCGTCGAGGACGGCGGCGTGGACGCCCAGGCGACCCCATTTGACCAAAGAGGTCCCGGAACCACTCAACAGCCCGTACAGGGAAGTCACCTCCATCTCGGCTTCGACCACCGGGCGTTTGGGGTCGTAGATGAGATGGTGGGCGTGGTAGATGAGCGGCTCGCCGTTCTTGTGGAACAGGCGCTGCATGTGGATGACGCGATCCCCGACCGGCAGGTCCAACTCGGCCGCCACCCGCTCGTCGGCCTCCACGATCCGCACATCGAGCAACTGGATGCGGGCGCCGTCCCGGTCGGTGAGCAGATCCTGGAACCGGTCCAGGCTGAAGCTGACGCCCCCCAGTTCCAAAGGTTTGACAAAGGTGCCTCGGCCCCGTTCAGTGGTCACCACGCCCTGCTCAAGCAGCAGGTTGATGGCGCGACGCACGGTCATGGGGCTCACCTGGTAGCGACGGCACAGCTGGGACTCGCTGGGCAACCGGTCGCCGGGGCGGAACTGCCCCGCGGCGATCTGCTCGCGCAGCACGCGCACCAGCTGCAGGTACGCCGGTTCGAAGGAGGAACGGTCGATGGGGTTCGGCTTTGTTTTCATGGCCCCCTTGTAGCCCCCTCTCCGGTGGTTGTCAAGCCGGGAAATCCCCCGGTCTCAACCGTTTTTGTCTGTAAACTTCACACCTTACAGAAACCCAAAAAGGAGCTTGACAAAACTTCCCTATATAACATATGAGGTTCGGGCGACCATCAACCCTACACCCAGGAGGCAGACCATGACCGACGTGCCACGCCCCGAAAGCCCGCAACCCTACCGCTGGATGGTGCTTGCCCTCACCGCCGCCTGCTTTCTCCTCACCTTCGTCGTGCGCTTCATCTGGCCGCCGCTGATCCCGGTCGTCGTCCCGGTGCTCGGCATGAAGATGAGTCAGGCCGGCGCCTATATGAGCGCCTTCTACATCGGCTACGTCATCACCCAGATTCCCGCCGGCATCCTCGCCGACTATTTCGGAATCCGCCTCATCCTGGCCCTGAGTCTGGCTCTGGAGGGCATCACCACCTTCGCCATGGGCTCCATCTCCACCTACGAAGCCGGCTTCGCCCTGCGCGTGGCCACCGGGCTCGGTGCCGGGGCCGTCTTTTCCGCCTGCAGCCGCGCCCTCATGGAATGGTTCCCACCCAAGGAGCGCGGCACCGCCTTCGGAGCTCTGCTGGCCGCTCCCTCGGCCGGCATCCTCCTGTCCGGCATCGTGGTGCCCGCCCTCAACAAAGCGTTCAACTGGCAGGCCGCCTTCCAGGCCGTGGGGGCCTTCACCCTGGCGGTCGGCATCCTCTTGTTCTTCCTCCTCAAGACCAGCTCCCAGGCCCGCAGCCAAGGCGCCGGCATTTTCGGCGGCTTCAAGGTGGTGTTCGGCAGCCGAGACCTCATCTTAACCGCCCTTGCCGGCTTCTGCCTCATGTGGGTTGAGCTGGGAACCGCCACCTGGACCTTCGCCAGCATCAAGCACCTGGGCTACACGCTCAAGGAAGCCGGCTCCGTCATGGTCTTTTACGGCATCGGCGGCCTCATCGCCCCCCTGGCCTCCGGCTACCTCTCCGACAAACTCGGGCACCGCAAGAACATCCTCATGGCCTCCCTGCTCGTCATCGCCCCCGTGACCGTTATCTTCGGGTACCAGACCACCATCGCGGCCCTCAGCGCCATGGGCTTCGTGTTCGGGTTCGTCTCCTACCTGGCCAACCCCCACCTGTCCGTCATGATCTCCGAGTTCGCCGGCAAGCAGTGGGCCGCCACCGCCAACGGTACGTCCAACTTCGTCTTCCAGCTCGCCCCCATCATCGGACCGGTGGTCATGGGCTGGGCCATCGATATCACGGGGGCCTACACCTCGGTGTGGTGGATCATGGCCATCGGCCCCCTGGTGGGCGCACTGCTGTTGATCCCCGTCAACCCGGAAAATCGCAGAGACTAGAAAAACTGCAGGAGGTAACCGGATGAACCCCGCGGAAGCAAAGCAATTGTTTGAAGAGAGGTTGGGGCGCTATCAGGCCGCCATCGCCCTGGAACCCACGGACCGCATCCCCATCGCCACCGGCAGCAACTACTTCGCCGAGGTCTACTCGGGCAACAACCACCAGCAGACCATCTACGACCCGGAACGGTGGCTGCAGGCGGAAGAAGCCTTTATGCGGGATTTCCCGGAAGTGGATGTGCTGCGCAACAACCGCATCTACGCTCCTCTGTACGATGCCGTCGGCTGCCGCACGTATCGGCTGCCGGGCCGCGACCTGCCGCCGGACACTCCCTTTCAGTTCGTGGAAAAGGAGAACATGAAGGCGGAGGAGTACGACGAATTCATCGACAACCCGACCCGCTTTCTGATCCAACGGTTTCTGCCGCGCATCCACGAGGAGTTCGCCGGACCCTGCACGGCGCGCTCCCACCTGGCCTGGCTGAAAGGCGGGATGGCTCAGATGATGATGGCCCAGGTCATGCGCCAACGCACCATCCATCTGGAGCAGCACTGGGGCATGCCCCAACCCATGGCCGGTTTCTTCTTGGCTCCCTTCGATGCCCTTGCCGACGTGCTGCGAGGCTTTCAGTCCATGATGCTGGACCTGTATCGCTACCCGGACAAGGTCAAGGCAGCCTGTGACGTGCTGGTACACGAGATGGCCCATCTGGCCCTGGCCTACGCGGACCCGCTCAAACGCTACCCCATCTTCGTACCGACCCATAAACCCATGTTCCTTTCGCCGGATCAGTTCGACGAGTTTTATTGGCCTTCTTTCAAGAAGACCATCGAGATTCTGGTGGCGGCCGGCCATACCGTGCGGGCCTACCTGGAGGGGGACTGGGGGGCTCACTTGCATCGCCTGCTGGAACTTCCCAAAGGCAAAGTACTCTGCGACATCGACACCCAGGGTGACATCCGCCGGGCCAAGGAGGTTCTCGGCGGACACCTGTGCATCGCCGGCGGTGTTCAGGACTCGCTGCTCATCCTCGGCACCCCCGAAGAAGTCCGGGCCCATGTCAAGGAGCTTTGTGAAACCGTCGGACGCGACGGGGGCTACATCATCAGCGGCGGGTGCAATTTCCCCTATACCGTCAAGCCGCAAAACTTCCGCGCCATGATCGATGCGGTCATGGAGTACGGCGTCTACGATCCCGACATCAAGCCCAAGCCCAAGCCTCCCCAGCCCAGTCGGGTACCGGTGGCCGAACTCCGACCGCAACAGTTCATCACCCCGTGGGAAGTCAAGAAGGCGGAATGGGGCGGCGTCAAAGGCGACGAGGAACTCATCCGCCGCTCCTGGGAGCAGCTGGAGGCCATGGCCTACGCATGGGTCTGGCAGTGGCTCCTGTAATCGCTCAATCGCGCACAACCCAGTTGGAGGACACACATCATGACGGAATTGGCACAGGCATTGCGGGATCTGGACGAAAAGAAAGTCTACGCGTTGGTGGACAAGAAGATCGAGGAAGGCACCCCCGCCACGTCGATCATCGCCGAGTGCAATGAAGGCATCGTGGCCGTGGGCCAATTGTTTTCGGAACAGAAATACTATATCAGTCAGCTGATCTTTTCCGCCGAAATCTTCAAGCAGGTGATCAAGCGGATCGAGCCTTTGCTGGAAAGCACCGCCGCCCAGGACCATCGCGGCAAGGTGATCATCGGGACCGTGAAGGGAGATATCCACGACATCGGCAAGAACCTGGTCATCACGTTGCTCCGGGGAGCCGGCTTCGAGGTCATCGACCTGGGTGTGGACGTGCCCGCCGAGAAATTCGTCGAGGCCGCCAAGGACACCGGCGCCAGAGTGGTGGGCATGAGCGCGCTGCTCAACTTCACCTACCCGGAGATGAAGAACGTGGTCGACGCCTTGGCGGCCGCGGGTCTTCGCGACCAGGTCAAGGTCATCGTCGGCGGCGCGCCGGTCAACGAGAAGGTGCGGGACTTTGCCGGCGCCGACTTCTATGCCGAAGACGCCGTCCAGGGCGTGAACATCTGCAAAGAGATCTATGCCTGAGCCCCTGGATCACGGAGGGATTCCTTGCTCATCATCGGAGAGAAGATCAATTCCACGCGCAAAGCCGTAGATGCCGCGGTCCGTCGCCGCGACCGGGAATTCATTGAAGACCTGGCACGCCGCCAGGCGGCGGCAGGAGCCCATCTGCTGGATGTCAACTGCGGCACCCTCGATGCAGAGGAAGAACCCCAGGCCATGGCGTGGCTGGTGGAAGTGGTTCAGCAGGCAACCGGTTTGCCCCTGTGCCTCGACAGCGCCAACCCGCGTGCCCTGGCCGCGGGCCTGGAAGTGCATCAGGGTCGTGCCATGATCAACTCCATCAGCGGTGAGTCCGCCCGTTACCGGGAGGTCCTGCCGCTGCTCCGGGAAACCGACAGTCAGGTGGTGTTGCTGGGCCTCGACGACCAGGGCATTCCTCCCACCCGGGAGAAGGCTCGGGAGGTGGGCGGGCGCCTCGTCGACGCCCTGTGCGAAGCCGGCATCGAACCGGATCGGGTCTATTTCGATCCGCTGGTGCGTTCGGTGGCCACCAACCCACAGAGCGTGGTCGACACCTTGCTGCTCATGGACGACTTGAGACAGGCCTATCCCGGCCTGCACTTCGTATCCGGTGTATCCAACGTATCCTTCGGCCTGCCGGCCCGTCGCCACCTCAACCGCGCCTATGTGGTGCTCAGCATCGCCCACGGCCTGGATGCGGTCATCATGGACCCTACCGACGCGGTCATGGGCGCGCTCATTTACGCCGCCGAAGCCTTGTTGGCGAGGGACCGCTTCTGCCTGGAGTACATCAAGGCCTTTCAGAACAAGAAGTTGGACGTCTGAGGACCGGGCTGGACCGGACCCGATGGCCTTCACCCCGCCATCGGTCCCTTCATCCCGGCGATCCCCATGGGCCCCGGCGGAGTGTGCCGGCCCCGGGGCCGGCTCCACCAATGAGGAAGGGCCATGCCCAGCACCCCGAACCCGTCCAAGCCGACCACGCATACGATCACTTTCCTCCCCGTAGGGCGCCGCCTGGAACTGGAGTCCGGCCACAGCCTGCTCGAAGCAGCACGCCTGCTGGCCGCCGACGGAAGCGACAGCGTCGACGCCCCGTGCGGAGGCCTGGGGCTTTGCGGGCGTTGCCGCGTGCGGATCCTGGAGGGGCCCGTGGAGCCTCCCACGGCCGCCGAAAAGCGCCTGCTCTCGGCCGAAGACCTCGCAGACGGCTTGCGCCTGGCTTGCCAGGCCGTACCACGGGGTTCCCTGCGGGTGGAAATCCCCCCGGAAGTGCTGGCATCCCAGCCGTTTTTGCAGGTCGATGGGCAGCCGCTCGCCTTGGAACCCGACCCGCCGGTACGCCGCCTTACCGTCCCCGTGCGGCCCACCGGCACGGACCGGCCCTTGTCCGTATGGCAACAAGTCGAGCGCTCCCTGAGTGAAGACCATGGCCTCGAGACCGTTCGCATCGATCCCGCGCTCGTGCGCAGCACGGATCCCCTGGCAGCCGGCACGGAAGTCACCCTCAGCCTGTACGAAGATGAAGTCATCGCCTTGCATTGGACGCCGCCCCAGCCGCCTTTGGGCCTCGCCGTGGACCTGGGCACCACGAAGATCGCCGGCTATCTGGTGGAGCTGGAGACGGGCAGGGTGCGCGTCGCCCACGGCATCATGAATCCGCAGATCCGGTACGGCGAAGACGTCATCAGTCGCCTATCGCATGCGCTCGCCGGCCGGGAACAGGCGCGCACCCTCGCCCGCCTGGCTCGCCAGGCCATCGGCCAGTTGGCCGCCGCCATGATCCGGCGTTTGGGCTGCAGCCCCGCGGCCATTGAAGACACGGTCATTGCAGCCAATACGGCCATGACTCACCTGCTGTTGGAATGGCCGGTGGCACAACTCGCTCAGGCCCCTTATGTGGCGGCCAGCACCGCTGCCTTGGAGCTCAAGGCTTACGAACTGGAGCTCGACTTCTCTCCCGGTTCCCGCGTTTTCCTCGTACCCGGCATGGCGGGCTTCGTCGGCGGTGACCACACGGCCATGATCCTGGGAAGCGACATCCACACCCTGGACGGTCACGTGCTGGGCGTCGATATCGGCACCAACACCGAGATCGTGCTGCGAACCCCGGCGGGCATGTTCTGTTGCTCATGTGCGTCGGGGCCGGCCTTCGAGGGCGCCCACATCCAACACGGCATGCGGGCCGTGCAGGGGGCGATCTGTCGTGTCCGGACGACGCCGGACAATGCTTTGCAATTCTCCACCATCGGCGGCAGAGCTCCCCTCGGCCTGTGCGGATCGGCCATGCTGGACGTGGTCCGCGTGTTGCGCGAACAAGGCATCTTGAGCCCGACCGGGATTCTGGATCGCAGCCACCCGCGTGTGCGCCTGGGCATGGGAGACTCTACGCCGGAGGTGCTGCTGGTGGAAGCCGCCGCCACGGGCATCGGCCGTGACATCGTCATCACCCAGCGGGACCTGTCCTCCATTCAACTGGCCAAGGCCGCCATCGCCGCCGGCATTGCCTTGTTGCTGGATCGATGCGGCTTGGACCCCCATGCGCTGGATCAGGTCATCGTCGCCGGTGCCTTCGGCACCCACCTGGATTTGGAAAGCGCCGTTGCCATCGGTTTGCTCCCGCAGTTGCCGCCGGAACGGTTTCGGCAGGTGGGAAACGCAGCCGGCCTCGGCGCCCAGCGCCTGCTCATATCCCGGCAGGAACGCCGTCGAGCCGAACGGCTGGCCCGCAGCGTGCGCTACCTGGAGCTGGCCGCTCAGGCCGATTTTCCCTCCGCGTTCGCCCGTGCCCTCTACCTGCGCCCCATGGGGTCGGAGCCAGACCCCGATTGACGTCGCCGCACGGGTCACGCGCTGATCCGGACGCGCAAGTGACCACCCTGCCTTTGCCATCCCATCTCCTCGGTGGCCTCCCTGCGGACGTGGAGACCCCGGGCCGGCAGTCCTGTCCGCCGCCAAAGACCTGGGAGGCTGTCTGACAATGGCTCTCCGACTTACAAGGCCGAGGAACTTTGGTCCTTCTCGTGGCCGCGGGGCTTCAGCCCCGCGGAAAGGATCATGGTAACTCCATGCAATGACAGGAAATACGTGATGACTTATCCGAAGGCCGGAGGTTCCTCCGCAGCCCAGAAGGGCTGCTCTACGAAAAAAGAGGTCGTCCGCGGCGTTCTCGGACAGGCTCCCCGTTCGGTGGGCTCCCGTCAGCCCACCATCTTTCGGGGCAGATAGAGGGCGATTTCGGGAAAGAGGGTCACGATCACCACCACCAGGATCATGATGAGAAAGAAGGGGAAGGTGGCCCGGAGGATGAACCCCACGTCCTTGTCGCTCATGGACTGGAGCACGAAGATGCTGAAGCCCACCGGCGGGGTGATCTGGCTCAACTCCACCATGAAGACCAGGAAGATGCCGAACCAGAGAGGAGAGAAGCCAGCGGCGATCACGATGGGAAGCACGATGGGAAGGGTCATGACCACCATGGAGATGCCGTCCAGGAGCATGCCCAGGATGAGATAGAAAAGCCCCAGGACGAAGATGAGCAGATAGGGCGACAAGTCCAGGCTTGCGATGTAGCGGCTGATGGCCGTGGTGATCCCCAGAAAGCCCACCACCTGGCTCAGAAAGGCAGCCCCCACGATGATGAAGGTGATCATGGTGGAGGTCCGCACGGCGTTGAAGAGAGCGTCCTTGAAGACTTCGAAGGTGAGGCTTCGGAAAAGCAGGCCCAGGATGAGGGCCCCCAGCACGCCGATGGCCGCCGCTTCCGTGGGGGTGGTGAGCCCCAGGTAGATCCCGCCCAAAACCACGGCGATCAGGGCGAAGACCGGCACCAAATCCTGGATGGACTTCAACCGATCCGCCCAGGTGAAACGATCCTGGACCGCGGGCACGGCCTTCGGGTCCGTCAGGGCCCGGAACATGATGTAGAGCGAATAGGTGCCGGCCAGAAGAAGGCCGGGGAAGACGCCCCCGATGAAGAGCTGGCCGATGGAGGTGTCCGAAAGGATCCCGTAGATGATCATGATGAGGCTGGGCGGAATGAGAAACCCCAGCGTCCCCGCTCCTGCCAGGGACCCCAGGGCCAGCTTCTCGTCGTAGCCGCGCTTGGACAGCTCGTTGAGGGTGATCTTTCCCACCGTGGCCGTGGTGGCCGCGCTGGACCCCGACACAGCTGCAAAGAGGGAGCAAGCGAAGACGTTGATGTGCAAAAGTTTTCCGGGAATCCGGTTGAGCCAGGGCACCAGGCCGTTGAAGAGCTTGTCGGAGATGGCCGTCCGATAGAGCAGTTCCCCCATGAGAATGAAGAGCGGCAGGGCGGTGAGCGACCATGAGTTCACGCTGTTCCACATGGAGTTGACCAGGATATTGCCGATTTTAGTCCAGATGGACAGGGTGGGCGGCAGATTGAGATCGCACAAAAGCATGCCCGCGATGGCGGCAGCCATGAGCGAAAAGCCGATCCAGAGTCCGGAGAGCAGAAAAAAGAACATGACCGCCAAGACGGCAACCGAAAGGATGAGGGGATCGGAAATCATCAAAGAGGCTCCTGGAAGATTCTTTCTGTAGAGTCCGTCGGTCAGCTCCTGTCGCTTCCCAAAAGGCGCCCCAGCGCCTCCAGCCAGAAGGCGACCATCTGAAGGAGAAAGAGCACGAGCCCCACGGGCACCGCCAGTTGGGGAATCCAGATGGGGGTTTCCGCCGGCGTTTCGGAAACCATGTTGAGCTGGTAGGCTTCCCTCACCATGGGCACCGCATGGTAGATTGCGAAGAGACACAACCCCATGGCCACGGTGGCCCCCGCCAGATCCAGAAACGCACGACCGCGGCCCCCAAAACGGGACCAGAGCGCTTTCACTCGAATATGGCCGTCGGTCTTGAGGGTGAAACCCAGTCCCAGGAAGACAAGCACCACGTAAAAGTAGGCGCTGTATTCGTCGGCCACCATGGTCGAGGTATTGAAGAGGGATCGGGCCACCACCTCCACCAGGATGAGGAGCACCACCAGGATCATGGCCATGGAAGAGACCACGGCCGCCTTGTCACTCAAGCGTCCCAGAAACCGAACCAGGGAGTCCATGCTGTCTTTCCTAGCCGGACCGAGAAAAGCCTCCCGAGGGGCTTCGTCCGCACCACGAGAAACAATCCGGGGGGCGAATCGCCCCCCGTGCATCCATCCAAAGGCCTTCGCCAGATCGCCCGCCTCCCGCATCCACGCTCCAACGCCGCGGGCCTGCGGGAGATTTCACGTCCCTCCTTCCGCCGTTTCAGCACGCCATGGGACCACTTGGCACGAGAGCTTCGCCACGGCGGGCGTTTCGGGCAGCCTGCAGGCTCATTGGCTTTTTCGGAAGTTTTCCACGACAGCGGCCACTTCGGGGCCGGCATCCTTCAGGAAGGCCCGGATGATCGCTTCCGCCGCCGCATCCAGATCCTTGGCCAAGGCCTCGTCCGTTTCGCTGATGGCGATTCCGTTTTCGGCGATCACCTTCAGGGCTTCCTCGTTGTCCGAGCGGGACTTCTCCCACTGCAATTCCTGCAACTCGGCCGCGGCCTTTTCCATGGCCGCCTTCTGCTCGGCGCTCAGCCCGTTCCAGTAGTCCAGGTTGATCACCACCATGTTGAGCGGATAAGCGTATTCGATGCGTTTGAAGTACTTGAGCACCTCCCAGAGTTTGGCGTCGCGCCCGGAGACGGCCGAAGTGAGAACGGAGTCGATCATGCCGGTGCGGAGGGCCGCATAGACCTCGCCCCACGGAAGGGACACGGCTTTACCGCCCAGGTTGGTCAGAAAGTCGGCGCCGTTCTTGTCGTACGTGCGGGTCTTAATGCCCTTGATATCCGCGGTGGTCAGGATTTCTTTCTTCGTGAAAAGTCCGCTGGGAGGCCAGGGAGCTACGTAAAGGATCTTCTGGTTCCACTTGGCCGCGGCCTTATCGTAGAGGGGCTTGCAGGCGTTGTACAAGGTCAGCGCCTCCTCATAGGAAGTCACCAGGCGGGGAAGGGAGCTGATCCCGAAGGCCTTCTCGCTCCCCTGGACCACGCCCATGAGGATGTCGGACATGGGCACCGTGCCGTCCTTTACGACTTTGAGCAGCTCCGGCCCCTTGAAGCCCAGGCTGCCTCCCGGATGGACGGTGATGTCCACCGTTCCGCCGGTGTACTCCTTCACACGCTTGGCAAACTCGGCCGCACCCTGGGAATGGAAATTGCCCGCGGGGTAAATGGCGTTGAGGTTCATCTTGATTACGTCGGCGGCCACGGCGACGGGCGCCGAGGCAATAAGGGCCACAAGCAGTGCCGAGAGAATCCTTCGAATCATGCCTGTCCTCCACTTCCTCAGTGAGTTCACACCCAGCCCCGAAGGGCGTCCTCTCCTTCAACGGCAGAGACAATACAATCAAACGCGGTCTTTGGCAAACCCGATGCTGGCCGACGACAGCACCACCAGGATGGAGCCCACGTTGTGGACCACCGCCCCCATGATGGGCGACAAGAGGCCGGCTCCGCCTGCAGCCACCGCCAGGGCGTTGAAAAACATGCCGAAGGCGATGTTCCAACGGATGGTCTTGAGCATGCGGCGACTGAGCCGAATCAGGAAGGGCAACCGGTGGATGTCGTCGTGCATGAGGGCGATGTCCGCCGTTTCCAGGGCCACGTCCGTTCCCGCCGATCCCATGGCGATCCCCACGTTGGCGGCCGCCAGTGCCGGTGCGTCGTTGATCCCGTCGCCCACGAAGATGACCACGCGCCCGTCCGCCTGGAAGGTTCGTATCACCTCCAGCTTCTCGTGGGGTTTCAGTTCCGACCAGACCTGGCCGAGGCCCACCTCCCGGGCCACTCTCCGGGCCGACACGTCATGGTCCCCGGAAAGGATACCGATGAGCTGAATCCCCAGGTTCCGGAGCTGGCGGACGGCTTCTCCGGCGCCCGGGCGCACGTGATCCTGGACGCTGAGGACACCCACCGGCTGCTTGTTTTCGAAGACCACCAGGGGGGTTGCACCGCTTCTCTTGAAAGATTCCAGATGGTCCCGAAGCGGCGGAGGTACCGACAGGGTCCCGCCTCCCAGGTAAGCGCTTCCCACCTCCACCAGGCAGCCCTCCACGCGGGCTCGCACCCCCAGGCCGATCTCGGTGACCACCTCCTCGGCCCGGCACAGGGTCACCCGTGCATAATGGGCGGCCTTCAGGACGGCCCGGGCCAGGGGGTGGGTGCTGTGCCGCTCCACCGATGCGGCCCGAGCCAGTACGGCAGAAGGATCCACCCCGTCCAGCGCCACGATGCGATCCACCTTGGGATTTCCTTCCGTGAGGGTCCCCGTCTTGTCGAAAAGAACCACGTCCGCCCGTCCGGCTTCCTCCAGATAAAGGCCCCCCTTGACCAGGATGCCCGCCCGGGCCGCCCGGCCGACGGTGGCCACGATGGCGGTGGGAGCCGCCAGGATGAGGGCGCACGGGCACCCCACGATGAGCACGGTCACGGCCTTGCTCACGTCGTGGGTGAGCACCCAGGTGACGCCCGCGCAAAGCAGGATCACGGGCGTGAACCACCGGGCGTAGCGGTCGATGACTCGGACTGCCTGAGGCTTATGGGCTTCGGCCGAAGCCACCAGGCGAATCACCTTGCCCAGCACCGTGTTTTCCCCCACCTTCGTCACCCGAATCTCCACCACCCCGTTTTGATTCAATGTGCCGGCAAAGACCTCGCTGCCTCTCGCCTTTTCCCTGGGAACCGGCTCTCCCGTGATGGCGGATTCGTCCACCGAGGTCTGCCCCGCCTCGATCACCCCGTCCACGGGGATGCGATCTCCCGGGCGGATGAGGAGCCGGTCGCCCACCTTCACATCGCGGAGGGGCACCGACCGGGTGCCGTCCTCCGTCACCAGCACGGCCATTTCGGGGGCCAGGTTCATGAGGGATTTGATGGCGTTTCGAGCCGAATCGGTGGTGAGCTCTTCAATGAGAGCCCCCAGCACCATGACGAAGCTCACAAAGGCGGCCGTGAGGAACTCGCCTTGGATCAGGCAGGCGATGATGGCCAGGCTCACCAGTTCATCCACGTTGGTCCGGCGTTCCAGGAGTCCTTTCGCGGCGTTCCAGATGATGGGAAGGCCGTTGAGGGCCAGGGAGGCCAGGGCCAAGGCTTTACCGGGGGCGCTGGGGACGGCTGCGTTTCGGTCCCACAAGTAGCTTGCCAGGGCCAGGACGCCGGCAAAGAGGATCCGATAGAATTCCGAGGATCGAGCCAGTTCGCGATAGACACCCACATGAGAGAATCGTCCGATCATCGTGCACCTCGGTCTCACTTGCTGAATTTGTTGAAAATCTCGATCACCTGGTGGATCAGCTGGTCGTCTTCCCCCTTGTCTCGAATGGCATTGGACACGCACCCTTTCAGGTGGTCTTCCAGGATCACCATACCCAGGGAGCGCACGGCGCCGCTCACGGCGGCGATCTGCTTGAGCACCTCCAGGCAGTCGCGATCCTCTTCCACCATCTTTCGGATGCCCCGGATCTGGCCTTCGATGCGGCTGATCCGGTGGAGCAGTTTCTTGTGGTCTTCTCCGCAGAGCGCCATGGTTCACCTCCTTACATATACAGGGTATGGGTATATGGCGCTCCCAAGCGCCCCTTGTCAAGGCCGAATTCACCGGCAAGGTCCGCGGCTTCCAAAAGGGGTTCCAACTCGATGGCTTCCGTGGAATAGTGGCGGAAACTGTCTTGCTCTTTCACCCTACCCTCAGAACCTTGAGGAGGCCATCATTCGACTCTGGTCCCTGCATCCTTCCCTTCTGGACCCCAAGGGCCTGGTGGCCCTGTGGCGCGAGGGACTCCTTGCCAAGGCCGTCCTGGAAGGCCGCACCCGGGGCTACCGCCACCACCCTCAACTGGTGCGTTTCCGGGCCCACGACGAACCCCTTTCGGCCGTCCGGGCCTATCTGGCGGCGGTTCTGGAGGAGGCCCAAAGGCGGGGCTACCGGTTCGATGCCGCCAAAATAGGGGGCGAGGTGAAACCGGTGGAGGTGATCGGGGTGACGGAAGGACAGATCCGCTACGAACGACAACACCTGCTGGCGAAACTCGCCCGACGCGCTCCGGACTGGCATGCCCGGGTTCGCCGGATCCACCCGGTGCCGGTCCATCCCCTCTTCCGCGTCCTGCCCGGCGACGTGGAACCCTGGGAGATTCGATAGGAAGCTGACCGAGAACAGCGCCACCCGTCACTCCCGCACAAGCGGGAGTCCATAACTTACTGGAAATTCATGATCCCCGCTTTCGCGGGGATGACGAATCGGCGTTGAGCGGCGCAAATCTGCCGTTTTCGGACAAGCTCATGGGAAGCTCTCCGGGAATGAATCTCCGGCGCAAGAGGCCGACGGATTCCCGTCCTCTTCGTAGCCGCGGGGCTTCAGCCCCGGGGAAATGTCTATCGTAACCTCTTGAAGTGACAAACAGTATACCCGATGACCTATCCGACGTCCGGAGATTCCTCCGCAGCCCTAAAGGGCTGCGCTACGAGAAAGGCGGCGATACCTAGCGTTTTCAGACAGGGTCCTATAGCTTGAAATTTTGGATCCCCGTGACCAGGTGGCCAAAGAGAACCGCCAATGGATGCGAATAGAGGCCCATGGGAAGGAGAGGGGGGAGCGGCTCGGGGCTTTCGGGAAGCGAAGGCCTGCCGGGGCGAAGGATCCTTCGTCCCGGCAGGCGATCGGAAACCCACGGTGCGGGGAAGGAACCCGGCGCACCGCGGAAAGGTCGATAAGCGCTGTTGTTCCGCCGGTTATTCCTTTTCGGCCGCTTTGTCCCCGGCCGGCTCGGCGCTCATGGCGCAGAGGCGAAGGAGCTTATCGTAGTCTTCGTCCACCCGCTTTTGGATCGCCTCGATCTCCTTTTCCGTCAGGTGACGGAACCGGCGCTGGAGCTTGAGGTACTCGCTCACGGGCTTGGGCTTGGCCACCTTGCGGGAAAGGATCCATTTCCCGTCGATCACTTCGTAGAGCGGGAAGACCTTGGTGAGCACCGCCATGCGGGCCACTTCGATGGCCAGATCCGTACCGTGCCGCCAGCCCGTGGGACAAGGCGAGTAGATGTGCAGGTACGCCGGGCCGGGCACCATGGCCGCCTTCTTCACCTTGTTCATGAGATCCAAGGCGTAGGCCGGCGACGCCGTGGCCACGTACGGAATGCCGTGGGCCGCCGCGATATGGGCCACGTTCTTCTTCCACGTGCGTTGCCCGATGCTCTTCTTGCCCGGAGGCGACGTGGTGGTCATGGCGCCGTAGGGGGTGGCGGATGAGCGCTGGATGCCCGTGTTCATGTAGGCTTCGTTATCCAGGCACACGTAGATGAAGTTGTGGCCCCGCTCCAGGGCGCCGCTCAGGGCCTGGAGGCCGATGTCCGCCGTACCGCCGTCACCGCCGTAGGCCAGGAAGACCACGTCGGGCTGGTCGATCTTGCCCTTGCGGTTCAGGGCCTTGTAGGCCGATTCCACGCCGCTGATGACCGCCGCCGCGTTCTCGAAGGCCACGTGGATCCAGGGCACCCGCCAGGCCGTCTGGGGGAAGGGGGACGTGATGATCTCCATGCAGCCCGTGGCGCTGGCCACGACCACGTTTTCTCCCAAAGCCTTCATCACCTGGCGAAGGGCCAAGACTTCACCGCAGCCCTGGCACGCCCGATGTCCCGGAGAAAGGGGTTCCACGTCCGGGAGCTTCTTGGGATGAAAGCCCTTGAAATCCTTGAGTGCTTCCGTTGCAACGCCCATTTATTCCCTCACATTCATGATTTCGTAGCCCATGGGAAGGCCCTTGGCGAGACCGTCGCTCACCTTGGCCGCCATCGCCTCGAAGTCCTCCACCGTCACGTCCCGGCCGCCCAAGCCGGCCAGGAAGTTCTGCACGTACGGGGAAAGACCCCGGTCGAAGAGGGCGGATTTCACCTCCACGCACACCGGCCCGCAACCGCCGCTGAAGGGAAGGGAGCGGTCCACCACCGCCAGAGCCTTGGCTCCCTTGAGGGCGTCTATCAGCTCCTCGGCCGGGAACGGACGCCACAGCCTGAGGCGCACCAGGCCCACCTTCTGCCCGGCGGCACGCATCTTGTCCACGGCCGTCATGGCCGTCTCCGAAATGCTTCCCATGGTGAGGATGATGATTTCGGCGTCATCCGCCTTGTAGGTCTCCACCGGCTTGTAGGAACGGCCGAACTGCTTTTCAAATTCCCGCCAGGCCTCCACGATGACGGCCTTGGATCCCTTCAGGGCCTCGTCCTGGGCCTTCTTGGCTTCCGTATAGACCTCCGGCATGCCCACGGGCCCGAAGGTCAGGGGATTTTGGGGATCCAGGCGCATCTTGGGCTTGTAGGGCGGCAGATATCGGTCCACCTCTTCCTTGTCCGGCAAGATGATGGGCTCGATCATGTGGGTTAGGATGAAGCCGTCCAGGTTGACCATGACCGGCAGCAGCACCCGGTGGTCTTCCGCCACACGGAAAGCATGGATGATGAGATCCACCACTTCCTGGCCGTTTTCGGCCACCGTCTGGATCCAGCCCGTGTCCCGTGCCATCATCATGTCCGAGTGGTCGTTCCAGATGTTGATGGGGGCGCTCAGCGCCCGGTTGGCCACCGCCATGACGATGGGAAGCCGCATGCTGGAGGCGATGTAGCAGATTTCCGCCATGAGGGCGTAGCCCTGGGAGGCGGTGGAGGTGAAGGTGCGGGCTCCGGCCGCCGCCGACCCCACGCAGGTGCTCATGGCGCTGTGTTCGGATTCCACGGGGATGAATTCCGCATCCAGATGCCCGTCGGCCACCAGTTCGGAAAGGTGCTCCACGATATGCGTCTGCGGCGTGATGGGATACGCCGCGATCACGTCCACATCGCACAGGCCGACCGCCTCAGCCGCCGCGATGGAGACTTCCATTCCCACTCGCTTGCCCATCTTAGTCTCCCTCCTCTACCATCTGGATGGCGTCCTTGGGGCATTCCCGGGCGCAGATCCCGCAGCCTTTGCAGTAGTAGTAATCGGCCTCGTAAAAGCCCTCCTCGTTCTGGGAATAGACCATGTCCGGGCAAAAGATGTAACACTGGCCGCACTTGTTGCAGAGCTCGAAGTCGGTCACCGGCCGCATAGAGCGCCAGTCTCCGGTTTTGAGCTGCGCGGCGCTGCCGGGTTCCGTCAAGGTGCATCCCAGCGCCAGTTCCTTCCAGCTGACAATCCCTGTTTCCTTGGCCACCGCTATCCCTCCACAACCGTTTCTTCGAAGGCCCGCAGGCAGGCCTGCAGGTTCTTTTCCGCGATGGGGCCGAACCGCTTCTGTACGGGCCCCCGGAGTGCATCCACGGAGATGATCCCCGTCGCCTTGATGAGCGCCCCCAGCATCGTGGTGTTGGTGATGGGCACCCGCAAGGTTTCGATGGCGATGGTGCTGGCGTCCACCACGGCCAGGCGCCGGTTGATTCCGGTGGCTTTCCGCAGCTCCTCGGCACTCAGTTTGGTGTTGACCACAATGATACCGTCGTCCGGCACGCCGGCCTGCACGTCCACGATGGTCAAAAGCGTGGGATCCAGGACCACCACGATGTTGGGAGTGTAGACCTTTTCCCGGGTCAGGATCTGCTGGTCGCTCACGCGCACGAAGGCCATGACCGGAGCCCCGCGCCGCTCCGGGCCGAAACTGGGAAACGCCTGGGCGTACTTGCCCTCCTCGATGGCGGCCAGGGCCGTGAGCTCCGCGGAGGTCACGCCGCCCTGTCCACCTCGACCGTGAAAACGAATCTCAACCATGGGTGAACTCCATCTTTCTACTGTTTACGGGCAGGACCGCTTCGAACGGCAGGTTCCTATGGACAAAGGGCGGATGAGACGCCGTTGTCTCCGGCTCCGCCCAGGACGCACGGCCCGGTGAAGTTGCCGATATATAACGAGGCCCGCACAGGGGGTCAAGGCATTTAGTGCATTAATGCACTTGTCGGCGGCCCTGAAGGGCACGTTCCAACGTGACCTTGTCGATGTACTTGAGATCGCCCCCCATGGGGATGCCGTAGGCGATGCGGGTCACGCGCACCGGACGGCCTTCCAGCAGTTTCATGAGGTAGCTTGCGGTGGCCTCGCCTTCGCTGGTGGGATTGGTGGCCAGGATCACTTCCCGGACCTCTTCCCGCTCGATTCTTTCCAGGAGCTCCCGGATCCGGATGTCGTCGGGACCGACGCCGTCCAGGGGCGCCAGCGTTCCCTGGAGCACGTGGTAGGAACCCTTGAAGGCTCCCGATTCCTCGAGAGCCAGGAGGTCCGCGGTGGTCTCCACCACGCAGATTTCCCCGTTTTGGCGGGCCGGATCCGCGCAGATGGAACACAGATCCCCGTCGGTGAAATGAAAACACCGGGAGCAGGTTCGGATCTCCCTTTTGAGGCGCAGGATGGCCTGGGCCAGGGCCTCCGCGTCGGCGGCCGGGGCGCGCAGCAGGTGCATGGCGATCCGCGAGGCGCTCTTTTCGCCCAGACCCGGCAGTTTGCTCAGTCGCTTGATGAGTTCCCGCAGGGTGGGCGGGTAGGCTTTGGTCACCATCGCCGCCCCCGCCTAAAAGAGACCGGGGATGTTGAGTCCGGGGATGTTGAGGCCCCCGGCCAGCTTGCCCATCTCCTCGGCCACCATCTCTTGTGCCCTTTTGAGGGCGTCATTGACGGCGGCAAGGACCAGGTCCTCCAGCATTTCCACATCGTCCGGGTCCACCACCTGGGGGTCGATGGTGATCTTGACGATTTCCTGGCGTCCATTGGCCACTGCGGTCACCATCCCACCGCCGGCGGACGATTCCACTGTGCGCTGCGCCAGCTCTTCCTGCATCTGGGCCAGTTTCTTTTGCAGGTTCTTCACCTGCTGCATGGGATTGAATCCTTTGGGCATTCGTTCCTCCTCCTTTGTGCCGATCCCGTCTCGACCGTTGTCGATCCAGTCTCCGGATCGGTCCGGCCGGAGGGTCTCAGCCGTTCTTTTTTTTCTTGGATGTCAACGGGCGGATCTCCACCAATTCCCCGCCCAGCACTTCGATGGCCTGCTGCACCGCCGGATGGTTGAGGGCCAGACGCGTGGGGCTGGCGTTGCGCGGGCCGGCTTCGGAAGGCTTTCGGATAGCCGCCTTCTTCACGGAAAACCTTATCGGAAAGGCCGCCTTTTTCCCACGAAAATAATGGGAAAGATGTTCCCGCAGGGTCCGTTCGGTGTCCCCGTTTTGGACGCTGGCCTCATAGACTTCCAAAACATGGATCGCCAGGACGCCCGCCGGGTCCTCGACCGCCGCGCTCTGCCCGAGCTTGGCCCCCATGATCTGGTCCCGCCCGGCCACCCACCGACAAAAACCCTCCCAGTCGTCCACCACCGCCGAAACCCCCAGCAGCTCGGCCATCCCGGCGGCCGACGAAAGGGCGCCGTCTTCGCCACGATCATTTTCCTCGACCTGAGGGCCTTCCGGTTCGTCTTCTTCCGGAGGAAGAGGGGGAGGGACCGCTGCGGGGATCTCCGGCTTCCGGCCCGCAAGATCCGCCGGGTGCTTCGAAGGCTCATGGGAAGGGGAGACAGGCTCCGGTGCATGGCGAGGTGCCATATCCCGCCGATCTTCCGCCCTGAACCGGATCCGTCTTTCGGCCGTTTCCGTGGGCGCCGCCCCGGAGACCAGCGTCTCCAGCCTTTCCAGCACGGAGTCAAGGGATTGGAGGCGGGGCAGGGTGGCCAGTCGAAGAAGCAGCATTTCCAGAGCCACCCGCGGGAGGCTGGAACGGCGGATCTCCTCTTCGCCCGCCACCAGCATCTGGAAGTAGGAAAAGAGTTCCTCTCCGGACGTGCGGAACACCAAGGCCTCCAGCCCCCGGCGCTCCTCCCGGGGAAGATCCAACCAGGAACCGCCCCGGGCTTCTCCGAAGCTCAGCACCATGAGGTCCCGGAAGTATTCGCACAGCCGCTGGCAGAACCGCCGCAGGTCGATGCCTCGTCCATGGAGGCGGTCCACCAGATCCAGACACTTCCTCACATCCCGGTCCAGGACCGCCCGGGCCGCCTCCCGGACGGTTTCCCGATCCACCACGCCCAGAAGATCCAGCACTTCGCGGTCGTCCAGCTCCTCACCCCGGAAGGCGAGAAGCTGCTCCATGAGGCTCTGGGCATCGCGCATGCTGCCGTCGGCCTCCCGGGCCACGGCGAACAAGACGGATTCGGAGAACCCGGCCCCTTCCTCCGCGGCGATCCGGGAGAGGTGGGCAAGGATCTCGCGGGTGGGGATGCGCCGGAAATCGTAGCGCTGGCAGCGGCTCAGAATGGTGCCGGGGATCTTGTGGGGCTCCGTGGTGGCGAAGATGAAGAGCACATGGGCCGGCGGCTCCTCCAGGGTCTTTAGAAGCGCGTTGAAGGCCTCTGTGGTGAGCATGTGCACTTCGTCGATGATGTAGATCTTATAGGGGCTCTTGGCCGGCCGGTAGCGGACTGTATCGCGCAGGTCCCGAATGCTGTCTATGCCCCGATTGGACGCCCCGTCGATTTCCAGCACGTCCACGGCGTTTCCCTGGGAGATCTCCCGGCAATTGGAGCACTCATTGCACGGCACGGGCGACGTGCCCCGTTCGCAATTGAGGGCCTTGGCAAGGATCCGGGCCACCGACGTCTTGCCCACCCCCCGGGCCCCCGTAAAGAGGTACGCATGGGCGATGCGGCCCGTCTTGATGGCGTTTTGGAGGGTGCGGGTCACATGGGGCTGCCCGATCACTTGATCGAAGGTTTGGGGGCGCCACTTGCGGGCCAGGACCAGGTAGGACATGGATTTGACGAGATTCCGTGGATTCGGGGCGCAAAGCCGCCGACGGGTTACAGGCCGAGTCCAAACAAGGAAAAGCTCCCGGGAACCATCGGTTCGGGAGCTCGCCGACAGAATGCGAAGTTGGCGGAGAGAGAGGGATTCGAACCCTCGGTACGCCTTGTGGGCGTACACACGATTTCCAGTCGTGCCCCTTCGGCCAGCTCGGGCATCTCTCCGCAATCAGCACATGGGCCCAAAATGGCGGAGAGGGTGGGATTCGAACCCACGTGCCCTGCTCTTCACAGGACAAGTCGATTTCGAGTCGACCCCGTTACGACCACTTCGGTACCTCTCCGCAGGCTCATCTTTTCAAAGATCGCCGTTCCCGAAAAAAACGCGAAACGAGCCGCGCGCATTCGTCTTCGCGCACCCCGCGAACAGCCCGGATACTATGAGGGAAAGCGCCGATGTTTGTCAAGTCCACAACGCCTCCGGCGGCTCCGGCCTTGGGATCTGCGGCTCCGAAGACCACCGCGTCCACCCGTGCGTGCATCGCCGCACCCAGGCACATGGCACAGGGCTCCAGGGTGACGTACAGGATGGTGCCGGGAAGCCGGTAGTTTCTCAGGAGCGTGGCCGCCCGCCTCAGGACCACGATCTCCGCATGGGCCGTGGGATCGCACGACGAAACCGGCCGGTTGTGGCCGCGGGCCAACACCACGCCCGATTGGGCCACCAGGACGGCCCCCACCGGCACCTCCCCCCGGGAAAAGGCCCGCTGCGCCTCCGCCAAGGCCAGCCCCATGAAATAGTGGTGATCCAGATCGATGCCGTCTTTCTCTTCCCCCGCCATGGACTCTCCCTTGCCGACCCCGCTGCGGCTCCTTAGGATAAAGACGATTTTACTTTAATCCAGGGCAAAGGATCCATCGGAACCTCGCCTTGCCTTGTGAAAGGTGCAGCCATGGCCGAAAAGCCCCCACCTCCCACACCCAAGGGCCATTTCGAAGAGCGGGCCGGCTTTCCGCTGGTCTATCAACCCGCCCGCGCGTGGAGCGGCCACGGGTCCAAGCACCCTTGTCCCGACTGCCATTTTTGCCAACACTGCCCCGAATCGCGCTGCCGATCCTGTCGTCCGGGCGAAAAAAAAGGCTGCCAACAAAGACCAGCGATAGAATCGACTTGACAGAAGTGCTTTATTTTTCCTACCTAAAGAAAACTTTCACCTGCATTGACACGTGGCAGAAGGTGCGGCATGGTGCGCCGCGCGCCGAAACGCCGCGCCCGGCGCCGGAAAGGCAACCTGGACCCCAGCAAAGGGAGTGGACCCCTGATCTTACCGACCGAGAAGGCCTGCCGCCATCTTGAACCGCCCAGATTCCGCGCTTATCCGGCTCGATGGGGCTCCCATGCCGCCGTGGTGGTGTGGGTCTTTATCCTGTCTTTTTCAATGGTCGGCCAGTCGTCGGCCCTCACCCGGGCCATCGGAGAGCCGTTCCGCGGGCGCCTCGAAGGCGGCGTCCCCTTTCCCACCGATCTAGGTGGTTACCGGCTGCGGTGCCCCGAGAATGCTTGCGCCACACCGGAACTCATCGGCGGCGTGCTCGATGCCATCGAGAAGGTCCGCACCCAATTCCCCGACACGGTGAACGTGCTCATCGGCGACATCTCCCGGCCAGGGGGAGGATGGCTGCGCGGACATCGATCCCACCAGAACGGGCGGGATATCGACATCGGCATGTACGCCAAGGGCAACCGCCCCCTGGACCGCCTCACCCCCATGAACGCTTACAACCTGGATGTGGCCAAAACGTGGGCTCTCGTGGACGCTCTGCTTCAGACCGGCCGCGTGGAATACATCTTCGTGGACCGAAAGATCCAAAGGCTTCTGCACCGCTACGCCCTGGACCACGGCTGGGACGAGGCGTACCTGGATAGGCTTTTTTACAATGTGGGGCGCGCCTACAAGGATGGAATCATCCGGCATGCGCGCCGCCATCGGGACCACTTGCATGTGCGCTTCTACGCGCCCTGGTCCACCCTGGCGGGAAAGATTCGCCATTTGGACCCTGACAGGGCCGCCCTGATCGAGCTGGCCCAGAATGCGTTTCTCCCCAAGACCGTGCACTACTACGTGGATGGATCCGAGCCAGGCCTCAAGGCCCTGGCGCGCAGCTTCGGGGTGCGCCTGGACGACCTTCTTCGCTGGAACAACCTGACCGCCACCAGCCCGCTGACGCCGGGCATGCAGCTGGTCTATTACCGGCGCGCCTTTGAGCTGGAGCCGGTTCATATTGCCAGCACCCTCCAGCCGCGGTCCGTCCTGGAACAAAAGCCGTTGCAGCTGGCGTCCATCGATCACCGGCGCCTCGTGGAGCCCCCGCCGACATCTTCACGGGCAATGAGAGCGAAACTGTATCGTGTTCGCCCGGGGGATTCCTTGTGGTCCATCGCGAAACGCCACGGATTGAGTCTCAAGGAGCTGTGTCGGCTCAACCGTCTGGACAGCCGCAAACCCCTGCGGCCGGGGCAGCGCTTGACGGTCGGCTATGAGATCGAAGGCCTTGCGGGCGCTCCTTCCACAACCCACACGGTGGCCCCGGGGGAAAACCTCTGGGGCATCTCCCGAAAATATGGCGTCCCCCTCAAGGCCCTCTGCCGGGCCAACGGGCTCAGCACCCGAAGCATCCTTCGCCCCGGCCAGAAACTTTCCGTTCCCGCCTTCACCTCCCGATAAAAGAAATTTCCCTTCAGATCTTTTTTTTCTTTTCTTTTGGACATACTTTTGATAGGAGCACCCGTTCCCGACGGGCACACTCGTTGTTGCCCGTTTTTCTTTTGTTGGGCAACATGCAAGGATTTTCATGTTTTTCGGGAGATGGAACCCATGATCAAGGATCTCAGCAAACTCAGAAACATCGGCATCAGCGCGCACATCGATTCAGGCAAGACCACCCTCACGGAACGGATTCTCTTCTACACCCGAAGAATCCATGCCATCCACGAAGTTCGGGGCAAGGACGGTGTGGGCGCCAAGATGGACTCCATGGAACTGGAGAAGGAACGGGGCATCACCATCCAGTCCGCCGCCACCTACTGCGAGTGGAAGGGACACTTCATCAACATCATCGACACCCCGGGCCACGTGGATTTCACCATTGAGGTGGAGCGGTCGCTGCGGGTGCTGGACGGTGCCATCTTGGTGTTGTGCGCCGTGGGCGGCGTCCAGAGCCAGTCGGTTACGGTGGACCGGCAGATGAAGCGCTACAACGTGCCCCGGATCGCCTTCATCAATAAATGCGACCGCACCGGTGCCGATCCCTTCAAAGTAGTGGAGCAATTGCGCACCAAGCTGGGCCATACTCCCGTGCTGGTCCAGATCCCGCTGGGATTGGAAAGCGAGCACAACGGGGTGGTGGATCTGATCCGCATGAAGGCCTTGACCTTCGAGGGCCCCAACGGCGAAGAGGTGGTGGAACGGGACATCCCCGCGGATCTGCTCCCGCTTGCCGAAGAAAAGCGCGAGGAGCTCCTGGACACCGCATCGCTCTTTTCGGACGAGCTGACGGAAGCGATTCTGGAAGACCGGGTAACGGAAGATCTCGTCCACGAGGCCATCCGCCGGGGCACCTTGTCTTTGGAGCTCACCCCCGTTTTCCTGGGATCGGCCTACAAGAACAAGGCGGTCCAGCCGTTGCTGGACGCGGTGGTGCGCTACCTGCCCAGCCCGCCGGACATTCCCAACACCGCCCTGGACCTGGAAGGCGAGGAGAAGGAAGTCCCCCTCCAGGCGGCCCCGGATCTTCCGCTGGTGATGCTGGCCTTCAAGCTGGAAGTGACCCGCTACGGGCAACTCACCTATGTGCGCATCTACCAGGGCTCGATCCACAAGGGATCCACCATCGTGAATTCCCGCACCGGCAAGGTGTCCAAGGTGGGACGTCTGGCCCGCATGCACGCGGATGAAATGGAAGACATCGAATCGGCGGCGGCCGGCGACATCGTGGCGCTCTTCGGGATCGACTGCGCTTCCGGCGACACCTTTACGGACGGCTCGTGCAAGCTGAGCATGAGCTCCATCCATGTGCCCGAACCGGTCATCTCCCTGGCCGTCAAGCCCAAGGACAAGAAGGCGGAGATGAACCTGAGCAAGGCCCTGACCCGCTTCACCAAGGAAGACCCCACGTTCCGGACCTATCTGGACGAAGAGACGGGGGAGACCATCATTTGCGGCATGGGGGAGCTGCATCTGGACGTCTACATCGAACGCATGCGCCGGGAATACAAGGCCGACGTGGAGACGGGTCAGCCCAAGGTGGCTTACCGGGAGACCATTACGCGGCGCGCCGACTTCGACTACACCCACAAGAAGCAGACCGGCGGGGCCGGCCAGTTCGGTCGCGTGGCCGGCTTCATCGAACCACTGGAAGAAGGCGATTACGAATTTGTCAACCAGATCACGGGCGGTGTCATTCCCCAGGAATTCATCCCCTCCTGCGACAAGGGCTTTCAGGCATGCCTCAAGAAGGGCAGCCTGGCCAAATGTCCCGTGGTGGGAGTCCGGGTGACCATCAACGACGGCGCCACCCACCCGGTGGATTCCTCCGACCTGGCCTTCCAGCAGGCGGCCATCGGGGCGTTCCGGCAGGCCTACGAGAAGGCCAATCCCATCCTCATGGAACCCGTGATGCGCGTGGTGGTGGAAACCCCTTCGGAATACCAGGGCGCGGTGCTCGGGACCCTGAACCAGCGCCGAGGCATCATTGTAAGCACCGCCGAGGACGGCAACTTCTCCGTCATCGAGGCGGAAGTGCCTCTTTCCGAGATGTTCGGCTATTCCACCGTCCTGCGATCGTCCACCCAGGGCAAGGCGGAGTTCACCATGGAATTCGCCCGCTACAATCCGGTTCCCAAGGGCATCGCGGAGGAGATCATTCGCCAGAGGCAGAAAGAGGAATAAGTGCACCGATGCGACATCCAAGCCCGCTGATTTTTTCGGCCGCTTGGTGTATGCTGCCAGTGGAATCGGCACGAAAAAGGAGTGTAGTTCATGACGCCAGAAAAGAGTTCGCAGGGTTCCACCGCGAGGATGATCGAAGCCTGCCTGGGCCGGCCCTTGCAGCCGGGCGAGATGGGAGTGCTGTTGGCCCGGGCCGGCGTGGGCAAAACGGCCTGCCTGACCCACATTGCCCTGGAGGCCCTTTCCCGAGGCAAGAAGGTCTTGCATGCGTGCATCGACGAGCTTCCCGACAAGGTGAAGATCTGGTACGAGGAGCTTTACCGAAACATGGCGGGAAGCGGGAGCGACCAGGCGCTTCTCCAGACGGCCAGGGAAGGCATGGTCTCCTCCCGGTTCATCATGTCTTACATGCACCACACCTTCAGCCCGTCCAAGCTCCAGGAGGGCATGCGCAATCTGGCGGAACAGGTCCAATTCAGGCCGGATCTCATCGTCTTGGACGGGTTGGACTTTGAACGGATCACCCGCAACCAACTGGAAGCCCTCCAGCAGATCGCCAAGGAATGCGGAGCGGCCGTGTGGTTTTCCTGCCGGACCCACCGGCATATCGACATCGTGAACGAGCGGGGCATCCCTTACCCGTGTCATGAGCTGGACGACCTGTTCCAGGCCATTCTGTTTCTGGAGCCGGAGCCCAAAACCATATCCATCGTGGTGCTCAAACATTACGATGCCTATCAACCGGACAAGGAACGGCTGTACCTGAACCCTCGGACCTTCCTTCTGGATGAAGCGGGAAACGGGCAAAGCGACGAGGACCGCTGACGAACAGACCCGACAGAGCCTCGGAAGTCCAGGGGAAGGGCTTCAGCAGACCAACCATGCTTCCAATCGGAGGAAGGGTCCCTGCGTCTGAAAGGATCCGGGTGGCGACGGGGGACGGCGCCCCGTCTCCTTTGCCGCCCCTCCCCGGGGAGA
This sequence comes from Desulfacinum infernum DSM 9756, assembly GCF_900129305.1. Taxonomy (GTDB): domain Bacteria; phylum Desulfobacterota; class Syntrophobacteria; order Syntrophobacterales; family DSM-9756; genus Desulfacinum; species Desulfacinum infernum. The sequence goes on along the minus strand of NZ_FQVB01000011.1, from coordinate 74,243 downwards.
TGTCATTGTGGAAGACGATCTCATTTCCTGTCTGACCCGGCAGGTCAAAGAAGAGGTCATTGAAAACTACCTGACCCAGCGGCGGGTCATTGAAATCCAGATGGAAGACCTGGAGGCCCAGGCCGAACAGGTGCGCTCCCTGGCTCGAGAAGTGGGAAAAAGGATCACCCGTCTGGGATACCTCATGGTCCACCCGGAAGAGGTCTCCCGCCTCGTCCAACTGCTGAAGATTCCCAGCCCCTCCTTTTGGCACGAATGCCTGGAAAAGCCTTTTTCCAGGGGAGTGCGTTTCATCAAGGTCTCCGCGTTTACCGGCAAGTCCAAGTACAGAAAGCTCGTCCTCGAATCCTATCGGAGACTCGTCAAGTGGATGGCCGACTACAAGGACGCTGTGGACGACTTTGAACTGGAATGCCGAGCCCTGAACCTCAACATCCAAGGTTTTCAGAACAATTTCGATCTGCTGACCATCTTGAATTTCCTGAAAAACCTGGATGCCTGCGCCCTTGAGCAAAAACACTTCCTCGGCGGCAACTTTTCCGCGGAGGAAATCATGTCCGTGGAAAAGAAACTCTACATTCACCCCATTGATCCCAAGGCTTTTCAACTGCCTGAACCCTTGGACCTGCCTTCCTTTTCTCTCGTCTCCGATGACCTGTCCAAACTGGCCGAGGACGTCTTTCGACGCTACCAAAACCATGTGAAAAAACTGCTTCAATAGCCTCTGTTACGCCCGGCCGAACGCCGCTACCATCGAGAGAATCCGGAAGGGGGCAACGGAAGGCATGGGGCCTGTTCCCGAACGTTTGAGAAAGGAAGACACAGACGATGGCGCTGGACATGACCGTCTGGGGATGGGGGGCCGCGGGAGTCGCCATCCTGATCGCCCTCGCTTTCTTTTTCCATCACCGCAGGGGATGGAGAGATCGGGAAGCGCGTCTTCGTGAAGAACGGGACACCTGGCGCGGGAAGGCCTTGGAGGAACAGCAGCGACGGGCAAGCCTGGAAGCGGAGGTGGAAAGGGTTCGCCAGGAGGCGGCCCGAATCCGGGAGTCCCTTCTCAACGAAACGGAAAAACGGGCCGCCCTCGCCCAGGAAGTCCGGAGAATCCCCGCCCTAGAAAGGGAACTGGAGGAGGAGCGGCGGGAAAGGAACCGGCTGAGCGAAGCCCTGGGCGAACTTCGCCGGGAGATGGCCGTCCTGGAAACCACGCTGCAAAAGGAGCGGGCCGCCTTCCAGGACCAGCTCTCTTCCTACGAGCAGGCTCGGGAGAAGATGGGCCAGGCCTTCGAGGCCCTGGCGGCCCAAGCCCTGCAAAAGAACACACAAATCTTCCTCCATCTCGCCAGGAACGCCCTCGCCCAGTTCCAGGATGCGGCCGCGGCCGACCTGGAGCAGAAGAAGCAGGGCCTGGAAACCTTGTTGTCCCCCTTGTCCCAGGCCCTGGGAAAATACGATCAGGCGGTGCAGGCCATGGAACGGGAACGCCAACAAGCCTACGCCCGCCTTTCGCAGCAGGTGGAAAGCCTCAGCGCCGCCCAAAGCCAACTCATCCAGGAAACCGGCAAACTGGTCAACGCCCTGCGTCAACCCCAGGTGCGGGGCCGCTGGGGAGAACTCACCCTCCGCCGCGTGGTGGAGCTGGCGGGCATGAACCGGCACTGCGACTTTAGCGAACAGGCCGCCGCTCAGGGGCCGACCGCCCTTCGCCCGGACATGGTGGTGCACCTGCCGGGCGACCGCCTCGTGGTGGTGGACGCCAAGGTTCCGCTGCAAGGCTACCTGGAAGCCGTGGAGGCCCCATCGGAAGAAGACCGGGCAAAGCACCTTCAGAGCCACGCCAGGCACCTGCGGGCGCACATCCAGCAGCTGGCGTCCAAGAACTACTGGAACCAGTTCGCCAAGGCCCCGGACTTCGTGGTGCTCTTCGTGCCCGGAGAGGCCTTTTTCAGCGCGGCCCTGGAACAGGATCCCGGCCTCATCGAAGCGGGGATGCAGCAACGCGTGGTCCTGGCTACCCCGACCACACTCATTGCGCTCCTGCGGGCAGTGGCCTACGGCTGGCAGCAGCAGGAAATGGCCCGCAATGCGCAAGTCATCAGCCGCCTGGGGCGGGAGCTGCACGAACGACTTGCCCGCATGGCCGGCTACCTGCAGGATATGGGGACCCATCTCGCCCGGGCCGTGGAAAGCTACAACCGGACCGTGGGCGCCCTGGAACGAAGGGTGCTGGTAAGTGCCCGGCGGTTCCAGGAACTGGGCATCCCCACGGGGGAGGAGATCCCGGTGTGCGAAGGAGTGAGCGTCACCCCCAGGAGCGTGGCCGACCTGTCCCTGCCGGAGGACCGGGCGGAGGAAGCCGACGATCTCAGCCGATGAGGATCACCGGAAGATGGGGCCAAAGATCTGCAGTCGGCTTTCCTCCTGGTTGCAGGACTCTGCCCTGGAACCGGGGATCGCCCGCCGACTCGAGAGCCCCGGGGAATTTTCATTCTTTTCGTAGCCGCGGGGCTTCATCCCCGCGGGAATCGGCCATCGCGGCCTCTTGAGAGGACGACGGGCACCCGTGGCCTATCCGACTACTGGGAAGCCCTTCCGCAGCCCCGAAGGGCTGCGCTACGAGAAAAGCGGTTATCCCCAGCCTTTTCGGCCAAGTTCACAGGAACCTGGCAGATTGAAAAGAAAGGAGGCTTCTGTGACGGAAAAGATCTATGAGCAGCTGAGTCTTCTCGGAAAGAAGGTGGAAACACCGGAACGTCCCGAAGACGCCGTTCTGGAAACCTTTCCCAACCCCCATCCCGACACGGACTACGTGGTCCGCCTCACGGCTCCCGAATTTACCACCATCTGTCCCATCACCGGGCAGCCGGACTTCGCCGTCATCGTGGTGGACTACGTGCCGGGCCCCAGGCTCGTGGAAAGCAAGGCATTCAAGCTCTTCCTGGGAAGCTTCCGGAACCACGGCACGTTCCATGAGGCCTGCACGGTCTATATCCACAAACGGCTCCAGGAAGCCATGGACCCCAAATACCTTCGGGTGGTGGGCCTTTGGTATGCCCGGGGAGGAATCACCATCGACGTGGTGGTGGAAACGGGGACTCTGCCGCCCAACTGCACCCCGCTTCCCATCGGCAGGACCTCCTACCGGGGCGGCCGGGAATAGAAAACATCAGGGGGCGCCCGCCAATTCGGTTATCTTTTTTTCGATTTGTCGCAGGTTCTCGGTCTTCACAAGAAGGGCCTCCCCCTGATCCGTCCAGAGAGGAACCGTATCGGGAACCTCCTTTTCCGGAAGCTTCTTCCAGGTAAAGGCAGCCAAAGTTTCACCTTCCTTGCCGCGGAATACGATCCCGGCGAGCTTATCATCGTCCGGCTTTTTCTGCGTAGGATCCTTCTTTTCGTATTCCAGATCCTCCCACTCCCAGAAGACCGACCGCACCCGCCAGGATTCCTTCAATTTTTCGGGCTCTCCCTCGTCCCGGGCCCGCCCCCACTCTCCTTCGCCCAGGCGGACCACACGGCCCTTGGAGTCGCCCAGGACCCACTCCACCTCCGTGATCGCATCCGGATCTCCGGCAAAGACGGAGCGATCCTCCACGTCGTGGAGGTCCCGGGGAAGTTCCTCCAGGATGTCCTTGTCCACCTCCGCCACGAAGGGCAGTTCGGAACCAAGTGCCCGGGCTTCGTTCGCCCCCGCGGTGGACTCCGCCACCTGGAGCGTTCGTCTTTCCCCGTCTTTGAGTTCCAGGGTCACGGTCACCAGGGGACGCTCCAGGGCGGAGCGGCCGCCCTCACCCTTTTCGTCCACGAAGTTCTTGGCACGAAGCCAGCGGATCTGGTCCAGGACGTTTTCCACCTTGCCCGCCTTGATCTTTCTTTCGGGATCTTCAGGGGCGAACCAGGCGTCGCCGCCCTCTTTACGCTCCAGTTCCACCTCCGCCCCTCGGCTCCAGGCCACCACCAGACGTTTCACCTGGTCGTTTTCAAACGTGAAGAGATCGCGTCGGCGCAGTTCGTTCAAGCCCTTGTTGAGCACTCCCCAGGTACCGGAAGCCACCAGGAAAAGATCCCCCTCCCGGCCCCGAGTCCCGTAACGGCTGTCCTGCGCCGGGTTCTGCGTTCCCAGGCGAAGCTCGTGCCATTGGTCCCCCGAACGGAAGCGAAGGGTGAGCTCCGGCTCCTCCAGCCCGAAAGGCTTGAGATCCTTGGGCACATCCTCGATGGAACGCTCCGTTTCGAGCTCCACCAGGGTGCTCAAAAGCGACTCCACGGCGGCTTTGTCGGCCTCCGTTTCCAGGGGTTTTCGGATCCTCCAGACTCCGTCGGACTTGACGAGCTCCACCGGCGCCTCGCCCTTCCGGGCCACCACCAACTCCCGGACGTCATCCTTGGAAACGGCGAAGACCTTCTTGGCCGCCCTTTCCGCCTCCTCCTTTTCTTTCCTTTTCACCACTTCGAAGTAATAGTAGTAGCCGGCCACGAGCGCGAGAACGATCACGTAAACAACCGTCTGCCGCCACTTCATCTCTGAGCCCTCCGAACCCGATAGACTCCGAGGCCAACGATGAGCACCAGGGCCGGGACCAGCACCAGGGGCACCCAGAAGACCAGCCGCGCCTGGCCTTGGGTGAGCATGAGGGTCTGGCCCTCCTTCTTGCGCGGTTCAATGGTGATGAGGGTCTCCTCTTCCGCCAGGAAGTGCACGGTATTCAGGAAGAAGTCCCCGTTTCCCGATAGCCCGAAGTGGGTGTTGTCCACGAAATCGGAATCCCCCGCCACCACCAGGTACCCCATGGGAGGTTCTGCTTCCGCGGCATGGGCCACATTGTCCTCGTCCTTTTCTCCATGGCCGGACGCCTTCGCCGAACCGGTTTCTCCCTGGGGTTTCTCCGTCGTATCAACCTTGGAAAACTTGCCGCTGTCCACGGCGGCCAGCACCACCAGGGGGACGGGCCCGGGCTTGTCTTGCCCCTCCTCGAAGCTGGCCTCGCCCTTGTGAAGCCGCTCCAGATCCGTTTCCGCCCACGCATTTTCCGAGGTGGAGGCCAGGGTGATCACCGTCACCCCCTCGGGTTTTTCCTCCAGGGGACGCACCGAGCGGGCTTCCGAGTAGAAGGTGGCCACGTTAAAGCCGTCGGTGATCTTGTGCCCGCCGTACTGGGTCACCACGGGCATGAGGTAACTGCCGCCGAAGACGCGACTCAGCTTGTCGATCACCATGTCGTCGCCCACATCGATGCCGAAGGACCGGGCGAACTCCTTCAGGCCTCCGTCACGTCCCGGGTCCAGGAAAAGGACCACCTTGCCGCCCCTTTTCACATAGGCCTCCAAGGATGCCACCTCTTCGGGAAAGAGCGGTTTTTTCGGACCGGCCACCACCACCACGGCCGCGTCCTCGGGGACCTGCTCCCGCTGCATCAGGTTGAGCTCGTCCACCGCGTAGTTTTCCTTTTCCAGGGCGGACTTCACCGTGGAATAGCCCACCTTGTTGATCTCGCCAAGGGACCGCTCCCCGTGCCCCGTCAGGAAGTAGATCTTCTTCTCCTCTTTTCGGGAGAGCTTGAGCAGTGCGTTGGTGATGGCTTCCTCATCGGGGCTGAGGACGGTTTCCTTCCGGCCGAAGCCTTCAAGTACCAGCGTGCCGTAATCGCGGATTTCATATTGGCGGGCGATTTCCGGCTGCCGATCGGGATCCACGAATTCATAGCGGATTTTCTTGTTGTGGTAGCGGTAGGTTTCCAAAAGATCCTTGGTCTTGAGCCATTCGGGGGAGGCCGACGCGAAAAAGGCCTTGATGGTGACCGGCTCCGGCAAAGACGCCACCACCTTCCGGGACTGTTCCGACAGGCTGAACTCCCCGGAATCCGTCAGGTCGACGCGCAAGGGATGCCGTTCGGCAATGAGGGCGACGAATACAAGTATCGCCAGGAACACCAAGATGGAAACGAACGTATTGGATCCGTAGACCAGGCTCCTTCGAGCTCTTTTCTGCTTGGGCATGACCATTCGCCTCCGTGGTTTCGCCGCCGGGGGATCTCCGTTGGACCGGGATCAGCCCCGCCAGCGGTACGATTCGATCTGTCGCAGGGTGACAAAGAGGAAGAACGCTATAAATAGCAGATAGTAGATCACATCCCTGGAATCGAGCACCCCCTTGGAGAAGGTGTCGAAATGGCGGATGATGGACAGGTACTCAATGATCCGGGAGGCCCCCGGGCCCAGCACGGAACTCATCCAGCTGATGACCCAGAAAAGGAGCAGGGCGCCAAAGGAAAGCACCGCCGCAATGATCTGGTTCCTCGAAAGCGAGGAGGTAAAGACTCCCAGCGCCATGAAGGCTGATCCCAGGAGGAAGAGGCCCAGGTAGCCGCACAGCACGGCCTTCCAGTTGAGATCCGAGAGGTACTCCAGAAGGGCCATCCCGGGCAGGGTCCCCGCCAGCAGGACGAAGAGAACAGTGAGGACGCCCAAAAACTTGGCGGCCAAGGCTCCGCCGTCGGTCACCGGCAGCGTGAAGAGAAGCTCCACCGTGCCCGTCTTCCTCTCGTCGGCGTAGGTGCGCATGGTGAGCAGGGGGGCCACCAGGAGCAGGACGATGCAGATATCCATGAACAGGGGGCGCACCACCATGTCCATGAGGTTGAGCTGGCCAGCCATGAACGGATTCTGGCCCGCCTGGAAGCTCAGCAGGTTGTAGTAGGCCACCGAACTGTAGAAGAAATATCCGTTGAGCACCAGAAAGATGAACGCCACCGCATAGAAGATGGGCGACGCGAACAAGAGATAAAGCTCCTTTCGGTACACGGACACGAATCCCCTCATCATTTCCCTTCCTCCGCCGTCTCCGAAGCCTCCACCGCACCTTCCTCAACGGGAGCCTCTTCCGTCACCAGCTGCATGAAGATATCCTCCAGGCTCAGATCCATGGCCTTGAGTTCCAGCAGCCCCAGCCCTTCCTCCACCACCTTGCGGGCGATCTCAGGGCGCAGATCCCGCGATCGATCGGTTTCCAGGATGAGCCGGGAATGGTGGTTGGATTCCAGCTGCACGGCCAGAATGCCGTCCATGGTTTCCAGGGCGCGGGCAAGCTGCCGGCCGTCTCCTTCCACGGTCAGGGCGATCTTGGCGGATTTTTGCAGCTGGGCCGTCAACGCATCCGGGGAGTCCGTGGCCACGATACGGCCCTTGTTGAGGATCAGGACCCGCTGGCAGATCTGGGCCACTTCCGGCAGGATGTGGCTGCTCAACAAGATGGTGTGGTCTTCCCGCAGATCTCGGATCAGGCGCCGGATCTCCACGATCTGCGTGGGATCCAGCCCGATGGTGGGCTCATCCAAGATGAGCACCGGCGGGTTGTTGAGAAGCGCCTGGGCGAGCCCCACCCGCTGGCGATACCCTTTGGAAAGATTGCCGATGATCCGGTTTCTGACCCGCTCCAGTCCGCACACGTCCACCACACGGTCCACTTCCCGGGGGAGCTCCCGGGCTTCCACGCCCTTGGCCTGGGCCACGAACCGCAGGAAGCGCCGGACCGTCATTTCATTGTATAAGGGAACATTTTCCGGCAGATACCCGATGCGCCGGCGCACTTCCAGGGACTTTTGGAAACAGTCCAGGCCGTCCACACGGGCCTCACCGGCGGTGGGAGGCATGTAGCAGGTGAGAATCCGGATCGTGGTGGACTTGCCCGCCCCGTTGGGCCCCAGGAATCCCACCACTTCCCCCTTGTGGATGTGGAAGTTCACGTCTTGAATGGCGGGAACGGTCCCATAGAACTTGGTCAATCCCTGCACTTCAATCATCGCCGTCACCTCATCCGATTCGGAATGGAGCGGCCGGGCGGATCACATCACGATGAGACGCCCGTCCGGCTGTTGTTTCACCGTCTTGGTTCCCACGGACGTGGAGCAGACCTGGCAGAGGTATTCGTGGAGTTCCCCGTCGGGCAGCACCAGCAACAACCGGCTGCGCACGGGCATGGCATCACGGCACTTGGGACAATAGAGGGCCGTGGCATGGAAATCTTCATACTGACCGGGTTGGTGTTCGTACCACACCGCCATTCCTCCTTTCAGCCGGGTTCCCGTCTCAAGGGGCAGCATCCTGCATAGGCGCTCGGCACGGTGTGCACCAAACACGCAAGGGATTCTCAGCGGGCGGCTTCCCCGACGGCGTCGCTCTTGTCCTGACGCCGTTTGCTCCACGGCCACCGGCGGACTTTCTTGTCCTTTTTCTCTTCTTCGATGGCCATGAACTCCTCGAGGAGCTCTCGTTGGCGTGCGGTAATCTTGGAAGGAATGCTCACATCGATTTCCACGAAAAGGTCCCCTCGGCCGTAGCCGCGCAAAGACGGAACCCCTTCCCCGGAAAACCGAAGGACAGTTCCCGGCTGTGTTCCAGGTTCGATGCGGATGGTCTTGGTGCCTTCCAGGGTCGGCAGTTCGATCTCGTCTCCCAGGATCGCCTGGATGAAGGAAATCTTCACCTTGCCGTAAAGGTCATTGCCGTCCCGTTCAAAGAATTCGTGGGGGCGGACGCGCAAGCGCACATAGAGGTCCCCGGCCACCCCCCCGCGATAGCCGCTTTCCCCCTCGCCGCGGAGGCGCAGGCGGGTTCCCGAATCCACGCCGGGCGGAACCTTGACGTGGACCTTCTTGCGGCGCCGAAGCCGCCCCTGTCCGTGGCAATCCCTGCAGGGCGTGGTGATGACCTGGCCGGAACCGTGGCAGCGGTTGCAGGTGGTGCTGATGCGGAAAAACCCCTGGGTCTGAACCACCTGGCCCCGCCCGCGGCAAAGCGGGCACAGGCTTTCGCTGGAGCCGGGTTCCGATCCGTTTCCGCCGCACCGCTGGCAGGTCTGCAACGTTTCGATCTCCAGGTCCTTCTCGGTGCCGAAAACCGCTTCTTCGAAGGAGAGCTCCAATTCGTAGAGCAGGTCGTTGCCCGGACGGGCACTGGTTCGGGTGCGCTGTCCCCCGCCGAAGTTGAAGGAAAAAAATTCCTGAAAGATGTCCCCAAAGGAGCTGAAAATGTCCTCGAAGCCCTGAAACCCGGAAAAGCCGGTCCCCTTCAGACCCTCGTGCCCATACTGGTCGTAGATCTGGCGCTTTTGCGGGTCGCGGAGGACCTCGTAGGCTTCCGCCGCCTCTTTGAAGCGCTCTTCGGCTTCCTTGTCTCCGGGATTGCGATCGGGATGGTATTTCAGGGCGAGCTTCCGGTAGGCCTTCTTGATTTCCTCGTCGGTCGCATTGCGCGATACACCAAGGATTTCGTAATAGTCGCGAGTTTGCTCCATGGGGTTAACCACCTGAATGGTTTAAAGATTTTAGGCGCCAGCGGGCAACGTGCACAACGTATCTCGTAAGCATGCCCCGGCCGTTTGTCAAGCGCGCTCGCCCGAAGGCTCCCGGGGTTCGGCTTCGCTCATGGCCCGCTGGGAAAAGAGCTCCTTGCCCAGTTCCCTTGCTCTTTCCGCCAAGGAACGCCATGTGGCCGCATCCGGAGCGGCCCCGAGGAGGGTGGACAAACGCTTGAGCAGAAAATAGTCGCCTTCCTGGACCGCCTTTTCCATGAGGCGCCGGATTTCCTCATTGGCCTGGGCCTTCTCGTAGAAATCCACGGCGTCGTGCACAAGGCCCGCCTGCTCGTAGCGTCGCGCCCACTGGAGGAGCTCATCCACGGACACGGCGGACCGGTTCAGCAGATCCCGTTTCTGCAGGCATGAGAGCAATCCGTTGTCGGCCATGCGTCTTCCATTTTTCTCGTGGCGCAGCCCTAGAGGGCTGCGGAAGAACCCCCGGATGTCGCACAGGCCACCGGGTGCGACCCGTCCTTTCCCGTGGGGCGGAATCGGCGGCTGCGAAGAGAACGGAAATTCCCCGGCCCGTCAAGCCGGAGAGCCATTCCGAACGGCCACTACTCTTCGTCCGCATCCTCTGCCACGGAATCCTCGTCCACCACCTGAACTTCGCCCTCGGACGCCGGATCGGCCTGGGCCGCTTCTTCCAGCACTTCCTGGATTTCGGCGGCGCTGGAGCCCGCCGTCCTTTTCGGAGGGGCCTCCAGGCTCAGCTCGTCCAGGCCCTCCAGCTCCAGGATATTGTCCGGGCGCACCTTTCCGGCCGCGATCTCCCGAAGAGCCACCACCACTTCCTTGTTCTTGGGCGCATCGATCAGGGGCGCCGCCCCCTTTCGAAGCTGCAGAACGCGGCGAACCGCCAGGTGCACCAAGGCGAAACGATTTTCCACCTGCCTCAGGCAGTCTTCCACCGTCACTCGAGCCATAAGCCGGCTCCTCCTTCCTCAAGGATCTCCATTTCCCGCCGCGGACGGCCTGGTCCAAGACGATTTCGGGCGGGCATGGCGCCCGCCCGATTCCGTCCGCCTCCGGGCATACGTCGCCCTCTTCCTAGCAACTCGCCTTCGGGAGTGCAACAAAAAAGAACCCGGACCGGGTCCGGGTTCTTTGGCTTCCGAAAGTGTCCGGGGTTTAGTACATGTCTTCCATGCCCGCCCCGGGATGCTCGGACTTCTTCTCCTTGGGCTTCTCGGCGATCATGGCTTCCGTGGTGAGCAGCAGACCCGCCACGCTGGCCGCATTCTGCAGGGCGAAGCGCACCACCTTGGTGGGATCGATGACGCCGGCGGCGATCAGGTCTTCGTAAACCTCGCGCTCCGCGTTGAAGCCGAAAGAGCCTTCGCCTTCGCGGACCTTTTCCACCACCACCGAACCTTCATGGCCCGCGTTGTTGGCAATCTGGCGCAGCGGCGCCTCCAGGGCACGGCGCACGATCTCCAGTCCGAACTGCTCTTCGCCCTCAAGCTTCAGGTCGTCCAGAGCCTTCTGGCAGCGCAGCAGGGCCACACCACCACCCGGCACGATCCCTTCTTCCACCGCCGCACGGGTAGCGTTCAGGGCGTCCTCCACGCGGGCCTTCTTTTCCTTCATCTCCGTTTCCGTGGCGGCACCCACGCGGATCACGGCCACGCCGCCCACGAGCTTCGCCAGCCGCTCCTGGAGCTTCTCGCGGTCGTAGTCGCTGGTGGTTTCTTCGATCTGGGTTCGGATCTGCTTGACCCGGGCTTCGATGGCTTCCTTGGTCCCCGCGCCGTCCACGATGGTGGTGTTGTCCTTATCCACCACCACGCGCTTGGCCGAACCCAGGTCATTCAGGGTCACGTTCTCCAGCTTCACGCCCAGATCCTCGGATACCACCTGGCCGCCGGTCAGGATGGCGATATCCTGGAGCATGGCCTTGCGCCGGTCACCGAAACCGGGGGCCTTGACGGCGCATACCTTCAGGGTGCCGCGCAGCTTGTTCACCACCAGGGTCGCCAGGGCTTCGCCTTCCACGTCCTCGGCGATGATCAGCAGGGGCTTGCCCATCTTGGCGATCTGCTCCAGGATGGGCAGAAGATCCTTCATATTGCTGATCTTCTTTTCATGGCACAGGACGTAGGCGTCCTCCAGGACCACCTCCATCTTTTCCGGATCGGTGACGAAGTAGGGGGAGATGTAGCCGCGGTCGAACTGCATGCCCTCGACCACGTCCAGGGTGGTCTCCATGCCCTTGGCTTCTTCCACCGTGATGACGCCTTCCTTGCCCACCTTGTTCATGGCCTCGGCGATGATCTCACCGATGGTGGCGTCGTTGTTGGCGGAGATGGTGCCGACCTGGGCGATCTCCTTCTGGTCCTTGGTGGGCTTGCTCAGTTCCTTCAGGGCCTCCACGGCCTTCTGAACCGCCTTGTCGATGCCGCGCTTCAGGGCCATGGGATTGTGGCCCGCCGCCACCAGCTTGAAGCCCTCATGGGCGATGGCCTGGGCCAGAATGGTGGCCGTGGTGGTGCCGTCGCCGGCCACGTCGCTGGTCTTGCTGGCCACTTCCTTGACCATCTGGGCGCCCATGTTGAGGAACTTGTCCTCCAGCTCGATTTCCTTGGCCACGGTCACCCCGTCCTTGGTCACCGTGGGGGACCCGAAGGTCTTTTCAATCACCACGTTGCGGCCCTTGGGCCCCAGGGTCACCTTGACGGCGTCGGCCAGGATGTCCACACCTGCCAGGATCTTGCTGCGTGCTTCGCTGTAGTATTTGATTTCCTTCGCTGCCATCTTCCGTCCTCCTCATAGATGCGCCTATTCGAGGATGGCCAGGATGTCATCCTCTCGCATAATGAGAAGTTCTTCGCCTTCCACCTTGACCTCGGTGCCCGCATACTTGGAAAAGAGCACCCGGTCACCTTCCTTGACCATCAAGGGCACCACATCGCCCTTTTCCAGGAGCTTGCCCTTACCCACGGCCAGAACCTTGCCCTGCTGGGGCTTTTCCTTGGCCGTGTCCGGGATGATGATCCCGCCCTGGGTCTTCTCTTCCTCTTCCAGTCGCTTCACAATGACTCGGTCATGCAACGGACGCAGCTTCATCTTTCCTCTCCTTTCCTTCTCCAAAGATGTCCCAAGGACTTTCGGGGGCGGCCTTTCGGCCCCGGGTCCTTTGGATGGACAGGAATCGGCCGGTGGAGGTGTCCGAAGGCGCCCACCCCAAATTAGCACTCGCTCCTGTCGAGTGCTAATAAGAGATAGCCATCGCCCCCCAAAAAGGCAAGGGGAGAAACGGCCCGACGGTCCCCATGAGAAAAAGGGAAAGGAGCCCATCCAAACAAGAGGGGCCCCTTTCTTTAGAATTCATATTCTTTCTTCTTTTTTCTCTTTCTAGCGATCTTTTTCAGTAAACCGGGCGAGCGTGAAAAGAAAGTCGGCCAGCCGATTCAGGTAGGCCTGCACCTCGGCCCGCACCTCCAGGCCCGCCTCCCGAGCCCGGGCGGCCCAACGCTCGGCCCGGCGCACGATGGTGCGCGCCAGATCCAGGGACGCGCTGACCGGGTTGGCGCCGGGAAGAATGAAATGGCGGGGAACCGCAACCTCCTCCTGCAGTTCCTCGATCCAGCGTTCCAAGCGCTCGATCTGCGCCGTTTCCACCCTCCAGCGGGAACGTTGGGGCGCCTCGCAGGCCAATTCGGCCCCCACCGTCACCAGGTCCTCCTGGATGGTGCGGATCATTTCCCGTACCTTCTCGTCGGGACAAAACGCCTTGGCCAACCCGAGAGCCGAACTCGCCTCATCGAGCGTGCCGTAGGTTTCCGGCCGGAGGCTCCCCTTGGACACCCGTTGGCCCGTCAGCAGACTGGTCTCGCCTTGATCTCCCTTCTTGGAAAACCGAAACACCTCCGCCACCCTTTTCCTCCTTTCGCGATTCAGTTCCGTCTCCACGCAAATGAATAGGGCCCCCTGTACAGCGCCGCATCGGCGAAGGCTCCATGGGCGCACCCCTTCTGCAGGGGAACGGCAACACGAATCTTCCATGCCGTCCGTGGGGGCGCGCCATAGCCCTGCGATTCCGTCTCTGCTCCGGTAGCCTGACTGAAAATGGATCTGCCGATCAGGCTGCCGTGGGATTTCAGTTCTTTTCGCAGCCCTCAAGGGCTGCGCTACGAGAAAAGCGTTCATCCCTTGCGCTTTCGGCCAAGCTCCTCGTCTCTCTTCTCCGCCTCCTCGCCGGGTCCCATGGTGGGAAAGGTCACGGCAAAGACGCTTCCCACTCCCAAGGTGCTTTGCACCTCCAGGCGGCCCTGGTGAAGGCGTACCAGCTCACGGACCACGGCAAGGCCGATGCCGGCGCCCGTGACGGCTCCGGAGCGTTCCCCTTCCACGCGGTAGAAGTGTTCGAAGATGTGGTCCAGGGACTCGCGGGGGATGCCCACCCCCGTGTCTTCGATCTCCACGCGGAAGCGCCCCTCATCGACCCAGCGCCCCCGAACGGAGACGCTGCCTTCCGGGCGGTTGTATTTGACGGCGTTGGAAAAGAGATTGTTGAAAATGCGCAGCAGCTTGTTGTAATCCCCGCGCATCATCACGGCTTCCCGGGGCATGTCCACGTGCACCTGAAGGTGGTGCGCTTCGGCCTGGACTTTCAGCAGGAAAAGGCTGGTGCGGATCACGTCCTGAAGATCCAGTTCCTCGGCCCTAAGCTCCAAACGGCCGGACTGCAGCCGCGTGTAGTCCAGAAGCTCTTCCACCAGAATCAGTTCCCGGTCGACGCCGATGAGGCAGTAGCGAAGGAATTCCTCCTGCTTGTCCGTGAGAGGGCCCCAGCGTCGCTGCAGCAGCCTTTCCAGAAAGGCGCGAACGGGAATCAGGGGGGAGCGGAGATCGTGGCTGATCCCCGCCAGGAAACGGTCCTTGAGCTGATCGAGGCCTTTGAGGTCGTTGTAGGCCTTTTCCAGTTTTTCCAGAAAGGCCACCCGCTCGCTCACGTCCCGCACCACCCGGAGGTATCCGCGGCGCTGTCCCCGGGAGCCTTCCAGGACATCCACGGTGGTCTCTCCCAGGAAGACCCCGCCGTCTTTTCTTTTCCATCGTAGGGTCAAGCGCCCCGGGGCCTTCCCCCACGCATCCCCTGTGGGCGCGGGCGCTCCGGCCGCCTCATCGTACAGGTCGCCGATCGGCCGTCCCACCACTTCCTGCTTGGCATAGCCGAAGGTTGCCTCAAAGGCCGGCTCGTTCACATCGATGATCACATCCTGAGGGTCGGTCACCACGATGGCGTCCTGACTCGAACGGAAAAGGCTCCTGTAATATTCCTCCGCCTCCTGCAAGGCCTTTTCATAGCTCTTGCGCTCCGAGATGTCCCGCAACACGGCGTAGAGCAACCGGATGCCCTCCCTGTCGGAAGGGATGGTTCCGGCCCTCGCCCAAGCCACCAAAGGCCGGGAATCCTGGTGGCACAAATGGAGTTCCCCTTCCCACCGCCCTTCCAGGATGGCGGGCCATACGGTCTTTTCGAACCGGGCCTTGTCCCGGGGGCAGACGAAATCGCTTAGGGTCTTCAGGGCCAGTTCTTCCCGCCGGGTGTAGCCGAGCAGGTCGAAGGCCGCCTTGTTGCAGTAGGTGATGCCGCCCGAAGCCGAAAAAAGCAGAATCGCATCCTGGCTGTGGTGTACAAGGGCGCGAAAACGGCGCAGCTTGGCATGCTGGGATGCCAGAAAGCGCACTCCTTCATTGAAACCGTCCGTGAGCTCTCCGATCTCGTCCGAGGACGTGACCGGAACCTGCACGTCCCAGTTGCCCTTGCTGAATTCCCGGAACGCCTGGGTCAGCCTCTTGATGGGCTGGACCATGGCCGAGGAGGCATACAAGGCGACAAGAAAAGCCAGACCGATCCCCACGGCAACCCCCATCACAACCACCTGGAAGAGCTGGGACAAGGGCACGTGGGCCGAAGAGGCGGGAAGGGCCGCAAGCAGGGGCCAGCCCAGCCGCGGCAGACGGCTCAGGGCCCACAGGAAGGGCCCGGTTTCGCGGCCCGAAGGAGATGGTTCGGGATGCGTCCGGGAATCGGTCCCTTGGAGCAACTGGCTCAACCGGGTGCGAAGGTCGGGTGAGACGGCAAGGTTCCTCACCAGAACCACGGGGTGTTCCCCCCGTGTCCCGCCCAAGGCGATGGCGAGGGATCGGCCCAGATACTCCGGGACGGGCACCCGCCCAATGAGTTCTTCCAGGTTCACGACCGCCGTCAGGTAGCGTTCTCTCGAATCGGCGCCGGTGGCGGCGATACGGGTTCCCACTTCCATGAGGGGGGGCCCCTGAGGGTCGCCCTCCGTGGTCGAGGGAAAGGTCACCAGGACCGCTTTCTTAAGCAAACCGAGGGGATCGTAGGGTGGGGGCCTGGAAGAGTGAACCTTTTCCCCGTGGGACGCCGCCAGGATGCGGCCCTGGGCGTCCCGCACCGCCATCCCCAGCACCCAGGGAAACCGTTCTTGCACATAGCTTGCGGAGCGTTGAAAAAGCTCCCGGGGGGCGCCGCCGGGATCCGCCTTTTCCCTGCGATCCTCTTGCAGCATCCACGAAGGCGCCAAGCGCCCCACGTGTTCCAGGTCCCTCAGAAGATCCTCCAAATGGTGTTCCACATAATGGGCGTGGACCTGCGCCGCCAGGGACAGCTCTTCCCCTGTTTTGCGACGCAGGATCTCGCTTCCCTTCAGATAGACGAGGACGCCCACCCCGGTCATGGTGAGAATACTCACGGCAAGAATGGCCAAAAAGATCCTGGCTCCTATGGGCAGGCGTCGCATCACGGCGGACTCTTTCATTGAGCGGTTGCGGATGGTAGAGTGTGCCGCAAAGAAGATTGCTCTTGGAAAATTCGTTGTAGCTTATAGCAAAGGGGAACGGGCAGACAATGAAAATAGCCATCATGGGTACGGGCTACGTGGGGTTGGTGAGCGGCACCTGCTTTGCCGAATTCGGCCACCAGGTGACGTGTATCGACGTGGACACGGAAAAGATCCGGGCACTCCAGTCGGGTTCGGTTCCCATCTACGAGCCGGGCCTCCAGCCCATGATCGCCAAGAACGCCGAGGCGGGACGCCTGGCCTTCAGCACCGCCCTGGAGCCGGCGGTGGGTGAGGCGGACGTCATCTTCATCGCCGTGGGCACCCCGGCTTCCCGGCGCGGAGACGGTTATGCCGACCTGACCTACGTTTTCGAGGCGGCCAGGCAGATCGCACCGCTGCTGCGCGGCTACACGGTGGTGGTCAACAAGAGCACGGTCCCCGTGGGCACGGCCCGTCAGGTGGCGCGGGTCATCGCGGAAGCCAATCCGGAAGCCGATTTCGATGTGGCCAGTAACCCGGAATTTCTGCGGGAGGGGGCGGCCATCGGGGATTTCATGCGCCCCGACCGCGTGGTTATCGGAACGGACAATGCCCGGGCGGAAGAAATGCTCAAAGCCATCTACCGGCCCCTCTATCTGATCGAAACCCCTTTTGTCCTCACAACCATCGAGACGGCCGAGCTGATCAAGTACGCCGCCAACGCCTTTCTGGCCACCAAGATCAGCTTCATCAACGAAATGGCGAACCTGTGCGAAGAAGTGGGCGCCGATGTACACGCCGTGGCCAAGGGCATGGGGCTGGACGGCCGCATCGGCCCCAAGTTCCTCCACCCCGGGCCCGGATACGGGGGCTCATGTTTTCCAAAGGACACGCGGGCCCTGCTGCGCATCGCCCAGGAACACGGGGTGGCGTGCCGCATCGTGGAGGCGGTCACCGAAGTGAACGCCGCCCAGAAGGCCCGGATGGTCCGAAAGATCCGAAACGCCCTGGGCGGCAGCGAAGCGGGCAAGGTCATCGCCGTGCTGGGACTGGCCTTCAAACCGGAAACGGACGACATGCGGGAAGCTCCGTCTCTCACCATCCTGCCGGCCCTCATGGAGCACGGAGCCACAATCCGGGCCCACGATCCCCAGGCCATGAAGGAGGCCGCCAGGCACCTGCCGGAAATCACCTACTGTTCATCGCCCTATGAGGCATGCCGCGGCGCCGACGCGGTGGTGCTCATGACCGAATGGAACGAATACCGAGCCCTGGACCTGGTCCGCATCAAGGAGCTTCTCCGAACGCCGGTCTTCATCGACTTGCGAAACGTCTATGAGCCGAAACACATGGCGGAGCTGGGCTTTTACTACGAAGGCGTGGGCCGCCCGATCCGGCCGGCGGGGAGAACGTGCTGAGTCTTCCCTGCCATATGCCAAAGAATCGGCTGAAACCGCTTCGCGGGGAGCACCCATGGAGAAAGCTCATGGGGTCCCCTCTTTCACGGGTGCGGCCGCGGCAGGATGAACGCTCACCGGCAGATAGATGGATACGGTGGTCCCCAGACCGGGTGTGGAGTCAACGGTAACGGCCCCCTCATGACGCCGGACGATGGAGTGGACGATGGTCAAGCCCAGACCCTGGCCCTTATCGGTTCCGCGGGGCTTGGTGGAAAAGTAGGGATCGAAGATCTTGTCCAGCACCTGGAGGGACATTCCCTGTCCGTTGTCCCGGACCTGGATGCGGACGACCTGTCGGCATTGGAGCCCCATTCTTTCCAGCTCCGCAAATTCATCGGCCCCAAGGGATACCCTGCTCGCCTCCACCTGCACTGTTCCGCCCCGGGCCATGGCTTCCCTGGCGTTTTTCAGCACATTGTAGAGAGCGTGGCGCAGCTGGTCCGGATCCGCCTCCACCGAATCGAGCCCCTCCCCGATCCTGGATTCACAACGCACATTCGATCCGGCCAAGGCCAGGGAGGCCGCATCCTCAATCAGGCTCTTCAGGGATGTCTCCAGCTTCCGGGGTGTGCCCCCCTCGGAGAAGGTGATGAGTTTTTGCGTCAAATCCTTCGCCCGGAGAGACGCCTTTTCCGCCGCCAGGAGCCTTTCCGCTTCGGGGCTCGCGGGCGGAATCCACAGCCTGGCCATGTTGATGTTACCGAGGATCGCCGTAAGCAGATTGTTGAAATCGTGGGCGATGCCCGCCGCCAGATAGCCGATGGCCTCCAGCCTTTTGGCCTTGTGGAGCTCTTCTTCCATTCGGCGGATCGGAGTCAGATCGATGTCGAATGCGAAGAACTCCGGCCGCTCGTCTTGGCGCCGTAGAACCACCGTGCTGGAAAAGACGTCCACGGGGCTGCCGTCCTTTCGCAAGTAGGTCTTCTCCCTGGGCTCCGAAACCCGATGGGTGTTCGGCAAGGCCCGGATCCCACCGCGGTCGGCCGGGTTCAAGACCTGCCACACGTTCTTTCCGATCACCTCTTCGGCTCGATATCCATAGATTTCTTCGCAGGAACGGTTCCAGTAGTGGATCGTTCCATCCGGCCCGAAGCCCCGGACCGCCACCAATGGGATGGTCTCGAGAAGGTAGCTGAACCTTTCTTCGCTTTCCCTGAGCGCCTGCTCGCTCCTGGTTCTTTCCTTCACTTCCTTCTGGAGTGCTTCGTTGGTGCGCAACAGGTCCGCAGTCCGCTCCTCCACCAGCTCCTGGAGCCTTTCCTGGTGAGCCTCCAACCGCTCGTAATTTTCCATCAGGCTGTGCTGCATCCGTTCGAAGGCGTCCTTGAGGTCGCTCACCTCGCGGGTGGTGGTCTGCACCTGGGACAGGTCCAGGGCGCGCACGCCGGAAGCCATCTTCTCAGGCCCGCCCGCAAAAACGTCTCTCAACTTTTCGGTCATCAGCTGCAGCGGACGCACTTCGCGGCGCACCACCAGGAAGATGGCCCCCAGAACAGCCACTAACAGACAGCCCTCCAAAGCCAGGAACGTCCGGCGGTTTTGGCGAACCGATTCCAACACGGGGCGCCTCGAAAACCCCATGCGCAAATGTCCCAACACGGTGTCTCCGTGAATCACGTCGGCGCGCACGTCCAGGATCCGTTCGCCGGCGTGTCCCCGGAGGCGCCCCCCGTGGACGACGGAGCGTTCCAGCCGCGTTTCCTGGACCAACAGCCTCTGGCGCAGCCGGGAAGCCAGAAGCTGGAATGTCCGGTCGAGCAGGACCTTGTCGGGATCAACCGACGTCTTCATGTAAAAAGGTTCGCCGCTTTCCATCTCCTCGGGAAGGGTGGAAAGGAGTACGCGTCCCAACGGATCGGTCACACGGCAATAAACCAGATCTTCCCTGTTGGCGAAATCATTGGAAAGGGTGATGAGTACGTTGGCCCAGCTCTGGCTGTACACAAACGGGGAGATGCGCCGCACCGTATTCTCGGCCATCATCGCCATGTCCTGGAGAGCCGAGACGGTGAGAATTCGGGTTCTCCACCACGAGATCCACAGAGCGCCGGCCAGGCTCACACCGACGATGATCGCCGCCACGGATACCGCCAGTTTGCTCTGAAGTTTCCATTTTCTCATGGCCTTGAACCGCTTCCTACCCCCATGTCGGGTCACCCGTCAAAGCCCGCCCTTTCAGCTCAGGGGTGCAACCGCACCGCCTTGAGGAAGAAAAAGGCGGGAGCTTCCCCCACCCATTGGAGCAATTCCCGATATTCGCCCGTGGGCAGCAAGACCCAAACCGGTCCCCCGAACGCCACCGGGACTGGTCGACCATCCCAGATATTCACGAGTAAAATCGGGATTCTCTCCGCCACCTCCCAGGGCAGGTGCAGTGATTTTCCCACCAACGGAACGAATTCCACGAAGTGAACGCCGGAAGGATTCCCACCCAGCACATCCCGCAGCAGAAGTCCCCGCACTTCACTCAACACAGGCAGCGGGTCCCATCCCGCCCGATAGCCCTTGGGCACGGTGGTGGGAATGCGCTTCAAGAAAAGTTCTTTCTGGGAGGATGGAAATGTGAAGGTGGCGGCGCGCCCCGACGTGTCCACGACCTGAACGGAACTCCCGCAATCTTCTCCGATCCAAAAAGCCTTCACGTACCAGATGTACGCCGCTGGATCCGCCTCGCTTTCCTTGGGAAAAACGATCTTCAAAGGACCGCCCTTGAGCGGCGAGATGGGGTTTCCATCCCTTTCGAAGGCGAGAAAGGCCTTCATCTTGGAGAACATGAGGCGGGGCATGGCCAGAACGTAGTGGTCTTCCGCCAGGACCGTGATCTGGGTGTCGGCGGCGACGCCCAGTTCGTCCAGCAGCGAACCGAGATACACCCCTCGGTAGGTGCCCGGGCCCTGCGCCGGAAAGTTGGGGTCCTCCGTCTCCAAAGTCGCCCACAGGTCCCGATAGGATTCCAGGGACACGGTCCGAGGTTCTCCTCCGCACCCTTCCGGCAAATTCCCGTAAAACTCGATCTCCGGGAGCGTGGCGGCCGAGGCCGAAGGCCCCGCCCAGACGGTCCAAAAGGCCCACACCAGCAACAGCGCCTTCTTCAACGCCCTTCCCGTCACCTTCCATCTCCCGCGCCCATCGTTACCGGATCTTCAGGGTTGCCAGGGCCATGAGGGCCAGCAGGCCCGAAATGATCCACAAACGGATCACCACCTTGGTTTCGGCGATCCCCTTGTGCTGCAGATTGTGGTGGAGCGGGGCCCGATAGAAGATTCTCCTTCCCAGCCAGCGCACACCGATCTTGTCCTGGATCTGGCTGGTGAGGGCTTCGGCCACGAAGAGTCCCCCCAGAATGGGAAAGAGAAACTCCTGCTTCAGGAGGACCGAAATGACCGCCATGGTGCCTCCGATGGCCAGAGAACCCGTATCTCCCATGAAGATCTGAGCCGGGTAGGCATTGTACCAGAGGAAGCCCAGCCCGGCCCCCACACAGGCTGCCGCGAAAACGGTCAGTTCCCCCGCCCCCCTCAGGTAGGGATAGAAAAGGTACGAGGAATAAATGGTGTTGCCCTCCACGTAGGCAAAGACCCCCAAGACCCCAACGACAAAAAGGGACGGCGTGATGGCCAGGCCGTCCAGGCCGTCGGTGAGGTTCACGGCATTGGAAACGAAAATGACAAAAAGGAAGATGAAAATACCGTAGAGCACCGGATGCAAGCTGAAGAGGGGGTATTTGATGAAGGGCACATAGATGCGGGTGGCCATTTCGGGACCCACCGGGGAAAGAGGCCCGACCATGGCCCAGGCAAATCCCGCGCTGAAAAGGCTCTGCAGCAGCAGTTTCATGCGCTCGGACATGCCCCGGTTTCCACTGCCTCTGCGTATCTTGGCGTAGTCGTCCCAGAACCCCATGGCCCCGTGCCACAGCATGGCGATCAGCGGGTAGAGGAGAAAGGGGCTTGTCCAGTTGCCCCACAGCCCCAAGGAAAAGACCACGGCCCCGATGATCAGGATCCCACCCATGGTCGGGGTGCCGCTCTTGTCGTGGGTGGCCAGGCCCGTGTCCCTTTCCTGGTCCTGAAAGCCGAGTCGATGCATGTGAAAGATGAAGGACCGGCTGAAAACGAACATGAAGACCGCGGCACTCAGCGCCGCCATGATGGCCCGGAAAGTCAGATAGTTGACCAGCCGGAGAAAGGAAAAGAGATCCGAGTATTCCTGCAGGATTCTGCCCAGTTCAAAAATCATGCGTCTTTCCTCGAAACCTCCAGGTCCGATCGGCCCTGCCGAGCTTCCTCCCGGCCCATGTTTCCCCGGCGGCACAAGTTCACGATGGCGTTGTAGTTTTCCCGTATGGTGAAGGTGGGTCGGAAGTCAGGCGCCGTGAGGAGGAAGCGATTCACGTCCCGGAGGACTTCCTCGCAAGGACGGAGCACCCTCCGATCCAACAGGCGCTTGATCCCCATGAGTGCGGCGTTGCGCACCTGCCAATGAAAGGCATGTTTCAATCCCACCAGGGCATCGAGGGCACGGCCATCCACCCCCACCTCGCCCAGGGCCTTGGCGGCCTCCACCACCACCTCGAAGGACGGATCCCGAAGCCGCCGGAGCAGGGCCTCCACCCATGCGTCCTTGCCCGCCAGGTGCTGGGCGAAATTCGGCACCACCCGGCAGACCTCGGCGCGCACTTCATAATAGGGGTCGTCCAGGGCTTCCAGGAGCGCTGCTTCCACCGAAGAATCGAAGCGGCCGATGACGGAAAGCGCCGTTACGATGTTGCGCCGGATGAAGCCCACCTGCTCGAAATCACCTCCCAGCAGCCTCTTCAAGCGGCCGACCGGCGTACGGTCCCGCAGCATGTGGAGCAGAGCGGGAACCTTGGCCTCGTAGCGGGTCAGCCCCACCAGTTTGACGCCCACATTGCGCACCTGCCACGAGGGGCTTGCGAGGAGGGCCGCCGCCCGGTGTCGGTAGTAGGTGAGATCGTCCAAGTCGCCCACCACTTCCGTCGGGTCATAATCTTTGGGGTTGGACGCATGGGCCGCCTGCAATCGGCGCAGCAGTTGGGCATTGGAAAGGAAGGGGGGACCGCTTTCCACCGTCTGAAGGGCGTAGCCGTTGTCGTAGAGCCTGTCCTGATAAAGTTCGCTCAGGATGCGGGCCGTGGCCTTCCGGCGGAGAAACCCCCGGCTTCGCAAGGCCATCTGGCTGAGCCGCTCCTCATCGTCGAGAAGCGACAGGATGCGGGATGCCAGCTCTCGGCTGTCGACCCGGATCTCCACCCTTCCATCCGCCAAAAGCACGTCTTCGAAGAGCACTTCCGCGGCGCCCGCCTGTTTCATGGCCCGAGCGTTCATCACCTGGTGATCTCCCGGCAGGTTGGCCTTGGGGATCAACAAAGCGGGTTTACCCAGTCGGGCCAGTTCGTTGAGACTTCCGGCGCCGCTGCGGCAGACCACCAGATCGCTCACCGCATACACATCGGCGATATTGTGAAAATAGTCCTGGCGGTAGTAAAAGTCGGAAAAGGAATCCAGGGTTTGGTCCGGATAGAGTTCACGCAGAAGCCTTTCGGTGTCCTCCGCGGCATGGTAGTCCTCGGACCGGGCCAGACCCATGCCGTGGATGATGAAAAGGCGATCCCTGTGTTCGGCCAGGTGCCCCAGGGCCTCCACCAGGGCGCGATTGATGGTGCGGGCCCCCTGGGAGCCTCCGAACACGAAGACAACCCGCCTCTGAGGAGGCAGCCGAAAACCGAGCCTTTGGAGCGCCTCCTCCCTGGGTACGGCGCCGATGGCGTGGCGCACCGGGTAGCCCACCACCACGCCATTTTTCGGAAAGTAGGAAAGGGTCTGCGGAAAGGTGAGCAGCACCCGATCCGCCCATCTTCCCAACAGGGCGTTCATCTGCCCCGGAACGCTGTTTTGCTCGTGCATGTAGATGCGCACCGGCGCCACGCGAAGGAAGCGCAGGAAGATGGCCGCCGAAACGATAGGGGCGCTCACATAGCCTCCGGTGGCGATGACCCAGTGGGGCCGGAACCGCACGAGAATCACCGCGGCTTGAAGGATGCCCCAGCCCACGGTGGCAACGAAGCGCACCAAGGCCGGAGACGGGCGCATTCCCGGAAAGCCCCGTGAAGAGACGAAGGCCAAGGGATAGCCCGCCCGCTTGACGATCACGGCTTCCGCCTTGCCGGCAACCCCCACGTAGAGAAAGCGGGCATCGGGCTCCCGCTCCTTGATGGCCTCGGCGATGGCCAGTGCCGGGTTCACATGACCGCCCGTGCCGCCGCCGGTCAGCAACACACGCCTGGGAGCGGTGAGCGCCCGGCGCCAGCGCCGGGCGCTCAGCACACCGGCCGCCAGAAGGACTGCCAAAACACCTAGGAGAGAAATCAATAGTATATCCACGTCCTAATCACCGGACTCCATGGCGTCCACGCCGAGAACCCGGGCCACGTCTTCCATTTCCACGGCTCCCCGGCGCAGGCACCGCCATCTCAGGGGCCCGCCCCGCAAGAGCTCCACCACCGTGGACGGAACCTCCTTTTCCAGGCACCCCCCATCCACCAGGCCGTCCACCCGGCGGAGCAGTTCCCGTGACAGGTTCTCCGGATCCCGTGTCGGGGGCTCCCCCGACAGGTTGGCACTGGTGGCGATGATCCAGCCTCCGCAGGCTTCCGCCAGTTGTCTGGGAACCGGATGGGGGCTGATGCGAACAGCGACCGTCCCCTCATCCGAAAGAAGTTCTTGGGGGAAGAGGGGAGCCGCGGGGAGGACCAGGGTCAGGGGCCCGGGCCAGAATTTTGCCGCCAGTGCCCGGGCGGCCTGCGGCCACCAGGCAACTCCTCTCAGCACGGCTTCCCTGTGGGCAGCCACCAGCGGCAGGGGCTTTCCTTCCGGGCGCTCCTTGATGGAAAAGATCTTCCGGATGACGTTCTTATCCAGCGGATTGCCGCCCAACCCATACACCGTTTCGGTGGGAAAGACCAGCACCCCTCCGCGTCTTATGACCCGTAAGGCCTCTTCGGGCACGCGCCCCTGTTCGATTCGCCACCTGCGCACGGGTCCCTCCAAGCTCAGAAAGCCACCCCGATCGCGGGCAAGTGCATCTGAAATCGGATTGGTGTCCACCTTCGGCACAAGATTGGTCCTCCATTGGTGGCCGCGGGGCGGCACATAAGGGCACAATCAAATGTCCAGGAGCCTTTTGCGAGAACATGCCGGCATGCCATTCATGTGCGCCGCTTGTAGGGGCGAAGGATCATTCGCTCCCACAGGGCCCTGGGAGCTTGTCTGAGAACGCCGCGGGCGACCTCTTTTCTCGTAGCGCAGCCCTTCAGGGCTGCGGAGGAACCCCCGGCCGCCCAATAGGCCATCGTCTATTTCCTGTCGCTTTATGGAGTTACGATGACCCTTTCCGCGGGGCTGAAGCCCCGCGGCTACGAGGAGGACCAAAATTCCTCGGCCTTGTAAGTCGGAGAGCCGTTGTCAGGGCCTCCCAGGATGGAACGTTTTGAGGCACGTCCCTAAAGCTCAAGCACGCGCACGGCGGGGTCGATCTTTTCGTTCTTTTTGAGGACACCCGCCGCCATGTCCGCCTTGTATGCCTTGAGCCGGGCCGCCAGGTTTTCGTCGGCCACGGCCAGGATCTGCACGGCGAAGAGCGCCGCATTGCGGGCCCCGCCCTTGCCGATGGCCATGGTGGCCACCGGTATCCCCGGCGGCATCTGGACGGTGGACAAGAGGGCGTCCATGCCGTTCAGCGGCGAAGAATCGATGGGCACGCCGATCACCGGGAGCGTGGTCTTGGATGCCAGAACGCCGGCCAGGTGCGCAGCCCAGCCCGCACCGGCGATGAGCACCTTGATCCCCCGTTCGGCTGCTTCGGCCGCATACCGGGCCGCCTGTTCCGGGGTGCGGTGGGCGGACAGGATCGCCATCTCAAAAGGCACGCCGAATTCCCGAAGCACCTCCGCTGCGGCTTCCATCACGGAAAGATCCGAATCGCTTCCCATCAGGATGCCCACCAAAGCCTTCTTCCTCTCCATGGAATCTTCCTCCCGCACGTTCTAATCTTTGCCGATGTCGCTTCGATAATACATCCCCTCAAAGGAAACCTTGGCCATCTCCCGATAGGCGATGTCGCGCGCCTCGTTCAGCGTGTCACCCGTGCTGACGATACAAAGCACCCGCCCGCCCGTGGTCACCAGGTTCCCGTCTTCGCCCCATCCGGTTCCCGAATGGAAGACCAGACAGCCCGGGTCCACCGCCTCCAGGCCCTGGATGGGCACCCCGATCTTGTAGCGCTCGGGATAGCCCTTGTACCAGCCCTTTTTCCCCCTGGTTCGTCCGCTCACGGCGATGAGGCAGAGCCGATAGCGGGGATCCCATTGGAGATCGAGGTCCTTGAGGTTCCCCGTGAGGATGGCCTCGGACACCTCCACGAGATCCGTTCGGAGCCGGGGAAGAATAACCTGAGCTTCCGGATCTCCCAAACGGATATTGATCTCCAGAACGTACGGCGTGATGCCGCCCGGTTCCTCCACCAGCATCAGCCCCAAATACAGGATACCACGGTACAGGATATCGTACTTTTCCCGAATGCCCCGGATGACCGGCTCGGCCACCCGGCTCATGATGGTTTCCACCAGGGCGTCATCGAGCCACGGATGAGGCGAATAGGAACCCATCCCTCCGGTGTTCTTTCCCTCATCGTTGTCGCGGGCGCGCTTGTAGTCCTGGGCCGCCACCATGGGCACGATGCTGTAGCCGTCCGTAAAGCAAAAGAAGGAAAGCTCCCGGCCGTACAACCGCTTTTCGATATCCACCCGGGCACCGGCATCTCCAAAGATCCTCTTTTCCATGATGTCGTGGATGGCCGCTTCGGCATCGGCCACACCGTCGCAGACCAGGGAGCCCTTTCCGGCTGCGAGTCCGTCGGCCTTGACCACCACCTGATGGCCCACGGACCGCACGTAGTCACGGGCCTTGTCGGGATCCGAAAAGATCTCGAATTCCGGCACCGGAATCCCCAGCTCCCGCAGCATGACCTTGGTGTCGCACTTGCTCGATTCCAGGCGGCTCGCCTTTTGATTGGGGCCGATGATGGGCAGTCCGCGACTCTCGAAAAGATCCACAATGCCGGCCGAGAGGGGTTTTTCCGGCCCCACGAAGGTCAGATCGATCCCTTCCTTTTCGGCGAAGGCCGCCATCTCTTCCGGCGTCTTGGCATCCACGCATTCCGCCGTCTGAGAGATACCCGCATTGCCATGGGCCACGTACACCTTCCGAACCCGATCGCTCCGGGTGAACTTCCACGCGATGGCGTGGTCCCGACCCCCGCTGCCGACCACAAGAACCTTCATGCTCTTCCTTCCATCCTTTCCCAATCGTTGAGAGATATTCGGATTCCGTCCCGGCTCAGCTCCTTCAGACGGAATGGAAAAGCGGGGAACTTCCCCGCTTTTCCTTCCTCGAACCTGTCACGATCTGGCGAAAACCGTCCTCTTCCAGGTGGCGTTTAAGTTAGCGGCTATCGCTCATCTTCTTCAAATAGTCGCAGATGGCGCCGTCGTAACGGTGCGTCAGGCAAAACGCCTTGGCGGCCAGGCGAAGACGCGTCTCCCTGGAGAGGGCCCCGTTGGAGCGATCCATTTCCTCCAGGATCCGTTCATAGTCTTCCGGATCGGTGACCACGGCCACGTGGGCATTGTTCTTGGCCGCGGCCCGGATCAGGGTGGGCCCCCCGATGTCGATGTTCTCGATGGCCTCTTCCAGCGTGCACCCCGGTTTGGCCACCGTTTGCTCGAAGGCGTACAGATTGACGACCACCATGTCGATGGGCTCGATCCCATGCTCGGCCATGGTGCGCCGGTGCTCCTCCCGGTCCCGCATGCCCAGGATGCCCCCGTGGATTTTGGGGTGGAGAGTCTTGACTCGACCGTCCAAGATTTCGGGAAATCCCGTGAAATCACTGACGTCCAGGACCTTCAGACCCCCTTGGCGCAATGCGGCGGCCGTTCCCCCCGTGGAAAGGATGTCCACGCCGTGCCGGGCAAGCCCCCGGGCGAACTCCAGGAGGCCCGACTTGTCCGTCACACTCACCAAAGCCCTCTTGATGACCGTCATGATCGCCCTCCCCTTTGCAAGCCGCTCGGCTCCCTCAGGCCGCCTTTTCCGCCCGGGGCAGCACCTTGTCGAAGATCGCGTAGGCTTCCTGAACCACCGGCGCATCGGCGGGAAGCCGGCTGGTGGGCTTTCCTTCCATGTCGAACTGAGCCAGCAAGGGATCCGCGGGAAGCACGTAGATGTTGCCGTCGCCGAACATCTTTTCCACATCCTCCGGCCACCGTGCCGGCGGTTCCTGAACCTGGTTGACCACCAGGATGCGGTGGCCCACCCGCATGGGCAGAGAATCCACCAGCTCGGCGATCCGGCAGGCCGCCATGAGGCCCCTCCGACTGGAGTCGGAGACCAACAGCAGGAGATCCACGTCCTTTTGGGTCAACCGGCTGAAATGTTCCATGCCCGCTTCGTTGTCGATCACCAGATAGTCGTAGTTCTTCATCAGCCTGTCCAGCAGGCTGCTCAGCAGGTTGTTGGCCGCGCAGTAACAGCCCGGTCCTTCCGGACGGCCCATGGCGATCAGGTCGAAGCCTTCGCCTTCCACCAGAGATTGTTCCATCTTCATCTCCATGAAGATGTCCTTGGTCATTCCCACGGGGACGTCCTTTTTCATCATTTCCCGGGCATCGGAAAGCGTCTCTTCCAAAGGAACACCCAGCACCTCGTTGAGGTTGGAATTGGAATCCGCATCCACCGCCAGGACGGGCTTCCGCCCGGTTTCGATGAGATACCGGATCACCAGTCCCGCCAGGGTTGTCTTGCCCGTGCCGCCCTTACCACCCAGCGCTATTGTCAGGCCCACGCGTTTCCTCCTTGATTCGCCGACATATTAAGATCTTCAGAGCCGCATCATCCTATTCAGCCCTCCCGGGAGTGTCAACCGCGGGTCCCTTCTTCCCGGCCGGCGGCCGTCGGGTTTCGCGCCCCCTCCCGGCGCCCCCGCCGGGCCGAGCCAAGAAAAAAGGCGGGAAAATTCCCGCCTTTTTTCTGCGAACAGGATGGGATGAGGCGGTGCGCCTCAGTCCACTTTGGGCCGCGGCAGGAGGCCCGCCGCTTCCATGATCTCCGGCACCTTGTGTTCCCACTCGATGGCCATGAGGTGGATGCCGGCCACGCCGGGCATTTCCCGGATCTCCTGGATCTGTTCCACGGCGATCTTGATGCCTTCCTCGGCCTGCTTCCTCTTTTCCACGCCTTTGAGGCGCTCGATGTAGTAATCGGGCACATCCAGACCGGGAACGAACTTGGCCATGTAGCGCGCCATGCCCACGGACTTGAGGGGCGTGATGCCGGCCATGATGTAACACTTCTCGGTGAGACCCTCTTCGTGGGCGATGTGCATGTACTTGCGGAACTTTTCCATGTTGTAGATGCATTGGGTCTGAATGAAATCCACCCCGGCGTCGATCTTCTTGGCAAGACGCGTTACCCGGAATTCGAAGGGATCGCCGAAGGGGTTGGCGGCGGCTCCGATGAAGAACCTGGGCACGCCTTCGCATTCCTGGCCGCTCAGCATCTTGCCCTCATCGCGAAGCTTCTTCACGATGGAAATGAGCTGGACCGAGTCCACATCGAAGACGTTTTTGGACTGGGGATGGTCCCCGAACTTGTTGTGGTCGCCCGACAGGCACAGGACGTTTCGGATCCCCAGGGCGTAGGCCCCCAAAAGATCGCTCTGCATGGCGATCCGGTTGCGGTCGCGGCAGACCATTTGCAAGTTGGGCTCCAGACCCATGTCCACCAGCAGCTTGCAGACAGCCACGCTGGACATGCGCACCACCGACGTCTGGTTGTCGGTCACGTTGATGGAGTCCACCATGCCCTTCAGGTAGCCGGCCTTCTTTTCCACGGCCTCCACACTCGCACCCCGGGGAGGACCCAGCTCGCCAGTGACCGCAAAATGCCCGCTGGTCAAAACCTTTTCCAGATTGCTTCCGGCTTTCATAGCTTCAAATCCTCCCTCACGATCTTGCGTGGACCACCATCACGGCTCGTCGACCAGTCTTTGATGGGAAAGACGGTGCGGAGCTTTTCCACCTTGCCCAGTTCCACCATGCGGTCGTAGATCAAGTGCCAGATACAGTCGATCTCCGGGCTCACTTCGCACTGCTTGTTGGCCGAACCGCCGCACGGACCGTTCATGAGGCTCTTGGAACACCGGGCGATGGGGCACAGGCCTCCGAAGTTGTGGATGATGCAGTTGCCGCAGGACTGGCAGAATTCCGCCCACACGCCGTGCTCCAACGCGCCGCCGATGAAGGTGGTGTTGAGCATGGGGAAGACCTGGATGGGATACTTCTTGGCGATGAACTGGGGCCCCACGCTGCAGGCCATGGAAAGGACCGCGTCGAAACCGTTTTCCTTGATCATGGGGGCCAGCTGATCCACGTATTCCGGATCGCACTGACGCTCCAGGGTGTGCTCCACCACCTCCAGCGGGTTTCCTGCCTTTTTTCTGGCGATCCGAAGCGCGGAGGCCAAGATGCCCACCTCTTTGGTTCCTCCGGCACAGCAGACCGTCACGCAACCCTTGCAGCCGACCAGAAGCACCTTTTTGAAGTCGGCGACCATCGCAAGGATCTCCTCGATGGGTTTGCGTTCTGCAACAACCATGGATCCTTTCCTCCCCCGGCATGCCTCCACGCATGCCTTGCCAAATGACCGGTCACATCCCTTCTGGTGCAGTCAGATCGAACCGCACCCCCAAAATGTCATGTGCTCATGGCCTCGGCCCCACCGCCTTCCCACAGAGGATCCTCTTCGGCCGCCCCCCTGACGGGCGACGGGCCCAGACGGCGGATCCTTTCGGTCATCTCCCGCGCAGCGGCGGCAAAGCCGGGGCCGTCGGAAGCGGCCACATGGAACATCTCCACACGCTCCGGCTCCAGCCCCACCTCTTTCAGGATCTCTTTGACCGCCGCCACCCGGCGCTTGGCCTTCAGGTTGCCGTTTTGGAAGTGGCATTCCCCTTCGTGGCATCCGGCCACATAGACCCCGTCGGCGCCGTTTTCGATGGCCTTGAGCAGATGGAGCATGTCCACCCGCCCGGTGCACGGGACATTGACAATACGCACATTGGGCGGGTAGTCGAGCCGCATCGAACCTGCCAGGTCCGCCGCCGTGTACGCTCAGTACATGCAACAGAAAGCCACGATACGCGGTTCAAAAGGTTCCATAGGCAGCTCTTCGGTGGGGTTTCTGGAAACGGCTCGTCATCCCCCGACCCATCGCGCCTCCATCGTCCCACGGGCCCGTCGGCGTCGTGCGGGGTGCCGGCCGCACTGGGGAAGCTGGCGAAATGGGACAATTTTCACACGCTGAGCATATATCGGATGGGCATTTCCTTGTCAAGCTGTCAACCGGATCCGATGATGTTTCACCCCCCACGGTCCATCCGCACTGCACAGGGAAAGAAATTGCCCATTGAGGTCACGATTTTTTTCACGCATCCGGGGCTTGGACCAGGGCCCGGACCGCCCTTCGGAGCACAAAAAAACAGCGGGGACAAAAAAGGACGTCCAGCCGGTCCAGGTGTTGGACGGACGGACTGAACTGCATGAGGCATCCCGGCGTGTCGCAATGATAGATCTCCAGGGTGTGGCCCAACTCGTGCAAAGCCACCTTCACCAGCCGCTCGTAATACCGGTCCAGGGGCGCCTCCCCCCCGTCCGCATTCCGCCTGAGCCTCGCCCCCGAAACCAGAGCGAACCGGCCGCCTATCTGAGCCTCCCCGAACACGAAACGGAGGATGGGCACGCACAGGTCCACCGAAGCCAGCCCCACGATCCGACGGTGTCCGGGAAGATCCGTCCATGCGGCCATGTGGGCCACGATCCTGGACGCGTCGAACTGATGCCTGTCGGCCAGGTAGGCCGATTCGGGCAAGGGGCGCGGCTCCAAGATATCCGTGGCCAGTCCCAGGACCGCCTGAACATTGGCCGCCACAATCCGCACCGCCACCCCGCCCACGTCCCCCAGAGGAACCACGCCCACCACGCCCCCAGTCCCGGAAGATCGCCTGTCTGCTTGGGTTGCACCCGTCACCCGTTCACCCGCAAACCATACTTCTTGATTTTGTTGTGGAGCGTGGTTCGATTGATCTCCAACAGCTTGGCGGCCCGGCTGATGTTGCCCCCGCACAGGGAGAGGACCCGCTGGATGTGAAGCCGCTCCATCTCCTTGAGGGAATGGGGCTCACTGGGAGCGCCCCCCCGAAAGAGAAAGGCGAAATCGTCCCGCTGCAACCTCCGGCCCTTGGTGAGCACCACGGCGCGCTCCACCGCGTTTTCCAGCTCCCTCACGTTTCCCGGCCAGTCGTAGGCACACAGCAGTTCCAGCGCCCCCGCATCGAAGCCCTCCAACGGCTTGTTGGTCTCACGACGGAATTTGCCCAGAAAGTGCTCCGCCAGCACCGGAATGTCCTCCCGGCGCTCCCTGAGCGGAGGCACCTGGATCTCAATGACATTCAGCCGGAAATAGAAATCCTGCCGGAAATGGCCCCGCTCCATTTCCCGGCTCAGGTCCCGGTGGGTGGCGGAGATGAGCCGGAAGTCCACCGGGATGTCCCGGGTCCCTCCCACCCGGTGAATGCGCCGTTCTTCCAGGACCCGCAGGAGATCCACCTGCATCTTCATGGGGATCTCCCCGATTTCGTCCAGAAAGAGCGTCCCGCCTTGGGCGATCTCCAGCCGGCCCTTCTTGGCCTTGGTGGCCCCGGTGAACGATCCCACTTCATGGCCGAAAAGCTCGCTTTCCAGCAGGCTTTCCGTGAAAGCTCCACAGTTGATGGGTACGAAGGGACCGAAACGCCGGGGGCTGCGCGCGTGGATGGCCTTGGCCACCAGTTCCTTTCCCGTGCCCGTCTCACCCCGGATGAGCACGGGCGAATCCACGGCGGCCACTTCCTCGATGAGTTGGAAAAGGGCCTGCATGGGTTCCGAGATCCCCACGATGTCCTGGTATCGCTCGGCGGCGGTGGTGGCGATCTGTTGTTTCAAGAGGAGGTTTTCATCGAGGAGGCGTTTGTGCTGTTGGAGCTTTTCCACCAATAGGGTGAGCTGCTCCGGCTCGAAGGGCTTCATGAGATAATCGTTGGCGCCCAGTTTCATGGCCTCCACCGCCGTCTCCACGGACCCGTAGGCGGTGATCATCACCACCATGGTGGAGGCATAGCGTTCTTTGACCTGCTTGAGCACCTCCATGCCGCTCACGTCCGGCATCTTGATGTCCAGGAAGATCAGATCGTAGTCTTCCCGTTCCAGGCGCTCCAGGCCTTCCCGTCCGCCCGAAGCCCCTTCCACGTGGTAGCCGCCCTTCTTGAGCCAGCCCACCAGGGACTCGCGAACGATGAGCTCATCATCGATGACCAAAATCTTGAAACGTCCCGTCATGACCGCCCCTGTTCCCCCCGGCTCTCCTGCCTGCACGGAAAACGGACAATGAAGCGGGCGCCTTCGCCCACCCGGCTCTTCACATAGATGGTTCCGCGATGTTCCTTCACGATGCCGTAAACAACGGAGAGACCCAGGCCCACGCCCTTGTCCTGGCTCTTGGTGCTGAAAAAGGGCTCAAAGATTTGAGACATCATCTCCTGGGGAATCCCCACGCCCGTGTCCTCCACCTCCAGGCGCACTTCGCCCCGGGTCTCGTCGTGGGCCGTCCGGATGGTCAGCCGCCCCCCGTCGGGCATGGCCTCCATGGCGTTGAAGATGAGGTTGATGAGGCACTGCTGGATCTGGCCGGGATCGCCTTCGATTTCCGGCAGGTCTTCTTGCAGATCGAGCACCAGGTCGATCTGCTGCAGCTGCATTTTGTGTTTGCTCAGCAACACCACCCGGTCCACCACCTGATTCAGCCGGAAAAGGCGCTTTTCCAGCTTCTGCTGGCGGGAAAAGGAGAGAAGATTGCCCACAATGGCGCTGCACCGGGCCGATTCCGTATCGATGAGACTCAAGTAATACTTGAACTGCTCCACATCCTCCGGACTCAGGCCCTGTTCCAGCTGCTTGCGCATGAGCCGCGCCAGGGCGTGGATCCCCGAGAGGGGGTTGTTGATTTCGTGTACCGCGCTGGCCACCAGCTTTCCCAGGGCGATCATCTTGTCTTCATGGATGAGCCGGGCCAGGTCCCGCTTGAGGGCCCGTGTCTTTTGTTCCAGCTTCTGTTCCAGTTCGTCGGTGATGTCCCGGAGAATCTCCAGCACCAGCTCCACGGACCCCTTGCGGTTTTTAAGGGGCACCGTGGTGATTTCGCAATAGCGAACGGCCTGGTTGCGGTCGTAGTGCTCGTGGATGGCATGACCCGTTCCGCCCGTCTGGAGGCATTCGTCCAGCGGACAGTGAAGACCATTATGGGAGCAGGGGGTGAGCGTGCGGTGGGTGATCTGGTGACAGAAGGCGCCGATCACATCATCCTTGCCCATGCCCGTCCATTCCAGGAACGCGTCGTTGGCGTCCAGAATCTTTCGATCGGGCTGCATGATGAGCACCCGGTCGCGAATGCTGGAAAAGATGCTGTCGGCGATCCCCTCGATGAGTTCCAGCTGCCGCTCCCGGAAAAGATACTCCTCCTGGAACCGGATGATGTCTCCGAAAAGGCGGGAGATGGCCGCTTCCAGCACCCGGACCTTGGCCGGGTAGTGGCTCAAAAAATCCTCCAGGAGCTCTTCGTTTCCGGTGAGCTCGATGACCAGGTCCAGATCGGGGATCTCGTAGAAATCGCGGTAATCCGCCGTGGTTTGGATCCCCATGGTCCGGGCCAGGCGGATCCCCTCGGCCGAATCGTCCGGATCGGCCACGGCCACGATCTGGGCCTGAAGCCGGGGAAACCTCCGGGCATCCATCATCTCAAGAAACGCCCGGCATCGCTTTCCCCCGCCGATGACGGCGATCTTCATGGGCCTTTGCCGCTGCATGGCAATCCCGCCCACCTCCCGTTTCCTGTGCCGAAAAAAAGAACAGCCTGTTTAAATTTTCATCGACCACCGCCCGGCCCCGCCCTGCCAGCTTTCGCCGAGATGGGGACGGGGAACTTGTCTAAGAATTAGACATCCGCGGGCTCGGAAAGAAAAGCCTTTTTGCCTCCGGGCGCCGTTTTCGGCCGCGGCCCGGGAAAGCTTTAGCAAGACCGGTGCTGAAGCGCCGGAGGACCGTTGCGGCGCGATGGTCCAAACGATGGAGATCCGCGGGGGATAAGGGCCCGCCCTACGGGGAACCTTTCTGGAGGACTCGGGCTGGGGGGAGGCCGATCACGGCCAAGGCCGCTCCCACAGCGGCGAAGAAACCCGTTGGCCTACGACCTTCCCGTCGGCTGGCATGGCGATTGCTCACTTTAGCGACCAGAAAACCCCAACACGGGAGGGTGACGCCATGAAGGAAAAAGCTGCCAAGAAGAGGCAAAGGATGCAGGTCTTCGGCCTGGAAGGGGAGCTTCCCTGCGTGTGGATGAAGGCCGGGGTCATCAACTTCAAGCTTTGCGACAACGCCTACAACTGTCTCACCTGCGCCTTCGACAAGGCCATGAGCGGGCGGCTGAAGGAAGGGGACGAACGGCTGGAGAGCTGGCGGGCGCCCTACCAGGCCAAGCCCTACGGCCAAAAGGAATGCCGCCACATGCTTTCGGCCAGCGTGCCCTTCCGGCTCTGCGGTAACGCCTACGACTGCGCCACCTGCGAATTCGACCAGGTTCAGGAAACCCGTACCCTGACGGGAGAGACCGGAAGGCCGCCGGTCCGAAACGTGGCCGGATTTTGGATGGCAGACCAAACCTACTACCACCGGCGCCACACGTGGGCCCGCGTGGAGCACGGTGGGTTGGTGCGAATAGGTGTTGATGATTTCACCATGCGCTTGTTAGGATATATCACTCAGATCCGGCTACCCCGCCTGGGAGCCCACCTGGAACGGAACCACGCAGGCTGGACCTTCCGGCGGGAAGACAAGATCGCTCCCTTGGTGTCCCCCATGGACGGCGTGGTGGTGGCTCGCAACCACGCGGCGGTGGAATCGCCCGACCGGGCCAAGCGGGACCCCTACGGAGACGGTTGGCTGCTGGTCATCGAACCGACACATCTCAAGCGCGACCTCCAAGAACTCTACACGGACGACGCCGCTCGAAACTGGCTCCTCGCGGAAACCCACAGACTGGAATCGCTCGTTGCCGTGGACACGGAACTGCCCCTGGCAGCCACCGGTGGTGAGGTGATCGAGGATATCTATGGCAACGTGGCGCATCTCAGCTGGGATCGTTTGGTGGAGGAGTTTCTTCGGCCGTGAGGACGCAAGGGCGTGGAAGGAAGGACTGAGGTTTGTCGAGGACGGGGGCGCCCCCGTTCTCGATTTTTTTTGATGGGAAGGGAGGTGGCGCATGGATGACGGGCTGAACACCGCTCGCCTTCGCGTGAACTACGAGCTGGCCGAACAGGTTTTCCAAAAGAGCCGGATTCAACCGACCGTCTGCTATCAGTGCCGAAAATGCACCAGCGGCTGCCCTCTGACCTTCGCCATGGATTACCCGCCGGACCGGATCGTGCGGTTCCTCATCCTGGGTCTGGAAGAGCGCATACTCAGGAGCCGCACCATCTGGGTCTGCTCCTCCTGCGAGACCTGCACCACCCGGTGTCCCAACGACATCGACATCGCAGGCCTTATGGACCATTTGAAGGAAGAAGCCCACGCCCGCGGCATCGTGCCTCCCGAGTGCCGCCCCATTCACGCCTTCCACGAGGCTTTCCTGGAGGATGTGGCCCGGCGGGGCCGCGTGTTCGAAGCGGGCCTGCTTCAACGCTACATGCTCACAAGCGGAGCCTGGAAGAGCCGGCTGGCCGACGGGACCCTGTGGAGCGAAGTCCGGACGGGCCTGGCCCTTCTGCGAAAAGGCCGCCTGCCACTGCTGCCCAGGGGAGTCCAGGCCCGAGACGAGATCCGGCGGATTTTTCAGGGAGTCGGGGATTCGGAAGCACCATCCGATCCGGTCCATGCTTCCTCCGGAGCGGAAAACGCCGATGCCTCGGCCGACCCGTCCTGATCCGCTGGCGGCTTATTGAAACAAGAACCCCCAAGGAGCGCCATAAATCCCCAAACGTGCCATGACCTGCGGAACATAAGGAGAGGCTATGGAGACCGTTGGCTACTATCCGGGCTGTTCGCTGGAAGGAACGGCACGTGATTACGCCGCTTCCATCCGGGGCGTGTGCCAAATGCTCCACGTGGAACTTCGGGAACTGGACGACTGGAACTGCTGCGGCGCCACGGCCGCCCACAGCCTGAACCGCCGGCTGGCCGTGGAGCTTCCCGGCCGCAACCTGGTTCTGGCCGAAACCCAGGGCCTTTCGGAACTGGTGGTTCCCTGCGCCCTGTGTTTCAACCGGCTGAAAACCGCGGAAAAGGCCCTCCTGGGGCCCGAATCCCACCGCTACTCGCTCCAATACGAAGGATCCGTCCGCGTGATGGACCTCATGGACTTTCTCACCCGACCCGAACGCCTCCAATGGATGGAAACCCACCGGGTGCGCCCCCTGGAGGGAATCCGGGCGGTCTGCTACTACGGGTGCATGGTGAATCGACCTCCCAAGATCACCGACGCCCCCTCCTGGGAAAACCCCACCAACATGGATGCTCTCCTTTCCACCCTGGGCGCCCGGGTGCTGGACTGGCCCTTCAAGACGGATTGCTGCGGGGCCAGCCATTCGGTGAGCCGCCCGGATCTGGTGACCACCCTCACGGGCCGACTCCTTTCCAGGGCTCTGGCCCAGGGCGCCAACTGCATCGTGGTTTCCTGCCAGATGTGTCAGGCCAACCTGGACATGTTCCAGGAACGGGTGGCCCGGGAACTGGGAACCGCCCTGGATCTGCCCGTCTTTTACTTCACCGAATTGATGGCCCTGGCACTGGGACACCCCGACGCCGCAAGCTGGGCGCGCCGGCACCTGGTGGACCCGGTGCCGCTTCTCGAAGCCTCGGGCCTTGCCGTGTGAGCGGGTAAAGGTTTGGTGTGCTTAGAAACTCGCCCTGGAAGAACAAAAACGGAGGCGCTATGAGTTCGCACGATTCCGGAAACGGGAACGCCGTCGGGTCCGTCCTGGTGGTGGGCGGAGGCATCGCGGGCATGCAGGCGAGCCTCGATCTGGCCAACAGCGGATACCGGGTGGTTCTGGTGGAAAAGGACATCAGCATCGGCGGCAACATGGCCAAGTTGGACAAGACCTTTCCCACCAACGACTGTTCCACTTGCATGATTTCCCCCAAACTCATCGAAGTGGCCAGCCATCCCAACATCCACATTTTGACGCGCACCCGCGTGGTGGATTTGGAGGGGGAACCCGGTCGCTTCCGGGTGACCGTGCAGCGCGAGCCCCGCTATGTGCTGGAAGACCGCTGCACCGCCTGCGGGGAATGCATGCAGGTCTGCCCGGTGGAAATCCCCGCCGACTTCAACCAGGGACTCAACAAGCGCAAGGCCATCTACCGCCACTTTCCCCAGGCCATCCCGTCCAGTTTCGCCATCGACAAGAAGGGCATGGCCCCCTGCAAGGCGGCCTGCCCGGCCGGTATCAGCGTCCAGGGATACGTGGCCCTCATCGCCCAAGGAAAATACCGGGAAGCCCTGAAGCTCATCCGAAAGGACAATCCCCTGCCCGCCGTCTGCGGCCGGGTCTGCCACCACCCGTGCGAGAACGCCTGCAGCCGGGGCCGCCTGGACGAGCCCGTGGCCATCGATTTTCTCAAACGCTTCGTCTGCGATTGGGAAGCCGCCGAGGGACCGGCCGAACCGCCCGAACGGAAGCAATCCACGGGAAGGAAGGTGGCGGTCATCGGAGCGGGCCCGGCCGGCCTGACCGCCTCCTACTACCTGGCCCTGGAAGGTCATGAAGTCACCATCTTCGAAGCCATGCCCGAACCGGGCGGTTGGCTCCGGTACGGCATCCCCGAATACCGCCTGCCCCGACACGTCCTCAAGGCCGAGATCGACTTCATCCGGTCCAGCGGCGTGGAGATCCGGACAGGCATGCGCCTGGGCCGGGATTTCCAACTGGAGGACCTTCGAAGCCAGGGCTACGAGGCCTTCTTTATCGCCATCGGCACGCAACAGGATCTGAAATTGAACGTTCCCGGAGAAAATCTGCGGGAAGTCTACACGGGAACCAGCTTCCTGCTGAAACTCAACAGCGGAGAAACCCCACCCATCGGAAGGAGAGTGGCGGTCATCGGCGGCGGCAACTGCGCCATGGACGTGGCCCGCTCGTGCCTCCGGCTGGGGGCCGATGAGGTCCACGTGATCTACCGGCGGAGCCGGGAGGAGATGCCGGCCAACCCCGAAGAAGTGGAGGAGGCTTTGGAAGAGGGGGTGCAGATCCACTTCCTGGCCGCGCCCATCGCCATTGACGGAAGCGAAGACGGGCACGTGACGGGTCTCCAGTGCATCCGCATGGAACTGGGAGAGCCCGATGAGAGCGGCCGGAGGCGTCCCGTGCCCGTGGAGGGATCCGAGTACCACGTGGACGTGGACAGCGTCATCGCGGCCATCGGACTCATGACGGACCTGGACGACCTCGAGGCCATGGATCCGGCCAGCCGGCCCCAGGTGAGCCGCTGGGGCACGCTGGTGGTGGATCCGATCACCTACGAAACCAGCGTGCCGGGTGTTTTTGCCGGTGGGGACGTGGCCACGGGGCCCGCCACGGTGGTCCAGGCCATCGCGGCGGGAAAGGAAGTGGCCGTCTCCATCGATCGGTTCCTGCGCGGCCGGGACCTCAAAGCCGGGCGTCTGCCCCATGTCCATACGGCCCCGACGCCGGATCTCCGGGTTCCCAAGGTCCCGCGGACCGCAATGCCCCGACTGGATCCCCAGGAGAGGGCCCGCACGTTCCAGGAAGTGCAGCTGGGATTCGACGAGGAAGCCGCCCGGCGGGAAGCCGAAAGGTGCCTCCACTGCGGGGTGTGCAGCGAATGCTACCAGTGCGTGGAAGTCTGTCTTGCCCGGGCGGTGGACCACTCCATGGAGCCGAGAGAGGAAACCCTGGAAGTGGGCGCCGTTCTCTACGCCTGCGGCTTTTCGCCCTTCGATGCCCGCCAAAAGCCCGAATACGGCTACGGACGCTATCCCAACGTGATGACCAGCCTGGAATACGAGCGGATCCTGGCGGCGTCGGGACCCACCAACGGGCATGTGGAACGCCCCAGCGACGGCGCCGTTCCCAAGAAGATCGCCTGGATCCAGTGCGTGGGATCCCGGGACGTGACCATCGGCAAGGACTACTGCTCCACGGTCTGCTGCATGTACGCCACCAAGCAGGCCATCGTCACCAAGGACCACGAGCCGGACGTGGAAACCACCATCTTCTTCATCGACCTGCGGGCCATGGGGAAGGGATTCGAGCGCTACCGGGACCGGGCCGTCACGCGTCACGGCGTTCGCTATGTCCGCTGCCAGATCAGCCGCATCATCGAAACCCCGCAAGGGAACGATCTGGAAGTGACCTACGTGGACGAGGAAGACCGCATCCGAACGGAGGTCTTCAACCTGGTGATCCTGTCGGTGGGTCTGAGCGTGCCGGAAGGGGCGGTGGAAACGGCCCGTGCGCTCGGCATGGAGACGGACCGGTTCGGCTTCGTGGAAACTGATCCGCTGGATCCCGTGCTGAGCCGCCCGGGCGTGTACGTCTGCGGGGTGAGCGCAGATCCCAAGGACATTCCGGAGACGGTGGCCCAGGCCAGTGCGGCCGCCGCATCGGCCCAGAGCCTCCTGGCCGAAGCCAGAAACACGCAGACCACCCCGCCGCTCCAGGTGGAAGAGCGGTCCTTGCCGGGAGAGATCCCGCGGATCGGAGTCTTCGTCTGCCATTGCGGCATCAACATCGCCGGAGTGGTGGACGTGGAGGAGGTGGCCCGCTACGCCCAAGGTCTACCCAACGTGGTTCATGCGGAAAACCTGCTCTTTACCTGTTCCACCGATTCCACGGAAAAGATCAAGAACATCATCCGGGAAAAGAACCTGAACCGGGTGGTGGTGGCCTCCTGCTCGCCCCGCACCCATGAGCCCCTCTTTCAGGACTGCCTGAAGGAGGCGGGAATCAACAAGTATCTCTTCGAAATGGCCAACATCCGGGACCAGTGTTCTTGGGTGCACGGGGCGGACCCGCAAAAGGCCACGGAAAAGGCCAAGGACCTGGTGCGCATGGCCGTGGCCAAGGCCCTCTTCCTGGAGCCTTTGCAGGAACTGCCCGTTCCGGTGACCCAGCGCGCCCTGGTCCTGGGCGGGGGAGCGGCCGGCATGACGGCGGCCAAGAACCTGGCCGATCAGGGGTACTTCACGTATCTCGTGGAGATGGAGAACGCCTTGGGAGGAGAGGCGCGCAAATGGCTCCGGCGCCATCCCTCGGGGCTGGATGTGACCGCCGCCCTGAAGCGGCTCGAAAAGGACGTGCGGCACCACCCCCAAATCGAGGTCCTGTTGGAAAGCCGGGTGCTCTCCTTTGAGGGACATACGGGCCATTTCCTCAGCCGGGTTGCCACGCCGCGGGGGCCCGTCACTCTGGAATACGGAGCCCTGGTGGTGGCCACGGGAGGGGAGGAGTACCGTCCCCGGGAGTACGGCTACGGCACCGACCCCAGGGTTCTCACCCAACGCGAGTTTCACAAGAAGATGGCGGAAGATGCTGAGGCGGCCGGGCGGGCGAAGCGGGTGGTGATGATCCAGTGCGTGGGATCCCGGGATGAAGAGCGCCCCTACTGCAGCCGCGTCTGCTGCACGGCGGCCATCGCCAACGCGCTGCTCCTCAAGGAAGCCGATCCCGAAGCGCAGATCACCATCCTCTACCGGGATATCCGCACCTTTGGAAAACGGGAGCTGCTCTACCGCAGGGCTCGTGAGGCCGGCGTGCGTTTCTGCCGTTACAGCCCGGAAGCCAAGCCGGAGGTGGTCCCTGAGGAGGATCGAATCCTGGTTCACGTGTTGGACCAAAACATCGGCGAGGTGCTGGAGCTGGAAGCGGATCTGCTCGTTCTGAGCGCCGGGATCGTCCCCCGAAGGACCAATCAGGACGTGGCCGCCCTCTTCAAGCTCAACACCGACGCGGACGGCTTTTTCATGGAAGCCCATGTGAAGCTTCGCCCCCTGGACTTCGCCAATCCCGGCCTGTATCTCTGCGGCCTGGCCCACAGCCCCAAGTTCCTGGAGGAATCCATCGCCCAGGCTAAAGGGGCCGCCGCCCGGGCGGCCACCATTCTGAGCAAGGAACGGCTGTTCGTGGGGGGGCGGGTGGCCGTGGTGGATCCGGCCCGCTGCGCCGTGTGCCTCACCTGCGTCCGCACCTGTCCCTACGAGGTGCCCGTGGTGGCGACCCCCACCCAGTCGCTACGGCGCGCAGCCTACATTGATCCGGCCAAGTGCCAGGGCTGCGGCGCCTGCGCGGCCGAATGCCCTTCCAAGGCCATCCAGCTGCAGCATTTCACCGACGTTCAGATCCTGGAAAAGGCCAAAGCCGCCGTGTGCTGAGGCGATCCTTTGGCTTTTTCGTCAAGAGACGGCACGGTCAACCCCCGGCGGTAGGGATGAATCATGATTCGTCCCTACCGCCCACGTCTCCGTTGCAGAAGGTTCTTGGAAACCCGGAATGAACCTTGACGTTGCCTCTTTTTTCACATACAAAGATTCTGTTTTGTGGATAGTCTGCCCAGAAGGACCGGAATCGTAGACCCTCTTGGTTCAACCCACTTTGACCGGTTTCGCGCCAGGGGTGTGCCGGGGCCGGGTTGTCGTGTTTTCGGATAGGTTTTCACACTTTTTCGGCTGCAAGGCCACAGAGAGTCGAGGGATCCTATGGCGGGTACAAATGAAAAGAAGTTCAAAGGCAATGTGCTTGTGGTAGGCGGCGGCGTTGCCGGCATGAACGCGGCGCTGGACCTGGTCGCCCAGGGCTACCACGTGGACCTGGTGGAAAAGGAAGCGGAGCTGGGTGGCACGGTAAGCAAGCTGCACCGTCTCTATCCGCTGTGCAGCTGCTGCAAGGTGGCCAATCGCGCCACGGCCTGCGCCCAACATCCGGACATCACCGTGTGGACGGGTTCCACCGTGAGCGCCGTTTCCGGAAGCGTGGGCGATTTCAAGGTCACGGTTTCCGGTCCGGACGGCGAGAAGACCCTGGATGCCGGAGCGGTGGTGCTGGCCCTGGGCGTGGAACCCTTCGATCCCTCCGTTTACGACACCTATGCCTACGCCCAGTTCGAAAACGTCATCACCAGCGTGGAGCTGGAATGGCTCCAAAAGCCGGTGGGACCGTTCCAGGGCATCCCCAAAAGGCCTTCCGACGGCCAGGTGCCCAAGAAGGTGGCCTGGCTCCAATGCGTAGGATCCCGTGAAATCAACAAGTGCGATGCCCCTTACTGCTCGTCCGTCTGCTGCATGTACGCCCTGAAGGAAGCGGTACACCTCAAGGACGCCCTGCCGGAAGCGGAAACCGCCATCTTCTACATGGACATGCGCACCCACGGAAAGGGCTACGAGCGCTACTTCAACGAAGCCAAGGAAAAGGGCGTGCGGCTGGTGCGCAGCCGAATCCACAGCATCGAGAAGGCGGCGGGAACGGAAGACCTGGCCTTGGAATACGTGGACGAAAACGGGAAGAAGCAGGAAGAGGTCTTCGACCTGGTGGTTCTTTCCGTGGGGCTTCGCCCCTCGGCGGAACTGGCCGAGCTGGCCGAAAAGCTGGGGGTTCAGCTTTCCGAAGACCATTACGTGGCCACGGACAATTTCAAACCGGCGGAGACGAACGTTCCGGGTGTTTTCGTTTGCGGCGGGACCACGGGACCCCGGGATGTGCACCAGAGCGTGGTGGAAGCAGCCGCGGCGGCCGGCAAGGCGGCCGCCGCTCTCAAGGGCGCCTCGGGCAACGGCGCGACACCTGAATTTCGGGACGTGAGCGGCGAAGAGCCCGCCATCGGCGTGGTC
This sequence comes from Desulfacinum infernum DSM 9756, assembly GCF_900129305.1. Classification (GTDB taxonomy): domain Bacteria; phylum Desulfobacterota; class Syntrophobacteria; order Syntrophobacterales; family DSM-9756; genus Desulfacinum; species Desulfacinum infernum. Next base: position 30,565 of record NZ_FQVB01000011.1, on the reverse strand, counting down.
ATCAGCCTGTGTCCGTCCAAGAGCCCCGAATTTGCCGGACTGGTGGAACCGCTCGCCTCCTTCGTCAAGGAGCTTCCCGGCGTGGCCTTCGTGGAACGGCTGGATCTTACCGACGGCGGAGCCTTCGTCCGGTTGGGCGGCCTCCTTTCGGAAAAGAAGGCCAATCGACTCATCTACGCCAGCTGTACGCCCATCATGCACCAGGAACTGGTGGAATGGGCCATGAAACAGGCGGGCCTCAATCCCAGCCTTTATGACTTTGTGGACCTCAGGGCCCTGGGTGCCGCCCCCGCCGAATTGGACCGCCTGAAGGATCTTCTCCGGACGGCCGTGCTCCGTGCCCGACTCCTGGAACCCATGACGTACACCAAGGTGCCCGTCCACAAGGCGGCTCTGGTGGTGGGCGGCGGGTTGGCCGGCATGGAAACGGCTCTGGCCCTGGCCGAGATGGACGTTCCCGTGACGCTGGTGGAAAAGAAGGAGACCCTGGGCGGCCACGCCGTCAAGGTCCGCTCCACGTGGAAGGGCGAATCGGTCCAGGATTTTCTGAAGGCCACCGTTCAGAAGGTGGAATCGAATCCCAAGATCACGGTCCTCACCTCGGCCCAGGTGGTGGGAGCCCGGGGGTTTGCCGGAAACTTCGTGTCCACCGTCGTTCAGAACGGCGAGAAGAAGGAAATCGAGCACGGCGTGGTGGTTCTGGCCACGGGTGCCCACTCGATCAAGCCTGCGGAATACGGCTACGGAACGCATCCCGCCATCTATCGGTGGTCGGACTTCACCAGGAAGATGATCGACGATCCGGCAGCCTTCAAGGACGCCAAATCGGCCGTCTTCATCCAGTGCGTGGGGAGCCGCGAACCCGAACGGCCCTACTGCAGCCGGTTGTGCTGCACCTTCGCCGTTCGCTCGGCCATCGACCTCAAGACCCAGAACCCCGACATGGACGTGTACGTGCTCTACCGCGAGCTGAGAGCCTTCGGCGAGCGCGAGCGCATCTACAAGGAAGCCCGGGAAAAGGGCGTCTTTTTCATCCGCTACGATTTGGATTCCAAGCCGCAGGTGGCGGTGGAAGGCGATCAGCTGAGGGTGTCGGTGGTGGATCCCATCCTGGGCCGGGAACTGGTGCTCACGCCGGATGTGATCTCGCTCCAGACGGCCATCGTTCCGGCGGAAGCAACGGATCTGGCGGCCTTCTACAAGGTCTCTCTCAACGAGGACGGGTTCTACAAGGAGTCTCCCGCCAAGATGAGACCGGTGGACGGCGAGACCGACGGAGTCTTCTTCGCCGGTCTGGCCCTGGCACCCAAGGCCGTGGAAGAAAGCCTGGCGGAGGCCTGGGCCGTGGCCGCTCGAGCCAAGCGCATCCTGGATCAGGACGTGATGCTGGTGGGCGGTGCCGTGGCCGAAGTGGATCCCGACAAGTGCGCGGTGTGTCTTACCTGCGTGCGCACCTGTCCGTTCGGCATTCCTTTCATCGACAGCCCCCAGGGCCACGCCTTCATCGACCCGGCCCTGTGCCAGGGCTGCGGCATGTGCGTGAGTGAATGTCCGGGCAAGGCCATTTCCTACCGCAGGCTGAGTGACGATCAGATCGCTCTCATGGCCCGAAGCCTCCTTCAGGGCTCTTCGGCCAACTAACGGCCTCGGAAAGAATGCATCGTTCAACCGGCACAGGACGACAACATAAGGAGTTGGTCTCATGAGCGCCTTTGAACCCCAAATCGTGGCCTTTTGTTGTTCCAATTGCGCGTCTTCGGCGGCGCAGATATCGGAAAAGATGGCCCTCAGCCTGCCGCCCAATGTGAAGGTGATTCAGCTGCCCTGCACGGGCCGCTTGGACAGCCTCCATCTTCTCAAGGCCCTGGAAGCCGGTGCCGACGGCGTCTATGTGGCCGGGTGCCAGCCGGACAGCTGCCAATACAAGCACGGCGTGGAGAAGGCGGAAAAGAAGGTCCAATACGTGCAGAACCTCCTCTCCAACGTGGGCCTGGAGCCCGAGCGGGTGGCCCTCTATCATATGATGGCCGGCAAGGGCCAACTTTTCGTGGAAGCGGCCCAGGAGATGGTGGAAAAGATCAAGGAACTGGGACCGAACCCGGCCAAGTAGAACATCAAAAAGAAGGTCATCAAAAGGAAAGGGCGCCCTCTTTCGAGGGCGCCCTTTTTTGTCGCTTGGTGGGCTGTCAGTCCTTGATGTTGTGATGCACTTTGCAGCCTCGCACCGTGTTCTTCATGAGCATGGTGATGGTCATGGGGCCAACACCGCCGGGAACGGGCGTGATGGCGCTGGCCACTTCCTTGGCTTCATCGAAGGCCACATCGCCCTTGAGGATCCGTTTGCCGTCCGCCGTGCGGCCCACTTCGTTGACGCCCACGTCGATGACCACCGCCCCCGGCTTGATCCAGTCGCCTTTGACGTATTCGGTGACACCGGCGGCCACGATCAGGATGTCCGCCCGCTTGGTATGGAACTGCACGTCCTTGGTGCGGGTGTGACACACGGTCACCGTGGCGTTGGCCCCGGGGCCCTTCTGCATCATCATGACGGCGATGGGTTTCCCCACGATGTTGGACCGCCCGACCACCACCACTTCGGCACCGGAGGTTTCCGTGCCGGAGCGGATGAGCAGTTCCTGGATGCCCGCCGGGGTGCAGGGCAGGTAGTCGGGCTGGCCGATCATGAGCTTGCCCACGTTGAAGGGATGGAACGCATCCACGTCCTTGCTGGGATCAATGGCGTAGAGAACCTTGTTTTCATCAATGTGCTTGGGCAGCGGCAGCTGGATGAGGATGCCGTCGATCTTGGGATCCTTGTTGTACTTGTCGATGAGGGCCAGCAGAGCTTCTTCCGAAATATCGGCGGGCTGATCGTCCTGAACCGAGTAGAAGCCCAGCTCGTGGGCGGCCTTCTGCTTGGCCCGCACATAGCTCTGGGAAGCCGGATTTTCCCCCACCAGGATCGTCACCAGGCCGGGTACGACACCGTACTTTTCCTTGATATGCTGGACCTCTTCCTTCAGTTCCGCGCGAATCTCCTTGGCCACCTCGGCCCCTTTGATGAGCTTTGCCGACATCTTCTTCTCCTTTCAAACCAAAAAAACGGCGGGGACGCATCCCCGCCGCTCCCGTTTTTTGGACGTCCTTAGAACAAACCCATCACCTTGCCGGTCTTCACATCCACGTCGATGCGGCGGAAGGCCGGGTTGGAGGAAGTACCGGGCATGAGGCTGATGGTGCCGGCCATGGGGCAGAGGAACTTGGCGCCCGAGTAGATCAACACATCGCGGATCGGCAGCACCCAGCCCTTGGGCACGCCCTTCAGGGACGGGTCGTGGCTCAAGCTCAGGTGGGTCTTCACCATCATGGTGGCGAAGTCTTGGTACTTGGGATCGGATTCCAGCATCTTGGCCTTGGCTTCGGCCTCCGGAGTCCAAGCCACACCGTCGGCGCCGTACACTTCCTTGGCAATCATTTCCACGCGGTCACGCAGCTTCATTTCCAGCGGATAGAGGAACTTGAATTCGCTTTGCTCGTTGCACGCATCGATGACCGCATCGGCCAGCTCCAGGGCGCCCTCGCCGCCCTTGAGCCAGTGCTCGGACAGGGCGCAGCGGGCTCCGGCCGCCTCGGCCGCCTTGCGCACCGCTTCGATTTCGTCCTTGGTGTCGGTGTGGAAGGCGTTGATGCACACCACGGGGTTCATGCCCGACTTGCGGATCACGTTGATCATGTGGAGCATGTTGGGAATGCCCTTTTCCACCAGCTCCACGTTTTCCTTGGTGTACTCTTCGGGCAACGGCAGACCCGCCACCACCTTGGGGCCGCCGCCGTGCATCTTGAGGGCGCGGATGGTGGTGGTGAGCACCGAGACATGGGGCTTGAGGCCGCTGTAGCGGCACTTGACGTTCCAGAACTTCTCGAAGCCGATATCCGCCGCAAAGCCCGATTCCGTCACGTGGTAGTCGAAGAGCTTCAGGCCCACGCGGTCGCCGATGATGGACGACTGGCCCACGGCAATGTTGGCGAACGGGCCGGCATGGACCATACAGGGCTGGTACTCGGCCGTTGAGCACAGGGTGGGGTTGATGGATTCCACCATGAAGGCCGTCATGGCGCCGGCCACTTCCAGGTCGCCGGTGGTCACGGGATTGCCGCGCTTGTCGAAGGCCACCGTGATGTTGGCCATGCGCTCGCGCATGTCAGCCAGGTCCCTCACGATGGAGAGAATGGCCATGATCTCGGAGCTCACCGCGATGCCGAACCGGGACTGCATGGTGTAGCCGTCGTAACGGCCGCCGAGGCCGATGACGATGTTGCGAAGAGCCTGGGCACAGAAGTCGATGATCCAGCCCATCTCCACGCGGGTGGGATCGATGTCCAGACGGCGCATCTTGGTCAGGCGCTCCAGTTGCTCGTCCGTGTAGTTGCGCTCATGTTGCATGCGCGCCGTCAGGGCCACCATGGCCAGGTTGTGGGCGTTCATGATGTTGTTGATGTCGCCCGTGAGGCCCATGGAGAATTCGGTCATGGGAATAAGCAGAGCGTTGCCGCCGCCGGCCGCCGTTCCCTTGATGTTCATGGTGGGTCCGCCCGAAGGCTGGCGCAAACAGCCGCCCACGTTCACACCGCGCTTGCCCAAGCCTTCCATGAGGCCCAAGGAGGTGGTGGACTTTCCTTCACCCAGCGGCGTGGGGGTGATGGCGGTCACCTCGATATACTTGCCGTCGGGCTTGTCCTTGAGGCGTTCCATGATCTTCATGAAGTTGAGCCGGCAAAGGCGCCCCACCGGGATCACTTCATCCTTTTCCAGACCCAGGCGATCCCGCCAGTCATCGGGCGTGGGCATGTTCTTTTCGGCTTCTTCCGAAATCTGCCAGTCGGCCATTTTGGTCGGATCGTACGGCATGTTTTCCTCCTAACTATGCGGCTTTGAAAGTTACGGTTGGGGGAAAAGGAACCGGTTTCTATTCTGATCTCCCCGGCCCTTTTCGACTCACTCCCTCCTGCACAGATCCACGACAGGCCCCCTACCCGGCGGGACGCGGACCCGAATGGACTCGCTTGACCGCTTGTGAAAAAAGTGTGGAGACGGGCACCGGAGTTGTCCGTCGGCGGGCACACTCCGATCAAGATATATTTTTCACATTCAGCGGAAACCTACTTGAGCTTTCCTTCGTTGTCAAGCGGAAAAGGTCATTGGAAATTGGCTGCTTAAGGTCAATTGTGCTTTCCCTTGTAAAGGGCACAACCCCTCGAAGGGGTGTTGAAAGGAAAGGCGCCGATGTTCAAAACGCGTCGAAGGATGTGGAAAACGGTCGGGATGCATCGCATTTTACTCGGTTTCGTGGAAGGACGGATGGAAAGATGTTCAGTCGCCAGCCTTTTAATATCAAGGTGTTGGCAATGGTTTTGACAATTTGACAGGCCTTGATTACGATGACGAACCCTTATGCAGAAAAGAAAAAGACCAACAACCATCACGACCTTCCCGCACTCGGGAGTGACACGATGAAATGGGAGATCGAACGGGACGCCCTCTTGACAGCTCTTACCAAGGTGGCCGGCATCACGGACAAGAAAAGCACCATGCAGGTTCTGAGCCACGTGCTTTTGGAAGCGGATGAGGACCAGCAACTGCACCTTTCGGCCACCGACCTGGACATCAGCCTGAAGACACAGGTGGACGCCCAGGTGAGCATACCGGGAAGAACCACGGTATCAGCGCGGAAATTCCTGGACTTGGTGAAGGAACTGCGCCAGGAAACCATCCAATGCGAGCTCACCGACAACGACCGTCTCACGGTGGTGGGAGGGCGTACCCAGTATAAGCTGGCGACGATCCGAGCGGAAGATTTTCCCCATTTTACGGTTTCCGTGGCCCGCCAGAGCTTTGATGTGGAAGCGGGGGTCTTGCGCCGGGCCCTTTCCCGGACGATCTACACGGTTCCCATGGACGAAGATCCCCTGAGCATTCCGGGACTCTACTGGCACCCCGTGGGCGAGGAGCTGCTTCGCATGGTGGGCTCGGACGGTCATCGCCTGGCCTACGACCAGATTCCCTTTCCGGCCGCCCGGTTTATTGGGGATGAAGCGGGGATCACCATACCGAGGAAGGGTGTTCAGGAGATTTTGCGGCTGCTGGAAAAATCCCATGAGATCTCCTTGGGTCTCCACGAGAATCGCCTTTTTGCGCAAACCCCCAATACGCATCTTTCCATCCAGCTTCTGGAGGAGGAATTCCCCCAGTATGATCTCATCATACCCGATGCCGAATCGGGGCACCTGGAAATGGACCGGGAAATCCTCATCGGGGCGCTCAAGCGCATGGCCGTGGTCACGGACCAAAGCTGGGTTTTCGTCCGCATGACGGTGAGCGACCGCCTGCTGGTGTTGGAAGCCGGAAACCCCGAGCTGGGAACGGCCCAGGAGGAACTTCCCGTGGACTACTTGGGGGACGGATTCAGCGTGGCCTACAACATCCGCTACGTGATCGAAGCGCTGCAGAACATGCAGTCGGAAAGGGTTCGGTTCCAATGGCTGGATGAGTACCATGGGGGCATGTTCCTGGAGCCCGACAATCCGGACCATCTGGCTTTGGTGATGCCGATGATGGTGTGAGGAGTGCTTTTAAGTTTTTAAAATAACAGACTAAAAACCTTCCATCCCCTCCACTTTTCCATTGATTCCCTCCCCTAAAAGGGGTATATAAAACTGTTTGGCATGCTTGCCGTGGTGGGCCTTCGCGCCCGCCACGGCTTTCGTGCATCGCCCGCTCGGGCCATTTGCCCGAAGGCTTTGAAAATAACGAGGATTGAGGATCTTTTATGGAAAAAACCGATCATCTGGTCACTCCCAAGAATCCCGATGACTACACCGCCGAGCGCATCACCGTTCTGGAAGGGCTGACGGCGGTCCGGAAACGCCCGTCCATGTACATCGGCAATGTGGCTGTCGAAGGCCTGCATCACCTGGTCTACGAGGTGGTGGACAACAGCATCGACGAGGCCCTGGCCGGCTACTGCGATCATATCCAGATCACGATCCATCTGGACGGCAGCGTGACCGTGGAGGACAACGGGCGCGGCATTCCGGTGGACATCCACGAAAAGGAAGGCATTCCGGCGGTGGAAGTGGTCATGACCCGTCTCCATGCCGGGGGCAAGTTCGACAATTCCGCCTACAAGGTTTCCGGTGGTCTACACGGTGTGGGGGTTTCGGTGGTCAACGCCCTCAGCGAGTTCCTGGAGGTGGAGATTCGTCGGGACGGCAAGATCTACCGCCAGCGCTACGAGCGGGGGGTGACCCGCACCCCCTTGGAACAGACGGGGGAGACGCGGCGTCGGGGCACCCGGGTGACCTTCAAGCCCGATCCGCTCATCTTTTCGGATACCAATCTCAGTTTCGACATCCTGGCCCAGCGCATGCGGGAGTTGGCGTTCCTCAACAAGGGGGTGCGCATCGATCTGGTGGATGAGCGGACTTCCAAGGAGAAGAGCTTCTTCTACGAAGGAGGGCTCATCCAGTTCGTGGAGCACCTCAATCAGAACAAGGAACCGCTCCATCCCGAGGTGATCTATATCGCCGGTGACCGCCAGGACGTATCCATCGAAGTGGCCCTGCAATACAACCGGACCTACAAAGAAAAGATCTTCACCTTCGCCAACAACATCAACACCAAGGAAGGCGGATCCCACCTGGCCGGGTTCAAGGCGGGGCTCACCCGGAGTATCAAGCAATATGCCGTCCAGAATAAGGTGGCCAAGACGGATCTGGACCGCATGACCGGCGACGATGTGCGCGAAGGGCTGACCGCCGTGGTCAGCGTGAAGATCCCCCAGCCCCAGTTCGAAGGGCAGACCAAGACCAAGCTGGGCAACAGCGAAGTCAAGGGGTTGGTGGAAAACCTGGTCTATGAAAAGCTCAGCTCCTTTTTCGAGGAAAATCCCAAGGTCATTCGAGCGATCTTGGACAAGGTGCTGGAAGCCATGCGGGCGCGGGAGGCGGCCCGCAAGGCTCGGGAACTCACGCGTCGCAAGGGGGTTCTGAGCGATCACAGCCTCCCGGGCAAGCTGGCGGACTGCCAGGAGCGGGATCCGGAAAAGAGCGAAATCTTCATCGTGGAGGGCGATTCGGCCGGCGGTTCGGCCAAGCAGGGACGGGACCGGCGATTTCAGGCGGTGCTGCCGCTGCGGGGAAAGATCCTCAACGTGGAAAAGGCCCGTTTCGACAAGATGCTGGAAAACCAGGAAATCCGCACCATGATTTCCGCCCTGGGCACCGGCATCGGCCAGGAGGAATTCAGCCCCGAGAAGCTTCGCTACCACAAGATCATCATCATGACCGACGCCGACGTGGACGGGGCCCACATCCGGACGCTTCTCCTCACCTTCTTTTTCCGCATGATGCCGGATCTCATCGAGCGGGGGCATCTCTATATCGCCCAACCTCCGCTCTACCGGGTGGCCGTGGGAAAGAAGGAGCAGTACCTGAAGGACGAATCGGACCTGGACGTCTTTTTGATCTCCCGGGCCGTGGAAAAGCACCAGGTTTTCCTGGGCGACAGCCCGCAGCCCGTGGAACCCCGGGAGCTGGTGCGGCTCATGAAATCCTACGGACGTTTCCAGGATTGGCTGGAGCGGTTGTCCCGCAAAGGCATCCGCAAGGGGCTCCTCAGCACACTCACCGGCATTCTGCGATCCCTGGACCTGGCGCCGGAAGATCAGCACAGCATGGAGCGTCTCAAGGACACGCTGGAAAAAGCCGGCTATGCTGTGGCCCGCATGGAAATGGAAGAGGAGCAGCGCGGCTACGACTTGGAAATCTGGCAGCCCACCAACGGCCAGGAGCGCTTCCGATTGCGCTACGATTTCCTGCGTTCCGTGGAATTCCAAAGGCTCCTGGAGCTGTCCCGGCAATTGGTGGCCCTGGATCAGCGGCCCTACCGGGTGGTCAACTCCTCCGGGGAGTTTTCCGTCGACGATCCCGAAGCCCTCTTCCAGTACCTGAAGGACGAGGCCTACAAGGGCCTGACGGTTCAGCGCTACAAAGGTCTCGGCGAAATGAATCCGGAGCAGCTGTGGGAAACCACCATGAACCCGGAGACGCGCACCCTGCTGCAGGTGCGCATCGAAGACGAATACCTGGCCGATGAGCTGTTCACGACGCTCATGGGGGATCGTGTGGAGCCGCGTCGGGAATTCATCCAGCACAACGCCTTGGATTTCCGCGAACTGGACATTTAAGGGTTAAGGATTACGCCTCACGCCTCACGGCTTACGCCTGACGACGAACCAGCGACGGACGACAACGATGACGCAACCGACCATCAACATCGAAGACGAAATCAAGCTTTCGTACCTGGACTATGCCATGAGCGTGATCATCGGGCGGGCCCTTCCCGATGTGCGCGACGGCCTGAAGCCCGTGCACCGGCGCGTGCTCTACGCCATGTACGAGCTCAAAAACGACTATAACAAACCCTACAAGAAATCGGCCCGCATCGTGGGCGATGTGATCGGTAAGTACCATCCCCACGGGGACGCGGCCGTCTACGACACCATCGTGCGGATGGCCCAGGATTTCTCCATGCGCTATCCCCTGGTGGACGGCCAGGGCAACTTCGGTTCCGTGGACGGGGATCCCCCGGCTGCCATGCGTTACACGGAAATCCGCATGGCGCGCATGGCCCACGAGTTCCTGCAGGATATCGAAAAGAACACGGTGGAATTCACCCCCAACTACGACAACTCCCTGCAGGAGCCCGTCGTCTTGCCCACCCGGGTGCCCAACCTGCTGCTGAACGGCGCTTCGGGGATCGCCGTGGGCATGGCCACCAACATTCCTCCCCACAACATCACGGAGCTGTGCCGGGGACTGCAGGCCCTTTTGAAGGATCCGGAACTGACCAGTCTGGATCTCATGAAGACCATCCCCGGCCCCGATTTTCCCACGGGCGGGTTCATTGTGGGCACGGACGGCATCCGGGAAGCTTATGAGACGGGCCGCGGCCTCGTGCGCATGCGGGCTCGGGTGGAACTGGAGGAAGTCGGAAAGCGCCGCCAGCTGGTGGTGACCGAGCTTCCCTACCAGGTGAACAAGGCCAAGCTCCAGGAGCGGATCGCGGAGCTGGTCAAGGAAAAACGCATCACCGGCATCCAGGACATCCGGGACGAGTCCAGCCGGGAAGGGATGCGCATCGTATTGGTCCTGAAGACCGGTGAAAACCCCCAGGTCGTGGAGAATCAGCTCTACAAGTTCACTGCCCTGGAGTCCACCTTTGGGGTGATCCTGTTGGCGGTGGTGGACAACCGGCCCCAGCTGCTGGATCTCAAGGGGGTGCTTTCCCATTTTCTCGATTTCCGCCGGGAGGTGGTGGTCCGGAGAACCCGCTACGACCTGGAACAGGCGGAAAAGAGGGCCCACGTCCTGGAGGGCCTCAAGATCGCCCTGGACCACCTGGATGAGATCATTGGCCTCATCCGTTCGGCGCCCAACCCGCCCGTGGCCAAGCAGCGGTTGATGGAGAACTTCGGGCTGAGCGACGTTCAGGCCCAGGCCATCCTGGACATGCGGCTGCAGCGCCTGACGGGCCTGGAACGCGACAAGATCCTCAAGGAATACGAGCAGGTCCTCAAGGATATCGAGCGATTCCGACAGATCCTGGCCTCCCCGGCCCTCATCGACCAGATCATCGACGGGGAACTGGAAGAACTGGTGAACACCTACGGGGATGGGCGCCGGACGGAAATCGTCCCCGACGCCAAGGATGTGAGCCTGGAGGACCTTATCGACGAAAGGGAAGTGGTGGTGACCATTTCCCACGCGGGCTATGTGAAGCGCACCCCTGTGGACATCTACCGGAGCCAGCGCCGCGGCGGCAAGGGGCGCATGGGCATGAGCATACGCGAAGAGGACTTCGTCCGTTCCGTTTTTACCGCCTCCACCCACGACTACCTGCTGGTGTTCACATCCTTCGGCCGCCTCTACTGGCTGAAGGTTTACAACATCCCGGAAGTGGGTCCGGCGGCCAGCGGCAAGGCCATTGTGAACCTCTTGCCGCTGCTGGAGGGCGAACGGGTGGCCACGGTCATGCCGGTGCGCTCCTTCGACGAGGGCCGTTACGTGGTGATGGCCACCCGGAAGGGGATCGTGAAAAAGACGGAACTGAGCGCCTTCAGCAATCCGCGTTCGGTGGGGATCCGGGCGATCCTGATCGACGAGGGCGACGAACTCATCTCGGTCTGCATGACCGATGGGGAGCAGGATCTTTTCTTCATGAGCCGGGCGGGCAAGTGTATCCGGATCAGCGAAAAGACCGTGCGCCCCATGGGGCGTTCCACCCGCGGCGTCAAGGCCATGGAGCTTTCCGGCAGTGAACTGATCGGAATGGACACCATCGACGACGGTCGCTCCATCCTGGTGGTGACCCGCAAGGGATTCGGGAAGAGAACCGCTTCCTCGGCCTATCGGGTCCAGGGCCGCGGCGGCCAGGGGGTGATCAACGTGCGGATCACGGAAAAGAACGGGGAGGTGGTCGTCTTTCGGCAGGTCAGTGAGGACGATGAGGTCCTGCTGATCACCAACACGGGGCGCCTCATCCGTCTGGCGGTGGCGGAAATCCGGGAAATGGGTCGTTCCACCCAGGGGGTCAAGTTGATGGATCTGAACGACGACGAAGAGATCGTGGATGCAGCCGTGGTCGCTGAATCCGAGGAGGAGTAGGATTGGTGGATGGATCGCAGCGGATCGCAGTGATCGGGGCCGGCAGCTGGGGAACGGCTCTGGCCCAACTTCTGGCGGAGAAGGGCTATGGGGTGGATCTGTGGGTCTATGAACCGGAGTTGTGCGAGACCATCCGCCGGACCCGGGAAAACGACTACTACCTCAAGGGCTTTCGCCTGAGCGACAACATTGCTCCGTCCACCGATCTGGCCGGAACGGTTCGCGATCATTCCATGCTGGTCATGGTGGTGCCGTCCCATGTGTATCGCAGCGTGGCGTCCCTCATGGTCCCCCACCTGGAAAAGGGCTGCATTCTGGTGTCGGCCACCAAGGGCATCGAAAACGACACGCTGCTCACCATGTCGGGCATCTGGGAAGAGCTTCTTCCTCCGTTTTTGGAAGCCCATGTGGTCACCCTGGCGGGCCCCTCGTTTGCCAGGGAGGTTATGCAAAAGACGCCCACGGCCGTCACGGTGGCCGCCGATTCCCTGTCCACCGCCGAAAAGGTCCAGCGCATCTTCCACACCCCCACGTTTCGGGTCTACACGAGCCGGGACAAGGTGGGGGTGGAACTGGCCGGGGCGCTCAAAAACGTGATCGCCCTGGCGGCGGGCGCCTGCGACGGGCTGGGCTACGGCCACAACACCCGGGCCGCCCTCATCACCCGGGGCCTGGCGGAAATCACCCGGCTGGGAGTCAAGATGGGAGCGCATCCCATGACCTTTGCCGGATTGTCCGGAATCGGCGACCTGCTGCTCACCTGCACGGGGGATTTGAGCCGGAACCGAACCGTGGGCTATCGGTTGGGGCGGGGCGAAAAGCTGGCCGATATCCTGGCGGACATGCGCATGGTGGCCGAAGGGGTGAAGACGAGTAAATCGGTCTATCATCTGGCCCGCAAGATGGATGTGGAAATGCCCATCAGCGAGCAGATCTACAAGGTTCTTTACGAGGGCAAGGACCCTCGGCAAGCAGTGCGGGATCTCATGGAAAGGGATTTGAAGTCGGAAATGGAGTTTCCGCTGGGTGCGCAGTGAGCAACCGGTTCCGCGGGAAGCAAGGGGGGCGCCGTGTCCAAGGACACCTTGCAGGACATACGACAGCGCGTTCGGGAAAAGAAGGAAGCCTACCAGCGCTACAACTTCGAACGGCTCCAAGAGGAGGCCTTCGCCACTTTTTTTGATCTGGCCCAGGAATACACGAGCCTCGAAAACCTTTATCTCCTCTGTGTTGCGGTCCCCAAGGAATTCTTCGACCTGGAAAGTCGTCTCTATGTCTACAACCGCAAGAGCGGGCGCCTGGAGCGGGTGAGCACCAGCACCGACGGATTGATCACGAACCCGGAAGAACGGCTCCGGTTTTCCCTTCCCGTTCCCGCCGAGATCCAGGAATCCGAGGATGCGGTCCTCTTTCCCATCCGGGGCAACCGGGCCCTCACCCAATGGCTTCCCTTCAGCAGCCGCGGCGACCTGTTGGGTCTTTTCGAAGTGTTCCCCAAGGAGAAGGTGGACGACAAGGGTCGGTTTTTTCTTGAAAAACTGGCCAACCGCATCGGCTACAACCTGCACCAGAAGCTGCTGATTCAACAGAACCTGGAACATATCAAGTTCATCAACCAGCTGGTTGCCGACATCGAACACAACGTCATCTCCCCAAATCTCTATTACCGGCTCTTCATCCGGCGGCTCGAAAAATCCTTGGATAACTACAAGGAAATCCAGGAAAGGATGCGCGATCTCATCCTTTTCACCCAGACGCAGGATGAGGATCTCTGCCGGGAGCTGTGCGAGATCTACCACATGCTGTCCACGGAAAACGAGACGCTGGAAGAGGAGAGCCGGGCGCTTACCAAGCACTATGAGCACACGAGCCTTTTTCTGGAAACCTTGCTGAGGCGGGACCATTTCGAAAAGGGGACTTACGTGCTCCGCAAGCAGCCTTGTAACTTCAAGACCGAGATCATCGAACCCCTGTTGGAACGTTACCGGCCGGTCTTCGAGAAGAGGGGTATCGTGGTGGACAACCGGCTGGAGGAGATCCCCGATGAGGAGGTGATCCTCTTCGTGGACAAGGGCCTCATTTCCCAGGTCTTCGACAATCTCTTCTCCAACGCGGTCAAGTATGCCCGTGCGGTGGAAGACAGCCGGGGCCAGAAGGTCAAGCTCATTTCCTACAATCGCAAGATCCTCAAGAATCACTTCGGAGATGGGATTCACGGCGTGCGGTTCAACATCTTCACCACCGGAGAACCTCTGGATCCCGAGGAGGCGCGGCGTCTTTTCGAGGAAGGCTACAGGGCGTCCAACGTGGGCCAGGAACGGGGCACGGGCCACGGACTCCATTTCGTCAAGAATGTGGTGGAAATCCACGGCGGCCAGGTGGGATGCGAGCCCAAGAAATTCGGAAATGAATTCTACTTCATCCTTCCCCTCAAGGAAGAAACACCCCTGGAAGACCTTTCCTGATCCTTTCCCTTTCAGCTCCTGACGTTCATGGTTTTCTCGTCGATGTAGGCGGCGATCATGGATTCATATTCCTTGCCCACATGATGGCGGAAGCGGAAGAGCTCCTTTTTCAAATCCTGCCAGTAAGCATCCAGGGCTTGCGGATCGTCCATGGCATAGATGGTGGTGGACACCCGGGTAAGGAATTCGTCCCGGATCCGGGACCGATGGAAGTCGAACAGCTCCTGAAGCAGAAAGACGTCGTCGTCGGAAAGGGCGCTTTCGGCGATCTCCCGCTCCATCTCCGCCTGCACCCGGTCCAGTTCCGAAAAGGTGCCCACGGCCGCCAGGCGCTCCTGGAACTGCTTGAGAATGCCCTGGCTGATGCTCCGGAAGTGTTCCTGGTAGGCTTGCTTGAGGGCGTCCAGCTGTTCCGCGGTATCGGAGGGCAGCTTTTGAAGCTCTTTGACATGGAAACGATACTTGGTCCGCAGCTCCTCGTGGGTCCGAGCGGCGCGCAGATCCTGGATGAGGGAATCCACGTGCAGGGTGTCCCGGAATCCGATGCGCAGGCCCGGTCCGAAGGGGCTCGTTTCGAAAAGAAGACCTCCCTGCAGATGCTTCCGTGTTCCGTCTGCGATGGGAGCTCGCAGAATGCCTCCCAGGGAAAAGTCCTCCAGGATGTCCTTGAGGGCCTGCTGCTTCCGCTTGACGCTCTGGCTCAGGGGCCGGAAGCTCACAAGGCCCCTGGACGTGCTTTCCTCCATGAGCACATGGTAGCTGTGAAGGCCCATGACGAGCATCTTGATGCTTTCCTCCACGGTCAAATACCGGGTGAGTGGGTGAAAGTCGTAGATCCGGAAGGCTCCTCCCAAGGGATCCAGGCAGTGGAGGAGATAACAGCGCACCTCCGGCTCCATGGCGCTGAGACTTCGAAGAACGGCGGCCGCCTTTTCCAGGGATCGCTCGAAATGCGCGAGGCCGATGCTCTTCAAGCCCTTCTGGTGATAGATGAAAGGCGCCGGCAGATTCATGAAAAACATCTGCAGGTCCTTGAAGTCCACCCACTGGATTTCCAGAAGGTGCAAGAGTCTTTCGAAAGCCGCGATCTGGCGCCCCCGCCAGAGCACCTCGTCGTGGTCTTTCTCGTCCAGGAAGAAGCAGAGCGTGCTGTCCAGGGTTAGAAGAAAGTGCATTTCGGAGGGAACGGACTGGGGATCGTGAACCAGGGCCCGTCCCTTTTCCGTGAGAACGTCGTGCAGGCGGGCTTCCCAGGTTCCCCCCGATTTGATGATATGAAGGGCTTCATGACGGTATTCCAGGAACAGGTCCAGGAGGTCTTCGGTCATGAGGCCTTCCTCCACGGCCGCCGCCGCCAGAATGCAATGGAGGACGTAGGCGTCCAGGAGGCGGTCGTCCTTTTCCCGAGTCAGGTGGTCCAGGGCGGAAAGGGGCTCGGCGCCCTGAATCACGTGGCCGATGGCGCCGTGATGGCGCACCAGGTCCAGAATCAGGCGCTGCAGGGGTTCATCCAGGCCGTACTGGTCCAGAATGGCCCGCCTTTCGAGAATGTGGGCGCTTCGCTCCGCGTGGGTCCAGATCCGGCGAAGGGTCTCTTCTTCTTCCGCGTAGCTTTCCAGTTTACCCAGATCCTGGAAGAGGAGCGCCAACGTGAAGGCTTGGTAGAGCAAGGGGCGCTGCTGGATCCGCCCCACCAGGTGCTCCAAGGCTTCCAGTTGGTGGTGCTTGGCCCCGATGTCCTCTTCGGCCAAGGGCCCGAATTCCAGCTTGGCCAGCTGGTAGAAGGTGTTTTGATCCTGGAAGGAATCCCTGTCCTTGGTGATGAGGGCCTGGAATTTGTTGAGGCAGCGCATCACGTAGGTGCCCACGGACTGTTTCTTGCGGGTGGGCCAGTTTTCGATGAGCCGGCCCAGGGTGTGGAATTCGGGCAGCAGAAACTGAAGCAGCGTGGGGCAGTGGCCCACCAGGAGATCCACCGTGTCGTAGATTTCTTCAGGGACGAAGATTTGGGACAGAAAGACGTTTCGGATCCTTTCCTTGATGGAATCCAGGCGCTGACTGATGGGGATCGGCTGGGCCGCCTCCGGGGCCTCTCCCGGAACATCCTCGCAACGGCCCTGGCACAGATAGACGTTGTAGCTTTCCAGCTCGGCAAAGAGGCGTTCCAGCTCCTGGACATCCTTCAGGGCGATGTCCCTCAGCTTCCGGTTTTCGAAGCGGGCCAGCAACGTCTCCATGTGTTTCATGTTTTCATGGACATCCACGTAGGAAACGTCTGTGGCCTTGGTGGTGGGGTTGTGGATGAGCCGGATCCCCGTGTTCTTGATGAAGGCCGGACGGCCCTGGGCCAGGTGGGTCCGGATTCTTTCCAGATAATCGGTGTTCACCGATTCCGGGGGAAGCTGTAGGAGGCTTCTGCGGATCTTTTCCAGCCGCTCCGGCCTCTTTTCCGGCTGAACCGAAGCGAAGATGGGATTGAAGTTCACGATCTTGTGCCGACTCACGTTGACGGTCACCCAAAGCAGGCGGAATCCCGCTTCCGGCCCCAAGTTGGGAAAGAGATGGCCCGTTCCGTGGAATTCCGTCTTCAGGAATTGGCGGAAGAAGAAGGTCTGCCTCGGGATGGGGTCTTCGCGGAAACGGGCCCGGAAGAGATTGGCCGTGTGGGCCAAGGTGAGCACCTGATCCAGTTTCTTCAGCCGTTGGGGATCGTAATCGCACAGGACCTCCTTCTCGTGGGGGCCCTTGTCCAGGAATTCCTGCCAGTTGTTCAGGAATTCGAACAGGTTGAAGAATTTGAGCATCTCACGGAGAGCCTTGTTCTGAACGCCCCCCAGTTCGCTGATCCGTGCATCCTCCAGGGCGTCCCAATCCAACATGGGCTGGGTGGCCACCTGCACCGCATCGTCATAAACCCGAAACACCTCCTCCGCCTGCGCGGCCGTGAAGTTTTCGCCCAGGGCGGCGGCGATTTCCGCTACGGTCATGAGCCGGCACACCCGGAGGGTTTCCAGGGCTTCGAAGGGATTTTGGGTCGCCGCCATGTCGGTGAGGGGTTTGAGGCTTCGGGCGGGCATCTTGCCGAAAACCACGCGGCTCATGGAGCTGTGCCCCACCACGGTGGCGACCAGTTCCTTCAGCTGAGTCTTGCTGAAACCGTGAAGGGAAAGCTTTTCGATGTTTTCCAGCACCGGGGTGGAAGCCCCTTCGATGTGGTCGGGATTCAGGTAATCTTCGATGCGCCTAAGTCGCTTCATCTGGCGCAGAAGCCGGAGGATTGCCTGGAAGTCTCCGTTTCGAGAACCTTTTCGTCTAAACGGGTTGGTGAGGCGGTCCCTTTCCACTTCGCGGATCTTGTGGAGCTTGCCCTCCCGGATCTGGTGCAGGGCGTGGAGCACGTCCAGGACGAAGCGGAAGGAGTTCCGGTAAGCGGCCACCAGGGGCAGCTGGCAGCCGAGCTGTCCCTGGCGGCGAATCTCCTCTTCCAGGGCTTCCAGGCTGGCGGTCGGCGCCTTGGGCCTTCCCACGTAGAGGGCCAGGTTGTGGGGGAGGGGCCGATCCGTTCGAACCTTCCTCTTCCAGTACGATTCCTGGGATTCGGAAGACTTGCTGGAAACCAGCTCCGTTTCAAAATAGACGGAAAAGACCCTGTCCCACGCGGGTTCCGACGTGCTCTGGTAATGGTCGGGCAGGGGCCGGTCCAGGTGGGGCAGGCGGTCGATGTCCCGGAGGGTCAGGTCCTGGAGGGACTGGCTGCCCAGGAGCTCCTTGAGGTGCGATTCGTTCAGGTCCTTCTGGTTGAGGAAAAAGTGCAGGTCCATGGGGTGCACGTGAAAGACCCGGCTGTTTCCCCCGTAGCGTTTGTGCGTTTTGTAGATGTGGGTGAAAAGCAGAAAATTCTTGGCGTCTTCCGGGGTATCGAATTCCACCCGGTAGTCCCGCGGATCTTCGTTGCAGAAGATACAGTTTCCCACCACCAGCAGGATGCCGTCGGGTTCCATGAGGTCGTGGATCTTTCCCGCCAGGTAGGCTGCGTAGTTGAGCATCCGTTGCTGCCGGGGCAGGCGTTTGACCGGTTTGGGCAGGGGCTGATCCAGAAGGTATTCGAAGGGGTCCCGGGGAAAGATCACCACGTCCAGGCTGATACGCCAGGATCTCACCTTGTCCAGCGAATCGAAGATGAACAGACGGTGGTTGGAAAGGCGGGCTGCCAATTCGTGGGAGATGAGGTCCCTGGGCGGTGTCATGAGGCCGATGTCCAGCCGTTCCGTTCCCGTCTCCTTGATGCGCTCCAGGATGATCCGCTCGATCTCGTCGGCTTTGGTCTTGATGTCCTGGATGGACTGGGCCACCAGGTTGATGGGGATGAGGAAATATCGGGATCCTTCCCTGGAGAAGCGGATCAGAAGTCCCAGTTTCTTGTAGATCTCGTTGATGCGGTCCGCATTGCGGGCGATTTCCTGCGGGTCGGTGAGGTCCAGATCTTGGAGGAATTCGAAGTCGGCTTTGGAAAGCTTGGTCTGTTCCACCAGCCCGAATCCGTAGGCGTTTCCGCCGTGGCGGCTGAGAAGAAAGGACGGGTGATCCTGGGCCGCGTAGGTCCCGATGGGCACGTCCCTGGGATCGATGCCGTGGCGGGCGTAGTCCGCCGGGTCGATGACGCGAAAGACGATTCGCGGATCTTCGGAAACGGACGGCATGGTCGACTGGTCGGCTCGGGCCATGGGATCACCTCGTTCAAAGCCTCCAGAGGTTTGAAAAGCGCTTGTGGCGCCGTAACCCCTTATGATACCGGTAGGGGGCGCGGAGAACCAGAAAAATTGGCTGGAGCCCATGGAGGATAAACCGACTGGGATGGACGCGGTGGCTTTGGCGTTGGCTCGCTTGGGCTTTCTCGGACGATCTCCGGCGGCCCCGGGAACGGTGGCCACGGTGGTGGCGGGGATTCCGGCCGCCTGGGCGGTGGCGCAGCTGCCTTACGGCTGGGCCTGCCTGGTGGTGGCGGCTGTCTTTTTCCTGTCTTGTTGGGCGTGCGACCGGGCGCAACGAATCCTGGAAAACCCCGACCCGGGGCAGGTGGTCCTGGATGAGCTGGCGGGTTACCTGGTGACCGTGATCGGACTGCCGGCCACGGGGCCTTCCCTCCTTGTGGGTGCGTTCTTCTTTCGCCTTTTCGACATCTGGAAGCCCTGGCCCGTGAGCGTGTTGGACCGGGAGCTTCACGGCGGTCTGGGAATCACGGCCGACGACGTGGCCGCCGGTCTCTACGCCCACGCCGCCACGGCCTTCCTTCTCCCTTTCTTGGAAAAACTCTAAAGACCCGGCCGATACGTGAAAGGGCCTGCGAACGTTTAACATAAACGTTCCGCCGTCCAGGAACTTGCGGCGGCGAGCGCCCAATGGAGGGGCGGATTCGAGAACCGTCCCTGCGCGAATGGGCAAGAGGCGACTCTCTCGGAACTTACTCCGCGAGCGGGAACCCGTTACGTGCCCGGGCACCGCCAGCCCGGAGAAATTCTCTTCATCCAGAGCACCAGTGCCGCCCCCAGGGCGAGACCCGCCAGATCCCAGGTCAAATCGGTGAAGCTGGGAACGCGTCCGGGCACCCAGCTCTGGTGCCATTCGTCCGTCAGGGCGTAGAGGCTTCCCGTGCCGAGAACGGCGGCCATGAGATGGGTGGATTTTTTTCTACAGAGCGGATGCGCCCAGGCCCAACCCAGCAAGATCCCCAAAGAAGCGTATTCCAGGGGATGGAAAAAGTCTCCGGGGATGGGAAGCTCCACGCCTTCCAGGGACTGTCCCGAAAGACAGTAGATGAAAAGCCCGTAGAAGCCGGCCGGCACAAACCGGGCCCACCCCGGGTCTTTCCGCTTCCGCGACCGCCATCCGGCCGCGAGGCAAAAGAGACCTCCCCCCGCCAGGGCGCTCAAGGCCCACCGCACATCCAGGTTTCCGGCCTGGTTCTTGGCCGCCTTGTAGACGAACAGAACCAGGGCCTGGACGGCGAAGAGCAACGCCAAGTGGTTCCACCCGTTCCAGGAAAGGAACGAGGCGATCCCAACGGGTTGTTTCCGGGCGGTGGGGGAGAGGGAACTGTTGACTGTTTGCCGCGGCGGTGGCTTTTTGGTAGGTTGGTAGGCCATGAAGGATCTGCCCTGTGGGAGTTTTCATGGAAGGAGATAAAACGATTCCTGGTCTCTGGCGCAACTCGAGGGCCCTTTCCGGCAATCGGCGGCTCGGTGCCCTTCGTCTGGGGTTTTGGGTGCTCGTCCTTAGCCTCTTTGTTCCCGGCACCTGCCGGGCGCTGCTGCAGGAGGAAAAGAATACCATCGCCGTCTACGAAAAGGTATCCCCGTCCGTGGTCAATGTGATCACCACCAGCATTCTCTACGATTTCTTCTATCGGCCCGTTCCGCAGGAAGGGGCTGGATCGGGTGTGATTTTGAAGGCGGACGGAACCATCGTCACCAACTACCATGTCGTCCGGGACGCCAAGGCCATAGAAGTGCGGCTGGCAGACGGAAGCCGCCGGCCCGCGGAGGTGGTAGGGATCTCTCCCGAAGACGACCTGGCCGTCATCCGCATCGAGGCCGAGGGCAGGGAACTGGTTCCCATCGAACTGGGGGATTCGGACGCCCTGCAGGTGGGACAAAAGGTCTATGCCTTGGGCAATCCCTTCGGCCTCGGCCATACACTCACGGCCGGGGGCGTCAGTCAGCTGGGCAGGACCATCCGGGACGAAGGCCGGGTGCTCCAAGATCTCATCCAGGTGGATGCGGCCATCAACCCCGGCAATTCGGGAGGGGCTCTGGTGGACAGCCGGGGGCGGCTGGTGGGGATCAATACGGCCATCTTGAGTCCCACGGGGGCCAATGTGGGCATCGGGTTCGCCATCCCGGTCAACCGGGTGAAGGCGGCGGTTCCCGGCATGACGAACTGGCTGAACAGGTATTTGGGTTACATCCTGGCGGGCCTGCTGGCCTATTGGATCTGGAGGCGGATTGCCCGTGTTCGCTGAGGAGGAGCGTGAAATGAGGCTCTGGAGGAAGACGTGGTGGGGGACCGTGGCGGCGGTGTGCCTGATGGTCCTGGTTCTTCCCAAGGCCTGGGCCTTGACGGAGGATGAAGAAAACAACATCGAGCTGTACCGCAAGCTTTCCCCGGGCGTGGTGAACATCACCAGCACCGTCTTGGAGCGGGACTTCTTCTTCAACATCATTCCTCGGCAAGGCGCCGGGTCCGGATCCATCATCAGCGACGAAGGCTACATTCTGACCAACCACCACGTGATCGAGGATGCCCGCAAGCTGGAAGTGACCCTGGCCAACGGCAAGAAGTACGCCGCCAAGTTCATCGGGTCGGACCCCAACACCGACATCGCCGTCATCAAGATCGATGCGCCCAAGAAGGATCTGGTGGTGATCCCCATGGGCAGCTCCAAGGACCTCAAAGTGGGCCAGAAGGTTCTCGCCATCGGAAACCCCTTCGGCTTGGGCCAAACCCTCACTACGGGGATCATCAGCTCGGTGGGCCGAACCCTGCGCTCTCCCGGCGGTGCCCTGGTGGAGGACGTGATCCAGACGGACGCCTCCATCAACCCCGGCAATTCCGGCGGGCCGCTCATCGATTCGTCGGGAAAGATGATCGGCGTCAACACCGCCATCTTCAGCCCCACGGGCGCCAATGTGGGCATCGGGTTCGCCATCCCTGTGGACACGGTCAAACAGGTGGTCCGGGAGCTGATTGAAAAGGGCTACTACGGATATCCCTGGCTGGGAGCCACCCTCATGACCCTCTTTCCCGATTTTGCGGAAGCGCTGCAACTGAGCGTGTCCCGGGGAGCCATGATCGTGGAGGTGGTGCCGGGAGGACCGGCGGACAAGGCGGGGCTTCGCGGCGGCCACGCCCGCGCCCAGGTGGGCAACTACGTGCTCATCGTGGGCGGTGACGTGGTGGTGGGAATCGACGGGGAGCCCGTGGAAAGCGCCGACGACCTCATGCGGGCCCTTCGGCGGCACCGACCGGGGGACCGCGTGCGCCTGGACGTGGTTCACTGGGAAGGAGATCGGGACCGGGTGACGGTGATCCTCGGGGAGCGGCCCCGGGGTTACCGGTACAGGTAAGAGGCCGGGAGCGAACCCCATCTGAAAAGAGGAGGGATCCATGTCGTACCAGACCATTCTCGTGGAAATCGGTGAAGACTTCGTGGGCTCCATCACCCTCAACAGGCCCAACCATCTCAACACCTTCACCACCCAACTGGCGGAAGAATTGAACGACGCTCTGAAGGCTCTGGATCAGGATCCCAAGGTGCGGGTAATCCTTCTCAAGGGGGCGGGGAAGCACTTCTGCGCGGGAATCGACGTCACCGAGCTGGAGGGGAAGACTCCCATGGAGCTGCGCCGGTGGATCGCCCACATGGAAGAGCCGCTCATCACCATCAGCCGCCTCAACAAGCCCGTGATCGCCCAGGTCCAGGGGACCGCTGCGGCCAACGGGGCGGGGCTTGTGGCCGCCTGCGATCTGGCCATCGCGTCCGAAAAGGCCCGCATCGGTTTGACTGCCATCAACGTGGGGCTCAACTGCGTGGGACCCGTGATCCCCGTTTCCAAGTGTGTGGGGCGCAAGGTGGCCCTGGAAATGCTTCTTTTCGGCGAGCTGCTGAAGGCCGAAGACGCGCTGGCCAAGGGTCTCTTCAACAGGGTGGTTCCCCATGGGGAGCTGGACGAAGCCGCGCGACAATGGGCCGCCACCCTGGCCCAAAAGAGTCCCATCGCGGTGCAGATCGCCAAGAGCGGCTTCTATACCGCAGCGGACATGGAATACCACCAGGCCTTCGAGTACATGAACGAGGTCTTTGCCCGGCTCTGCACCACCGAGGACGCCAAGGAGGGCGTGACGGCCTTCCGGGAAAAACGTAAACCCGTGTGGAAGGAACGCTGAAAGACTATGGAACGGCAACGGTTGCTCCAAGGCGGGTTAAAGGGCCCGCTCACGCTGGTCATCATGGACGGCATCGGCTTTTCGGAAAGGAAGGAGGGCAACGCCGTGGCGGATGCCCTCACGCCCCACCTGGACTGGCTGCTGGCCCACTGTCCCCATACGCTCCTTAGGGCCCACGGCACGGCGGTGGGCCTGCCCTCGGACAAGGACATGGGCAATTCCGAGGTGGGCCACAACGCCATGGGGGCCGGGCGCGTCTACGCCCAGGGAGCCCGGCTGGTGAACGAAGCCATCGAGACCGGCCGCCTTTTCCAGGGAAAGACGTGGCGGCGGCTCGTGGACTTCTGCCGGGAACACAACGGAACGCTTCATTTTATCGGCCTCTTTTCCGACGGGAACGTGCACAGCCACCTGGACCATCTGAAAGCCATGCTGGAACGGGCGGCTCTCGTGGAAAAGATCCCCCGATGCCGGATCCACATCCTCCTGGACGGACGGGACGTGGGGGAGACGTCGGCGTTGGACTACGTGGACCCTTTTGAAGCGTACCTTCAAGACCTGAACGCCCGGGCGGGAGTGGATTATCGGATCGCCAGCGGTGGTGGGCGCATGTCCATCACCATGGACCGCTACGAGGCCGACTGGTCCATGGTGGCCCGCGGCTGGGAGACCCACGTGGCGGGCAAGGGCCGCACCTTTCGAAGCGCCCGGGAAGCCGTTGAGGCCTATCGCAAGGAAATCCCGGGGGTCATCGACCAGGATCTGCCGCCCTTCGTCATTGCCGACGAGCAGGGGCCCGTGGGTCCCATCCGGGACGGCGACGCGGTGATCTTCTTCAACTTCCGGGGCGACCGGGCCATCGAGATCAGCCGCGCCTTCGAAGAGGAGGACTTCGACAAGTTCGTCCGGGACCCGTATCCCAAGGTGGCCTATGCGGGCATGATGGAATACGACGGCGATCTCCACATCCCCAAAAATTACCTGGTGGAACCGCCGCACATCGAAAAGACCGTGAGCGAACTTCTGTGCGCCAAGGGCGTCCGGCAGCTGGCCATCAGCGAAACCCAGAAGTTCGGGCACGTCACCTATTTCTGGAACGGCAACCGGTCGGGAAAGTTCGACGAGAAGCTGGAAGAATATGTGGAGATTCCCTCGGATCGGGTGCCCTTCGAGGAACGTCCCTGGATGAAGGCGGCGGAGATCACCGACCGGGTGGTGGAGGAGATCCGGGGGGGGCGGTTCGACTTCATCCGGCTCAACTTCGCCAACGGAGACATGGTGGGCCACACGGGCATCTACCAGGCGGCCCACATCGCCGTGGAGGCGGTGGATCTGTGTCTGGGGCGGATCATGAAGGCGGTCCGGGAAGCCGGCGGGATGCTGCTGGTGACGGCCGACCACGGAAACGCCGAGGAGATGTACGAGATCGACAAGAAGACGGGGGAAGTGAAGCGCCACCCGGACGGAACGCCCAAGGCGAAGACTTCGCACACCCTGAGCCCGGTCTGGTTCATCGTCTATGAGCCTTCCGGGAAGCTGCAGGTTCGCTTCGACCCGGATGTGAAGACCCCGGGACTCACCAACATCGCCGCCACCTGCATGCAGATTCTGGGCGAGGCCCCGCCGGATTTCTACGACCCGCCGCTGCTTCTTTTCCAAGAACAGGCATGACGGGGCGGGTTCATCCGCTTTCCCCATGGCGGGCGCGGGGCCCCAGGATAGCCCCACTTCCACTGGCCTTGTCCGTGTTTTAAAGCCCTGGTGAGGCTCTCCACCTGCTGTGGGGGTGAAAAATCTTTCGCCTCCCCAGGGGGCCGCTTCATGGAGTGAAGGGGCCCCAACGCACCCTCGCCGGTTTTTCCGCCCTTGACAAGATGAGGACCCGTTGACTATAAGCAAAAATTCGCTTTTCGGGGCCTTAAGAGCTCCGCCGGAGTGAATTTGGCCAGGTCAACGAAGGCCGTGGGGCCTGAGCATATCGACGATCGAAGGGGAGAAGAAAATGAAGCGAACCTATCAGCCCAGCAATCTCAAAAGGAAGCGAACCCACGGATTTCTCGTCCGCATGTCCACCAAGGCAGGGCGTCAGGTCATCAAGCGGCGCCGGGCAAAAGGGCGCAAGCGGCTGGCCGTCTGAACGCGGGAACCGGGTTGCGGCTTCCCATGGCCGGCGAGAAGCGAGGAGATTACCGTTTCCGCCCACAGGAACGGCTCCGCAAACGTTCGGAATACCTTCGCGTCAAAGGGGAAGGCCGCCGCCTTCCCTGTAAGAGTTTCGTGGTCAATGTGGCTCCCAACGGGTTGGAACATCATCGGTTGGGCCTCATTGTCCAGAAAAGGTTCTGGAACGCGGTGCAGCGCAATCGCATCAAGCGATGCCTTCGTGAATGGTTCCGACTCCACAAGCACCGCCTCCCCGGACCGGGAAAGGATATCGTGGTGATCGCCCGGCCCGGCGCCGAGCGGCTCAAAATGCCCGAAATGGCCGAGTTGCTCAACCGGTGCCTTGGGGTGGATCCCAAGCGACGGTCATGATCAAACGCCTATTGCTTGCCTTTGTGCGCATCTACCAGGTCGCCGTTTCTCCCTTCCTGGGAGCCAACTGCCGCTTTTATCCCTCCTGCTCCGCCTATACCTTTCAAGCCATCGATAAATACGGACCCTGGCACGGCACGCTCATGGGAATCAAGCGGTTGCTGAAGTGCCACCCTTTTCATCCGGGCGGCTACGATCCCGTACCGGAAAGACCGGATCATCCAATGGAGTGTTGTTAAATGGAAAAAAGAGCTCTGCTTGCGTTTGTGCTGTCTTTGGGAGTCGTTCTGCTCTGGGAGGTCTTCGTGGCTCCCCGGATCACCCCGCAGGCTCCCGTGGAACAGGCGGCCCAGCAGGAGGCCGCCTCGAATCCTTCGGAAGAGCCTCCCGGTCAAGGAGAGGCTTCCCCGTTCGTGGCCGGGGCGAACAATGCCGGAGCCGACTTGAACGCCATCCCCCGGGCCCATGCCGATACGCAGCCGGTGGAGATCAAGATCTGGGAAGTGGATACGCCGCTTTACACGGCCCGTGTGGCGTCCGCCGGAGCGCGCCTCGAAAGCTTCAAACTCAAGAAGCATCGCCAGGCCGTGGATCCTGACTCCCCGCCCATGGATCTCATCCCGGCCCAGGGAGCCGGCTACTACCCGCTGGCCGTGGATTTTCTGAAGCACCCGCAATGGTCTTTCGCCACGAAAAACTTCGAAAGCCCGGCTCCCGAGCAGGTTCGAATCAACGGAGGCGAGAAGGAAGCGGTGCTCACCTTTACGGCCGAGGAACCCGGCGTGGCCAGGGTGACCAAGGTCTTTCGTTTCGCTGCGGACACCTACACCGTCCAGGTGGACGTCATCGTGGAGAACCTGGGAACGGAGGCCCTTTCCGACCAGCTGGGGATCAGCTCCTATGCCCTGCCCTTTGATGCCAACGAAAACGACTACAACAAAGCGCACGTGAGCGTGCTTCAGAACGGCAAGCTCGAGAACATCGACCGGAAGAACCTGGCCGAGGAGACGCCCGTCTTCAAGGCGCCGGTGCAGTGGATGGGCTATCAGAACAACTACTTCCTCCAAGCCACGGTGCCCCTCAAGGAAGATCACTACCAACTGGTGCCCCGGCTGGTGGACGAGAACCTGGGCCTGGTGCAGATGGTGCTCCTGACGGATCCCTTCGAACTGGCTCCGGAAGCCAAGGCCGTCATCCCGGCCAAGTACTACTTCGGTCCCAAGGAAATGGACCACCTGAAGCTGGCCGATCACAATCTGGAGCGGGCTCTCGATTTCGGCTGGTTTACCTTTCTGGCCAAGCCCCTCCTGGTCTTTCTCAAATGGCTCTACAACTATTTCCACAATTACGGTATCGCCATCATCATCCTGACGGTCATCATCAAGATCCTTTTCTGGCCCTTGACCCACAAGAGCTACAAGTCCATGCAGGTCATGAAGAAGATCCAGCCCAAGATGGCCCAGATCCGGGAAAAGTACAAAGACGACCGGGAAAAGCTCAACCAGGAGCTCATGATGCTCTACCGCACCTACAAGGTGAACCCCTTGGGGGGCTGCCTGCCCATGGTGCTCCAGATCCCGGTCTTTTTCGCCCTTTATCGCATGCTCTACGGGGCCATCGAACTGCGCCACCAGCCCTTCTGGCTCTGGATCAACGATCTCACGGCCCCGGATCGGCTGAACGTGGGCTTCGACATTCCCTATCTGGGCGGTCTGCCCGTGCTCACCCTGCTCATGGGAGCCTCCATGTTCATCCAGCAGAAGATGACGCCCACGTCGGGAGATCCCCGCCAGGAAAAGATGATGCTCATGATGCCCGTGATCTTCACGGTCTTCTTTATCAACTTTCCGTCGGGGCTCGTGCTATACTGGCTTGTGAACAACGTCTTGTCCATCGTGCAGCAGTACTGGATCAATCGTACCGCTTAACCAGGCGCCCTCCGCTCTCGGCTGGCGAATACGACGCATGCGCTGCGCAAGACAAACGGAGGAGAGTATGCCAACGCAGGAATTCGAAGGTAAATCATTGGAAGAGGCGATTCAGAACGCCTGCGACGCCTTCCATCTGCCTCAGGAACAACTGGACATCGAGATCCTTTCCAAGGGCTCCTCGGGCATCTTCGGCATCGTGGGGGCGCGGAAGGCCCGGATCCGCGCAACGCCCAAGGAAACCCCGCTGGATGCGGCATCCCAACGGGCCAAGGAGGTTTTGGCGGAGATCCTGAAATACGTGGATGTGCCCACCGTCGTGGAAGCGGAAGTCCGCGAAGAATGCGTGTACCTGAACATTGTCAGCAACGGCTCCGGGCTCCTCATCGGCAAGCGGGGAAAGACCCTCAACGCGCTGCAGTACCTGGTCAACAAGATCGTAAGCCGCGAGATGGGCAAGAACGTGCCCATCGTGGTGGACACGGAAAACTACCGCTCCAAGAGGGAAGGAAGCCTGACCGAGCTGGCCCTCCAATTGAGCGAAAAGGTCAAGAAATCCAGACGCCCGCTCACCACGGGCCCCATGAACGCCCAGGATCGGCGCATCATCCACCTGGCCCTCAAGGAGGATCAGGACGTTCGCACCAAGAGTAAAGGCGAAGGCACCATGCGTCGGGTGGTCATCTACCCCGTCAAGAAGAGCAAGGGCCATTCCAGCTCCGTGGCCGAAGCCAAGACCAGCGCCTGACCCAAGGAGGCTGCATCGAGGCACGATGGACATTGCCTGCCGCCGGGACACAATCTGTGCCATCGCCACACCCATCGGCATCGGGGGCATCGGGATCCTGAAGATTTCGGGGGCCGATGCCCTCCGCATTTTGCACTCCCTTTTCGTGAAACCCAACGGAGAACGCCCCGCAGCGTTTGAGTCCCACCGGCTCGTCTACGGTTGGATCCGGGATCCGGAAACGGGTGATCCCGTGGACGAAGTGCTGGTGAGCTACATGGCCGGCCCGCACAGCTACACCGGGGAAGACGTGGTGGAAATCAACTGCCACAGCGGCTATGCCGTTCTGAACCGGATGCTGGAGATAGTCTTGCGACAAGGGGCGCGGCTGGCCGAACCGGGGGAGTTCACCCAGAGGGCCTTCCTGTCGGGGAGGATGGATCTTTCCCAAGCCGAGGCGGTGGCAGACCTCATCCATTCCAGATCCGAAAAGGCCCTGAGTCAGGCTACCCGTCACCTCCGGGGGGATTTCGGCCGGGAGGTGAACCGCTGGCGGGAGCTCCTCATGGATCTGGAGGCTCAGGTGGAGGCGCATCTCGACTTTGCAGACGATCTTTCCGACGAGGGCGAGCCGGAATTGGAGGCGCTCTTGGACCGTGTGCGCGCCCGGGTGATCCCGGCGCTGGAGCGGATCGTTTCCCGCTACGAAGAGGGCCGGGTGCTCCGGGAAGGCCTCTCGGTGGTTCTGGTGGGAAAACCTAACGTGGGGAAGTCTTCCCTTTTGAACGCCCTGGTGGGCCGAGACCGGGCCATCGTGACCCCCATGGAAGGAACCACGCGGGACGTGGTGGAAGACAGCTTCTGGGTGGCCGGGATCCAGGTTCGGGTGCTGGACACGGCGGGCATCCGCGAAAAGCCCGACGCCATCGAATCCATGGGAATCGAGCGAACGCTTCGCAGCGTGGACGAAGCGGACCTGGTCCTGTGGATCCTGGATCACAGCCGGCCTCTGACCGAGGACGACGACCGGATCCACCGGAGGATTGCGGGAAAACGGATGCTGGTGATTCTCAACAAGACGGACCGCCCGGGCCCGACCGGCGTGGAGGCGGCCCGGAGCCGCTACGGGCTGCAGGGCGACATCCTGGAAATGTGCGCCCTCAGGGCGGAGGATGCCGAGCGGTTGAAACAGGTGCTGGAAAGGCGGGTTCTTAAGGACATTCTGCTTTCGGCGGAATCCACCTTCGCCGTGAACCGCCGCCAGCGGGACTGTCTGGCTCGGGCCCTGGAGGCCTTGGAGCGGGCCTGCGCCCTGCCCCATCCGGAGTCCGCTCCGGAACTGGTGAGCGAGGAGCTGCGGGCCGCCCGCAAGGAGCTGGATGCCCTCTTGGGCCTGGAAGCCGATGAGGCCCTGCTGGATCGCATCTTTTCTCGCTTTTGCATCGGAAAGTAGCGGCCTCCACGGGGGGGCGGCCATGCCGTTGACCTAATCCTTTTCATCCTTTCTGAGCACCGCTTGTTGGGGGATCGTTTGGTGACTTTCAAGTCAAATCCAGCGTTCTTGGGCCCCTCGACCTTTGACGTGATGGTCATCGAGGTTGCGGCAAGAAGCGTCTTGATCTCGAGCACGCCCTTCTGGCTTCCGTACCGGTCTTCCACTGACCATCGACGGAAACAAAGCTCAATGTTCTTTTCTTTGGGGAACCTGGCTTGCTGCAGCAGGTTGGTGAGGAGCACCGAGACCTATGCTTCGGGGCTCACCAGCCGGATCATTGGCAGCTGGATCGCACCGACTTTCCTGCGTTGCAGGCTGCTGAGCCCTTTGAGGGAGTTGTTGGAAGGGGTGATGCGAATGGTGGGGACATCTGCAATGACTTATTTATGCATTTCCGTGTTTTCGAAAAGTGCTCCCCAATGCTGGCCCTCTTAACCCAAGTTTGTCACTTTTGTGTGTAAGTTACTGATTTTGTTGTAGAGTGTTTTCAAATTCTACACTACAAATTTTTCATTCGATGGTGGTCAGCCTCCTTAATGGTCGTACCGGCAGCCCGAGAGCATTGTAAATTTTCACGTGAACCGGTTCCGGCTCGGAGGTGTGTCGTATGTGAATGGCCTGCCCTTTGTCATTGACCATGCTGGTGGTCACCCGCACCTGGCCACTCAGATGCGTTCGCAAGGTGGCCCAGTGGTGACGAATTCCGCTTTCGCGAAGCGTCCTCTGGATGACGCACAGCAGATGGTAA
>NZ_FQVB01000042.1 GCF_900129305.1 Desulfacinum infernum DSM 9756 | reverse complement strand
GGATTCAGGGACACCTTTTCGTTACCGTCCTTGCTTACCATCTGCTGTGCGTCATCCAGAGGACGCTTCGCGAAAGCGGAATTCGTCACCACTGGGCCACCATGCGAACGCATCTGAGTGGCCAGGTGCGGGTGACCACCAGCATGGTCAATGACAAAGAGCAGGCCATTCACATACGACACACGTCCGAGCCGGAACCGGTTCACGTGAAAATTTACAATGCTCTCGGGCTGCCGGTACGACCATTAAGGAGGCTGACCACCATCGAATGAAAAATTTGTAGTGTAGAATTTGAAAACACTCTACAACAAAATCAGTAACTTACACACAAAAGTGACAAACTTGGGTTAGGAGGGAGAAGAGATTCATGGCGGTGGATCTGACGATCATGGTGGTGCTCTTGATGTTGTCGGCCTTCTTTTCCGGTTCGGAAACGGCCTTCATGGCGGTGGATCGCATCAAATTGCGCCAGAAGGCCCGGTCGGACAAACGGGCCCAATTGGCCCGCAACATCCTGCGTCAGCCGGAAAAGCTCATCGCCACCCTGCTTTTCTGCAACAACCTGGTGAACGTCGGTCTTTCCGCCATCGGCACGGCGTTGGCCATCCGGTTGTTCGGCCAGGAGGGCGTTCTCATCGCCACGGGGCTGGTGACCGTCTTTCTCCTCATCTTCTCGGAGATCACCCCCAAGACCATCGCCGCCTACTATCCCAATTCCATCGCCGTGACGACGGCCGTGGTGATGAATGGTTGCATCCGACTCTTCTACCCCCTGGTACGTCTGCTCACTCTGATTTCCAGTGGAATCATTCGGGTGCTAGGCGTTTCCAAGCCGGAAAGACGTAAGGGGATCACCGAAGAGGAGATCGCGTTCGTCATCAAGGCCGGGGCAGAGGACGGCGCCCTGGACCATGCCAAGCAGGACATGCTGCTGGGGGTGCTCTCCCTGGATCGGGTGCTGGTGGGAGACATCATGGTGCCCATTCGGGATGTGGTCACCTTGCGCCTGGAGGCACCCTACGAAGAGGTCTTCCGGGTCATTCAAACGCACAAGTATGCCCGTTATCCCGTCTATAAGGGGGATCCCACCAACATCGTGGGGTTTATCCACGCCCTGGACTTCCTGCTCCAGGCCCGAAAGGAGTCGTTCCAATTGAAGGCGCTGCTTCGACCGCCCCACTTCGTTCCGGAGCTCCGGACCATCGGCATGCAGCTCATGAGCTTCAAAAAGGAGCAGGCCCATCTGAGTCTCGTGGTGGATGAATATGGCAACGTGGTGGGCATCGTCACCATGGAGGACATCCTGGAAGAGATCGTGGGGGAAATCGAGGACGAGCACGACCCCCAGGCGCGGTGGGTCCGAAAGACGGCGCCCGGGCGGTATTCCGTGGACGGGCGCGTATCGGTGCGGGACGTGAACCGATGGCTGAGAGCGCGCCTGCCTGAAGAGGAAGTACGCACCATGGGCGGGCTCATCCAGAAGGAGCTGGGCCGCATTCCCCAAAAGGGGGATACGGTGAAGGTGGGCCCCTACCAGTTGACGGTGGAGGAGATGCGGGGAAAAAGCATCACCCGCGTGTTGCTGGAAGTCCGGGAAAGCGAATGAGAAAGAGAACCGCGAATGAACGCGAATAAACGCCAATGAATCTTTTTTGTTGTAGAAGCGGCCTTGGCCGCGATTCGGATCGCCGGAAGGTCGGCTCTTACAGGGCTGAATTGGACGATTTTTCCTCATCGCGAGCTTCCGGCGGACTGGCGTAAAGCCCGCCTCTGAGGAGGCAAATGGACCTGTTGAGTAGGGGCGGGGTTTATCCCCGCCCGCCAATCGCTCTTCCAGCCTTGCTGTGCGACGAACCCTGCCACGATCTCTCATCCGAGAACCACGAACCGACGCCCATAGGCGCCCCTGAAGAAAATGAATAGAAGGTGGGAGCTGCCTTTCTGCCAGGGAGGGATTTCCCTCTTGCGTCCACCGGATCCCACTGGAGTAACCGGCTAAAAAAAAAGATTTTTTTGCTAAAAAATGGGTTTGACATGGCCGGAAGGGGGGTGATAAAAGCAAGCCAAGTGGTAAAAAGTGGGTAAATAGGGGGAACAAGTGGGCATCCTGAAGTCCAAGCGGTTTCGCGGTCAGTCCATTCATCGCCTGGATGACAAGGGGCGCCTGCGCATTCCCACCAAGTTTCGAGAGATATTGCAGGAATGCTACACGGACGGGCTGGTGCTCGCCATGAGAAAGGACCACCTGGAGGCCTACCCGCCGGAGGAGTGGGAACAGATCGAGGATAAACTCCTGAGGAAGGTGGCCCTCAACAAGGATGTGCGGGAGTTCGTCCGCTATTTTGTCTCCAGTGCCGTGGAATGCGAATTCGACAAGCAGGGTCGGATCCTGATCCCCGCGCTCCATCGGGAGCGGGCGGGGATCAACCAGGAAGTGGTGCTGGTGGGCGTTTTGGATTCCTTCGAAATCTGGGATACCAACCGCTGGCACAAGGGGCTGGAGGCTGCCGGTGCTCGGTATGACCAGACCTTCAGCGAAGTGGCCCGCCATCTGGATTGACGGGAAAAGGGGCGCGGGGAATCCGGACGGTCATGGAAAGGCGCTCAATGTTGCAACACCGTCCTGTCTTGATGCGGGAAGCCGTCCAACTGCTGGCCTGCCGCCCAGGAGGCCGCTACGTGGACGCCACGCTGGGCGGGGGCGGGTATGCAGAGGCGATCCTGGAGGCCGCGTCCCCCGACGGGCGGCTCCTGGGGCTGGACTGGGACGAAGCGGCGGTGGCGCGTGCAAGGGAAAGGCTTTCCGCTTACGGGGACCGGTTCCTTGCGGAGTGTGCCCCTTTTGACCGGCTTCCGGACATCCTGGCGTGGATAGGGTGGGAAGGGGTGGACGGCATCGTCCTGGATTTGGGGGTTTCGTCCATCCAGTTGGATGACGCCTCCCGGGGTCTCAGCTTCCAGCAGGATGGCCCCCTGGACATGCGCCTGGACAGTTCCCTTGCGGTGACCGCCGCCGATCTGGTGAATCAGCTTCCGGAAGAGGAGTTGGCCGCTTTGATTGCCGAGTACGGCGAGGAGCGGTATTCCCGCCGGATCGCGCGGGCCATCGCAGAGCGGCGCCGGGAAGAACCCTTCCGTCGCACCGCTGAGCTGGCCTCTCTCATCGAATCCGTGGTTCCCCGGACGGCGGACACCCGGCGCATCCATCCCGCGACCCGCACTTTCCTGGCCCTGCGGCTGGCCGTGAACCGGGAACTGGAGGTGCTCCAGGGGTTTTTGGGCAAGGCGTTGGATCTGCTTTCCGTGGGCGGGAGATTGGCGGTGGTGACCTTTCATTCCCTGGAAGACCGCTTGGTCAAGCGGGCGTTCAAGGCTTGGTCCAGGGCGTGTCGGTGTCCGGTCGATCTTCCCGTGTGTCGGTGTGAGGGGCGTCCCCTGGCAAGGCTTCTTACGCGCAAGGCTGTCAAGCCGTCCGCGCAGGAGGTGCAGGAAAACCCGCGGGCCCGGAGCGCCCGGTTGCGTGCCGTTGAGCGGCTGTAGGGGCGATTATTCGCCCCTACAGGCAGCGCGTGAAGCACGCCCCTAGCGTGTCCGACAATGGCCCTGCGGCTTACAAGGTCGAGGGATTTTGGTCCTCCCCGTAGCCGCGGGGCTTTAGCCCTGCGGAAAGGCTCATCGCAACTCCATGAAGTAACGGGAAATACTCGATGGCCTATCCGACGGCCGGGGGTTCCTCCGCAGCCCTAAAGGGCTGCGCTACGAGAAAAAAGGTCGTCCGCGGAGTTCTCGGGCAGCCTCCTAGGAGCCTGTCCGAGAACTCCGCCACCCGTCACTCCCGCGCAAGCGGGAGTCCATAGGTTCCCGGAAATTCTGGATCCCCGCTCCCCGTTCAAGCCGGGGACAAGCTTCGCGGGGATGACGGATGGAGACAAAGCGAGGCAAAGAGCCCATTGTCAGACAGCCTCCTGGATAATGTATGGACTCCTTGGGCAGGGGCGGGGCTTAACCCCGACCGACGACCCGGGCGTCTGGAGGGTCAAGGGCTCCGGAGGGGCGTCATGTCGTGGAAATCTTGGGGCTTCCTTCTGGGAGGGGCGGTTCTGGTTCTGGCCGCCTGCTTCGTCTACCTCCAGGTGGAGCAAACGCGCTGTGCCTACAGGGTGGCGCAGCTCCAGCAGGCGTACGGCAAGTGGTACGAGGTCCACAGGCGGCTGGAAATCGAGCGGACGCACTTGCGCTCCCACAAGCGTTTGCGGGAGCTGGGGCGGGATGTTTTCGGGCTGGAGCCGGCCAGGGGCGACCGTTTGTGGACCTTTGCGGATCCCAAGTGACGCAGTAATCCGGCGCATGGGATGAGGGCGTTCATGACGTCTTACGAGGATGGAAAAAGACTCCGAACGGAAGCGCGATTCCGCCGATGCTGCGGTGCGCTTCTGGTGATCGGGATCCTCGTGTGCGTCGGGCTGGTGTGCCGCGCCGGCTGGCTGCAGGTCGTCCAGGGAGACAAGTGGCGTGAGATCAAGATCGGTCAGGTGCAGGGAAGCTTCCAGGTTCCCGTCTACCGGGGAACCATCCGGGACGGCCAGGGGCGCCCTCTGGCCTTAGGCGTCCAGAAGGGCTCGCTCTATGCGGATGGCAAGCTGATCTCGGATCCCGTTGGCACCGCCCGGGTCTTGGCGCCCGTTCTCGGAGAGTCCCGGCGGGAACTGGAAGGAAAACTGAGCGCTAAGAAACGCTTTGTGTGGATCAAGCGGGGCCTTTCCAGCGATCAGCTCCGCCGGGTCACCGAGGCCCGTCTTCCGGGTATCGGGGTGCAGATGGAGTGGGGGCGTTACTATCCCTACGGCGATCTGGCCGGCCAGGTGATCGGGTTCGTGGGGGTGGACGGCAAAGGGTTGGAGGGCATCGAAAAGATCTACGACGGACTGCTCCGGCAGGATCCCAGAAAGGTCATAGCCTTCCGTGACGGGGGCCGGCGCCGGGTGTGGTTTCGGGATGCTTCGCCGCCGGTTCCGGAAGAGCGCTACGGGTTGCGGCTCCACCTGGACGCCTTCCTCCAGGACACCTGCGAGGCGGCCCTGGAAGAGGCCGTCCGCAAGCACGGAGCCCGGGCCGGGGAAGCGGTGCTTCTCGATGCCCGGGATTTTCGCGTTCTGGCCATGGCCCATTATCCTTCGTTCAATCCCAACGCCTATGCGTCGGCACAGCCCGAT
Organism: Desulfacinum infernum DSM 9756; assembly: GCF_900129305.1. Lineage (GTDB taxonomy): Bacteria > Desulfobacterota > Syntrophobacteria > Syntrophobacterales > DSM-9756 > Desulfacinum > Desulfacinum infernum. The sequence goes on along the minus strand of NZ_FQVB01000042.1, from coordinate 25,128 downwards.
CAGTGGCGCAACCGGGTGGTGGCGGACGTTTTCGAGCCCGGCAGCGTCCTGAAGGTGTTTCTCATGGCCGGGGTGCTGGAAGCGGGGGTGTACGGACCGGAACAGCTCATCTTTTGCGAAGAGGGGAAGATGCGCCTGGCGTCCCACACGATCCACGACGTCCACCCCCACGGGTGGCTCACGGTGCGGGATGTGCTCAAGGTGTCGAGCAACATCGGGGCCGTCAAGCTGGTTCAGGCCCTGGGGCCCCGGCGCTATTACGACGAGCTGGTCCAGTTCGGTTTTGGACGAAAAACGGGTGTGGATCTTCCCGGAGAATCCGGCGGACTGCTCCGCCCCTACGCCCAGTGGAGGCCGGTGGACTTTGCCGTGGCTTCCTTCGGTCAGGGCGTAGGAGTGACCACGCTCCAGCTGGCGACGGCGGTGGCGGCGGTGGCCAACGGAGGCGTTTTGGGTTCGCCGCGCGTGGCGGCGTCGGTGGTGAACGCCGAGAACCGGCTTATCAAGGCCCTGCCGCCCGGGCCGGCAACCCGGGTTTTGTCCGGAAAAACCGCCCAGTATCTAAAGGAAATGATGGAAGAAGTGGTGCAACCGGGGGGGACCGGCACCCGAGCGGCCCTTTCCGACTACACCAGTGCCGGGAAGACGGGAACGGCCCAGGTGGCGGATCGAAGCACCGGGCGCTATGCCCCGGACAAGGTGACGTCCGTCTTCGTGGGGTTTGCCCCGGCAACCCACCCGCGGTTGGCCATGGCGGTGGTGGTCCATGAGCCCAAAGGGGAAGGCTACGGCGGGGTGGTGGCGGCCCCCGTTTTTCGTCACGTTATGGAGAAGGCGCTGCCCTACCTGGGTGTTCCGCCCGACAAGGAACCGGATGACGGCTCCAACCGGCCCCGGCTGGTCCGCTGGGAAGAAGACCGGGACTCGGCCGGAGAGATCTCCGCATGGCAGGCGGAGTCGCCTCCCCGCGGGGAACAGCAAGTTATTCCGGATCTTCGTGGACTGTCCTTGAAAGCGGCGGTGGCCGTTTTGAAGTCCGCCGGCCTGGAAGCGGCCCCACAGGGTTCCGGGCGGGTGGTTCACCAAGAGCCGGGGCCCGGTGAACAGGCCCGAAGAGGTGCCGTGGTGGCCATCCGACTGAAGGATCTTTAACGGTCAGGAAGGAGGAACCGCACCTTTTCCGAAGCAGGCCCCCGTAGGGGCGAATGATTACTCTCCCCTACAGGCCGTGCGCGCGAACTGAACGGGGAGGCGATTCCCACAAGACGCAAGAAAGAAGAGCCTGAATTGGACGGTTCTTTCTCATGGACAGGTCCTGAAGGGCGGGCGTAAAGCCCGCCCCTACAAAAAGCCCCGGACCCATTGGGTAGGGGCGGGGTTTATCCCCGCCCGCTAATCACGCAGTGTAAGAGACACCCGAAGAAAAAACCGCTCAGATTAGGAAGAGATCTTGAACAAGAAACTTTCCCAGCTCATCGCTGACCTTTTGCCGCGGCAGGTGTCCGGAGACGTCCAAGTGGCCGTTTCCGGAATCTGTTACGACAGCCGGAAGGTGAACCCCGGGGACCTCTTCGTGGCGCTTCCCGGCGGCCGCTACGACGGCCACGCCTTTATGGAGGCGGCCGTATCGGGCGGAGCCGCCGCCGTCTTGACCCAAAGGCTTCCGGAAAAGGATCTGGGCGTGCCGGTGGTCCTGGTGGACGACACGCGAAGGGCCATGGCCGCTGCGGCCGCCGCCCTCTACGACCACCCGGCCTCGGACCTCTGCCTGGTGGGCATCACGGGAACCAACGGCAAGACCACCACGTCCCTGCTGGTGGAAGCCATCCTCACGGCGGCGGGTCATGGGGTGGGCGTGATCGGCACGCTGGGAGTGCGCTGGGGGGACGAGGCGGAAACGTCGGTCATGACCACCCCGGAATCGGCGGACCTCCAGAGAATTCTGTATCGGATGCGCCGGGACGGAATCACCCACGTGGTCATGGAGGTTTCGTCCCACGCGCTGGCCTTGCACCGAGTGGACGGAATGGCCTTCGATACGGCCGTCTTCACCAACCTTTCCCAGGACCATCTGGATTTCCATGGGTCCATGGAGGAATACTTCCGGGCCAAGCGGCGACTCTTCGTGGATTACCTCAAAAAATCCGCCGGGCCGCGGGCGGCCGTGGTGAACGGAGACGACCCCTACGGCCGGCGACTGCACGAAGAACTTTCCTCTTCCACCGTCTATGCCTGCGACGCCCCGGAAGCGTCCGTTCATCCCCGTCGTCTCCATCTGGGGCCGGACGGCATTCGGGCGGAATTGGAAACACCCAAAGGAACCCTCTCCATCCGGTCGGCCCTGATCGGCCGGCTGAACCTCTACAACATCCTGGCCGCGGTGGCTGCGGCCTGTGCGCTGGACGTTCCGTTGGAAGCCGTCCAAGAGGGGATCCGGTCGGTCGCAGGTGTGGACGGCCGTCTGCAACGGATCGCCACGCCCTACGGGTTTGACGTGGTGGTGGACTACGCCCACACCCCCGATGCCATGGAAAAGGCCCTGGAATGCCTCCGGGAACTCACCCGGGGCCGCCTGTGGGTGGTTTTCGGCTGCGGAGGGGATCGGGACCGAACCAAGCGGCCTCTCATGGGACAGGTGGCCGGCCGCCTGGGAGACCGGGTGGTGGTCACCAGCGACAATCCCCGGACGGAGCCTCCGGAAGCCATTGTGCGAGAAATCCTTCCCGGCGTGGAATCCATGGGGAAGGAGCTTTTTGCCCTGAACGGGCCGTCGATTCCTCCCACCGGGTACGCCGTGGAGGTGGACCGGCGTCGGGCCATCACGGCGGCCGTTTTGGCCGCGGAGCCGGGCGATGTGGTTTTCGTCGGCGGGAAAGGCCACGAGACCTACCAGATCCTGGGAACAAGTGTGGTTCCCTTCGACGACCGGGAAGTGGTCCGGGAGGCGCTCCAGATGCGCGCCGCCGGCGGGAGGGAGCGACCAAGGGCGGAGGGGTGCGCATGAGGTGGACGCTCGCCCAGATCCTGGAAGCCACGGGTGGAGAGCGGATCCGGCCCGGCGCGGAGTCCGTGGAGCAACTGCCTGCGTTTACCGGCATCTCCACGGACAGCCGCACGGTGGGGCCGGGTGAGGTCTTCGTGGCTCTGGAAGGGGAGCGCTTCGACGGCCATCGGTTTCTCTCGCAAGCCGTGGAACGCGGAGCCGCCTGCCTGCTGGTTCACAACCGAGAAGCGGCCCGGGATCTCCCTGAAAAGGCGGCCGTGGTCGCGGTGGCGGACACCCTGAAGGCGCTGGGGGATCTGGCGGCCCATGTGCGATCCCGAACCGCGATTCCCGTGGTGGGTATCACGGGGAGCAACGGCAAGACCAGCACCAAGGAGATGGTGGCGGGCATCCTGGGGATTCGCCGGCCGGTACTCAAAAACCCCGGCAACTTCAACAATCTCATCGGCGTTCCCCTCACCCTGTTTCAGCTTTCCCACCAACACGGAGTGGCCGTGGTGGAGATGGGGATCAACGTGCCCGGCGAGATGGAGCGGCTGGCGGCCATGACCCGGCCCACGGTGGGACTCATCACCAACGTGCACCCGGCGCATCTGGAAGGCCTGGGAACGGTGGACCGCGTGCTGGAAGAAAAGGCGAAGCTTTGGGACGTGCTGGGTTCCCAGGGCACGGCCGTGGTGAACCTGGACGATGAGAACCTCCGCGCCCGGGCGGAACAACTTTCGTGCCGGAAGACCACCTTTTCCATGCGTGACAAGGCGGCGGATGTGCACCTGGCGGGAGATCCTGTCATGGACCGATCCGGGACGCGGTTTCGCTTGGCCGTGGGCGGCGTGTCCCTCTCGATCCGTCTGCCCGTTCTCGGTCTTCACCAGGTGCAAAACGCCCTGGCGGCCGCCGCCGCGGCCCTGGCGGTGGGGGCCTTCCCGGAAGATATTCCAAAGGGGCTGGCATCCCACCGGCCGGTTGCCCAGCGCATGGAAACCCTGGAATTTCCAGACGGAACCTTTCTCATCAACGACTGCTACAACGCCAACCCCCGGTCCGTGGAAGCGGCCCTGGAAACCCTCCAGAAGGCCTCCGAGAACGCTCCGCGGGTGATCGTGCTGGGCGAGATGAAGGAGTTGGGAGCCGAATCGGAAAGCCTTCATCGGGCGGTGGGGATTAAGGCGGCGGGACTCGATCCCGTCCTGCTGGTCACCATGGGCGATCACGGCGAAGCCATCCGCCGGGGGGCTTTGGAATCCGGCCTTTCCGAAGACCGAACGGTGCACGCGGCCACCCACCGGGAAGCCGCCCGGGCCGTGCTGGACCGTTGGCAGCCGGGCCAATGGATCCTGGTGAAAGGATCCCGGGGCATGACCATGGAGAAGGTGACCGACGTGCTGGTGGAAGAAAAAAGGGCGGTGCGGTCATGAACGCCAACCCCGCAACCCTGTCGGAACGGCGGAAGACGCTCCTGGTGGTGGGGCTCGGCGTGTCGGGACGTGCGGCCTGCCGTTGGGGCCTGCGCCAAGGCTATCGCGTTCATGGAACCGACGCGGCCACGCAAGAGGCCCTTCGGGAAGCCCTGGCGCCGCTGGAAAAGGAAGGGGCCGCCTTCTCCCTGGGGGAACACCGGTTGCAGGACTTTTTGGAGGCGGATCTCATCGTGGTGAGTCCCGGAGTTCCACTCAACCTTCCCGCCCTGGAAGCCGCCCGCCGAACCGGGGTGGAAATCATCGGGGAGTTGGAATGGGCCTGGCGCTACTGTCGGGCGCCGGTGGCGGCCGTGACGGGAACCAACGGAAAGACCACCACCACGGAACTCATCGGGGCCTTTCTGAAAGAAGGGGGAATGCGGGCCTTCGTGGGCGGCAACCTGGGAACTCCACTGTGCCACTGGCTCGCCGAAACCGGGAACGCCCCTTCGGAAGGCGCCGTCGATTGGTGCGTCCTGGAAGTGAGCAGCTTCCAGCTGGACACGGCGTCCACCTTCGCCCCGACCATCGGCGTGGTCCTCAACGTGACCCCCGATCACCTGGACCGCTATCCGGACTTCGACGCCTACGCCGCCAGCAAGTTTTCCATGTTCCGGGAATCGCCCGGGGTGCCGCAGACCGCCGTCCTCAACGGGGACGACCCGGTGTGCCGAACGTGGGCGGAAGGACTGAAGGCCCGGGTCCTTTTCTTTTCCCGGTCCGATCCGGAAGCGGCGGCGTCGGTGGCCGAAGGGCGACTTCTCATCAGCCTTCCGGACCAGCCAAAGAAGACCTTCGATCTGTCCCGGTGGGCGCTCAAGGGGGTTCACAACCTGGAAAACCTCATGGCCGCGTCGCTCGTGGCTTCCTTGTGCGGGGTGGACCCGGACGCCGTCCAGCGAACCATCGATTCCTTTCGGCCCTCGGCTCACCGCATGGAATGGATCGCCACGGTGAACGGTGTCCGGTTCGTGAACGATTCCAAGGGAACCAACGTGGGGGCCGTGGCCAAGGCCCTGGAAAGCTGCGAAGCCCCCGTGGTGCTCCTCATGGGCGGGCGCGCCAAGGGAACCGACTTCCGGTCCCTGGGGCCTCTTTGCAGAGAGAAGGTCCGCTTTCTGGTGGCCTTCGGCGAGGCGGGGCCGCAGGTGGCGGCCGATCTGTCGCCCTTTGTGGAAACGGTGACGGTGGAAAATCTGGACCAGGCGTTCCGGGAGGCGCTGCGCCGGGCCCGGCCGGGCGACACGGTGCTGCTCTCCCCGGGCTGCGCCTCCTTCGACCAGTACGCCAACTATGCGGAACGCGGGGAACATTTCCGACAACTGGTTGAAGGATTAAAGGATTAAGGATTGAAGGATTAAGGGGGGAAAGAAGAGCCGGGCCGGGACCAACCCCCGACGCACCACGGCCTACGGACCACGGCTCACGGATAACGGATAACGGATTACGACTCACGACTTACGACTCACGGAAAAAGAATGAGAGCCGAAACCATCCACATGCCAACAGCTGGTCTTCCGGGGCGCTCACCCGCGGCCGCCGAAGAAGGGGAGCCGCGCTTTCCCATGAGCCTTCGGGGGCAGATCTGGGTGCTCCTGCTGGCCTTTCTGGCTTTCGGCGTGCTCATGGTGTACAGCGCCAGTGCGCCGCGCCTGCTTCGAGGCGGCGACGTGTGGATGGGCCTGGGTCCTTACGCCTCCCGGCAGGCCCTCTTCGCCGCGCTGGGGATCGCACTGGCGGCGTTCTTTGAACGGATTCCGTATTCCTGGTACCGCAGGGCGGCCAAGCCCTTGCTGCTGGTCGTCCTGATCGCGCTGTCGCTGGTCTGGATCCCGGGTGTGGGAGTGGAAATCAACAGCGCCCGACGGTGGTTTCGGATCGGGATGTTCACCCTGCAGCCGTCCGAATTCGCCAAGGTGGTTTGGGTGGTCTATCTCAGCGCCTACTTGTGCGCCAAACGAACGGCTCTGGAAGATTTCCGCACCGGGATTCTTCCCACGTGCCTGCTGCTGGCAGTCTTGTCGGCGCTGTTGCTGCTGGAGCCGGACTTCGGATCGTGCGTCATCCTGGCGGGCATCAGTTTCGTGCTCTGGGCCGTGGGCGGCGTTCCCTGGCGCCACCTGTTTCTGCTCGTTCCCGTGGGTCTGGCGGGTCTGGGGACGCTGGCCGTGACCAGCCCGTACCGCCTGGAGCGGCTCCTGGCCTTTCTGGATCCGTGGACCGATCCGCTGGATTCCGGCTACCACCTGATCCAGTCCCTGGTGGCCATTGGATCCGGCGGTCTGTGGGGAGTGGGGCTGGGAGCGGGGCAGCAGAAGCTCAGCTACCTGCCCGAGCCCTTTACCGACTTCATCGTGGCCGTGGTGGGGGAAGAACTGGGCCTTCTGGGGCTCGCCGTCCTTTCCCTGGGGGTGTTGCTCTTCTTCTGGAAGGGACTTGAGGTGGCGCGGCGGGCCCGGGATCCCTTCGGGGCCGTTTTGGCCGTGGGCCTGACCTGCCTGGTGACCTTCCAGGCCTGGATCAACATGGGCGTGGTGCTGGGGGTTCTTCCCACCAAGGGACTGGCCTTTCCCTTTCTTTCCTATGGAGGCAGCTCCCTGACGGCGAGCTGCACGGCCGTGGGAATGCTTCTCGGCGTGGCGCGCCGGAGTCCCTGAGCCGCCGAGGACGCAACTGAAGGAGCGACCGTGTACAAGCGCTATCAACATATTCACTTCGTGGGCATCGGCGGCATCGGCATGAGCGGCATCGCGGAGCTGCTGCTCAACCTGGGCTACCGCATCAGCGGCTCCGACGTGCGGGCGAGCGACATCACGCGCCGCCTGGAAAGCCTGGGCGCCCGGATCTTCATCGGCCACGACCCGACCCACGTGGGAGGGGCGGATGTGGTGGTCCTCTCGTCGGCCATCCGCGAAGACAACCCGGAGGTGGTGGCCGCCCGGAAGCGGGGCAACGTGCCGGTCATCCGCCGGGCGGAGATGCTGGCGGAACTGATGCGCCTCAAATACTCCGTGCTGGTGGCGGGCGCCCACGGCAAGACCACCACCACTTCCATGGTGGCCACGGTCCTGGCCCGGGGCGGCCTGGACCCCACGGTGATCATCGGGGGGAAGCTCAACGCCTGGGGAACCAACGCCAAGCTGGGAAGCGGCGACTTTGTGGTGGCCGAAGCGGACGAAAGCGACGGCACCTTCCTGCTCCTTTCGCCCACCATTGCGGTGGTGACCAACATCGACCTGGAGCACGTGGACTTCTATCGGGACCTGGACCACATCCGGGAGACCTTCCTGGAGTTCGTGAACAAGGTGCCCTTTTACGGCCAGGCCATCCTATGCCTGGAAGACGAAAACATCCAGCACCTGCTGCCGCGTGTGGAAAAGCGGTTCGTTACCTACGGTTTTTCCTCACAGGCGGACTTCCAGGCAAGGGATGTGCGGGTCGACGGCCCCAGGACCCTCTACCGGGCTTTTCATCGGGACCGGGAACTGGGCCAAGTGGTGCTCCCCATCCCGGGCCGCCACAACGTGCTCAATTCCCTGGCCGCCGTGGCGGCGGGCGTGGAATTGGACCTGGGCTGGGAGGACATCCAGCGCGGCCTTGAAGACATGACGGGCGTCCAGCGCCGCTTCCATGTAAAGGGGGAGGCTGCGGGGGTTCTCGTCCTGGACGACTACGGCCACCACCCCACGGAAATCCGGGCCGTTCTCTCGGCCCTCTCAGAAAGCTATCCGGACCGGCGCAAGGTGGTGGCCTTCCAGCCGCACCGGTACAGCCGCACCCGCGGACTCATGGACCAGTTCGCCAAGTGCTTCTACCAGTCCGACGTGCTCTTGGTCACGGAAATCTATGCGGCCGGCGAAGCCCCCATGGAAGGGGTGACGGGAAAGCGGCTGGCCGAGGAAGTGGCCCGCTACGGCCACCACGACATCACCTACTGCGAAACGCTGGACGGCATGACGGAGGCCCTGCTGCAGCGGGTGCAGCCCGGCGATGTGGTGGTCACCCTGGGCGCCGGAAACATCTGGCAGGTGGGAGACAATCTCCTGGAACGGCTCGGCGCCCGCGCCTTGTAGAGCGTGCCGGGCGGGCATAAAGCGCGGCCTTGCAATAAGAATTGATCTCTCGAGTAGGGGCGGGTTTTATCCCCGCCTTCCGGATCGCCGCTTCACGGGAGGCTGTCCGGCAAAACGGGAACAGCTGTTTTCCTCGTAGCGCAGCCCTTTAGGGCTGCGAAGGGGCTCAGCGGGAATGGAAAAAACGGCATGACCCACTGGTACGAACTCTTCAGCGATCTTGAAGACATCACCTTCTCCTGGGACGTGCCCCTGGAGCGGTTCAACACGTTCCGGCTGAAGGGAAGGGTTCGCTGCCTGGCCGTGCCGGAAACCGCGGAGGCCCTGGCGCGGCTCCTTCGGCGCCTTCGCAAAACGTCCGTTCCGTGGGTGGTGCTGGGACGGGGAAGCAACGTGGTGATTCCTTCCGGGACATGGGAGCGGGTGCTGATTGTGCTGGATCGCTGCGCCGGGAACCTCTGGTGGGAGCGGGAAGAAGGGGGCCGAGTCCGGGTGGGGGCGGGTGCGGGTCTTCGTCTTTCGCGCCTTTTGGGGGCATGCGCCCGTTACGGCTGGTCGGGCCTGGAAGGCCTGGTGGGCATCCCGGCTTCCGTGGGCGGTGCGTTGGTCATGAACGCCGGGACCCGCCGGGGATCCCTGGCCGATGTTCTGGAAACCGTCTCCTACATGGATGCCGGCGGGGCCGTGCACCGGCGACGCTGCGAGGAACTGGAGGCGGGCTATCGGCACATGGAGCTCCCCGATCCATGCGTTGTCTTGGGTGCGGTGTTGGATCTGCGCGCGGACGATCCCGCCCGCGTGCAGGATCGCATGCGGCGGTTCCTGAAGGAACGGAAGGCCACCCAGCCGTTGGATCTTCCGTCGGCTGGCTGCATCTTCAAGAATCCTCCGGAAGCCCCGGCGGGGGCCCTGATCGACCGGGCGGGGCTCAAAGGGTTTCGGATCGGCGGGGCTCAGGTGTCTCCCGTGCATGCCAATTGGATCGTCAACTGCGGCGACGCCGCGCCGGAGGATGTGAAGGCCTTGATCCGTCATGTAAAGGCCGTGGTCCGCGAACGTTTCGGGGTGATCCTGGAAGAGGAAGTCCGGGTGCTGGAGCCGTGAAAAAGAAGGGGAACCGATACCGGAAGGATCCGAACCGCTTGGGCGGCCCCCGCCACTGGTTGCGCGTGGGCCTGTTCCTGGCGGGGATTTCGGCGCTCGTTCTGGCCGCCGGCGTGACCTTTTCCCGCGCCTACTGGGCCGTGTTCGATTCTTCCCTTCTGGCGCTTCGGGCCGTGGACGTGAAAGGTCTCGTCCGGGTGGACCGTCGGACCGTCCTGAACACTCTGGGCGTTCCCCGGGATGCCAACATGCTGCAGCTGCACCTGGATGACCTTCGACGGCGCCTGGAAGCCCTTCCCTGGGTCCGCTCCGCCGAGGTCCGGTTGGAGCCCCAGGGCAGGCTGGTGGTTTCGGTGGTGGAACGCCGGCCGACGGCCCTGGTCATGGTGGGAACTCCGCTGCTGATGGACGAAGACGGGACGCTCTTTGCCGAAGCGAAGCCTCAAGAGCACTTGGATCTGCCGTTTGTGACCCGCCTGGGGGAAGAAACGCCCCAGGTGGGCTCCCGAGTCCCCGCCCGGTTCCTGGAAGACTTTCGGGATTTCATGGAAACCTTGCGGGCCTTGGCGGACGAGGGGCATTCCCGGCTGGGGTCCCTCCGGTCGGCCGTGTCGGAAATCCGCTGGGATCCTGGGGACGGAACGACCCTGGTGCTGAACCCGAGGGGCCTCACCGTGCACCTGGGCCGGGGGGACTGCCGCAGGAAACTCTTGAGACTCGAGAGGGTGCTGGAAGCGGCTTCCCGGCACCCATCCGTTTCGGAATTGCTCGGGGTGGACTTGGACTTTCGGGACCAGGCGCGCCTGCGGGCCCGGCTGGCCGCGGCCCGGGGCATTTGAACTTCTTCGATGGCGTGGGGACCGCGCCCAACCGCACAAGGCTGAGAGGACCGCTATGGCACGAAGAGACGACCTGATTGTGGGACTGGACTTGGGGACCACCAAGGTGTGTGCCGTGGTGGGGGAGGTGACCGCCGAGGGAATCGACATCGTGGGCGTGGGCACCACTCCCTCCATGGGCATGCGCGGCGGGGTGGTGGTCAACATCGACCAGACGGTCCACGCCATTCGAAAGGCCATCGAGGAAGCGGAACGCATGGCCGGCTGCGAAATCTCGGCTGTGTACGTGGGGGTGGGCGGAACCCACATCGCCAGCCTGAACAGCCACGGCGTCATCGCCGTGAAAAGCCGGGAAGTGACGGCCATGGACGTGGACCGGGTGCTGGAGGCGGCCAAGGCCATCGCCATGCCCTTCGACCGGAGGGTGCTGCACGTGCTGCCCCAGCAGTACATCGTGGACGACCAGGAAGGCATCCTGGATCCGCTGGGCATGTCCGGGGTGCGCCTGGAGGCGAAGGTGCACATCGTGACGGGGGCCGTGAGCGCACTCCAGAACATCGTGAAGTGCTGCGAAAAGGCGGGGCTCGACGTGCTGGACGTGGTCCTGGAATCCCTGGCTTCCAGCGAATCGGTCCTGGATCCCGACGAGCGGCAGCTGGGCGTGGCCATGATCGACATGGGCGGAGGCACCACGGACCTGGTGGTCTTCCGGGAGCAGGCCATTCGGTACTCGTCGGTCATCGGCTTGGGCGGAAACCACGTGACGTCCGACATCTCGGTGGGGCTGCGCACGGCCATCGACGAGGCGGAAAAGATCAAGAAACAATACGGTTGTGCGCTCACGGACCGGGTGGATCCCCAGGAGGTGATCCAGGTGGGTTCCGTGGGAGGCCAAAAGCCGCGAGAGCTGGCCCGGTCCATCCTGGCGGAGATCATCGAAGCCCGCGTGGAGGAGATGCTCAAAGTGGCGGAACTGGAACTCATCCGTTCCGGGTACCTGGAAAACCTGCATGCGGGAGTGGTGTTGACGGGCGGCGTGTCGCTCCTTCCCGGCATTCGCGACCTGGCCGAGCGGGTCTTCGACCTGCCTGTCCGCGTGGGGGTGCCGTACCGGTTCGGCGGTCTCGGGGACGTGGTGAAAAATCCGGTCTATTCCACCGCCACGGGCCTTCTCCTCTACGGGCAGAAGCACGGGCCCCGGTTCGGCGGCGGTCGGACCATCGACGCCGGTCCGCTGGGCCGCTTCTGGCGGTACTTGAAGCGCATCCTGAAGGAGTTTTAGCGGATTGAGACCCCCACGACAGGGGGATCTACGAAACCAACGGGTGATCTCGTAGCCGGGGGGCTTCAGCCCCCCGGGAGGAAACCGCCGATGAACGCCAATGAATGTCAATAAGGTCATTTCGGTTCCGTTCGGGGCGGGCTTGGGAACCGCCCGTCGGGGCCGCACAAGGGCACACACAAGGGACGAGAAAGGGGGAGAATCACATGGAAAACATCCGAAGGAACGGTGCGCGGATCAAGGTCTTGGGGATCGGCGGAGGAGGCGGCAACGCCATCAACAACATGATCGCAGCCGGCATGGAGGGCGTGGAGTTCATCGCCGCCAACACGGACTTCCAGGTCCTGGAAAGGAACCTGGCCGCCGTCAAGATTCCCCTGGGGACCAATCTCACCAAGGGCCTGGGAGCCGGCGGCGACCCGGAGATGGGCGCCAAGGCCACCGAAGAAGACATGGAAAAGATCCGGGAAGCGGTCCAGGATGCGGACATGGTCTTTGTCACCGCGGGCCTGGGCGGCGGCACGGGCACGGGCGGAGCTCCCATTGTGGCCAAGGCCTGCAAGGAAGTGGGGGCCCTCACGGTGGCCGTGGTCACCAAGCCCTTCACCTTCGAAGGCCGGGTGCGCCAGCGCAACGCGGACCAGGGCCTGAAGGCCTTGAGCGAAGTGGTGGACACCCTCATCTCCATCCCCAACGACCGCCTCACGAGCCTGGCCGCCAAGCGCGCGACCCTTCTCGAAATGTTCCAGACGGCGGACAACGTGCTGCTCCACGCCGTCAAGGGCATCTCGGACCTCATCATGAACCCCGGTCTTATCAACGTGGATTTCGCCGACGTGAAGACGGTCATGAGCGAAATGGGCCTGGCCATGATGGGAACCGGCGTGGCCAAGGGCGAAAACCGGGCCGTGGAAGCCGCCCAGCAGGCCATCTCCAGCCCGCTCCTGGAAGACATCTCCATCCATGGAGCCCGGGCGGCGCTCATCAACATTTGCGCCGGGCCGGATCTGGGGATGTATGAGTTTGAAGAAGCGTCCACGATCATCTATAACGAAGTGGACAGCGAGGCCCAGATCATCCTGGGAACCACCATCGATCCGGAGATGGGCGACGAGCTGCGCGTGACGGTCATCGCCACCGGCATCGGGCAGCCCAAGCAGCAGGCCCAGAGGACCACCGCCCGGACCGCGCGCATGCGGCCCATGCAGCCGGTGCAGCCCGAACCCATCATCCCCGGCGTGCCGGAAACCACCGTGCTGCCCCAGGCGGCCATGGTCCGGGACGATCACCTGACGGAAGAACCTCCCCGGAGGCGAAGCTTCTTCAGAAGACTCACGGGAGGAACGACGGACGAGGAGGACTGGAACATTCCCACCTTCATCCGGCGCCAGGCCGACTGAAAAGAGGCCGTACCGACGCCCTGTGGTTCTTCCGCCCTTGTGTGCCCAAAGGACGGCCCCGGCGGACCGGGAAGAAAACCGCCTCGCACGGGGCTTGTCCGGAGGAGCCGGCTTGCCGGCGATTTCCGTCCCGGCCGGAGCCGAGTCGGGGCGGGGTTGATCCCCGCCCGCCGGACTTCCCGCCGGACTCATGAACTCCCGCCTGCGCGGGAAGGACGGTGGGGGGAGTTCTCGGACAAGCTCCGAGGAGCTTGTCCGACAATGGCTCTCCGGCTCAAGATGCTGGGGACCTGGGATCCCTTCGTAGCCGCGGGGCTTCAGCCCCGCGGGAGACGGCCATCGCAACCCCATGAAGTGACGGCAATAGCCGATGGCCCATCCGACGCCCGGCAGTCTTCCGCAGCCCTAAAGGGCTACGCTACGAGAAAAGCGGTCATCCCCAGCGTTCTCGGGCAAGCTCCCAGGTCGTAGGGTCGAAAAATCTTTCGCCCCCACCGGACCTCGGTAACAACGCCTGCGCCGGTTCCTCTCCTCTGCTGCACTGGCGGTCCGGTGAAGGCCGGTCGGGATCGGCGCCGGGTTCGTCCGGGTGGAGAATCGCATGAGCTGGAAGCAGACCAGCCGCCACCAGTCGAGAATGGCGGAAGAAAAGGCCCTGGTTCCGGTCAATCCGGGCGGACGGATCCGGATCGCCCTGGCCTTTCCCAACACCTACCGCCTGGGGATGTCCAACCTGGGCTTTCAGGTGGTCTACCGGCTGCTGAACACCGCCCCGGACGTCTCCTGCGAACGGTTCTTCCATCCCGACCCCGATCTTCTGCCCGCCTTCCGTTCCGGCCGGGAACGTCTCATCTCTGTGGAATCGGGCCGCCCCGCCGGGGATTTCCACCTTCTGGCCTTTTCCGTTCCTTTCGAAAACGACTATCCCAACATCCTGGAAATGATCCGCTTTGCCGGGCTTCCCGTGCGGGCGTCGGATCGCGGCCAAGGCGATCCCCTGGTGGCCGTGGGCGGCGTGGCGGCCTTCCTCAACCCCGAACCCCTGGCGCCCTTCGCGGACCTGGTCTTCGTGGGGGAAGCCGAGGGGATCCTTCCGGCCTTCGTGGAAAAGTGGCGGGACCTTTTGGAACGGCCGGGCATGTCCAGGGAAGATCTCCTGGAGGCGCTGGCTTCGGACGTTCCCGGGATCTACGTGCCGCGTTTCTACGAGCCCCGGTTCGGTCCGGACGGACTGCTGGTAGGATTCCGTAGGAAAAAGGGAAGCCTTCCCAAGAGGATCCGGGCGGCCCGGGCGCCGAGCCTGGACGATTCCCCCGGCCAGTCGGTCTTCGTCTGCCGGGAGACGGAATTTTCGGAAACGGCCCTGGTGGAGATCGGGCGGGGCTGCGGCCGCGGCTGCCGGTTTTGCGCGGCGGGCTTCATCTACCGGCCGCCCCGGTTCCGGTCGGCCGAATCGGTTTTGGCCGCGGTCCGGTCGTGGCGGGACCACACGGGCCGGGTGGGGCTGGTGAGCGCGGCCGTGGCGGATCATCCGGACGTGGAACGCCTCTGCCGGGATCTTCTCGACGAAGGTTTTCAACTCACCTTTTCGTCCCTTCGGGCCGACCGGGTGTCTCCGGAGATCCTGAAAAGCGCCGGGGAAAGCGCCCTGAAAGCGGTGGCCATCGCCCCGGAAGCGGGATCGGAACGGCTCCGGCGGGTCATCAACAAGGATCTTACGGAGGCGGAGATCCTGGAAGCCGCCGAACGGCTCACCCAGTGCGGCATCCTGCACCTCAAGCTTTATTTCATGATCGGGCTTCCAACGGAAACCCGGGACGATCTGGAAGCCGTGGTGGCCCTGGTAAAAAGGATCAAGCACCACGTGCTGGAACGAAGCCGGGGGAAGAAGCGGATCGGAACCATCACCGTGAGCATCCATTCCTTCGTGCCCAAGCCCTTCACGCCGTTTCAGTGGGTTCCGTTCGCGGGGGTGGGGCCGCTCAAGGAAAAGGCCGGCTGGATCCGAAAGGCCCTGGGCAAGGTGGCCAACGTGCGGGTCCACTTCGATCTTCCCAAGTGGGCCTACGTGCAGGCGCTCCTGGCCCGAGGCGACCGGCGCGTGGCGGACATGCTGGAAAAGGTGGCTTTGGAGGGGATGAGCTGGACCCAGGTTTTCAAGAAATCGCCCCACAACCCCGACTTCTGGGTCCTACGGGAGCGCGAGCCCGACGAAAGATTCCCGTGGGAAGTCCTGGACCACGGGATCAAGCGAAGCCATCTCTGGGAAGAGTATCAAAAGGCCCTGGAAGAACGCCCCACGGACGCCTGCGACACCACAACCCGCTGCACCCGCTGCGGCGCCTGCGCCCGCACCCGGCCCGGGGGCTTGGACACTCACGGGGCCTAGGAGCCGGTCCGAGAATGGCCGATTTGCGCCCTTCAACGCCCATTCGTCATCCCAGCGAAGCTCGTCCCCGGCTTGAACGGGGAGCGGGGATCCAGAATATCCAGTAAGTTATGGACTCCCGCTTGCGCGGGAGTGACGGGTGGGGGAGTTCTCGGACACGCTCCCAATATCTTATCTGAAAACGCCACGGATGACCGCTTTTCTCGTAGCGCAGCCCTTCAGGGCTGCGGAGGATCATCGAACATCGGATGGGTCATCGGAATTGCCTGCCACTTCATTGGGTTATGATGGGGCCTTTCTGCGGGGCTGAAGACCTGCGGCTACGAAAGAAGATGGATCCTTTGTCGGTTGTAAGCAAACCTGTTCGCGGATAAGCCCCCAGAGTGCAACGTTCCGGAGTAGCCGCAAGTATGTGCAAAGATTTTCATCCACTTGTGCAACGGACTGGCGCAGGTGAGGTATTTTCTTGCACATGCCGGGGAGCCGGTAAAGCCGATTCGAGATGCAAAGTAAGGAGGATCAAGAAGTTAAGGGATTTCCTTGTTGTCGACCGCAGTGGTATGAAGTTTGCTTAAACTAATAGGGGAGCCGGAACCAGTGAGGCGGACGTGTGCAGTCGGCGGGGAGCGGAGACGGCAAATGCCCGAAAAGAAAAATCGGCCGGAAGGAACCACCCGGATGCAGAGACCTGAAGAACCATGTGGAAACCGGACGCAACCTGCGTCGCCTTGCGATGAAAGCCGCCGCACCTTGATCCGCGGATCCGTTCTGGTGGGCGTCCCGTTGTTGCTCACGTTCAAGAGCCGGACCGTACTGGGTTGCGGAAACGACGCGTCGGGGAACCTTTCCGGCGCTTCAGGCGGAGATACGAGCAAGACGACTACGACGACCACGACATATCCGAAGAAATCTTTCTGGTGCCGGTGGTTCCCCAGATGGTGCAAGTAGTTTTCGATGCGGATGGAAAACGGAAAGTGGCGCCTGAAGAAAGTCAAAACGAATCGATATGACTGGGACCAGACGGTCTTGTTTCACGAGCTTTCAGGTGATACCCATATCCTGAGTCCCATCGCTGAGGCTGTTCTGGATTTTCTGGAAAACGGGCCTGCAGCGGCGCCGGAAATCATCGACCGGATATGCAACCAGCTCGATCTAGAGAGGACGAAGGATCTGGAAGATCAGCTCATGGCGCTGCTTCGAGATATGGACGAATCGGGCCTCATCGAGCGCACGTTCCCGTGACGGTGGGTGATCATCCATTGGAACGCTTGGCCTTCCTCATGGCAAGAGGAAGGTTTTTTTGTGATGTGGGGCCCTTTCGGATTCATCTGCAGACCTCCATTCCCGCCATCGCCCGCTTCTTTCGAACCCACTATGAAGCCTTTCCCCTTAACGAGGAGGCGTCCCTTGCCGACTTTCACATTCGGATCGAACGCCCCCGGAATCTTCGCCGCTGGATCCGACCGCAGCTCCTGTTCTTCCTGGACGACCACCGCCCCTTCCATCCCTATCCTCACCAAATGGCCGTGCCCCTGTTCGAATGGGGCCTCAACTGGTGCATCGCCGGCCACGCGCACTGGGCGCTCCTGATCCACGCCGCGGTCGTGGAAAGGCGCGGCAAAGCCTGTCTGCTTATCGGCAAGCCGGAATCGGGAAAGAGCACGCTCTGCGCACTTCTCATGGATCGGGGATGGCGCCTTCTCTCCGACGAATTCGCCATCGTGGATCCAGGCTCCGGCGCTCTGTTGCCGATCCCCCGGCCGGTCTCGCTCAAGGGGCGTTCCATCCAGGTGGTACGCACCCTGGCCCCCCGACTGTCCGTGGGCGGCTTTTGCCGCAATCCGGCACTGGACGAAGAGATGGCCTACGTGGTCCCGCCGCCGGATGCGGTGCGGCGCATGCACGAACCGGCGGAACCGGGCGTCCTCGTCTTTCCCCGCTTTCAATCGAGCAGGGAATTGGAGGCGGCCCCGGTTCCCCCGAGCCGGGCCGTCTACGCCTTGGCGGAAAACTCCTTCAACTACAACATCCTGGGACCGGAAGGGTTCCGACTTCTGGGCCTCCTCGCGGACAAGTGCCGTGCCCTCGAGCTATCGTACGGAGAGGGAACCGAGGTCCTGGATTGGTTCGACACGATCTTCTAAAGCATTGGGATCTTACGGATACAGCATGGAATGCGACGCGTTTTGGAAAGAGATGACGGTGGAGACCCTCCTGGTGGCCCTGAGCTCGCCCAGGGTGATCCGGTCCTTCGGAGAAGGGGAGTGGGACAGGATACTCCGTGTCGCCCGCCGCAACAATCTTCTGGGACGCCTGGCCTGCCTGACGGAAGAGGAGGGGCTGGCGGGCGGCTTGTCCGATCGGGTCCGCCGGCATCTCTCTGCGGCCGTTCGCCTTGCCGACGCGCACCGCCGGGCCGTCCTCTGGGAACTGGACCGGATCCGCTGGGCCCTTCGGGATGTGAGCGGGCCCGTCGTTCTTCTCAAGGGGGCCGCTTACGTGGCGGAAGAATTGGACGTTGCGCGCGGCCGCCTTTCCGCGGATGTGGACATTCTGGTCCGGCGCGGGGATTTGCCCGCCGTGGAACGGGCCCTCCTGGAAAAGGGGTGGGAGCCCGTCAAGGACTCCGCTTACGATCAGGGCTACTATAGAAACTGGATGCACGAACTCCCTCCGCTTCGCCACAGGGACCGGGGAAGCGTGGTGGATGTGCACCACAACATTCTGCCCCTTACCGGGCGGATCCGGATCGACAGCGACCTTTTTTTCCAATCGGCCCGAAGATCGAAACTGGAAGGCTATCATGTGTTGAGCATGGTGGATATAGTGCTCCACAGCGTGGTGCATCTCTTCCAGGACGGCGTGGTGACGGGATCCCTGAGGGACGTGGTGGATCTGGACGCCCTGCTGAGGCTGTGGAGTCCCGGTGACTCCTTCTGGAAGGAACTTCCGGTCCGGGCCGGCCGGCTGGGTGTGATGCGCCCCCTTGCCTATGCCTTGCATGTGGTTCAGCGGGTCATGGGAACGCCGGTCCCGCGGCCGGTGCTGGACGTGGTGGAAAGGGAGTCGGGAGCCGGGGCCGTGGTGCGTCGGTTTATGGTGGAGGCCATGGAAAGGGCGCTGATGTCGGGCGATCTGTGCGGAGTCGGTCCTCTGGCGGTCCTGTCCCAGAGGTTTCTTTTTCTACGGTCCCACTGGCTTCGTATGCCTCCTCTGCTTCTTGTCCGTCATGCTCTCTCCAAGGGCGCACGGGGCCTTCGGAGACCATAGGTTTCATGCTGTTGTATAACGGAATCGTTCACCCGAAGTGTGAGGGAGCCCGATTCGATGAGAACCTGCCGGCGGGCGGTTTCTTGCAAAAGACGATGCGTGGATCTTCGGGATCTGTGGCTTTTCCTCCTGCTCCTGGGTGGGACGGCGGGTTGGATCTTGGCCGCGCGACCCGCTCTTTCGTCCTACATCGAAACGGACCTTCGCATGCCCGGAACCTTTCCGGTGGATCGTCATTACGTGCCCCTTTCGGAAGCCCGAGGGGAATGGGTCTTGTACGACCTGGTGAATCAGCCCGGGGAAGCCAATGAAGGCCGCCCCCTCATCTGCCCCGCAAATCCCCGTTTTGTCCCCTTGGTTCGGATCCCTCTCGCCAAGCCGATCAAGGTCATGATCGTCAAGGAAACGTCTCTGGACGCTCGGTTGGCGAACCTTCTCTATGCCAATCTGGAACTCAAGAAGATCCTGCTCGACTATGGAAAGATCCAGGCCAAGGCCCGGGAACTGGAGGCCCTGGCCCGGCGGGAACTGGCGGAAACCGCCTCCTACGAGGATCTTACGAAGAGGCGCTCCGATGGGGCGGATCAAAAGGAGGGGCGCCGGAGCGAAACGGGACCGACGGCCGATGCGGGAGCTCTGGATGGACGAAAGCGCCATGCAGCGGCGGCCGCCGTGGGCGATGGGAAAGACCGTGCCGGCGAGGTGGGGCGGCTGGCGAGGATCGCCCGCCCCCTGGTCGCCTTGGCTGAGGAGGAGAAGTCTCGAGGAGATCCGCTGGCTTCCGACCGTGCAACTTTTGCCGCCCTGGATACCCGGATTCTTCTGGAACAGGAACAGGAGAAACTGGAAAAGGGCGAGGCGGCCATCCGCCCGGGAACGATTTCTCCTTCCAGGGCGCAGCAACTGCCGTGGATCTTTCGTTGGGTGTTCCATGTGCTGCGGTTTATCGTTTCCCACAAGTTCGAGATCGCGCTGGGCGTGATCGCGACGCTGGCCGTGGGGATGCTCGCGGCTGTTTTCAGGCCCCGCTGAAGGGACGCGAAAACCCGCGGAATGGGCGCACCTGAAAACGGGTGAGATCGCCCATTCTCGGAAAGGGAACCGAGTGAGACCACACAAGACCTTTTTCGTGCTTCGTGCGCTCCTCGTCGCGGTCTTGCTGGGAGGATGCACGCTGGATCCCCAGGCCCGGTACGCGCGTCTGGCGGAAAGGGCCGAGCACTTGGAGGCTCAGGGGGATTACGGGGAGGCGCTCCGGCTCTGGAGAAAGGCCGTCTCCGTGCGCAAGGATCCCGATGGATATGTGCGCATGGCCCGAGTGCTTCTCAAACTGGCTGACACGGAAAAAGCCCGCGAGGCGCTGCTGCGGGCCGTGGAATTGGCCCCCAGGGACGCGGAGCCGTGGCGGCTCTTGTGCCGAATCGAGATCGCTCGGGGAGACCTGGCCGCGGCCTGGCGGGCGTTGGAGGTCCTTGCGCAGGGAAGGGCGGATCCGTCTTTCCAGGACCTCCTCGGAGACTACTGGTTGGCCCTGGGGAGGGTGCAGGATGCGTTGAAAGCCTATGAAACGGCGCTCGAAAGCGAACCGGGCGATGCCGAAACGGCCCTGAAGCTCGCCGGCTGCTATGCGGCGCTGGGCCGGCCGGAGGAGGGCGACGGCCTGGTGGAGCGTTATCGAAATAGGTTTTCGTCCCAGCCCGATCTTCTCCTTTTTCTGGCGGGATATTGGCGCGTCCGGGGGTTTCCCGAAAGGGGGGCGGCGGTCATGGAAGATCTGGTGGCCAGGTTTCCCGACAATCCTGCCTATCAAAAGGAGTACGCCGAGTTTTTCCATTCCCTGGGTCGATGGGATCGGGCGGAAGAGATGCTTCGCCGGATTCTGGAAGCCGCTCCGGGCAATCGGGACGCGCGAAAGATGCTGGCGGAGGTGCTCATGAGCCGCGGGCTGCTGGACGAGGCGGCCGGGGAGCTGGCGCTTCTGGAAGACGGTGGGGCCCATGATCTGGAACGGTTGCTTCTCAAGGGGAAGCTTCATCTTCTCCGGGGAGAGGCGACGCCCGCCATCGCCGCCTTTGAAACGGCCGTGGACTGGGAGCCCAATCTGCCCATGGCCCATTACTTGCTGGGAATCGCCTATCTTACGGCCAATCACACCCACCTGGCGGTTCGGCACTTCATGCAGGCCCTGATCCTGGATGTTCACCAGGTGGATTCGGAGACGCTCCTGGCCGCCGTGTACTATCGCCTGGAGGAACTGGAGAAGGCCGAGGCGCACCTGCTGAGGCTCGTGGAACGGGTGCCGGAAAGCGTTCAGGTGCGGCTCCTCTTGGGCGCCGTTTACCTGGGAAAGGGAGACCTGGCGGGGGCCATGGAGGAGTTTCACATCGCGGAGCTCCTTGCGCCCGAGGATCCCGCCCCTCGTTTCATGAAGGCGCTGGTTTTGGAGAAAGCGGGGGAAAAAGATCTGGCCGGGGAGCAGATGGAAGGCCTCCTGGCGAAATACCCCGACAAGGCCGATGCGTGGCTCTTCTACCGCAGGCTGGCCGCCTCTCCGGAAGCGAATGGCGGGGAAGGGGTTCTGGCGGATCTCAGAAGATCGCGGCCCCGCGATCCCTTCTTGTCCTTCGCGGCCGGAGAGTGGACGAAAGATGGCTCATCCGACCTTCCCCGGCTCTTTTCCGCATGCCTCGAAGCCCTGACGGACAAGACGGGCGGGGCCGGAGATGCGTCGGAAGGAAGAAGAGAGACCCTTCAGCGGTGCATTCAATGGTTTCCCCGGGAAACCCTCCTCTATCGGGCCTTGGCGGATCTGAACCTTCGGGAGGGTCGGGAACGGGAGGCCCTGGAGACCCTGGAAGAGGCCATCAAGCGGAATCCCCACGCCCCCGATCTTGCCAACAACCTGGCCTGGCTTCTCTTGGAGAGGGGCGGCAATGCGGACAAGGCCCTGGCGCTGGCCCAGGCGGCCTACGAGGGCCGCCCCGACGATCCTCGGGTCATGGATACGCTGGCCTGGGCCTACCACCAAAAGACCCTGCACGCCCGGGCGCTCTGGCTCCTGACGGAAGCCCAGGAAAAAGAACCTCGGGACCCCATGATTCTCTACCACCTGGGCATGGTCTATGCGGCCATGGGCGATGCTGATTCCGCCCGCCGCCTTCTCCGGGAAGCCCTCCAGGCTGGTCTTTCCAACCCCCACCGCCTGGAAGCCGAAGCGACGCTCTCCGGCCTTGAAGATCCGTTCCCGCCGGACATGGCGGCCCGTGAGAAATGAAACCGCCGTTGGGTGTGTCTACGGATAGACAATAGCTTCGGTTCTCAGGGATGGCAATGGAACGGGACTTTCCGGGTTTCCATAAGAGCCCGATGGGCCGGCAAAAATCCTATCAAAACCGGCCATCGGTTTTCGTCGTTGCGCAACCCTCCGGGGCTGGGCTGCGTGAGAAAAGGTCCTTTCGGTGTTTCTGGACAGGCTAGGAGGCTGCCCGACAACGGCGGATTTGCGCCGTTCAGTGGCCCTTCGTCATCCCCGCGAAAGCGGGGATCCAGGATTTCCGGCAACTTATGGACTCCCGCTTGCGCGGGAGTGACGGTTGGCGGAGTTCTCGGACAGGCTCCTAGGAGAAGAGGAGGGGGGAACCCTCAAGGATTGAACCGCACCAAGCCCACGAGGAGGGCGATGGCGGAAAAACCGATTCCGATCATCCACTGGAGGAAAGACAGGCGCTTATCCAAGGCCTCGAAGCGCCTGTCCGCGGCTCCAAAACGGGCCGCCTCGATTTCCCTGAAGGTCTTGAGCTCCTACTCCACCCGGACCATCCGCTCCATGAGGGACAATTCGCGGCTTCGCCGCTCACTTTCTCCCACGAAAGGCTCCGTCGGTGGACCTAATCGAGAAATCGTTCCAATGCTTCTTGGAATTCATGAAGAGATTCGGCTCGAAGTGCCTTTCTGAACAGAAGTTTCAGTTCATGGGGATCTTCCAACTTGCGGAGGTCATGGCGAAGGTTCCTGGGCACTTCTTCAAATCGCTCATCCAAGGTTTCCAGGATGAGTTCCCTTAATGCATTGAGAGTTCCCTTCTCAATTCCCTGCTGGATTCCCTGTTGAACTCCGGACCGCAGCCCTTCCTCGTAGCCTTCCTTTTTGATCAATTCGTAGGCATAGGATTCCATCATGATGTCCCTCCTGCGCTCGAGCAGTTTGCGGGGCAGGTCCTTGTCCAAGAGCCCCGTTAGGGGCGCCATGCCGGTCAATAGATCCGCCTTGTCGCTTCGCCCCAAGCCCGAGCCGTAAATGGCCTCCTCGGCCATCTGGAAAACATCGGGCCCTCCCCGCATGAGGCCCACGAAGGGCATGAGGCAGGGATTTCCACGGTCCACCACCTCGCGGGCGTCCATGGCGGCCAGGGAAACCACCCGGAACCGATACCGGATGCCGCCGTCTTCAAAGTATTCCACCACGCTCCCGCTGGGCGTAAGAAGCATTACCACCGGCAGGACCGATAGTCCCGTCTTGAGGTGGTGGCGCACATCGTATTCCAGGAGCCGAAGCGGCACCTGCGGCTCCCACCGGCTCTGCACTTCCAGCAAAACGATAAAGACCCGCCCGTCGCTAGCCCGCACGCGGATGGGAAAGTCGCTCCGCCGGACCGAAGCCGTCTCCTGGGGAAGTTCCAGAATCTCCGATTCTTCCACCTCCAGGCCCAGAAAGTACTCCAGCGCCGCTAAGAAAATATCACGCCACGTCTCAAAGGCAAACGGCAGCCTTTTGCAGGATGGTCTTCATCCATTCGCGTTCATCGGCGCCCCGCCTCCTGCCTGGTCGCGGTGCTCCGCCCCGCCATCGGTTCCCCCGAGGCTCCAGATCGCTTCGATACGATGCCTCAGACCCCCTCGCCGCATCGCGTCCCGCTCTGCCACCACGTCATTCCCGCGAAAGCTGGAACCCATCCCAGCCCGCGCCTCTACAGCAAACACCCATTCGCGTCTATTCGCGTCCATTCGCGGTTCTCTTTCGTGTCAAACCAGACCCCGTCACACCGCCTCCGTCAACCGCCGAAGCGAAAAGACCCCCTCCACCCCCGCGGTCCGGTGGGCCCGCCGCTCCTTCTTGTGAATGCACTGGGAAAACCGCTCGTAGGCGTCCAACACAAACCCCTTGGACCCCAGGACTAGGCCGTCCGTAAAGAACCGCACCTTGTGCCGCCACAGGCTCACCGGCTTCTCGGTGTCCCTTGGAATGCGCCCCTTCTCCCTTCCCTTGGAATCCACCCGGCCTCCCTTTCCCACCTCGTACACCATGGCAAGATAGGCCCGCACATCCCGGGTTTCCATCCCGTCCCAGCTCAAAAATTCTCCCTTTCCCGCCAGCCGGAAGGAAAGGCTGCTCCATCGGTACTCCTCGGGGCGCTCCGCGATCCGGGCCCGCACCGGGTTGAGTTCGATGTAGGCAAGGCATTGCGCCAGGGCCGCTCCGCTTTCCAGAAGGACGCTCTTGAACCGATCTCCCCAAAAGTAGCCCCTTCGCCGGTTTTTCCGGTTGTACCACCGGGAAAACTCCAGCTTCACCGACCGGACGAATTCCGAAAGGTCGCAGAGCTTTTCCCGAAGGGCCGCCAGGTCCTTCAGCCTCACCACGTCCGGAGAGAGGCCGTAGTGGGAGCTCACCCGCTCCACGATCTCGGCGTCGGTCACCTCCGCACATCGGCGGGTTTTCACCACCAGGTGAAAATGGTTGCTCATGAGGCAAAACCCGAGGATCTCCACGAAATAAAGCCGCCCGTAGGTGCGAATCACCTGCAGCAGCCTCTCCTTTTCCACGTCCCCCAAATAAAACTCCCCGCCCACGGTGCGGGACACCACGTGGTAGTAAGCCTCTTCGCCGGAAGCCTTCATGCGCAGGGTGCGTGCCATGGACCGTCCTCCTTTCCTTGGTGTTGGCGGGTGAATTGGCGGATGGTTCGGTTTGGTGTTAATGGCCAACTAAAATGACCCACCTACGGCCATCAAAAATGACCCACCTTGAGGATGCATTGGCGATGATTTGGCCGTACAACCCCATCTCTGAAAAATCAAAAAGGAGGTGGGAGGCAGACTTTGAAGGAGTGGGTCGTGATTCATAAGATCAAGGCGCTTTACGATGAAGGCAACGGCCTGAAGATTCGGGCCATCGCACGCCAGCTGGGCCTATCCCGCAACACGGTCAGGAAATATCTGCGCATGGATGAGGCGGCCATTGAGGTGAAGCAAAGCCACCGGGAACGGCGCAAGCAACTGGACGCCTATCGAGATTATATTGTGACCTT
>NZ_FQVB01000036.1 GCF_900129305.1 Desulfacinum infernum DSM 9756 | reverse complement strand
TCTTTCATATTAAGAATAGAACCCCGCCGGAAAACGGCAAGAGATTTCCTGCCCAATCGGCAAGGCGGGGCTTCAACCCATGGGTTCCACGTGGCTCACGGTGACGCTCACCGCGCCGAAGGATTCCTCCACCGTTCCCCGCAGGGCATAGGGCCGTTCCCAGTCCAGGGTCCGGCAGAAGCGCGCATAGGCTCCGGGAAAGAAGACCGTCTCGTAGATGGCCGTCTCGTCCTCGAAGGAGACGAACGCCATGGGATCCCCTTCCCGGGTGACCACCTCCTTCTTCGTGATGGGCCATCCCTTGAGCCACACCGACCTCCCCACCGCCCTCGCCAGGTCTTTGGCTTGGATCCACGGCCTCCGCCTGGCACGGTAGGCCGCTTCATGGCAGCGCAGGGGATGCACGGAAAGAACGAAGCCCAGGGCCTCCCGCTGGTGGCGCCACAGGGTCTCACGGTCCGGAGCCGGAAGCGGCGGCACGGACCCGGCGGCCGCGCCACCCAGGGAGGCAAAGAGGCCGAGGGACGGCAACGTCGCCCCGCGACGCGGCGTCCCCCCGGCCGGTTGCCGTCCGGTCCGGGCCCGCACCCACCACAGGAGCTGGGACCGGTTGATGCCGCACGCCTCGGCCAGCGCGTCCAGGGCGCCGCTCTTGGCCAGCACCACGGCGTCCGAGGGCGGGATGGACACCCGATCAAACAATTCTTCCAGGTTGCGGTACGGCCCGTTCCGAAGCCGCTCCGCCAGCAGCCGGTCCACGGTTTCCCGGCGCACGCCCTGAAGCTGCTGCAGTCCCACCCGGATCCATCGGCCCTTCCCCCGGTACTTCCAGCGGCTTTCGTTCACGTGGGGGCCCAGGATCCGCAGGCCCAACCGTTCAGCCTCCGAAAGGTAGGCCCGGGCCGTGTAGTAGCCGCCTCCGTTGGCGATCACCGCCGCCATGAATTCCGCCGGGTAGTGCACTTTGAGCCAGGCGGCCTTGAAGCTCACCAGGGCGTAGGACGCCGAATGGGGCTTGCAGAAGGAATAGCCGGCAAAGGACGTGAACATGTCCCAGACGGAACGGATGACCTCCTCCGAAACGCCCCGCCGCCGGCACCCGTCCTCAAATTTTTTCCGATAGTCTTCGATCTGTTCCCGGCTTTTCCTGCTCAGCACCTTGCGCAGGCCGTCCGCCTCGGCCCAGTCGAAACCCGCCAGCGCCATGGCCGTCTGCACCACATGTTCCTGATAGACCAGGATCCCGTAGGTCTCCTTCAGCAGCTCCTCCAGGTCCGGATGGATCGGCTCGTAGGGCGCCCCGTGAAGCCGCTCGATGTAGGCGTTGATGTAGCGGTTGGCCGCCGGGCGGATGATGGAGGAATGAATCACCAGGTGTTCGAAGTCGCCCCGCCGCGTCTTTCTCTGCAGCTGGCGCATGGCCGGGGATTCCACGTAGAAGACACCCATGGTGTCCCCGCGGGCCAGAAGCGCCCGGGTGGGCGGATCGTCCAGGGGATTGAGGGACGCGTAGTCCAGGCGGCGTCCCGTGTTTTCCGCCACCATCTCCAGGGCGTCCCGGATGACTCCCAGGGACCGGTTTCCCAGAAGATCGATCTTCACCAGCCCGGCTTCCTCCGCCTGATCCTTTTCCCACTGGATGATCCGAACGCCCTTGGCAGCCCGCTCCACGGGCACGTAACGGTCCACCCGGTCGGGAACCAGCACCATCCCGCCGCAATGGACCGAAAGGTGACGCGGCAGTCCCTCCAGCCGCGTCGCCAGTTCCAGGATCTCCGGCCAGGGAGGATCCGGCCGGAAGCCCCGAAAGGCCGGGTGACGCTCCATGCGCTCCCCGATACGACTCGGGCGCGTCCAGCCGCTCAAGCGCCGGGTCACCTCCCGGATTTCTTCCGGCGGTATCCCGTACACCTTGGCCGTCTCCCGAACGGCCGCCCGGGCTCCGAACCCCACGTGGTTGGACACCATGGCGAACCGGTCCGAGCCGTAACAGCGCTCCACCTCCTCCAGGAGCCCGTCCCGCTCGTCCCAGGGAAAGTCCACGTCGATGTCCGGGTGGTCCTTTCGCTGGGGGTTGAGAAACCGTTCGAAGACCAGGTTGTGGCGCAGGGGATCCACGTGGGTGATCCCCAGAAGGTAGCTCACCAGGCTGGCGGCGGCGCTCCCGCGGCCGCAGTGGATGGGACGCCGGGCCACGATATCCGCAACCACCAGGAAGTAATCCACGTAGCCCTTGCTTCGGATGAGGTCCAACTCGGCCGCCAGGCGCCGTTCCAGCTCCGGAAAGGTCCCGCCGTAACGCCGGCGAACGCCCTCCCGGCAACGGCGGACGAGAATCCGGTAGTGATCCGCTTCCCGGTCGTCGTAGTGCGGAAACACCGTGCGGAAGGAGAGCCACCGGGCCCGGCAGCGCTGAAGAATCCTTGTCGCGTTGGCCACCGCTTCCGGGCAGTGGGGAAAACGGCGAAGCCCCTCTCTCGGCGGCTGGAGCCACGCATCGGCCGGAGCCGTCTCCTTGGGATCCAGAGTGCTCAGGACGGCACCCGTGGCCATGGCCCGCACCAAGCGGTGGAGCGGAAAGTCTTCGGGATCGGCGAAATAGACGGGAAAGACGGCCGCGGGCGGAACCCCGAGGGCTTGAGCCAGCCGGAGCGTCTTTCTGCCCTCCGGTCCCGGTGCCACGGCCGCGTAGCATTCCAGGCGGGGCGCCGCCGCTTCGATCACCCGGGGATCGTCGCTCAGGAGCACCAGATGCCTTCGGGCCTCCGGCACGGCCGCTTCCAGCCGAAGGCTCGGTTCCAGGTGGAGTCGAGTCAGGAGGCCGCAGAGCATCTCGTAGCCCCTGGGGGACCGGGCCAGGACCACCGCTTCGCGGCCGGCCCGCACCAGATGCGCCCCCACCACGGGCTGCACGCCGAACCGGCGGGCGGCCTGGAGAAAGCGCACCAGGCCGTACAGGCCGTTTCGGTCGGTGCACGCCACGACGGCGTGGCCCCGCTCGGCGGCCCGGCGGCAGAGGTCTTCCGGGGAACTCACCCCCCACATGAAAGAATAACTGCTGTGCACCAGACAGATCATGGGCGTCCCTTTTTGAGAATTCACCGCAGAGACGCAGAGAACACAGAGGAAACCTTTTCGTGTCGGGGCGCTGAGACGCCGCCCCGACACGAGCCTCGCCCCTTCGGGGCAAATCCATCCCGGCCATCACGAAGGCCGCTCCTTGTGACGCGCCGCCCTTCTCAGCGGTGCGGCACAAAAAGGAAAAGCTCGGCGGCCTCCGCGCCTCTGCGGTGATTTTCCCTCGACCCCCACCCGGCGGCAGAGGTCTTCCGGGGAACTCACCCCCCACATGAAGGAATAACTGCTGTGCACCAGACAGATCATCCCCCGCCCTCTCGGGTTTCACCGTTTTGGGTTTCACCGCAGAGACGCAGAGAGCACAGAGCTACTCTCTTTGTGCCGCGCCGCTGAGAGGCCGGCCCGGCACAAGAAGCACCCTTCGGGAACGTTTCGCCGCGCGCCCGGAAGATCGCCCCGCAGGGCGGGGCTCGGATCGGGGCGCCGTCTCAGCGCCCCGATCCGAAAAGCTCTTCCTCTGCGGCCTCTGCGTCTCTGCGGTGAATTTCCCTCGACCTTACGACTCACGACTTACGTCGCTACGCCCCAGCGGACGGCGCTTCGGCCGAACCGGCCCCGCACGGCATCCAGCGCGGCCTGAATCCGCCGCTCCCGGGCCAGGTCCACCCGGCGGTCCGGGAAGAGGGAAAGCTGACCGAAGGGCATGCGGAACTGGGACCACTCCAGCACGATCCTGCGCACCGCCACGCGCCGAGTCGTCACGGCACGGAAAAGATCCCGGGCCGCGCCGAAGAGCACCCGGTCCAGGATCTCGCTCCCGGCGGGCAGACTCCGGGATCCGCTCCGCTCCACCCCGTCGGCATGGCGCACGTGGATTCGCACCCGGCCCGGCATCCGGTTTTGGCGCCTCAGGACCCAGCCCGACTCCTCCACCATGTCGAAAAGGAAGGCTTCCAGTCGGTCCCGGTCGATCTCATCCGCCGGAAGCAGGCGCACCACCCGGAGTTCCGCCGTCCTTTCGAAGGGCACCACGGGAAGCGGGTCCTCCCCGCGGGCCAGTTCCAGCAGGCGCCCCGCCCGTCGGCCCAAGACGGGAAAGAGATGCGCCGGGGCCAGCGCGGCCAGTTCTCCCACCCGCCGGATGTTGAGATCCCCCAGGACGGCGGCGGTGGCGGGGCCGATTCCGGGAAGCAGTGTCACGGGAAGGCCCTCCAGGAAGGCCCTTTCCGCCCCTGGAAAGACGCGGCTCACGTCCCCCGCCTCCACGCAGGCAGCCGCCGCCTGACTCACCAGCTTGTTTCCCGCCAGTCCCGCCCGGGCGGCCAGGCGGCGCCGGGAAAAGAGCTCGTCTTCCAGCCGGCAGGCCGTGTCCGTGGCCGGACCCCACAGCCGCCGTGTTCCCGTAAGATCCACGAAGAACCGGCCCAGGGCCGCCCCTTCCACCAGCGGGGAAAAGCCGGCCAGGTCGCGGGCGATCACGCCGTGGGCGCGGGTGTAGAAGGACCGGTCGCACGGCACCACCAGAAGCCCGCGGCACCGGCGCTGGGCCCGGGCCAGGGGCATTCCTTCCAGGACGCCTTCCCGGCGGGCCGGGCGGTTCACCGCCTGCACCACGGCCCGGGAGGTCGGGTCGGCCACCGCCAGAGGACGGCGAGCCCGGGACGGATCCCGCAGCTCTTCCAGCGCCGCACAAAAATCCGGCACCTGGATGTGCAAAATGGTCCTTTCCATGACGGTCCATCCCCCCCCTCGCAGTCCCGTTGCGTGTTGCTGCAGGGTGAGCATAAGGTGAATAAAAGGTGAAAGTCAAGGGGGCCTTCGGCGGGCGGAACGGCCGGTAAAATTCACCGCAGAGGCACAGAGAGCACAGAGGAAACCTTTTCGTGCCGCGCCGCCTGTAGGGGCGAATCATCATTCGCCCCTACAGGCGGCGCGGCACAAGGAGGAAAAGCTCTGCGACCTCTGCGTCTCTGCGGTGAAATTTTTTCCAACCCATGCCCCGGAAGCGGTTAAAATGGCCGGGAAAGGTGAACCGCCCATGAAATGGAAGAAGAACGTGAAACCGAAAAGCCGGCTTCCCGTCCCTGAATTCCGCCGGATCTGCGGCCCGGAGCATGTGCTCACGGCTCCGGAAGACCGCCTGGCCTACAGCTTCGACGCCAGCAAGCTTTCCGCCCTGCCCGAAGCCGTGATCCTTCCGGGAAGCGCCGCCGAAATCGCCGAAATCCTTCGCCTGGCCAACGCCCATGGCTTCCCCGTCTATCCTCGCGGAGCCGGAAGCGGCATGGTGGGCGGGGCCGTCCCCGACCGGGGCGGCGTGGTCCTGGCCCTCACGCGCCTCAACCGCATCCTGGAACTGGACCCGGACGACATGATCGCCGTGGTGGAGCCGGCCGTGGTCACCGGCCGCCTCCAGCAGGAAGCGGCCCGCCACGGCCTCCTCTACCCCCCCGACCCGGCCAGCCTCTCCTTTTCCACCATCGGAGGCAACGTGGCCACCTGCGCCGGCGGGCCCCGGGCCGTGAAGTACGGCGTTACGCGGGACTACGTGCTGGGCCTGGAGGCGGTGCTTCCCACGGGGGAAGTCATCACCACGGGAACCCGGACCGCAAAGGGCGTGGTGGGCTACGACCTCACCCGCCTCCTGGTGGGATCGGAAGGCACCTTGGGCGTCATCACCCGGGTGGTGCTCCGCCTGGTTCCAGCCCCCGAAGCGGTGTGCACCCTGGCGGCCGTCTTCCCCCGGATCGACCAGGCGTGCCGGACCGTGACGTCGGTCTTGCGGGCCCGGATGGTTCCCACCACCCTAGAGCTTCTGGATCGGGCCACCCTGGAGGCCGTGGAAGCCCACGTGCAGGCGGGGCTCCCCGTCCATGCGGAAGCCTTGCTCCTTCTGGAGGTGGACGGCCCGGACGCCGTGGTGGACGACCACGCCCGCCGGATCGAAGAGATCTGCCGCGAGATGGGCGCCCGGGACGTACAGAAGGCCCGGGATGCCGCTTCCCGGGAACGGCTCTGGAGCGCCCGACGGGCCATCTCCCCGGCGCTCCGGCGCATCCGGCCCGGAAAGATCAACGAGGACGTGACGGTTCCGCGCTCCCGCATCCCGGATCTCATCCGTTTCAACCAGAGCCTCGCCCGAAAGTACGATCTCATCATCGTGAGCTTCGGTCATGCCGGGGACGGCAACATCCACACCAACATCATGGTGGACCGCTCCGACCCCGACGAGATGGCCCGGGCGGAAAGGGCCGTGGAAGAACTCTTCCGGGAGGTGCTGCGCCTGGGCGGGACGCTGTCGGGGGAGCACGGGATCGGGATCACCAAGAGCCCCTTCTTCCAGTGGGAGGTGCATCCCGGGGCGCTGGACGCCATGGTGCGGATCAAGCAGGCCCTGGATCCCAACAACATTCTGAATCCCGGGAAGATGTTCGTGCCCAACCGGGCGTTTTTTGAGAGGGATAAGGGATAGGGGGTATGGGATAAGGGCTATGGGGTAAGAAGAAAGGGTTTCAGCGACGACGGAGGATCCGATGCCTGTCGGCACACCTGAACGGACCAAGGTAACCTATCAAGATTACCTGAGCTGGCCCGACGACGAAAGGTGGGAAATCCTGGACGGGGTTCCTTTCGCCATGACGCCGTCACCCAGTCCGCACCATCAAAGGATTTGCCGCAACGTGGCGGGCGAGCTCTACCTGCAAAGGGAAGGGCTGGGTGAATGCGAAATCTTCCTGGCCCCCACGGACGTGGTCCTCGACCCCCACAATGTGGTCCAACCGGATATCCTGGTTCTATGCGGGCGGGATCAGATCACGGCGAAGAACATTCAGGGAGTGCCGGACCTGGTGGTGGAAGTGGTTTCCCCCTCCACCGAGATCAAGGATCGAAGAGAGAAGAAAAGGCTCTACGAACGACACGGCGTGAAAGAGTACATCATCGTCTTTCCGGAACGGGAATACGTGGAGCGGTACCACCTTTCTCAGGGATCCTATGGCGGTCCGGACCTTTTCAACTGGAACGAAAGCCTGGACCTTCTCACGTTCCCCATCCGCCTGGACCTGTGGAAAATCTTCGAAAAGACGCCGCCTGAAAAATCCAACACTTCTGAGAACGACGTATAAAAAAGCCGGGACGGCACCTCGCCGCCCCGGCTTCTTTCTCTGCGATCTCTGGGTCTCTGAGGTGAACCTTAAGCCGCTTCGGCCTTGGCTTCCGCCGGAGCTTCCGCCTTCTGCGCTTCCAGTTCCGCGTAGTACTTTTCCTTCACGCCCTTGAGATACGCCGCCATGGGCCGGTAGGCCAGGTGGGCCCATTTGGCGAAGGGAACTTCCAGCACCAGCATGGGCACGGCCACCATGAGGTGGAGAATGTACAGGGCGTACATGGCGAACGGGATGTTCATGAGCCGCAGGATGTGCACGGCGATACCCGTGATCACCGTGAGTTCCAGGAGCACCAGGAACATCCAGTCGGTGCCGTGGGAGTTCTTGTAGGGCGCCTTGCTCCGGCGCATGCGGCCCCAAAGCGCATAGGTGGCGCCGATCAGGATGGCGATGGTGGCATAGTAGCCCAGCAGCCGGATGGGATGGAAGAACGGGTAGATCACGTCGCGGCCCGTGGCCGGGTCATAGGGACGCTGGAAGCGCAACGCATCCCAGTTGAGGCCGATCAGTTCCAGACCGCCGCAAAGCAGCACCGCCACCAGGATGAAGGCCGTGGTGTAGCCGGTCATGATGAGCAGGTGGATGACCCACTGGGTGCGGTCCTCACACTTGGCCCAGCGCTTCTGGGTGAGGAAATGCAGCACCAGCTCTTTGGCTTCCGACGTGTAGATCCGCAATGGGATCTTGGTGAGCAGGTCGCCCATGGAAAACTTGATGAAGCGCCAGACGTTGGAAAGGAGGAAGAACGACAGGATGGCCGCCATTATGAGGTCGGCGATCTCCATGCCGGCGGCCGGCCAGGCCTTTTCCAGCGACGCGTTCTGCCAGTCGAACTCCTGGGCGAAGACCAGCATGAGCAGGCCCACGAAGAGGGCCACGGCCAGCACGGCCATGGTTTCGAACTTTTCCGACGTGTAGAACTTGCGGGAAAATCCCGTCCAGTCGTACTGGCTGGTAAGCCAACGGCGCAGCACCATCATGGTCTCGCCGGGGTCCGCGCCGCGCGGGCATCGGTCGGAACAGGACCCGCAGTAGTAGCACAGCCACGGCTCGCTGGACTGGAGGATCTTGTCCTTCAGGCCCATCTGGGCGTATTTCACAAGCTTTCTCGGGAAGGGCGTGCCCGTTTCCGAAAGCGGGCATTCGGCGGTGCAGTTTCCACAGTGGAAGCACTTGCTGGCGTCTTTCAGCCCGAAGTGCTTCAGATCCTTCATCAAGTTCGGATCCACCTTGATACTCATCCTCAGGCCTCCTCGTTTTGTCGGATCCCAAACGGATAACCCGTCGTCATGTCGTGGATGGGACGGGGCCGCCCCGCACGGGACGGCCGCTCCATGTTCCGGGGTTTACATATCCTTGTAGGGGTTCGGACCCACTTCTTCCAGGGTCTCTGCGAAGTCGTCCAGGATCTGCGGCAGCTTGTCGTAGTCCGTGATGGAGATGGTTTCAAAGCGCACACGATCCGATTCCAGCACCAGGCGGTCCAGGGTCTCCTTGATCTTGCTCAGCCGGATGTTGGCCAGCTCACTGCCCTTGATGAAGTGGCACTGGTAGTCGTCGCCGAACTTGCAGCCCAGGAGCAGCACGCCGTCGATACCGCTGGAAAGGGCGTCGGCGATGAAGATCAGGTTCATGGACCCCAGGCAGCGCATGGGAACCACGCGCACCCAGGCGTTGTAGGTCATGCGCCGCAACCCCGCCATGTCCAGAGCCGGGTAGGCGTCGTTTTCGCACGCCAGCACCAGGATCCGGGGCTTTTCCTCGTCTTCTTCCGGAACTTCCATGGCCTTGATCATGTCGCCGATCATGCCGATGGAGTAGTTCTTGAACGAGATGATCCGCTCGGGGCACGCGCCCATGCACACGCCGCAGCGGCGGCACCGGGTGGGCTGAGGCAGCGGGTTGGCCTTTTCGTCCTCGTTGATGGCACCGAAGGGGCATTCTTCCGTGCAGCGCTTGCACTGGGTGCAGCGTTGCATGAAGAATTCGGGGAAGCTCATGTCCCCGGCGCGCGGGTGCACCGCCTTGCCCTGGCTCACCAGCTCCACGCACTGGATGGCCTTGAGGGCCGCGCCGGCGCCGTCTTCCAGGGCCGCCGCCACGCCCATGGGCCTGCGCACGCAGCCGGCCGCGTAGATGCCGGTCCGTCGCGTTTCATAGGGGAAGCAGATGAAGTGGGAATCGGGGAAGCCGTACTTCAAGCCCGGAAGTTCCGGACCCTGGCGGTATTGCAGGTTGAGGATGTCGGAGACCCTGATGGCGTCCTGGGGAACCTCCAGTTCCTCTTCCTGCTTCTTTTCCTCGCCTTCCTGCTGCTGCATGCGGGCGCGCACCTTGGCGTAGTCCTCGCCGAAGGCGGTCACAGGCACCATGCCCGTGGCCAGCACCACCAGGTCCAGGTTTTCCAGAACCACCGTCTCGCCCAGGAGCTCGTCCAGGGCCTCCACCGAGACCGCCGATCCCATGACCTTCACCTCGGGATCCTGGCAACGGATGAAGATGACCCCTTCTTCCTGGGCCCGCCGGTAGAGGTCTTCCGCCTGGCCCGGCGTCCGCATCTCCTTGAAGACGATGAAAACGTTGGCGTCCGGGTTGGTTTCTTTGATGAAGATGGCCTGCTTCAGGCTGGTGGTGCAGCAGGTGGCCGAGCAGTAGGGAAGCCGCTGGGGATCGCGCTGGCCGGCGCACTGGAGGAAGGCCACGGCCGTCACGTCCTTGCCGTCGCTGGGCCGTTTGAGCCCGCCGTTTTGGACCATCTCCTCGAACATCACGTTGGTGATCACATCGGGCGACTGGCCGAATCCCAGCTTGGCGTCCAGCTGGGCCGGGTCGTAGGGCTTCCAGCCGGCGGCCATGACGATGGCGCCCACCCTGTGTTCCGCCTTCGTCCCGTTCTGGGAGATGGTGACCTTGAAAAGGCCCGGGCCGCCCGCGGTCTTTTCCACCTTAGCCCCGGTGTAGACGGTCACGTTGCCGTCGGCGCTCACTTCCTGGACGAGGGAGGCCACGTCATTGTCCTTCAGGCCCTTGTAGGGGAAGGTGGCGATCTTGGACACCTTCTTCTGGAAGCCGCCCAGCTCCTTTTCCTTTTCCACCAGCACGGCCTTGTAGCCGGCCTTGGACACCTCCCTGGCCGCCGTGAGGCCCGCCAGGCCGCCGCCCACGATGAGGATGTCCTTGGAAAACTCCTCTTCCGGCTTGTAGGGTTCCGGAAGCTCCATCTTCTTGATCTTGGCCGCGGACATGCGCACGTAGTCCTCGGCCATCATCTGGGTGTCCTCATCGCCCGGCTTCTGGCACCAGACCACCTGTTCGCGCAGGTTCACCCTGTCCACGATGCAACCGTCGAAGCGGAAGACGTCGTACATGACCCGGGGAGAACAGGCGGCGATCATGAGGGAGTTGACGCCTTCGCCGTCGATGTCCGCCTTGATGAGATCCACCCCTTCCTGACTGCACAGGCAGGCGTGGGTCTTCACCACCGGCACCTTGCATTCCTTCTGGGCCACTCCGGCCAGCTGATCTATGTCCAGGGCATCTCCGATGCCGCATCCCGTACAGATATAGGTGGCGAGTTTCTTCTCCATTGAGTTACCTCCTCACGACGGATTGGATGGCCTTGAGAGCGGCTGCCGTGCCGTCGGCAACACATTCGGCGACGTTGGCGGGGGTGCGCGTGGTTCCCGCCGCGAAGATCCCCGGCATGGCGTCCATGGACGCCACGAAGCCGTATTCGTCGTAGGGAACCGGGGTGGGCAGCGGCGTCTCGGACGTAGTGGGCTGCATGCCCGTGGCCAGCACCACCAGGTCCACCGGGATCTCGTGGAGCTCCTCGGTCATGGTGTTTTCCACCCGGCAGACGAGGCTCTTGGTGGCGTCGTCCTGGGTGATCTTGGCCACCTTGCCCTTGAAGAAGATGAGCTTGTCGTCGGCCTTCACCTTGTTGACGAAGTCTTCCAGCCGGTCCGTGGCCCGCACGTCGATGTAGAAGAAGTAGATGGTGGCGTCCGGATACTGCTCGCGCACGTAGGTGGCCTGCTTGAGAGACGCCAGGCAGCAGATACCGGAACAGAACGGCAGGTGGTTTTCATCCCGGGATCCCGCGCATTGGACGAAGGCCACCGTCTGGGGTGCCTGGCCGTCGGATGGGCGCACAATCTTTCCCTGGGTGGGCCCGTTCCAGGCCGCCAGGCGTTCCATCTGCACGTTGGTGATCACGTTGGGGTAGGCTCCGCCCCCGTAGTTGTCCAGCTTGGAGATGTCGTAGGGCTTCCAGCCCGTGGCCCAGACGATGCTTCCCACCTTGAGGTCCACCGTCTTTTCGGCCATGTCCAGTTCGATGGCGTCGTAGGGGCAGGCCTCCTTCACCTTCTGGGCCTCGGCGCTCTGGACCAGGCTGGGATCCAGAACGTAGCGCAGAGGAAAGGCCATGTCGTGGGGCAGATAGGCCGCCTTGACCGTGTCCATGCCGTAGTTGAAGGGGTTTTCGATTTCCAGCGTGCAGGCCTCGGCGCACTTGCCGCAGGCCGTGCACTTTTCGTTCACGTACCGGGGGTGGATCTTCACCGTCACGTCAAAGTCCCCTTCCACGCCCCGAATGCTCTCCACCTCGGCCAGGGTGAAGACCTTCACCTTGGGGTTGTCCTTGATCCGACGGAAGTTGATTTCCAGGCCGCAGTAGGGCGGACACAGTTTGGGAAAGTACTGGTTGAGCTGGGCCACGCGCCCTCCCAGGTAGGGATTCTTCTCCACCAGGAAGACCTCGTAGCCCGCTTCGGCGGCTTCTATCGCGGCACTGAGGCCGCTCATTCCGCCTCCGACCACCATGATGCTTTGCGTCACCGTGTTTGCCATGCTCATCCTCCTAAAGAAGATATCTGAAGAGATGTCCCGAGAACCCTCGCAATCGTGAGCTGATCGTGCCGTGGCGGCGGTGCGCCGCCTATGGGATCGCGCGGATTGATGCGCCGGGGTCCGCCCAGGAGGCCGGGAGGGCATCATGTGCAACTATACACAAACGCTGGGGACCGCGCAAACAAAAACTTGGTGAGATTGCGACGTTAGGTGCCTTCGCATGGGGAAATTCTGCGTCATCCGGCGGACCCCGCGGGGGCCGGGACCGCTCACGTTGTGAAAAAAAGGGCGTAATCCGGGCCTTGCCCCTTGAAAAATCTTCGGGCCTTCGGTAAGACTGAGGCGATTTCGTGGAGTGCGCACTTCCGGGCCGGCGATTCTTTTTTCAGGCGTCTCCTTCGGCCGCCAGCCCGGGAGTCCGGAACATAAGACGGCGAAACCCTCCCGAAGACACCTCAGCAAGAAACGGAGCGGCGATTATGGACGAACGGCAAGAAAACAGAAAGTGGGTGGAACCCGTGGTGAAGATCGTTTTGTCGTTGGCGGCCCTCTTTCCCGTCTACGCCTTTTTGTACGTGACCTTCCCGGCGTCGGTCATCGCCTTCTATCTCATCTCGGCGGTGCTCCTGGCCGTCTTCGCGCCTTGGGACAAGCTCAAGGAAAAATTCCTCAGCTGACCACCCCCGATCCGGCACCCAACACCCAAGAAAAAAAAAAGAAAAAACACGGGCTTCTCCCCGTGTTTTTTCTTTTCGATGCGCCGCCCCATCCGTTACCCGTTCTCTTCCACCCACCGGCGGATCTCCCGGCCGAAGTCGTCAAAGTCGCTCAGATTGTCCCGCAGGTTTTTAAGGAAAAGAGCGTCGCTGATCCTCCAATATTGATGAACGAGCATATTTCGGAAACCGACGAAGGGTTTGAGTCGCCCAGCCAAATCCCCGCTGATGATCCGGCGAGAATGGGCCTTCTCGATGGCCTGCTGGTACCCTTCCACCACGTCTCCGAAGGCTTTGGCCAAAAGGTGTTGAAGGATGCTTCCCATCGCCTCATTGATGAGGATCACCGATAGCTTCAGACTTTTCAGGCGGTGCCGATCCTGTAGAAGCTCTTGGTCGGAAAACCTCCCCAGGAGGTCTTCCATATCCGTTTTTTCTCTCAGGATAGTGGCCAGGTTTTCCCTTATGCGATCCCTGCTGATCCGTTTTTCAGACACCGGTGAGCTCCTTCAAGTAGGCCTTGGCACGCCGTCGATAGACCTCTTCAACGCACAATATGGCCGAGAGCCTCGCCAGGGCGTCCGTGTAGGCCTCCCTATCGCGGATCAAGATGGGAACGCCGGTTCGGACGGCGTTCACCAGCACACCGTGGTGGACCGTTTCCGGGTTCAACAGGACCGCATCGATCCGGTCCACGGGCACTTGAAGGGCCTTGGCCAAGACCCCCTGCACTTCCACCAGGAAATCCAGTCCGGCGTCCCGATCCACAGGAAGAATCAGAACATCCACATCCCGGGCCGAGGGATCCCCTTCGGCGGTGGATCCGAAAAGGAGAGCCGCCGCCACGTCCTTCCTTTCCAAGAGCGCCTGCCGGAGCCTCGCCACCACCTCGGTCGGTGTTCTTCCTTCCACCCCCGCCTCCTTTTTCCTTCCCGGCCATAATGATCCAAAAAACGCTTTGCCGGCAAGCCCTCATCCGAAACTCCCGGCCGTTTCCCCTTCCCCCGGATCGAGACAGCGCCCCATATCCCATACCCCTCTACCCCATACCCCTCTATCCCTTAATCCTTAATCCTCTAATCCTCCAATCCTCACCCCTCCGGCCCTTGACCCCGTCTCCGCCGCCGGCAACAATTATGGGTGAAGCCCACCCCATCTTCCCACCCCGTCAACCGAGGAGGTCCTCTATGAAAACCTTGCATCCCAGTTCCCTGGAAAGTCTGGCCAGGCGGCACGCCCCGGAGGGATCGTGGATCCTGAGCGTTTACCTCAACGTGGATCCCCAGGTGCGGGCCAACCGCCGCGGCGCCCACAAGCTCGTTTTGGACCAACTCTTGAAGGACCTGGAATCGGAGCTGGACGACGCGCATCAAAGGGAGCACTTCGCCGAGGACGCCGGCTGGGTCCGCCGGCAGGTGGAGACGCACATCCCCAAGGGACGGAGCATGGTCTTTTTCTGCGACATCTCGGAAGGCTACACGTACCAGGAGGACCTTCCCATCCGCCTTCCCAACGGGGCGTGGTACGAGAAGCGCCCGTACATCCGGCCGCTTTTGGACGCCTGGAAGGAATACGAGCGGACCGGCATCGTGGTGGTGGACCGGGAGCGGGCCCGGTTCCTGGTGGCGTCCATGGGGGAAGTGGAAGAGATGGAGGAGGCGTTCCAGACGCCCGCGGTGCGCCACCGGAGCACCTCCGGAACGGACCACATGCGGTCCCAGATGGTCTTCCAGCGCCGGGCGGCCACCTGGAGCCACTGGTTTTTGAAGGAAGTGGCCGACGCCCTGCACGACATGATCGAAGAATACGAGATCGACCGGGTGGTGCTGGCGGGCCCGGAAGAGGTGACCGCGGAGCTCAAGCGGTTGCTTCCCAAGGGGGTTTTGAGCCGGGTGGCGGCCCGAGTGCGGGCCTCCGTCACGGCCAGACCCCAGGATTTATTGGAGCAGGTGACACCGGTGCTGCGCGATTTGGACGCGGCCCTGGAGCGGGAGTTGGTGGCCGAATGCGTCACCACGGCGCGAAAGGCCCAGAGCGGATCCGCCAAGGCGGTGCTGGGCCTGGAAGCGGTACTCGATGCCGTGAACCAGGGGCGGGTTTATCAGATCCTGGTTCCCGCCGGATTTTCCGCGCCGGGCCGGCACTGCCCGTCGTGCCAGGTGCTCCTGGACCACGGCCCGGCCCAAGGGTCCTGCCCCTACTGTTCGGGGACCTTAAACGATGAGGACGACGTGGTCTGGGCCGCCTGCGACCGGGTTCTTCTTCTGGGCGGCAAGGTGGAGGAGATCACCGAGCCGGAGGCCAAGAAGGAACTCACCGCAGCCGGCCCCGTGGGGGCGTTCCTGCGATGATCCCACAAAACAAGGGCTAACCCGTGCCGAGAAGCCCCCATGCGCTTGTTTGGGAGCCTGACCGAGAACAAGTTACCTTCATCAACCGAGAAGGGACCCGTCTTTTTTCGTAGCCGCGGGGCTTCAGCCCCGCGCAAAGATGTCATCGTACCCCATGACTTGACAGGGAATATACGGCGATGCACCCGAAGTGCACGGATTCCTTCGCAGCCCTAAAGGGCTGCGCTACGAGAAAAGCGGTCATCCCCAGCGTGGTCGGACAGCCTCCCAGGCTGCAGATACAGCCCCTCCCGCCACTGGAATCGCCGCCAAACCACGTGGCACAATAGATCACAACCGACCTACCAGGCGGCACCCCCACAGTGGATGGGGCAAAAGGAAGAGCGGGAAGGAAAAGACTGTAGGGGCGAAAGATCTTTCGCCCCTACAGCTTCCCCGCCGAAAATCTTCAAGACGCCCCACACCCTAGCGACATCGCCGCCCCCAGATGGATTCACGCTCTCTGGCCACCCATCGGTCCACCTGTTCCTTGGGGAGTTCCAACACCACCCCCCAGAAGCGCAGACGCCGGGGCGGCATCCCCCGCCCCTCGGATTCTACCGGCCATTCCGTGGCGTGATCCCTCCCCACAAGATCGAAGAGCCGGCGCACATCCTCCTCGCCTCCCTCCGCGAGTACCCGTCTCACGATAAAGCCCCGGTGCTTCTCCCAGGAGAGGGAGTCGGCGGAGACATCCCAGAAAAGTTCACACGGAAACGGTTCGAAACGGCGGGCGCACTCCATGCCATCCTCCGAATGTTTTATAGAAGGACAGCATACGTGGCTTATCATTTGTCAGCAACCTCGATGATGCTCTACGTCGCTCTCACGGGCACCTGGCCACGAAAAAAGCCCGGGCTCGAAAGCCCGGGCTCCTTTACTTCTCAGGTCAGCTCACAAAGCGGACTAGAAGCTCCACTGGAGGCGAGCGCCCACTTCGTAGGCATCGTCATCCTGGTCGTTGGTGCTGTAGGCGTCGTCGGCAAACAGATAGGCGCCGACCACATCCAGGGTAAGCCCGTCCACGACCTTCTGGGTCAGGCGGAAGTCGATTTCACTTCCCACCGAGTCGTCCATCTTGCCGGGTTCGGACTCAACGTCTTCCGCCGTGCCGATGTAGTAGTAGGCAAAGCTGAGCTTGGTGGCCTCGAGGGCCTGCCAAGCCACGCCGGCATAGACGGTGTACAGGTTGCTCGGCACGTCGCCGGCGGAGTATCCGTCGTTGGCCGACGGGCCGAACTTATCCAGCACGCCCAGACCCATCAATTCCGCCCAGTAGTGGGAGCCGGACTTGTACGGGTAAATGAAGTAATCAACGTCATTGTCGTCGTCGTCGTCACCCGTGGTATAGAAGCCGCCCAGAGTGAAGGTGAAGTTGTTGACGTAGACGTTGGCGATGGCCTCGGCCGCCCAGCCGGTGTAGTCACCGGAGCCGCCGCCGGCCAGATCGTAGCTGCCGAAGTTCTTTACGAAGTTCACGTTCACATCGAACATGTCGGCCTTGTAACCCAGCGCCACGCCCAGATCGAACAAGGAGTTGTCAAGCGCCTGGCCGAAACCAGTAGCACCTTCAAACTGTCCCACTTCCAATGCATCATGGGCGTACTGATAGAAACCGATGAGGGTGCCGCTGAAAGGACCGTTGGCGTAGTCCACCTGAATGAAGAAGTCGTCCACGTTTTCGCTTTCATCCGTGGCATCTTCATTCTGGGCGGCAATGTAGCCGAGGGTCAGCTTCACCGGCTCGAACGGCATGGTGAAGACGGCCGCGGAAAAATCATCGTCCGCGATCCAGCCCTTCATGGCCACGATGCCCTGGACACCCAGCTTGGCGTTGATGGGCGTGTTGGGGATGTTGAAATCGAGATAAAGGTTCTTGATTTCCACATCCTTTCCGTCGGCGCCCACATCACCCGTGTCGCCCGCACCCCAGGTGATGTCGCCCAGCTCGAATTTGGTGACCACCTTCAGGTTCTCGCTGCCCACGAAGTCAAAGTAAAGCCGGGCGCGCTGATCGAACAGGTTGTTGTTGTCATCATCCCCATCAAGGCCATCGGCCATGTTGTCGTTGCTGATCCAGCGGACCCGCATGACACCGCCGTACTTGAAATCGACGGCGAAGGCCGGCAACGCCACGGCCACTGCAGCCAGCAGGGCCACGAACACGATCAAATTCTTCTTCATCTCTTTCCTCCACTGAATCCGAAAGACACTTTCCTGCGTTCAAATCAGCCCCTTGATCAGATTGTTTCGCAATGCGCGTTTCACCACCCCCCTTCTCCTGTGACAGATAGCCCCTGTGCATAAAAGCACGGATCACCTTTAGCAAATCGCGTCTACTTGTCAACAGAAAAGTGCATGCAGATTCTGGGTTCTTCCCCACAACTTCCGACCCTCTCTCCTCGCCCTAAAATTCCTTGCATTCGCCCCACTCTTCTCGCTAGTCTCTACCGGACAGTCCCGCGGACCCGGCGCGGGACCCGGGAGGGGGAGTTTAGATCCCCGGTCTTTTGTCATCTCGATCAACGGGAAGGACCCTTTATGAAAGCACTTCGATCCAACATGTTGCCCTTGTTGATCCTTGTTGCCGTTGCCGCTCCTCTCTTCATCTGCGGCTCAAGCCTCGCTGAGTCCCGCCCGAGCCGGCTGGCTCTGCTTCCGTTCAAAATGAACACGCCGCCGTCTCTGGCCTACCTGCAGGAAGGCATCGACGACATGCTCCGAACACGCCTGGCATGGCCCGGCAAGGTGGAGCTGATCGACAGACAGACTACGTTCGCTTCACTGAAGGCAGGAGGTGCCCCGGAGTCCGCCGAGGAGATCAAGAAATGGGCGGAAAAACTTGGTGCCGATCACGTCCTTTTCGGGAGCGTCACGTCCCTGGGCGAAAGCCTCAGCTTGGACGCCACCTTGCTTTCCGTGGACGAAGCTTCTTCGCCCCTTCACATCCCCATCCAGATCGAAAAACTGGACATGCTCATCCCGGCGGTGAATCAGCTCGCCGAGACTGTCAACGACCGGGTCTACGGACGAGAGACCACGACACCTGCGGCGTCACAACCATCGCTATCCGCTCCGGCCGACGCCAACCGCAACCCTGAGTTTCTGCTCCCACAGACTTTGCTCAAAGGCCAGAGCATTTCTTATCTGAATCCCAATTTCATCGAGGTCACACCCGAAGGCTCCATAAGGCAGGCGGGCATCTGGAGGAGCCAGACCCTCAAGGAAGCTCTGCTGGCTATCGATACGGGCGATGTGGACGGTGACGGCAGAGACGAGCTTGTGGCGGTGAGTTCTGACCGGCTCGCCGTTTTTCGCCGAGTGGCCCAGGGACTCCAGCTCCTGGCAGAACACAAAGCGGAAAATCTGGAGCACTTCAAATGGGTCTCTTTGGCGGATGTGGACGGGGACGATCGCCTGGAGATCCTTTTGATGTGCCTTAGGCAAAAGAACAAGACTCAGGGAGCCGGATCGGAAAGCATCCAAAGTGTGGACGAGAAGCTCGAACCGGCTTCCAAGGTGATCGAGCTAAACGGGAACAAACTGGTCGTCCTGGCGGAGCGCATTCCCCTTTACCTCAATGCAGTGTACTTTCCCGGAAGGGGGCGGTTGGCCCTTGCGCAACAGCCGGGCCGATTCGGGGAATTATTCGAACCTGATATCTACGAGTTTCGGCTGCGGGACGGCAAAGCGGTCACCGCATCTCCTGTCAGTCTCCCGGCTTCTTGTAATATTTTCAACTTCTCTGCTGGCGACTTCAACAACGACGGGGCTACTGAATATGCCGTCATCACTGAGGACAACCGACTCGCGCTCCTGGATGCGTCCGGCAACCGGATATGGCGGAGCAGGAAACGTTTCGGGGCGACCACCAATGCGCTCATTGGTAAGATCGAGGACGTACGCTTCAATCGGGTTGAATACTACTACATCCCTTCGCCGATTCTCGTGATGGACCTCAATGAGGACGGCATCCTGGAACTGGTCCTTAATCGTACGCCCGACTACAGCAGTTTTCTGCCGCAAGGGTACAAGTATTATGAAGCAAGTGAAATCGTGTCCATGTCGTGGGACCAGTTGGGGCTCGTGGAAAACTGGAAGACTCGGGAGGTGAGCGGCATGGTGAGCTGCGTCCGAACGGGGGATCTCAACGGGGACGGCACGCCGGAACTCATCGCCAGCCTGGTGCTGGGAAAGGATCTTCTGAAGCTCTGGGAAGCCCGAAGCACGGTTTTTTCCTACGACTTGAACGTGGGAAAGAAAGGTGGGGCTGAGACGGCCCGAAAACCCTA
Source organism: Desulfacinum infernum DSM 9756 (assembly GCF_900129305.1). Classification (GTDB taxonomy): domain Bacteria; phylum Desulfobacterota; class Syntrophobacteria; order Syntrophobacterales; family DSM-9756; genus Desulfacinum; species Desulfacinum infernum. The sequence goes on along the minus strand of NZ_FQVB01000036.1, from coordinate 18,208 downwards.
GCCAGTCGAATTCACCGCAGAGACGCGGAGAACGCAGAGAAGAAAAACGCTGAGTTCAAAAACGTGCCGGGGCGCTGAGAGGCCGCCCCGGCACGTGCTTTCGCCCTTCGGGCACCTTCTTCGAGAGACGTCGGGGACCCCAAAAGAGATGTTACAAAGGGCGGTGGGGAGGCCGCCCGCCGGCCGAGAGGAGGAGAGTTTTTCATTGAGAATCGTGGGTGCGGCGTGGTACGCGCTGGATGCCGAACACAGGAAGACCGCGGAGGCCAACATCCGGCTGGCCCTGGGGCTGAACGAGGCGGAAGCCCGGCGGCTCACCAGGGAAAATTTTCGGCACCTGGCACGGGTCTTTTCCCAATTTCCCCGCATGGCCCGCATGACCCGGGAAAATTTCCGCCGCTTCGTGGAACCCAGGGGGGAAGAGCACCTCTTGAAATCCCTGGAACGGGGCCGCGGCGTGCTCATCCTCACGGGCCACTTCGGCAACTGGGAATGGATGGCCTACAGCGCCCCCTTTTTCCTTCCGGCCCGGCTCAACATCGTAGCCCGGCCCGTGCGCCCGCCGATCCTCAACCGGTGGGTCACCCGCCTCAGGGAGCGGTCCGGAAACCGGGTGATCGCCAAGCAGTACGCTCTTCTCCACACCCTGAAGGCCCTCAAACGAAACGAAATGGTGGGTTTTTTGCTCGATCAGAACGCGGGAAAAAAGACGGGCGTCTGGGCGCCCTTTTTCGGAGGCTACGTCCTCACCCACAAGACCCTGGCCCACATCGCCCTGCGCACGGGAGCCCCGGTTCATCCGGTCTTCAACCACCGCCTCCCGGACGGGCGCTACCGGATCGACATGGGCCCGCAAATTCCGGCACCGTCCCACGGCACCCTGGAAGAAAAGACGGCGGCCATGACCGCCGCCTTCAACCGCATCATGGAAGAGCAGATCCGCCGGTTCCCCGACCAGTGGTACTGGGTCCACCGGCGCTTCCGCCGCTTCCGGCCCCAGCCGCCCGCCTAGAGCTCGTACTCGCCTTCGATGTCCAGGATGTACTCCCGGTCCTGGGCGCCGGGCTTCACCGTGAAGGTGCCGCTTCCCTTGATGGTGGCCAGCTTGCCGATGCCCCGGTAGATGGTCCACGTCCCCTTGGTGAGCTTGGACTCGGGGTCCCGCTCCCCTTCGTACTTGCTGTAGATGGATCCCTCTTCGAAGTGGGTCACCGCGTAGCCCATCATCTTGCCCGCCCCGCGGATCCGATCGTGGAAGGTGACGCTCCGGCGGGATACGAACTTTCCGGCCACGCCCACCTGGTACTCGATGGGCTCCCCTTCCATCTCCACCAGCATGAGGGTGTGATCGAACTCATCGTGCACGTAAAGCATCTCGCGGCGGGTGACCATCAGTCGATACGTGGCTTTACGCTTCATGGGGACCTCCTTGGGAAAAGGGGTTCACGGGATGCGGGCGGAGCGCCGCCCGGAAAGCAGTGCCCAACGGCCTGCCTTTTCCTTAGCACAGGACGGGCTGGAGCGGCTAGCGGAAACCCCTTCAGGGCCGGGGGAAAGTGTTGAAAATTCACCGCAGAGACGCAGAGAACGCAGAGGAAGAACCGAGGCGGGTCGGAGAAATGCCGCCCCGCCTCGGGCTCCACCCCTTCGGGGGACGATCCCTGTGGGGAGGGTATCCTTTTGCGCGAAGCGCGAGCTTTTGAGCAGGGCCGCCGTCTCAGCGGCCCGGCTCAAAGAAGGTCTCTCTGCGTCCTCTGTGTCTCTGCGGTGATATTTCCTTGACAACCGCACCTCTTTCGGTTAACCGCATCGAAACTTTGGGTTAACGCACAACCAAGGAGGTCTCCCATGCCGCTGGAATCGATCCGACAAATGGTGCTCGTCTGCCTCATGACCGCCCTCACCGCCGTGGGGGCCCAGATCGCCGTGCCCATCGGGCCCGTGCCCATGGTGCTCACTAACCTCTTTGTGCTGCTGGCAGGCCTGCTCCTGGGTCCCCGGCGGGGAGCCGCCGCCATGGGCCTTTACCTGCTCCTGGGCGCCGTGGGCCTTCCCGTCTTCGCCAACTTCAAGGGCGGCTTCGCCCATCTTCTGGGTCCCACCGGAGGCTACCTGCTGGGGTTCGTGGGGGCTTCCTGGATCGCCGGGGCCGTGAGCCACCCGAAGCCCAACCGGTTCGCGGACATTCTGGCGGTGATCTTGGGCACGCTGGTGATTTACGCCGTGGGCGTACCCTGGCTCAAAGCGGTGACCGGCATGACGTGGGCCAAGACTCTCGCCGTGGGGATGCTCCCCTTCCTGGCGGGCGATGCGGCCAAGGCGGCCGCGGCGGTAATGCTGGCCTGGTCGATCCGGCCGGCCCTGGTTCGGCACATGCCGGTGGTTTCCGCCTGAACGAACGGATAATGATTCACCGCAGAGACGCAGAGGACACAGAGAGGACTTTTTTGAGCCGGGCCGCTGAGACGCCGGCCCGGCTCAAAACCTCGCGCTTCGCGCGAGAAGGCGCTTCAACGACCAGAGTCGGCCCCCGAAGGGGCGAGGCCCGTGCCGGGGCGGATTCTCTCCGCCCCGGCACGGTTCTTCCTCTGCGGCCTCTGCGTCTCTGCGGTGATATTTCCCCAAAGGACACCCGGGATTCATGATCGAAGCAAACGATCTGCACTTCACCTATCCCGACGGAACCAGCGCCCTTCGAGGCGTCACCTTCCGGGTTGCCACGCCGGCCTTCGTGCTTTTGTGCGGAGCCAACGGCCAGGGTAAAACCACGCTGCTCCACCTCCTGGCCGGCCTCTTTCCGCCCTCGGGGGGGTCCCTTCGCGTCTTCGGCCTGGACCCCTCCAGGGACGCCCAGGCCGTGCGAGCCCGGGTGGGGCTGGTCTTCCAGGACCCGGACAGCCAGATCCTTTCCGAAACCGTGGCGGAAGACGTGGCCTTCGGCCCGGAAAACCTGGGGCTTGCGAGGGATGTCGTCCGCCGGCGCGTGGATCAGGCCCTGGCTCGGTTCGGTCTGGAAGCCCTCGGCGATAAACCCTGCCACGCGCTTTCCGGAGGTGAAAAACGGCGGGTGGCTCTGGCCGGGGTCCTGGCCGTGGACCCGGAGCTGGTTCTTTTCGACGAGCCCTTCACGCACCTGGACTGGGCGGGAAGCCGCGCCCTCCTGGACGCCCTCCTGGAAATCCGCCGGGAAGGCCGCACCGTGGTGGTGTCCACCCACGATGTGGAAAAGGTGATCGCCCACGCGGAGCAGGTGCTGGTGTTGAAGGACGGGCGGGTGGCCAGATGCGGATCCCCCGCCCACGTGGCCGGGGAGCTGGCCCGCTACGGAGTGCGCCCCCCCTGTTCCGTGCTCCTGGGAAAGGGCCTGCAGCCGTGGCTCGCCGCCTAGCCCTCCACTACGTTCCCCGGCCATCCCCCGTGCACCGCCTGGACGCCCGCACCAAGCTCTTCGCGGTGCTGGCGGTGACCTGCGCGCTGCTCCGCCCCGCCGGTCCAGTCTTCGCCGTCGCCACTCTGGGATTGTCGGGCGTGGTGATGGCCGCGCGCCTCCCGTGGAATCTTCTGGGGCGGACCGTTCGCGGCTGGCTCCCCTTTCTGGTGGGGATCTTCGTCGTCCAGGCCTTTTCCCCGGCTGGCATGGGGCCGGCCGATCTTTCGCCCGCGCCTTCCACGGCTTCGGCCGTGCAGGAAGGGCTCGCCTTTCTTGGATCGTTTTTCCCGCCGGACGCCGTGGTCCGGGCGCTGCTCACCGTCTGGCGCCTGCTTCTCATGGTGCTTTGGGCCGTGGTCTTCACGGCGGTTACCCGCCCCCGGGACCTCCAGGACGCCGTTCTCTGGCTCCTTCGGCCCCTGCCCTTTCTTCCGGCGCGACGCATCGCCGTCATGGCCGCCTTGTCCCTTCGCTTCTTCGCCCTCCTTCTGGACGACCTGGAAGAGATCCGCCTGGCTCGAAAGGCCCGTCTGGGGGACCGGCGCCGCAACCCCTTCCACGGGCTTCGCACCACGGTCCCGGCCCTTTTCCGCAAGGCCCTGGCGCGAACCGAGTCCACGGCCCTGGCCCTGGCCGCCCGCGGCTACCGCGAAGACCTTCCCGCCCGCGTCCCCCCATGGCCCCTGAATCAGGCCACCGGTGTGTGCCTTCTCGCCGCTTTCCTTGCCGCCCTCCACCTTTTCTGACAAGATACTTGGGAAATACCTTGCTCGGGGGTGTTACCCATGGACAGAAGATTATTAAAGGAACTCTTCTGGGATTACGATGTGGACCGGCTTCATCTATTGCCCGGGATCACCTATGCCCAGCGGATCGTGGACCTCTGGCCTATTGTGGAATACGCCCACAGGGATGGAACCCTTTCCACCGAGGATTTCCTGGCGCTTGTGGAACGGATCGCAGATTACGTGGATGAGGTTCGCTATTGCGAAGGAGTTCGTGAGATCGTCATCAAGGAGCTTGTGAAGGCATGCAGGAGCAGATCCATACAAACCGCATCCTGACCGAAGGCCAGAAGTTCTTTCTCCAGCGGCTCTCCGAATCGGATTTCGCTGCCCAGTATGTTCTCTCAGGTGGAACGGCTCTTGCCGCATTTCACTTGTCACACCGCCTGTCGGACGACCTGGATTTTTTTTCTTTGCTTCCGTCGGACATTCCAAACACACAGGTTCTTCGGCATTGGGCTGAAACGCATTTTGCGCATGTGTCCTACAACAAGGTTGCCGACCGCCGGCAGTTCTTTATCCGTCATGGATTGGAATCCCTAAAAAAGGTGACAGATGTGACCACTTTTTTTTCCAACGCCATCCGGCAACTTGCATCAGATGCGCTCAATGAGCGCCTACGTAGGGAGACTTTTTGACAACCGGGCCCGCCGTTTTCTCCCTAACCGATGGCCCAAGAGCGGCCTTGAGCCGTAGTTGGAGGGCTTCGCTGAAGTACCAGTGCGCGTTGCATATGTTAGACGATTTCAAAAATGCCGTGGGAAGCGGCGGGTTGTGGGCCGTGCGGGACGGGGCGGCCCACAGGGCGCGCCGAAGGGATCTTCGGCGGGCCCTGGAGGCCCTTCTGGTGTGGCATCGCCCGGAACTGGAAGCCGGGCCGGGCCTGGATCATCCCTACGCCGTGCTTCGCCGGGCGGCCCCGATCCTCCGGAGCGAGGCGGAACACGGGTCGGACGATTTCGTACGGCGCCAGGCGGCGCTCTACCTCACCCTGCTTCCCTTCCCCGCCCAGTGGGATCGGCTGGCGGCCGCGGAGCGTTCGGCGGACCCGGACCCCGAAACGGCCGCCTTTCTTCGCCTGGAACGGGAGAAGGTCCTGGAAAAGGTCCGGCGCAAGGCCGATACGACCTTCCGGGTGCGCCATTTCCTGCAAGTCTTGAAACGCCCCCGCGGGGCCGGGGAAAAGGGGGTGCTCCGCCTTTTTTCCCTTCCCTATCTCCTGGCGGACGAAGCCGTCCTGAGGGAGCTCAGCCGCTGGTACGTCTTCTTTGTGGAACCGCCCATGGGGGTGGTGTGGCGCCACGGGTGGTGGAGGCCTTTCTGCCGGTTGGAAGATCCGTGTCTTTTCGGGGTGGGCGGTCCGGAAGACGCCCGGTTTCTTTCCACCCAGCCCGGTGCGGTGCCCGTGGGCCTGGCGCACGGCGATTTCCTGGAAGACGAACCGCCCGCTTCTCCGCCGCCCTGTCCCGACTTCGACATGGTCTTCAACGCCACCTTCGACGACATGGAACGAAAGCGCCACGGCCTGATGTTGGATCTCCTGGACCATCCGCGCCTCCGGGACCGGACGGCCCTCTTCCTGGGCCGTGGAAATCCGCAAAAGGTTCGGGAATTTCAGCAAACGGTGGAAAACCGAGGCCTGTCTTCGCGGGTGGCGGTGCGGGCGAACCTGAAGCGCCGGGACGTTCCGGGCCTGCTCGCCCGGTGCCGCACGGGCGTGCATCTTTCGCTCTACGAAAACGCCTGCCGCGCTGTCTATGAATTCTTCCGGGCGGACCTTCCCTGCGTGGTGTCGTCTTCCATGGCGGGAATGAACCCGTCCATTTTCAACGAAGAAACCGGGGCGGCGGTCCCCGACGCGCACCTTGCGGAGACCATCGCATCCGTTCTGGAAAACCCCGTACGTTTTTCCCCCCGCCGCTGGTTCCTGAGGGAAAGCGGAAGCGCCGTTTCCAGCCGAAGGCTCAACGAAATCGTTCGGGAATTCTTTTCCGAACGGGGCTACGACTGGACCGAAGACATCGTCGCCTTGGGAAGCAGCGGCGCCAGCCGCTACGTGAGGCCGGAAGACGAAGCGCGGTTCGCCGACGAACATGTCCGAATTGCAGACATCCTTCGACGTTTCGGCCGCTTCCCCGTCGCCGTGGAAGCTTAGCGGCCTGTCCGGGAATGGCCTGATTCGGGCGATTTATCACCGGGTTTCTCCATCACCAGGGAGAGCAGCGGGCGGGGATAAACCCCGCCCCTACCCAAGAGATCAATGCACGATGCGGGGGTTGACTGGCCGGTTGCCCGAAGGGCGCGGCTCTTTTCGGGGCGGCGTCTCAGCGCCCCGAAAAGAAGAACGGGACGCCCCCCTCGGGGCGTCCCGCCTCTGCGTCCTCTGCGACTCTGCGGTGAAAATCTTTGAAAATCCTTCCGGGGCTACCTTCGCGCCGCGGCGCCCAGCACGGCCCGGAGCGCCGCCGAATGGGGATTGCTCACCGATTTCGTCACCACGATGTCCACGGGACTCACCGGCTTGCCGTAGTACTGCTCGTTCCAGTCGTTTCGCACCTTGATCACGGCCCCCTCCAGGCTCATGCCCGCGTAGGCCCCCTTGGCCTTGGCGAACGACAGGAAATCGGCGCTCAGGTTGTGCGGCGTGGATCCTTCCAGGCCCATGCCGATGGGACCGGCCGCCACAGACGCATCGCCTCCCAGCTTGAACCCGGACGTCATGAGGGCGTCCACCCCCCGCTGGGTCCGCACCATGAGGATCACTTCGGCGGCTTCACCGCCCATCTGAAGCCCGATACTGAGCCCCCCCAAGGTGTAGAAGACCGGCTGGCTCCACTGCCCGGTCTTGTCGTCCCGGACCAGCAGCACGCCGCTCCCGCCGGATCCGCCGATGATGAACCCTCCTTTAAGGAACTGGGGGATGATGAGCACTCCCTTGGCTTCCTTGAGATGCTCCGTGAGCCAGGAAAAGTTGGGATCGGACGTGAGGCTCTGCACGGTCACCCGGGCGCGCTCCACCAGGGCTTCCGGCTTGGAAATGCCCGAATCCGCCACGGCCGTAATGAAGGGCCCGACCGCAAGTATCAACGCCAGAGCCACGACCGGCGCAACGTGTCGTTTCATGAAGAACCTCCTTGGCATCGAGGTTGAGGGTTTCCAAAGTTTATGCCCCCTTCCGGCCCCGCGGTCAATAGGCGGCATGCTTCGACGGGCCCTTGCACTCCCCGTTTTATTTCATTACTATGAAGCGCAATCATCGCATTCACCTCTCTTTTCCTCACCTTCGTACGGAGCTCGACCCGACACAAGGAGGCATCCATGAACGAACTTCTCGCCCCGGGCGGCAGTCTTGAAATGGTGGAAGGCGTGCTGAAACACGGCGCCGAGGCGGTCTACGTGGGATCCAAGGGATTCAGCCGCCGCAAGTGCGCCTGGGAGATGGAAGATTCCCAGATCCGGGAAGCCATCGAGACGGCTCGGCCCCTGGGCGGCAAGATCCGGGTGGCTCTGAACGCCGAGGTGCCCGAAGAAAAGTTCATGATCCTCATGAAGAAGGTGGCCAAGTACGCCTCCTGGGGCGCCGAGGGCGTGATCGTCAAGACCCCGGCGGTCATGGAGATGGTTCGAAAGAACTTCCCGGAGCTGGTGATCCACGCCAGCGTGGGGTGCAACATCCAGACCCGGGCCCAGATCGCCCGGTTCAAGGCCTACGGGGCCACCCAGATCGTGGCCAGCACGGAAATCGACACGGTGGAAAAGCTCCGGCGGTTCAAAGAGGATGCCGACGCCGAAGGCGTGGGCACGGAAGTGCTCATCCACGGCAACCGGTGCGTGGGCGGCGTGGGCAACTGCAGCTTCCATGAACTCATCAGCGACTCCTACATCAAGAAGATCTACCACGACGAGGACGGCAACGAGATCGTGGAATACGAAGGCTGGCCCGACCGGAGCGGCAGCTGCTTCCGGCTGTGTCTGCTCACGGACGAGCAGCGCGAGAAGGTGCTCAAAAAGCGGGGCCGAAAGGACGACGAGATCCGAAGCATCAACGAGCGGATCCGGCGCCATCCCAACGTGGCCTTCGCCATCAACGGCAAGGAACTGTGGGAGTACATGGATCTGGGCCTTACGACCCTCAAGGTGCAGGGCCGGGAGTACGCGGTGAGCCTCATCAGCCGCATGATCGCCATCTACCGCGCCATGATCGACGCCCACCGGGCCGGGAAACCCCACGACGATCCGGAACTCCTTCCGCTCCAGAAGGAACTGGACGCCATCGCCCTGGACCGGGACCGGGCCCGGATGGAAAAGACCCGGGAGCTGCACCGCAACATCAAGGGGCTCTACGCGTGAAAAGAAGGATTAAGGATTAAAGGATTGAAGGATTAAGGGGTGAGGCGGGAATCTCCCCCGACCCCCCTATCCGCTATCCGTTGTCCGTCACCCGTCACTCATCACCCGTCACTCATCACCCGTCACTCATCACCCGTCACTCATCATTCATCACTCGTCACTCGTCACTCGTCACGGTCAAAAGCTTTTGAGAATCGGAAGGGCCCTTCGGAATTCAGGTGTTCCGGCCCGGTTGAGCCATTCGAAGGTGACCATTTCCGTGGAGGTGATCACGGCGCCGGCCCGGTCCAGGCGCTTCAGGCCCGTTTCGCGGTTGAAGGCGCTTCGGGACGTGACGGCGTCGCCCACCACGTGCACGGTGTAGCCGAGCCGGAGGGCGTGGGCGGCCGTGTGGAAGATGCACACGTGGGTTTCGATCCCCGCGATCACCAGGGTCTTCCTTCCGGAAGCCGCCACGGCATCGGCCAGGGCCTGGTTTTCGAAACAACTGAATTCCACCTTGTTGAGCACCCGAGGCTCAGGCACCTTGGCCATCAGCTCGGGCAAGAAGCCTCCCAGCTTTTCCGCATTGTGCTCCGAAAAGAGAACGGGCACCTCCAGGATGGCGCTCATGTCCAGCAGCGCCTCGACGTTCTTCACCACCTGGTCTTTGTCCACGCACAAGTCCAGCATGGTTTTCTGGATGTCCACGAGAAAGAGCAGGCACTTTTCGGGGCGGATGAATCGGGTGTGGGGGTTCTCCGCGTTCATCAGGGCGTCCTCCTTGGCGGTCGATGGTTGGATGGATCGTGCCTCGGTATTGTAACACCGAGCATACGCAAGGGATTGCACCGAGTCAAAACCCCAATCCATGGGGCCCACCGTCCCCGGGAACGAGACGGCGAAGGATACAATGCGCCCTGCAGCACCGGAGCATGGCAGGGGCGAAAGATCTTTCGCCCCTGCATGAACGGCCGGCACACCATCCCTCCAAGGGTGCCTGGCCTTCTCGGACAAGCCGTTCGGATGCGTCGGGAAACGCACGCACGGCGCCTCACAGGGCTCGCCGGTAAAGCGCCTCCACTTCCGCTTCCGAAGCCCGCCGGGGGCTGGTCCAGCGGGAAGGATCCTTTTGCGCCTCGCGGGCCAGCTCCGGAACGTCCTGATCCCGGACGCCGAGGCTCGAAAGCCTTTCCGGAACGCCCAGTTCGCGCACCAGGCGCCTCACGGCCTCCACGGCCCGTTCCGCCGCCCGGCGTTCCGTGAGTCCCTCCACGGCCTCTCCCAACACCCGGGCGAGCCGCGCCAGCCGCTCCCAGGCGGCCAGGAGCACGAAGTCCAACACGTGGGGAAGCAGCACCGCGTTGCAGACTCCGTGGGGAAGGTCGTAGCGGCCTCCCAGGGGATGGGCCATGGCGTGGGCGTAGCCCAGGCCGGCACTGTTGAAGGCGAGCCCCGCCAGGTGCTGAGCGTAGGCCATCTTTTCCCGGGCCGCACCGTTTTTTCCGTCGGCGTAGGCCTTGGGAAGCCACCGGCCGATGAGCGCCACGGCTTCCAGGGCCAGGGCGTCCGACACCGGGGACGCGCTGGTGGAAAGATAGGCCTCCACGGCGTGGGTGAGGGCGTCCAAACCGGTGGCGGCGGTGAGCGCCGGCGGCATTCCTTCCATCAGTACCGGGTCGTTCACCGCCGCCGTGGGCGTGATTTTCCAGTCGATGATGGGTCGTTTCGCTCGTTTCTCCGGATCCGCCAGCACGGCGATTCGGGTCACATCGCTTCCGGTCCCGGCGGTGGTGTTCACGGCCACCAGCGGCGGGATGGGCCCCGGGACCCTGTCCAGCCCCACGTAGTCGTCCACGGTGCCGCCGTGGGCCGCCAGAATGCCCACGGCCTTGGCGCAGTCGTGGGCACTGCCTCCCCCCAGGGACACCAGGACGTCGCAGCCTTCCCGGCGAAAGAGCTCCACCGCCTCCTGTGCCGTGGCGTCCGTGGGATTGGGAATCACGCCGTCGTAGACCACCACGTCCGTCCCCAGTCCCTTCCGGAGGATTCCCGTCAGATGATCGGAGATCCCCGCCTGCACCATGCCCTTGTCGGTGCACAGGAACGGCCGGGTACCTCCCACGGCCTTCACCTGTGCGGCCGTCCTTTCATGGACGCCCGGGCCGAAAAGGCTGAGGGGCGGAGCGAAAAATACGGACTGTCTTCTCGTGCCTGCCATGGTTTTTTTCTCCCTAGAAGGAAAAGGCTTTCCAGGACGGGTTTCTACGCGGCGCTGGCCAGGTTTTCCCAGATGATGCTCACCCCTTGGCCGCGCCCCACGCACATGGTGGTAAGGCCGTAGCGGGCGTCGGGCCGTTCGGCGAAAAGCCGCTGCAGGAAGGCCACCAGCCGCGGCCCGGAAGCCGCCAGGGGATGGCCGTAGGCGATGGCCCCGCCCCAGATGTTCACCCTGGGGTCGTCTTCCGCCAGACCCATCCGGTCCAGGAAGTAGAGCACCTGGACGGCGAAGGCCTCGTTGATCTCGATGATGTCCATCTGGTCCAGGGCAAGTCCCGCCTTTTCCAGAGCCTTGCAGGTGGCCGGAACGGGGGCGGTGCCCATGATCCGGGGATCCACGGCGGCAACTCCCGTGGCCACCCAGCGCATCCGGGGTCTCAGTCCCAGGGATTCGGCCTTTCGGCGGCTCATGAGGACCACGCCGGCGGCCCCGTCGGTGAGCGGACACGCATTTCCCGCGGTCACCCGGCCGTCGGGCCGGAAGACCGGCTGGAGCTGGGCCAGCCCCTCCAGGGTGGTGGTCGGCCGGGGCGTCTGGTCGCGCTCCACCACGGTCCGCGTCCCGTCGGGAAGTTCCACCTCCATGGGCACGATCATGTCCCCCATCTTTCCGGCCTGGATGGCCATGGAGGCCTTTTGCTGGCTGAGCCAGGCATAGCGGTCCGCCCGCTCCCGGGTCAGATCCGGCCACTGGTCGTGGATGTTTTCGGCCGTGAGGCCCATGGAAAGGGCCGTTTCATCCCCCAAGGCCTCCACGGCCCGGGGATGGAGGTCGCGAAAAACGCCCATTGGCAGATGGCCCATGTGCTCCACGCCGCCGGAGACGATGCAGTCGGCCATGCCGGAGGCGATGACAGACGCCCCGAAATGGACGGCCGTGAGTCCGCCGGCGCACATCCGGTCGATGGAACAGCCCGGCACCCCCCAGCCCCAGTCGGCCAGAAGACTCACCATGCGCCCCAGGGTGCCGCCCTGCTCCTTCACCTGGTTGGTCACGCCCCACAGGCAGTCTTCCACCTGGGAGGGGTCCAAGGCCGGGTTGCGTTCCACCAGGGCCTTGAGCACCGCCACGGCTAAGTCCTCCGCCCGGGTCTTCCAGTAGATGCCCTTTTCACCGGCTCGGCCGAAGGGGGTGCGCACCGAATCCACCACCACCACTTCCTGGACAGGTCGATTCATGGATCACTCCTTGCCATCCCGCAGGTTTTCAAAGACAGCCGCGATTCCCAGCCCTCCGCCGCCGCAGATGCATTCCAGGCCGTAGCGCACGCCACGCCGGCACATCTCGTGGAGCAGGGTCACCAGCACCCGCACGCCCGTGCAGGCGATGGGATGGCCAAGCGAGATGCCGCTTCCGTTCACGTTCACCCGGTCGTAGCGGTCCGGGCCGATCCCCATCTGCTTCAGGTCCGCCAGAACCTGAGCCGCGAAGGCCTCCTGCACCTCGATGAGGTCCATGGCGTCCAGGTCCAGCTCCGCCTGGTCCAGGGCCATGTTCACGGCCGTGGGGACCGCTTCGTAGGCCCTGCGGGGGTCGCACCCCGCCACGGCGCAGGAGACGACGCGGGCCATGGGCCGAAGCCCCCACTCCCGGGCGGTCTCCTCGTCCATGAGCACCACCGCGGCGGCGCCGTCGTTTTCCGAAGACGAATTCCCCGCCGTGCACACGCCTCCCAGCACCGGCTTGAGCCGCGCCAGCTTTTCCAGGGTGGCGTCGGCCCGGGGCGTTTCGTCCCGGTCCACCCGGACCTCAGCCCCCTTGGGACCCGGCACCTCCACGGGCACCACCTCCCGGGCAAACCGCCCCTGGTCCCAGGCGGCACACGCCTTTCGGTGGCTCTCCGCAGCCCACTCGTCGCACGCCTCCCGGCTGATGCCCTCTTCCCGGGCCGCGGTCTCCGCCCAGCTCATCATGGACGGCAGGATGCCGTAGCGCTCCTCGGGCTGGGACATGACCCGGGCCCGCTGGATCCGGTCGTAGAAGGGAAGGCCCCAGATGGACAGGTCCCCGTGGCCGCGGGGCATGCCCTTTCGTCCGCCCACGCCCCACTTGATATGGCCGGGAAGATAGAACTCGGCGTTGCTCATGCTCTCCACGCCACCCGCCACCACCACCCGGGCGGCTCCGGAACGGATGAGCAGAGCGCCGTAGCGCACCACGTCCAGGCCGGTGCAGCAGCGCCGGTCCAGGGTGATGCCGGGAACGGATTCGGGCCAGCCGGCCTTGAGGAGCGCCATGCGGGCGATGTTCACATATTCGCCGTTCTGGTAGGCCTGACCCAGGACCACCTCGTCCACCTGCTCCGCTTCGATCCCCGCCCGCAGGATCGCCTCCCGGAGTACCACCGCCGCCAGGTCATAGGCCTCCACGTCCCGAAGGGCCCCCAGGTAGCGGCCCACCGGCGTGCGCACTCCGCTCACCACCACCACGTCTTTCATGACCGTTCTCCGTTGTTCGTAATCCGTGATCCGTAATCCGTAATCCGTGATCCGTGATCCGTTGTCCGTGATCCGTTGCCCGTGATCCGTTGCCGGCTATCCGATTTTGGTTTTTTCCTGTTCGTTCTGGGACGACGGGAAGCGAGCGCTCGATCGCCTTGCCGGACCGTACCCCACGTGATATTGGTTCAGAGTGCGGGGAGGCATCCATGACTGTATCCCATCAAACAGACGACGCCGCGCTGGAACAAAAGATCGCCGCCGTCGTGCAACAGATCCTGCAAAGAGAAGTCGACGGGCTTTTCGCCGAAAAGATCGCGGCCTTCGTCCGGGAAAACGAACGCCGTTCCAGGGAACTTTCCCTCATGGAACGGATGGTCCGGGTGGAGGAGGAGCTCAAATCCCTACGGGAGCTCGAGGCGGCCCGATTCGACGCCGTGGAAAGGCGATTCGAAGCCATGGATCAGCGCTTCGAAGCCCTTCAGCGGGAATTGGGCGCTCGCTTCGAGGCCATCGACAAGCGTTTTGAGATGGTCGACAAGCGTTTCGAAGCGCTCCAGAGGGAAATGAGTGCCCGGTTCGAAGCCATGGATGAACGTTTCCACGCTATGGATGAACGCTTCCACGCTATGGATGAACGCTTCCACGCCATGGACAGACGTTTCGAAGCGCTCCAGAGGGAGATGGGCGCCCGGTTTGAGGCTGTGGATCAGCGGTTCCAGGCCATGGAGCAGCGATTCGAGGCCATGGATAAACGCTTTCTCACGGTCCAATGGACCCTGGGAATCGGCTTTTCCTTCCTCACCGTCCTCATGGGCCTCCTCAAGTTCTGGCCTTGACGAGCCTCCCCGTCCCTCGCCCCTAATCCTTTAATCCTCTAATCCTCTTCACGCGTCGGCCGGTCCGATCCGGTTCCCCTCCTGGTCGTAGACGTACCAGCCCCGGCCGGTCTTTTTACCCAGGTGTCCCAGTTGGACCTTGCGGCGCAGGATCGCCGGCGGATACCAGCGCGGGTCCTTCGTTTCCTCGAAGATGGCCAGCAGGGCCCCGTGGGTCACGTCGAGCCCCACCATGTCCCCGGTCTCGAAGATGCCCATCTTCCGGCCCGCCGCCAGCCGCAGCCCCTTGTCCACGTCTTCCACTGTGGCCACGCCCGCCTCCACCAGCCGCATGGCCTCCAGCGTGGCCGGAAAGTTGATCCGGTTGATGAGAAACCCCGGCACGTCCTTTCGGACCAGGATGGGCTCCTTGCCCAGGCTCTTGACGAAATCCCGCCCGGCCAGGAAGGTCTCTTCCCCGGTGGTCATGGCCCGCACCACCTCCACGGCCTGCATCATGGGCACCGGGCTGAAGAAGTGGAGCCCCAGCACCTTCGGCCTCCGTTCCGGCGAAACGGCTGCAGCCAGCTGGGTGACGGGAATGGCGCTGGTGTTGGTGGCCAGAAGGGCGTGGGCGGGAAGGGCCTGGTCCAGCCTTTGGAACACGTCCCGTTTGATCTCCAGGTTCTCGAAGACCGCCTCGATGGCCAGGTCCGCCCCCGCAGCAGGCCCCACGTCCCGGGTGGGCTCGATTCGTCCGACGATCGTCTCCACGGGATCGCTCACCCGCCCCTTTTCCGCCAACTTTCCCACGGACCAGCGGATGTTCTTCACGGCCCGCTCCAGAGCCTCATCATTCACGTCGCACAGGCTCACCGAGTAACCCGCCTGGGCGGCCACCTGGGCGATGCCGCTCCCCATGAGGCCCGCGCCCATGACGAAGATCCTTTTGATTTCCATGGTCTTGTCCTCCCCCGTGTCGATTTCCGCCTACTTGAGAAGCTCCCGTGCAATCACCAGTCGTTGGATCTCGCTGGTTCCCTCGTAGATCCGGGTCAGGCGCACGTCCCGGTAGAACCTTTCGATGGGATAGTCCTTCATGTAGCCCATGCCGCCGTGGATCTGCACGGCCATGTCCGCCACGCGGTTGACCATCTCGGTGCAGAAGAGCTTCACCATGGATGCCTCCTTCACCACGGCCGTACCGCGCTGATCCCGGAGCCAGGCGGCGTGGTAGAGCATGTTGCGGGCTGCATAGATCTGGGTGGCCATGTCCGCCAGCATGAACTGGATGGCCTGGAACTCCGCAATGGGCTTTCCGAACTGCACCCGCTGCTTGGCGTAGTCGATGGAAAGCTCCAGAAGCTTTTCCGCCGTGCCCACGGCGGACGCCCCCATGGTGAGGCGCCCCTTGTCCAGGACCTTCATGGCCGTTTTGAATCCTTGGCCCACCATGGCCTCGCCGCCGATCACGTTCTCCCGGGGCACGATGCAGTCTTCGAAGATCAACTCCGCCGTGTGGTTGCCCCTGAGGCCCATCTTTCTTTCGATGGTCCCCACGGAATAGCCCGGAAAGGTCCGTTCCACGATGAAGGCGGTGATGCCGCCCCGGGCGCGCTTTTCCGGGTCCGTCACGGCGAAGACCGTGGCCACGTCGGCGATGTCCCCGTTGGTGATGAAGTGTTTCTTGCCGTTCAGAACCCAGTGGTCCCCCCTGAGTTCCGCCCGGGTGCGGATGGCGGCGGCGTCGGATCCCGCTTCCGGTTCGGTGAGGGCGAAACAGGCGGTCCACTCCCCGCTGGCCAGCTTCGGCAAGTACCTTTGTTTCTGCTCCTCGGTGCCGTCGATCACGATCCCCTGGGATCCGATGCCGTTGTTGGTGCCGATCCGGCTCCGGAAGCAGGCGTTGGTCTTGGAAAGTTCCTGATAGACCAAACATTCTCCCAGAACGCCCAGGCCCAGGCCGCCGTATTCCTCGGGAATGGCCAGCCCGAAGAGGCCCAGGTCCCGCATCTTCTGGACCGTCTCTTCCGGGATCCGGTCTTCGTCTTCCACCTGCCGGCTGATGGGCTCCAGGTCCCGTTCCACGAATCGCCGGACGGTTTCCTGCATCATGCGAAGGTTTTCCGGGATGGTGAATTCCATGGGTGCGCATCCTTTCCTGTGAGACGTTTCTTGGGGGTCGGTTTGATACGACCGACCGTACGGTAGAATAACAAAGAAAAAAACGCCACGAAATCAGCGTCCCTTCCAGACGGGCTTTCGCTTTTCGGCGAAGGCCCGGGCCCCTTCCATGTAGTCCTCGGAAGCCCTCAGCGCCTCCATACCGGGAAAGACCGTGCCCAGCGCTTCCGCAAGCGGCATCTCCAGCCCCTTGAGCGCCGCTTCCTTGGTGGCGCGAAGGGAAAGGGGTGAACAGGCCAGCATGTCTTCGGCCCACCTCCGGGCGCAGGCCATGAGTTCCGCCGCCGGCACCACCTCGTTCACCAGGCCCAGGCCCCGGGCCTCCTTCGCCGAAAGCCGGCGCCCCGTGAGCAGCAGGCCCATGGCCGCGTGGTAGGGAATCTGGCGCGGCAGCCTCAAGGCGCCTCCCGCCGCGGCCATGGCCCCCACCCTTGGTTCGGGCAGGCCGAACTGGGCATGTTCGGCGGCCACGATCACGTCGCAGGCGAGAGCCAGTTCGAATCCGCCGCCCAGGGCCAAGCCGTTCACCGCCGCGATGAGCGGCTTGAAACAGTCGGTCCTTCGGGTGATGCCGCCGAAGCCGCCCCGAAGCGAATCGATCTCGCGGCGGAGCGCCGCGGCGCCGTGTTCCGCCTGCCACTTGAGATCGTTTCCGGCACTGAAAGCCTTTTCGCCGCGGCCCGTGAGGATCGCCACCCACAGGTCCGGATCGTCCTGGAAGTCGTTGAAGACCCGGTCCAGCTCCCGGCAGGCGGGCGGGTGCAGGGCGTTCATGGCTTCCGGCCGAGCGATGGTCACCGTGAGGAGATGGCCGTCGCGTTCCACGTCCAGGTATTGGTAGTTCATGGTTCACCTCCTGTCCCAGGCTGTTGAAGCGGGCGATTTCGGGCGGGGCCAACTACCTATGGTGGGCGCTGGATGGAGCGGCGGCTCCGTCGCCTTCGGCCTTGAGGCCACCCAGGAAAAGATCCTCCCAGACGGAGGCGATCTCTTCCGGGCTCCTTTCTCCGGCCGGATCCACCCACCGGATGATCCAATTGACCATGCCCAGGAAGGCGAAGCCCACCAGCTTCTCGTCCAGGCGCCGGAAGGCACCCGTTTCCATGCCTTCCCGAAGGATGCCGCGAAGCAGGGCCTCGTAGCGGTCCCGAAGGGCCACCACCTCGCCCCAGTGGTCCCCCGCGTTGACGGGCGTGAGCTCCCGGAGCGACACGGTGAAAAGGTCCAGGTTTTCGCAGATGAGCCGAACGTGGCTTCGCAGGATCTCCCGGAGTTTTTCTTCGGGCGGAAGGGGCTCCGCGGCGATCCGCTCCCCTTCGGCCAGGAGCATCTCCATGGCGGCCCGTCCGATGGCCGTCAGCAGGTCCTGCTTGGTGCGGATGTAGTAGTAGATGGAGGCCTTCTGGATGCCCAGGGCGTTGGCGATGTCCTGCATGGACGTGGCCCGGTAACCCTTTTGCTTAAAGAGGCGGGCGGCCACGCGGTAGAGTTCGCGCTTGGTCACGTTGTCCGACGGGTTGTCGGAGGGGGAGAAGAGATGGGGTTCCATAATTCTACCTACCGTTTGGTTGGTTGACGGGTTCCTTTTAACTCCCAACGTGGAGGCGTGTCAAGGGCGTTGGAAAGGTCCCGCCGAGGCGCCCGCCTCCCCCCTGGCCCGGCACACCAGGGAAATCCCCCCGGCCCCCCTTTGGAAAAGGGGGGAGGACGGAGCCGCCTCACGCCTCACGCCTCACGCCTCACGCCTCACGCCTCACGCCTCACGCCTCACGCCTCACGACTCACGACTCACGACTCACGACTCACGACTCACGACTCACGACTCACGACTCACGACTCACGACTCACGACTCACGACTCACGGATCACGGATCACGGATCACGGCTTCGCCCGGACGGGAATGAGCCAGTCGCTCATTTCCGGAGGCTCGCCCGAGACCAGG
>NZ_FQVB01000034.1 GCF_900129305.1 Desulfacinum infernum DSM 9756 | reverse complement strand
CGCCGCGGATCAGCGGCGGACGCGGAGGCGAGCCTTCTCGCCGCAGCGTCCGTCCGCTGCAGCCGCGTGTTCGAGGGCGCGCATGGCGCGTCCCCGAACACGTGGATGCCAATCCGCGGCGCCCGTTCGTGGGACGCGCAGCGTCCCACGAACGATCCGCATAACCGGCTGGCAATGGAGCGCAGCGGAATTGCCAGTCCGAGTTGATGCGATTGTTAGGCATGATGGAATTTCAGTCATTTTCTGGGTTATCTGATAGTTCCTCTCTTCATCGCCTCATCAATGCGAACACACCCCAGCCAAGATATTCACGTGTATAAGTGGCGTAGCGCACGGGTTCCGAGGTTAGTTGGGCTCGAACCTCTTTCGCCAGTTCGTCGTCGGGATTGGCTTCAAGCCATCGGCGCATGGTGAGCCACTTGGCCGCCTCGTATCTGTCCCAGCTGTCTTGGTCTGCCAAAACCATCTCCACGACGTCGTAGCCGAGGTTGCCGAAAGACGCGAGAAGTTCTGGAAGCAGAAGAAAGTCGGAGATTGAGCCGGCAAGACACCCTTTGGCAAAGTCTTCGGTCGGTGGTAACTTCCGCCAGTAAGGTTCGCCGATGAGGATGATCCCGCCGGTGCGCAAGCTCCGCAATAGAAGCTCGATAGCACCGTCTACACCTCCCCCAATCCACGTGGCGCCGACACAGGCTGCCACATCTACCTTTTCGTCGGCGACGTAGCCGGTAGCATCGCCATGAATGAACTTGACTTGGTCGGCGACACCGAGTTCTTCAGCGCGGAGTTTCGCTTGATCGGTGAACAACCGGCTCATGTCGATGCCGGTGCCGATGACTCCGTAATCGCGTGCCCAGGTGCATAGCATCTCCCCCGAACCGCTGCCGAGGTCGAGCACTCGGGTTCCCCTTTCCAAACGCAGCGCCGCGCCGAGAGTGGCGAGCTTTTCGGGTGTGAACGGGTTATGGATGCGGTGAGCACTTTCGGTGATGTTGAAGATCTGTGGAATATCCATTGCAGAAAATCTCCTTACTGGTATGAATAGATTCGGTAACTGCCTAACGACAAAGCTCACTGGCGCCAATGGAGCGCAGCGGAATTGGCGTCCAGTGCAGCGCCTTGTTAGCGCTGCTGTATCCAATAGTTGTAGGTAGTAGCCACTGATGTCGGTACAGAACTCGGATCAACCATCCTCACAATTTCTTTAAACTGGCTCTTACACCTTTGATGCCTTTTTATGCGTTCTCCAACAATATTTTTTTTCTTTGGCAAGTTAAGCATTATTTCAACCTCACGGGGCGAAAAACTTTGTATCATCTTAAGATAATACGGCATAGCCGCATTGGACACTCCATACGGGTTCCCTACGGCACATGTGACCACCGTATTTACAAATTCGTCTTTAACAGTATCTGGAACTTCACCCTGCGATGAAAGTTGCAGTAATCTCTCTGCAAAAGGCGGTTCATTATAAAAATTATCAAATGCTTGGTGAACACTCAACATGCGCTGACATGCAGCAGAAATCATAGAGTGCATCTCGTGCTCACCTAACAACGACAGCATCCCTAGTTTTTCAAAAAATTGCTGGGATGCCTTATGCCTTTTTTCATCCCCTTTAGCTATGTATTCATGATGTCTATTTATAAGATCAGACTTTGCCTTGGGGGTGAAATGCGGTGCAAACTCAGCAGAAATCATTAAGGCATTTACTCTCGCCTCTTCATTACTGGAAGGATCGCAATAAATACCATGCAATGAGCCAAACAATAAATATTGCTGAGCTTCATGGGTTTGACTTATACGCTGTACCCACTGTTGTTTTTGCTCATTGGAAAACTTTGATCCTTTCACTGCATCCATGAAAGCTTGAATATCTACACCTACATGGCTATGCTCGTCCCCCAGAGCATATTTGGCACACCGATTAGCAAAAGCTATAAATTCATGATCGTCAATTTTTCCAACTGTTGGATGGGCAGCTGAGAAATTATTTCTGATATCTCTACATTGGTCTAAGAAGAAAAATCCATCTTCCGTTATAAGATTTAATTTGAGACACAAACTAAGTAATTCAGCATCTTTCAAGTCAAGCAAAGCCTGCTCGTCAAAATTGGACTTTCCTGTAATTTGTTCAACAACATTTAGGCCAAACTTTCTGACCTTTTCTCGTAATTCGATAATTGAAGCGTTCCATATATAGTTTATGGCACTATCAAAAAGACCAGAGGCGACAGCGACACACATCCTTGCAAGGCTTTCGGTTCGCAAAGCAGGCGGAATCTTTCTCATAACGCCTGGCAAATTTTCCCAAGCAGTCTGGATCTCGTCAGTCGACGCCAGAATATCTCTTGGAACGCCAAGGCTTGATGTTAATTCATCAAGTACAGGCAATGTGCTGTCAACAACTGCCGGTAGTGTTACATCTGTCATTATTGTTTCCTTTTATGCGCTAACTTGTTATTCTACACAATCTCCCTTAGCCTGCGAGCCCCGATCGGCAGAAGGCCAGCAGTATCAAGCGCCACCGGGCTGCTTATGCTTGCAGGCATTGAGAACATGGTGATCACGTCACCACGCTCAAAATCTTCCGGTTACCTTTGGCTATCTATTCCCCCTGTTATGGAGATTGGAGATAATCGGTTGTTCGATTCAGCGGGACCTCCCTCGCTGCATTTTTGAACAGGCGATAAGGTGGATCCCCCTTGTTAAATCAACTTGGTATGAAATCTAGGGTGTTGTGTCGGTTACTGACAATGTCGCATGTTTCACAAACTAATGCCAAATTTCCCAGCTTGGTGCAAGTGGATTGTGCCTGTTGGTATGCCGATGCAGAGAATTAAAGGCACGATGGGGCGCACCGCTTCCCCAAGGCAGGCGTGGTGATCCCGGAGTCCTCCGCCGCCTTCCTGAGAGGCTCCCGCGACGTCGCCCTCGGAGTCCGAGAAGGTAGGAGGGTTGTCCGGCGGTTGGCCTTTTCCGACGCGTGCTTTCTCCCGGCGGCGGCCTCATGCAAGGAATCGGGGATCGCGCTCAAGGCCAGATAGGCGGCACCTCCGCTCAGGGCGTGGCCCTTTCAAGAGGCCCTCACTGGTTCTGGGGATCTGGAATCCTTTGCCGCAAAGAAAAGGGCCCTACGAGGCTGTCTGAGAACGCCGCGGACGACCTTTTTTCTCGTAGCGCAGCCCTTCAGGGCTGCGGGGGAGCCCCCGGCCGTCGGATAGGCCATCGCGTATTTCCTGTTACTTCATGGAGTGGCGATGAGCCTTTCCGCGGGGCTGAAGCCCCGCGGCTACGAGGAGGACCAAAATCCTTCGGCCTTGTAAGTCGCAGAGCCATTGTCGGACAGTCTCCTGGATCACGGCGCGGCGGCGTCGAAGAATTCCTTCGATTCCGCATCCAGGAGGTCGAAAAGCGGCCTGTAGGCGAGCTTTTCTTCCTCCGTCAGTCCCGGGGTCTCCTCAAAGGCTTCCTTGAGAAAGCGCTTGCAGTGTCCCACGAAGGCCAGGGTGTCCCCCGTCTTTTCCATCAGGATCCTGTTCAGCACCCGGGCGGTGAAGACGTTTCGAGGCCCCAGGGCCCGGTCCCGAATGTCGTCCGGCGCTTCCACCTGATAGGCGTGGATCAGTTCATAATCGAAATCCATCCCGGGGTAGCGGGGGATGCGCTGCTTGATGAGTTCCATGGGAGTCCTCATCATGTCCGTGGAGGCGGCAAACTCCACATCGCCCACATAGGGATAGACGCCGATGAGCTCCCCTGCATCCGAAAGGATGTCGCCCGAGACGCCGTCCGCGAAATGGACCGGTGTGCCGGCGTGGCGCAGGGCATAGAGCAGGGCACCGAGTTTTCCCACGTCGCCCCCGCGTCGGAGGATGTGACGCTTCTGGTCGAAAAGAAACTCCTCCGTGAAGAGCTCCCGGGAACTACGCATGTGGATCAGGGTACTGAACCAGACGGGGTTTTCGTCGAGAGCCAGGATGGCCGGCGAGGCGATCTCCAGGAGTTCCACCACCCGTTCCATAACATCCACGCCCCTTGCCGTCCCGATGCCCACAATCCGCCGCATCGCCATGATGAATTCCTTTTCGCCCTCGAGTGAATAATCCTCGCCCTCACGCTAGCCTTTTGCTATGAGCAGGGCAAGCTCCCGGTGAAATGGGCGATCGTGCCGGTTTCCAACGAGCACCGAAGAGTCCTGATTCCTGGACCGCTTTGATTCGAAGGAGGGGCCTATGACCGACAAGAGGGAAGCCTTGGTGTGGGGAGCGTTTGTGGCGGATTCCCTGGCTTTGGGCGCGCACTGGATCTACGACCCCGAAGCGATCCGGGAACGGTTCGGCACCGTGGACCGTCTCTTGGAGCCCCCGCCCGATTCCTATCATGCGGGAAAACGCCGAGGGGATTTGACCCATTACGGAGATCAGACCCTGGTCCTTTTGGAATCGGTGGCCGCCAAGGGGGGCGCCTTCGACCTCCTCGATTTTTCCGAGAGGTGGCGAGGACTCTTCCGGGACTACCGGGGCTATGTGGACAAGGCCACCCGCGGGACCCTTGAGAAATTCGAGGAGGGGAACAGCCCCCAAGAATCGGGATCGTCTTCCAGCGACCTGGCGGGTGCCTCTCGGATCGCTCCCATCGTCTTTGCCCTGGCCGACGATCCCGAAGCCTGCCTGCACGCGGCCCGGGCCCAGACCGCCATGACCCACAACCATCCCCAGGTGGTGGAGGCGGCCGCCTTCTTTGCCCTGACGACCCTGCGCGTTCTTCAGGGGCGGCGGCCCAGCCGGGCGTTGGCCGAAGTGGCCTCCGAAATGCCCGCATCGCCCCGGCTTCAGGAATGGGTCCGGCGCGGGCTGGAGAGCGCGTCCGAGGAGACGGTGGAAGCCGTGGGAGCCTTCGGCCGGGGTTGCCCCGTGCAGGCGGCCTTTCCCGCCACCGTCCATTTGCTCGCGCGCCATGAGAAGGACTTTCGGCAGGCGCTGGCGGCCAACGTGATGGCCGGCGGGGATTCGGCCGCCCGCGGGCTGCTGGTGGGCATGGTGCTGGGAGCCCACCACGGCCTCCAGGCGGTGCCCTCGGACTGGATCGAAGGGCTCCGCGCCCGCCCGGCCATCGCTTCGTTCCTGCAGGCCATGGCCTGATCCCGACGGCAGGGCGGGGCAGGGTGAAGAAAGACAGGACATCCCGTCAGGCTTCTTGACAATGCGCCGCGATATCGGCATGAAGGCCCCACGTTTCGGGACCCTTTGTCGGGCGTCCCGTCGAACAAACGGCAGAAAGGAGCCCTCATGACAGGCGAAGGGGATGTGGTGCTGGTCCACATGAACGACAAGCCGGCGTTTTTCGCCAGGATCGAAAAGATCTCTCCGGACCCCAAGCCGGACTGGTGGCAGGTGAAGATGTTGGTGCTTCAGGTGCCCCTGATGGTGGTCACCTGGATCCTGAGGGAGGCCTACATCAACGGGGAAGAGTTCACCATGGGGGGGCACCCCATTCGGCTGGTCAAGGTGGAAGCGCCTCCCGAAGCGGAAGAGGAAGCCCAAGGGACCGAAGAATCGAAGGAAACCGAGCCGCCGGAAGGGCCGGAAGACGACACTCCCGGCACGCCGGACGGGAAGGTGGTCTCGCTCTTCGATCGCAAGCCCAAGAAGCGTTAGGAACCCACGGCCAGAGGTGGGCCACGCCGTCGGGAGATGGGTTCGAAAACCTGCGAGGCCGTCACTCCCGCGCAGGCGGGAGCCCACTTACTGGAAATTCCGGACCCCCGCTCCCCGTTCAAGCCGGGACAAGATTGGCGGGGACGACGAAGGGGCGTTGAACGATGGAAATCAGCCATTGTCGGAAACGCACCGCGTCCCCGTTGTCAATCAAGGATCGCTGTTTCCTACCGGTCCCCATGACCAGACAGCCAAACACCCCATGGCCCGCCCGACGCCCTGGGGATTCCGCAGCTTCGGGAAAAATGGGTTCCGCCTCAATGGGGAGATTCTTTCGCCGTCTTCTTCCCGTCTCCGCGCAGCGGGCGGGGATAAACCCCGCCCCTACTCGACAGGTCCAATCGGCCTTCTCAGGGGCGGGCTTGGCGCCCGCCTGTCCCGTTGCTGCGCCCTGCCTGTAGGGGCGAATGATCATTCGCCCCTACAGGGACCCGCTTTCGCGGGCATGACGAACGGGAGCTGAACGGCTTTCCGTCTAGGACCGGTAAAAGAGACTCACGTCCACCAGTGGTCGTTTCCGTCGAACCACCAGGCGGCCGAATCGGTTTCCAGAATCTGGTTCGCCAACCGTCGTCCCGTCTCCGTGCAGAGCCGCTCGAGAGCATACCGGATCCACTCCTGGGCATAGGCGTTTCCCAGATCCTTTTGCTGCTTCAATTCCAGGATGAGATCCAGTTGGTCCGCGTCGTGGGCGAGGCGTGCCGCATCGGTTTCCCCCGCGCGGTACTCTTCCAGGAAAGCCCGCAGTTCGCCGCCAAAGGGAAGGGCATGGGCCAGATGGGCCACGGCCTTTTCCTCGTCCACCTTCACATACTGCTTGTTCACGTAGTTCATGTCGCCCGTTCTGGCTTCCGCCACGTCGTGGAACAGGCAGAGGCAGACGACGCGGAAAGGGTCGGGATGGTCGGCAAGCCGCGCCAGGGAAAATCCGATGACCGCCACGCGAAAGGAGTGGTCCGCCACGGACTCGCGGCCCGTGCCCAGAAACTGAAAGCCGGATCGCGGCGTTCGCTTGAGCATGCCCACCTCGAAGAAAAAGTCGGCCAGGGCCTTCAGTGGATTCGGATGGCTACGCTGGTTCGGGGTCGTCTCCTGGGCCGTTTTTTTGCTGTCCATAAACACCTTGCATCCTCCAAAAGTCAGGCGCTTCAAACCTGAATGAAGCGATTTTTCGATTTTGCGTTTATTCGCGTTCATTCGCGGTTCTCTTTCACACGGAGGTGTGCCTCGGATCGGGCGCCCCCGGCTCGACAGCCGGCAGGCTCCCATTCAAAGGCCTCCACCCCGCACCGGGGTCCTGGCGGCCCGTATCTCCTCCAGACTGGCCCACCGGACCTTTTCCACCACCACCCGGAACAGGAAAGGTTTTCCGGCGAAAGGGTGGCCGAAGCTCACGCGCAGTCGATCCCCTTCCACCGCCAGGATCCGGAAAGGCCGCAAACACCGGTTCTCGTCCATGGTGTGGCGAACGGCGCCCACTTCCAGCGGCCCCTCTTCCACCACATCCTCCCTTGCAATATGGGCTTCGGCGCCCACTTCGCCGGCAAAGTCCTGCGGATCCAGGACCACCTCGACGGCCGCCCCTTCTTCGGCGCCCATCAAAGCCTCTTCCAGGCCGGGAAGCAGCCTTCCATGCCCCACCAGGGCTTCCATCCTGTACGGGCCCTTGGGGTAGGGAAAAGCCTCCGAGCCCACGGGCTCCAACGTGTAGCGAACCGTGATCATGGTATTGGGTTGGATCTTCATGGCAAGAATTCCCTCCGGCCGTTCAAGATCATACAGTCCCATCCGTTTGTCAAACGAGGCGCTTTTTTGTGAACAAAGACGCTTTCTTGGTCTTGTTGACAGACCTTCGGCTTTTCTCTAAAGTGTCGGTTCATCCGATGAATTGCTAATGATGAACATTGGTTAGCTATCAAGAAACTTTTTTCGGAAGGACGCCGCGGCCCCGTGCCTCAGGTGTCCTCGCCAGTCTTTGAGGGAGGCCATGAAACTCACAGGGGCGCAGATCTTCTTTGAATGTTTGAAGCGGGAGAACGTGGAGGTGATCTTCGGGTTTCCGGGGGGCGCCGTGATCGACATCTACCACGAAATGCCCAAGCACGACATTCGTCACATCCTGGTGCGCCACGAACAGGGCGCCGCACACATGGCGGACGGATATGCGCGCGCCACGGGGAAGGTGGGCGTGTGTCTGGTCACCTCCGGGCCCGGCGCCACCAACACGGTGACCGGGATCGCCACCGCCTACATGGACTCGGTACCCATGGTGGTCTTCACCGGCCAGGTCCCCACGGCGCTCATTGGAAACGACGCCTTCCAGGAAGTGGACATCGTGGGCATCACGCGCCCCTGCACCAAGCACAACTATTTGGTCAAGGATGTTCGGGATCTGGCCCGGGTCATTCGGGAGGCGTTCTACCTGGCCAGTACGGGCCGTCCGGGGCCGGTCCTGGTGGATCTTCCCAAGGACGTGATCCAGGCCTCCACGGAGTTCCGAT
The DNA here is from genome assembly GCF_900129305.1 of Desulfacinum infernum DSM 9756. GTDB lineage: Bacteria > Desulfobacterota > Syntrophobacteria > Syntrophobacterales > DSM-9756 > Desulfacinum > Desulfacinum infernum. Next base: position 37,043 of record NZ_FQVB01000034.1, on the reverse strand, counting down.
ATCCCAGAAAGGTCCAGCTTCCCGGCTACCGTCCCACCGTGGAACCCCACACGGGACAGATCAACCGGGCATGGGAGTTGCTCAAGAAGGCGAAGAGGCCGGTCATTTACGCGGGCGGGGGCGTCATCATCTCCAGCGCTCACCAGGAGCTGACCCAGTTGGCGGAAGCCCTCCAGGCCCCGGTGACCACCACCCTCATGGGACTGGGAGGATTTCCGGCGGTGGTTCGAAACGCCAAGGGGGAGCGGGAGATGCACCCGCTGTGGCTCGGCATGCTGGGCATGCACGGAACCTTCCGGGCCAACATGGCGGTCCAGAACTGCGACGTGCTTTTCGCCGTGGGAGCGCGCTTCGACGACCGCGTGACGGGCAAGATCGACGGGTTCGCCCCCAAGGCCAAGATCGTCCACATCGATGTGGACCCCACCAGCATTTCCAAGAACGTCCTTGTGGACATCCCCATCGTGGGAGACTGCAAGGCGGCCTTGCGTAAGCTCAATGAAATCGCCAAGAAGGACCCCATCGAAAACGTGACGGAAACCCGCGCTCCGTGGCTGGACCAGATACGACAGTGGCGCGAGACCTATCCGCTGGCCTACAAGAAGGAAGGAAACGGCATCAAACCCCAGTACGTGGTGGAAAAGATCTTCGAGCTGGCCGACGAGAACGCCATCATCACCACCGAGGTGGGCCAGAACCAGATGTGGACCGCCCAGTACTACCATTTTGCCAAGCCGCGCACGCTGCTCACATCGGGCGGACTGGGGACCATGGGCTACGGCCTTCCCGCGGCCATCGGAGCCCAAGCGGCCTTTCCCGACCGGCTGGTGATCGACGTGGCCGGCGACGGCAGCATCCAGATGAACATCCAGGAGATGATCACCGCCGTGTGCCACGATTTGCCCGTGAAGGTGGCCATCCTGAACAATCGGTTTCTGGGCATGGTCCGTCAATGGCAGGAGCTTTTCTACGAAAAGAACTATTGCGCCACGTGCCTGGATGCGTCTCCGGACTTTGTCCGCCTTGCCGAAGCCTACGGAGCGGTGGGGCTTCGCGCCAAGACCATGGAGGAAGTGGAGCCGGTCCTTCGCGAGGCCTTGTCCATCCGCAAGCCGGTTCTCATGGACTTTTGGGTCAGTCCCGAAGAGGGCGTCTATCCCATGGTGCCTGCTGGCAAAAACATTTCGGAAATGCTGCTGGTGTGATTATGGAAAAGAAAAACGGACTGAGACATACAATCGGCGTACTGGTGGAAAACCAGCCCGGCGTGCTTTCCCGAGTGGCGGGGCTTTTCAGTGGACGAGGTTTCAACATCGAATCGCTCACGGTGGCGGTCACCAACGAACCCGGCCTTTCCCGCATCACCCTGGTCACCACGGGCGATCAGCACATCCTGGAACAGATCATCAAGCAGCTCAACAAGCTGATCAATGTGATCAAGGTCATCGACTTTCGGGAGACCGAGTTCGTGGAACGGGAGATGGCTCTCGTCAAGGTGCGGGCGGAGCAACACACCCGAGCCGAGGTCTTGCGGATCGTGGACATCTTCCGGGCCAAGGTGGTGGATGTGAGTCCGAACTTTTACACCATTGAAGTCACCGGGGATGATGGCAAAATCAACGCCATTCTGGAACTCCTGGGCCAGATCGGCATCGTGGAGGTGGCGAGGACGGGAAAGGCCGCCTTGGCCCGCGCCAAGAAGCGCTGAGTCGGGACGCATGGCCCGCCCTGCGGCGTATCCAACCGTCGCCCCACCTGAACGGAAGCCCGGAACACGCCTGAAAGCCTGGACTTCCGTTCCCCGTTCAAACCAGGCAAAGGCTTGGCCGGGATGACGGAGGGGCGTTGAACGCTCCGGATCAGCCACTGCCGGGCAGGCTCCTTTCGGAAGCCGGGCGGGGATGGCGTCGAAAAGCGGAAAGTCGTGGGACCGCGCTTGCGCGAGCCCCCATGGTTCAGGAAGGCCTTCCACCGGAGGGGGACCTTCTCGAAAACACCTAAATGGGACGATTCTCCCCCATCGCAAGGTTCCGACGGGCGGGCATAAAGCCCGCCCCTACGAAGGTGGATGAACAGGCTGCGTAGGGGCGGGGTTTATCCCCGCCCGCTGACCGCGCGGACATAGGAACAACACAACGAAAGAATCGCTCCATTTAGGAAACGATCCCTTGGAATGGGAAAAGCAGGAGGAAAGTGAATGCGGATTTTCTATGATGCGGATGCGGATGCAAAGGTTTTGCAGGGAAAGAAGGTGGCCGTCATCGGCTACGGCTCTCAGGGCCACGCTCAGGCCCAGAATCTGCGCGACAGCGGTGTCCAGGTGATCGTGGGCCAGCGCCCCGGATCGGCCAACTATGAAAAGGCGGTGGAGGACGGTTTCGAGCCGGTGAGCGCCCGGGAAGCCGCCGAGGCGGCCGATGTCATCCAGATGCTCGTCCCCGACCACATTCAGGCCAAGCTCTACCGGGACGATGTGGCCCCGTTCATGACCCCGGGCAAGACCCTCCTCTTTTCCCACGGGTTCAACATCCATTTCGGGCAGATCGTCCCGCCCAAAGACGTGGACGTGGTGATGGTGGCCCCCAAGGGCCCCGGCCATCTGGTGCGAAGCGAATACGTGCGGGGAGCCGGCGTGCCCGCGCTGGTGGCCATCCATCAGGATGCCACCGGACAGGCTCTCCAGACCGCTCTGGCCTACGCCAAGGGCATAGGAGCCACCCGGGCGGGAGTGATGGAGACCACCTTTCAGGAAGAGACCGAAACGGACCTTTTCGGCGAGCAGGCCGTCTTGTGCGGCGGCGTATCGGAGCTCATCAAGGCGGGGTTCGAGACCCTAGTGGAAGCCGGATACCAGCCGGAGATCGCCTTCTTTGAGTGCATGCACGAGCTGAAGCTCATCGTGGACCTCATCTACCAGGGCGGCCTGTCCTACATGCGCTATTCCATCAGCGACACGGCCGAATACGGCGACTACACCCGGGGAAAGCGCATCATCACCGAGGAAACCCGCAAGGAGATGAAGAAGATCCTGGAGGAGATTCAGACGGGGCAGTTCGCCCGGGAATGGATCCTGGAAAACCAGGCGGGAACGCCCATGTTCCGCACCATGCGCCGCCGCGAGCGGGCCCACCTGGTGGAAGAGGTGGGAGCGCGCCTGCGGGCTATGATGCCCTTCCTGGAGGCCAAGAAGTTCGACTAGGAGGTTTGGCCGAGAACTCTGCAAACCGTCACTCCCGCGCAAGCGGGAGTCCATAACTTACTGGAAATTCTGGATCCCCGCTTCCGCGGGGATGACGAAGGGGCGTTGAACGGCGCAAATCTGCCATTCTCGAACAGGCTCCTAGGAGGCGGTCCGAAAACGCCGGGAATCGCCGCTTTTCCCGTAGCGCAGCCCTTCAGGGCTGCGGAAGGGTGCCGGGAGTGGCGAGTCATCCGTTTTGGGACAAGCCCCTCGGCTTGCAAATGTTGCCTTAGAAGACCTTCCACCGCCGGAGCTGCCCGCCGGGAGAAAAACCCTTGCGGCTCCCGCGGTGGTTTTGTATGGAGAACCGTTGCTCCCGAATCGACCTGAAAGGATCGAACCATTGCCAGAAGATGACTTCCGAAAGCGTGCCCGCCACATCCCGTTCGCCCGCGAGGGCCTGCCCTATGTTTCGGCCGCGGCCTTCACAACCCTTGTGAGCGCCGTTTCCCACTGGCACCCCCTCACGGTGATTTTGCTGGCGACCACGCTGCTCATGGTCCACTTTTTCCGGGACCCCGTGCGCTGGTCCAACGCCGGGGAAGGGGACGTGGTCTGCCCGGCCGACGGACGAATCATCGCCGTGGAGCGCCGGAAGGAGACGTGCTTCACCAACCGGGAAATGTGGAAGATCAGCATCTTCATGAATATCTTCAATGTGCACGTGAATCGCGTTCCGGTGAGCGGCCGCGTGGCGGGGCTCCATTACCGCAAGGGCCGCTTCCTGGCGGCGGACAGGAAACGGGCAAGCTTGGAAAACGAGCAAAACTGGCTTTGGATTCAATCCGACGACGGCCGGGACGTAGTGTTGACTCAGGTGGCCGGGCTCATCGCCCGCCGCATCGTCTGTTGGCCTCGAGTGGGCGACGCGGTCCGCCGCGGGGAACGTTTCGGAATGATTCGTTTCGGATCCCGCGTGGACCTTTACATTCCATTGGAAGGCGAGGTCCTGGTGGCCAAGGGCCAAAAGGTCTTTGCCGGGGAGACGGTTCTATGTCGACTCAAATGAACGAAAACCGTAATCCGGGCAGGAAGAAAAGGAAGAAGAGGAGGGGCTCCGCCGACGAAACGTCCCGAGGCACCTACATCCTGCCCAATCTCTTCACCACGGGAAATCTCTTTGCCGGTTTCTACGGGATCGTGAGCAGCATCAACGGCCAATATTTCCACGCCGCGGTGGCCGTCCTGGTTTCCTGCGTCTTTGACATTCTGGACGGCAAGGTGGCCCGATTCACAAAGGCCACCAGCCGGTTCGGAGTGGAATACGATTCGCTGGCGGACTTGGTGGCCTTCGGCGTGGGCCCCGGCCTGCTCATCTATCTTTGGGCGTTGCAGCCCTTCGGCCGCCTCGGCTGGCTGGCCGCCTTCCTGTTCGTGGCTTGCGGAGCGTTGCGGCTGGCGCGTTTCAACGTTCAGGCGGGGCAGGGCAGCTCCAAGTACTTCGTGGGCCTGCCCATTCCCGGCGCCGCCTGCATGATCGCCACCACCGTCCTCTTTTTTCTCAAGCTCAAGGGCAAGGACTACGATCCGACGCACGTCCTCTTCCTTCTGGAAACCTACGTGCTCGGCTTCCTCATGGTCAGCAGCATTCCCTTCAACAGCTTCAAGGAACTGGAGGTGATCAAGGGAAAGCCTCTGCCGACCCTTTTCGTCCTGGTCCTTCTTTTGACCGTTGTGGCCGCCAAACCCCCGGTGATGCTCTTCCTCCTCTTCAGCGCCTATGTCCTTTCCGGGCCGGTATCCCAACTGGTGAGGATCCTGCGAAGGAGGCGGGCGAAGGATCCGGGCGTTGAAGGCGCCGCCGCCGAGGAGCACTTGCCGCCGGCGAATTCCGGCTGACACGCCCCGGTGAAATCGCAAGCGGAAATCTCTCGACACGTTCTGGAATCGATCATGAGAGGGTGAACGAACATGGCCATGACTCTTGCAGAAAAGATCCTCGCCGCCCATAGCGGCCGCGAGCGGGTGGAGCCCGGAGAGCTGTTGGAGGTCTCCGTGGACTTCTGCCTCGGCAACGACATCACCGCCCCCATCGCCATCAAGGCCTTTCGGGAGGCCGGTGTGGAAAAGGTCTTCGATCCGGAGCGCATCGCGTTGGTTCCGGACCATTTCGTCCCCAACAAGGACATCGCCTCCGCCATGCAGGTCAAGATGCTCCGCGATTTCGCCCGGGAGCAGGGCATTTCCCACTACTTCGAAGTGGGCCGCATGGGCATCGAACACGCGCTCCTGCCCGAGCAGGGCCTGGTGCTTCCCGGCGACGTGGTGATAGGCGCCGACAGCCACACGTGCACCTACGGGGCGCTGGGGGCTTTCGCCACGGGGGTGGGAAGCACGGATCTGGCCGCGGCCATGATCCTGGGCACCACGTGGTTCAAGGTGCCCGCGTCCGTCAAGTTCGTCTATCGCGGGAAGCGCAAGCCGTGGGTGGGCGGAAAGGACCTGATCCTCCACACCATCGGACAGATCGGAGTGGACGGGGCGCGCTACATGGCCATGGAATTCACGGGACCCGTGGTGGAGGATCTCCCCATGAGCCACCGCATGACCATGTCCAACATGGCCATCGAAGCGGGGGCGAAGGTGGGGCTCATCGCCCCCGACCAAGTGACCCACGATTACGTGGCCGGCAGGGCGCGACGCCCGTTCGTCTTCCACCACAGCGATCCCGAAGCCCGGTACGAAGCGGTCTATGAATGGGACGTGTCTCAACTGGATCCCATGGTGGCCCTGCCGCATCTACCCGAAAACGTGAAACCCGTCACCGAACTTCCCGAGATCCCCATCGACCAGGTGGTCATCGGAAGTTGCACCAACGGCCGGCTGGACGACCTTCGGGAAGCCGCCGCGGTGCTCAAGGGCCGCAAGGTGAGCGACCATGTGCGCTGCATCGTCATTCCGGCCACCCAGCGGATCTACCGCCAAGCCATGGACGAGGGGCTGCTCCAGATCTTTCTGGAGGCGGAGGCCGCGGTGAGCACTCCCACCTGTGGGCCGTGCCTGGGAGGTCACATGGGCATCCTGGCACAGGGCGAAAGAGCGGTGGCCACCACCAACCGCAACTTCGTGGGACGCATGGGACACCCCGAAAGCGAGGTCTATCTCAGCTCACCGGCGGTGGCGGCGGCATCGGCCGTCCTGGGACGTATCGCTCATCCGGACGAAGTGCGCTAGGCAACCAGACGAAAGGGACTCACATGAGCTGTGCATGTTGCGACACCAAGAAAGGCAACGTCCTGAACGGGCGGGTCTGGGTCTTCGGTGACGATGTGGACACCGACGCCATCATTCCCGCCCGCTACCTCAATACCTCCGACCCCCGTGAACTGGCCGCCCACTGCATGGAAGACGCCGACCCCGCTTTTCCTTCCAAGGTGCAGGAGGGCGATGTGATCGTGGCCGGCAAGAACTTCGGCTGCGGCTCCTCCCGGGAACACGCCCCCATCGCCATCAAGGGCGCCGGGGTGGCGTGCGTGGTGGCCAAGAGCTTCGCGCGGATCTTCTATCGGAACGCCTTCAACATGGGACTTCCCATCCTGGAGTGCCCTCAGGCGGCGGAAGAGGTGAAGGAAGGCGACCGGGTGGAAATCGATCTGCGCTCGGGAACCATCCGGAACCTTTCCACGGGCAAAACCTACCAGGCTCAGCCCATTCCGCCGTTCATGATGGAGCTCCTGGACGCGGGGGGGCTCATGGCCTACGTGAAAAAGAGGGTCCAGGCCGCCTGAAGAGCGTGTTTGGCAAGGACAACGGGCGCATCCCCTTGGGCGGGATGCGCCTTTCCTCATTGGGCACGAGAAAGAGGGAAAGATATGGCACGGAACGGTTATCGCGTGGCGGTTGTCGGGGCCACCGGGGCGGTGGGCACCACCATGGTGCGGGTGCTGGAGGAGCGAAACTTCCCGGTGTCGGATTTGAAGCTCCTGGCTTCGTCCCGGTCGGTGGGAAAGGAGCTCACTTTTCGCGGGGACAAGGTGGCCGTGGAGGAGCTCACGGAAAAGAGTTTTGAGGGAGTGGACGTGGCGCTCTTTTCGGCGGGTGCGTCGGTGAGTCGCCAATTCGCTCCCATCGCCGCCCGAAGCGGCTGCGTGGTGGTGGACAATTCCAGCGCCTTCCGCATGGATCCCCAGACGCCGCTGGTGGTCCCGGAAGTCAATCCCCACGCGGTGCGCGGGCACCAGGGCATCATCGCCAACCCCAACTGTTCCACCATTCAGATGGTGGTGGCGCTCAAGCCCATTCAGGATGCGGCCGGCATCAAGCGCATCGTGGTCACCACCTTTCAGGCCGTTTCGGGAACGGGGATGAAGGCCATCGAAGAACTTCGCCTTCAGGTGGAAGCGCTCGTCCGAGGCGAACCCCTCCCCAGACAGGTCTATCCGCATCAGATCGCCTTCAACTGCCTGCCTCACATCGGCTCCTTCCTGGATTCCGGTTATACGGAAGAAGAGATGAAGATGGTCAACGAGACCCGAAAGATCTTCGAAGATCCGGACATCCAGGTGTGCGCCACCACCGTGCGGGTTCCCGTCTACTACGGTCACAGCGAATCCGTGGCCGTGGAAACCCGAAAGCCGCTGGACGTGAAGGAGGCCGTTGCCCTTCTCAAAAGAGCCGATGGCGTGCAGGTGGTGGATGAACCGCTGGCGGCACGCTACCCCATGCCGCTGGACGCGGCGGGGCGGGACGAGACCTTCGTGGGCCGTATCCGGAAGGACATCTCCGTGGAAAACGGCCTGGTTCTCTGGATCGTGGCCGACAACATCCGAAAAGGCGCCGCCACCAACGCGGTTCAAATCGCGGAACTCCTGGTTCGAGAAAAGCTTCTGTAACCAGCAGGAAAAGCGCCAAGGAACGGGTTCGCCGTGCGCATCATTTCCGGCCGATTTCGCGGAAGACGCCTGGCGGCGCCGCCCTCGCGGCGCGTCCGGCCCACACCGGACCGCGTGCGGGAAGCCCTGATCAGCATCCTGGGCCGCCGGGTCCAGGATGCCCACGTCCTGGACCTCTACGCCGGCACGGGCGCCCTGGGGCTGGAAGCGCTGAGCCGGGGAGCCGCCCGGGCGGTCTTTGTGGATAGCCACCCCAATTCGGTGGACATGGTCCGCAAGAACATCCGCGCCTGCGGCCTGCAGGAGGGCACCGTGCGCGTCCTTTGCATGAGTGCCCTGGCGGCCGTGGAACTGCTTCAAAGGGAGGAGGAAACCTTCCACCTCATCTTCATGGATCCGCCCTACGGCAAGGGGCTTGTTCCAAAAACCCTGGAGCCCCTGCACAAGGTCAGCACTCCCGATACCCTGGTGGTGGCGGAACACGCCCCCCAGGACCCCGTTCCTTCCCCCTGCCACGGCTGGACCATCCAGGACCAGCGCCGATACGGCGACACGACGCTCAGCTTCTTCGTCCTACCTTGAAGTCGCAGCCTACAGGCCTTTGACTTTCCGGCCCGATGGCGCTATTTTCATGCCCTTTCGTCCATCCGAAAACGCCGTGCAAACAATGAGAAGGAGGGGTCATGGACAAGCTGGCCGTCTATCCCGGATCGTTCGATCCCATCACCAACGGACACCTGGATCTTCTGGAGCGCGCCCTCAAGATCTTCGACCACGTGATCATCGCCGTGGCCAGCAACCCCGCCAAGAAGCCTCTTTTCAGCCTGGAAGAGCGCATGGAGCTCATCCGCCAGTCCCTGGCCGGGCACCCTCTGGAAAAGCGGGTTTCGGTGGACACCTTCGATGGCCTGCTGGTCAATTACGTGGACCGGGTGGGCGCCAAGGCCATTTTGAGGGGCCTGCGCGCAGTCAGCGACTTCGAATACGAATTCCAGATGGCGCTCATGAACCGCAAGCTCAACAACAACATAGAAACCCTCTATCTCATGACCGGCATGCGCTGGATCTACATCAGCTCGCGAATCATCAAGGAAGTGGTGGTCTCGGGCGGGGACGTCCAGGGGCTGGTCCCCGATGTGGTGGAAGCCAAGCTCAAGGCCCGTCTGCTTTCCTGAACCGTCCCCGCGGGGCGTAAGCCCCGCGGCACCTTTTTTGTCTATCGGTCCGATGTATCGAATCACCGGCAGCCGATCACGGGCGATCTCCCCCGCCCCCGGAGGTTTTCACAAGCCCTGACGGGCGGGCGTAAAGCCCGCCCCTATCAAGATCGCTATCCCATCGTTAGGGGCGTGGTTTATCCCCCCGACCTTCATGGCCCACCTTGCGCCACCCCGCATGGATGAAAGATGTCGTCAAGGGAGAGTCCTTTCTGTAGGAGCCGGCTTGCCGGCGATCCCAATCGCGGCCAAGGCCGCTCCTACAAGAGACCGAAAACACAGTTCTTTCATATTGACCCCCATCACTCATCACCCATCACTTCTTACGGATTACGGTTCAATCTCCGGGCGATCTCCAGAACCGTGCGCGCATAGGGTGAGCTGTTGTTGTAGCGCAGCAGCACCTTCTCCCGGTGGGGCAGGGGGGCGGAATCCTTCCAGCCGTGGCTCCTGAGGTAGTTGGCGATGCTCATGAAGGCATCTTCCGGGGCGAAGAGATCCACCACGCCGTCTCCGTTTCCGTCCGCTCCATAGCGCAGCATGCTGGTGGGCATGAACTGGGCCCATCCGACGGCCCCCATGAAGGACCCCTGCAGGCCGGAGACCTTCTGACCGCGTTCGGCGAGCCTCGCCAGGGCATCCAGCTCCTGAAGGGCCCATCGGGCACGGGCCGTGAGCTTGTCGTCGAAGCGCTTGCGGCCCCATCGCTTGCGGTCCTTGGCCGAAAGCATCCGCCACACCCGGTCTCGGTAGGTCTTCTGCTCCATGAGGGCGAAGGCGGCCAGGGAAGGCACCACGGGATGGCTCCCGGTGTTGGTGCCGAGCCTTGTTTCCACAAGCAGGATGGCCACCACCACCGTTGGATCCACCTGATGGACTTCTCGGGCCCGATGAAGCGCCTCCGCGTGGGTTTCCAGGAATCGTCGCGCCATGGCCAGGTAATCCGGTTCCAGGAACCGGTGGTAGTTGAGTTTGCTCTCCCGGATGCGCATGTAGAGGGCCACGTTCTTAAGCCGTGGAGGCTCCGTCCCGGAAAAGAGCGTTCGGACCGCCTCGGACGAACGCCCCGATGCGCTCAGCCGCTTTTGCAAGAGATCGTAGCCGCCTGTCGCGAAAGCGGGCACCGTCGCACCGGCGCAACCCACAACCACCACCCAAATCCAAATCGCCCGCAGAATGCGATTCTTGCCGGGACATCGTCTCATGGATTATACAACCTCACCTGTTCCAGGCCGTCCTCGGACGGGGTTCACAACCAACGGAGAATGGTTTCACGGCCGACTCCGCCCATGTTATGAAAGCCAAGGCCCTTTGACAAACACCAATCTTCGCCCCGGCGCCGGAACGGCGCCGGGAAAGCGACGTGCAGGGAGGAACGGATGAGCTGGAGCGACGCTTTTGAGCCGGTGGGACAGACCTTCATCGAGGAAATTCGGACCCGGGCTTCCATTTACAGGCACAAGCCTACCGGCGCCCGCCTGTTGAGCATGGAAAATGACGACGAGAACAAGGTCTTCGGCGTCACCTTCCGCACGCCGCCCCGGGACGCCACCGGCCTCCCTCATATCCTGGAACACTCCGTCCTTTGCGGGTCCCGCAAGTATCCCGTGAAGGAACCTTTCGTGGAGCTGCTCAAGGGCTCTCTCCAGACCTTCCTCAACGCCTTCACCTACCCGGACAAGACCTGCTACCCGGTGGCCAGTCAGAACCACCAGGACTTTTACAACCTTATCGACGTCTATCTGGACGCCGTCTTCCATCCTCGCCTGACGCCCTGGGTTTTCAAGCAGGAAGGGTGGCACTACGAACTGGAAAAGCCCGAAGATCCCCTCACCTACAAGGGCGTGGTCTATAATGAGATGCGCGGGGCCTATTCGTCGCCGGACCGCCTGGTGATCGAGTACGCGCAACACTCCCTCTTTCCCGACACGCCCTACGGCGTGGATTCCGGGGGAGATCCCCGGGTCATCCCCACGCTCACCTACGAACAGTTCAAGGCATTTCACGAGACCTTCTATCACCCTTCCAACGCCTGGTTCTTTTTCTACGGGGACGACGATCCGGAGCGCCGCTTCCAGATCCTCCAGGACTACCTCAAGGACTTTGACGCCCGGCCGGTGGAGAGCGCCATTCCCCTGCAGCCCCGGTTCACCGAACCGGTGCGCCTCACCCGGACCTACGCGGCGGGAGAAGCCCAGACCGCCAGAGCCTTCGTCACAGTCAATTGGCTCCTTCCCGAAACGGAGCCTCCGGAACAGAACCTGGCGCTGCACATCCTGGAATACGCCCTTTTGGGCATGCCGGCCTCTCCCCTTCGAAAGGCCCTGATCGACTCCGGGCTGGGGGAGGACCTGTGCGGCGTGGGCCTGGAGGGCGAGCTGCGCCAGATGATGTTTTCCACGGGCCTTCGCGGAGTCCTGCAGGAGAACGTGGACAAGGTGGAATCCCTCATTTTGGACACGCTGGAAGGCCTGGCCCGGACCGGTCTTCCTGAAGAGACCGTGGAAGCGGCCCTGAACACCGTGGAATTCCGCCTTCGGGAAAACAACACCGGCAGCTATCCCCGCGGGCTGGCCCTCATGCTCCGGTCGCTCTCCACCTGGCTCTACGACGGCCATCCCCTGTCCTTGGTGGCCTTTGAAAGACCGCTGGAGGAGGCCAAGCGGAAGATCCTCAGCGATGCCCGCTACCTGGAAGGGCTCCTGGAAACCCACTGGCTCCACAACCCCCACCGCACCACGGTGATCCTTCTGCCGGACCCGGAGCTGGAACGGCGTCGGGAAGAAGAGGAGGCCCGAAAGCTTCAAGCCGTCAAGGCTTCGCTGAGTCCCGAGGAAGTGGAGCGAATCATCGAGGAGACCCGCATGCTTCGGGAAATGCAGCAGAAACCCGATCCCCCGGAAGCCCTGGCTTCCATCCCCCGGCTCCGCTTGGAAGACCTGGATCGCCACAACAAGATCATCCCGGCCGAGGAAGGGGCCTTGGCCGGAGTCCCGGCCCTCACCCACGATCTCTTCACCGGAGGAATCCTTTACCTGGATCTGGCCTTCGATCTCAAGGCCGTCCCGCAGCGCCTGCTGCCTTATGTGCCCCTCTTCGGCAGAGCGCTCCTGGAGTTGGGCACGGAAAAGGAAGACTACGTTTCCCTGACTCAGCGCATCAGCCGGACCACGGGCGGCATCTTCACCCAGACCAACGCGGGCGCCTTTTCCGACGGGGAAGAATTCGGCGCCTGGATGTTCGTCCGCGGCAAGGCCATGGTCCGCCAGGCACCGGATCTCTGCGGGATTCTTAGGGACGTCGTCACGGCCGTCCATCTGGACAACCGCACGCGCTTCCGCCAGATGGTTCTGGAATCCAAGGCGCGGCGCGAGGCTCGCCTCATCCCGGAAGGGCACCGGTTCGTATCCCGGCGCCTCAAGGCGGCTTTCCATCCGGCGGACTGGGTCCAGGAAAAGATGAAGGGGGTGGATTCCCTCCCGTTCTTGCGGGAGCTGGCCCAACGCGTGGAATCGGACTGGCCGTCCGTTCTGGAAGACCTGGAAGCGCTCCGCCGATGCATCCTAGACCGGTCCCGGCTTCGGGCCAATGTCACCCTGGACGCTGCATCCTGGAAGGATATCCGGTCCACCGTGGAGGAGCTGCTGCAGGCCGTACCCGACCACGGCGGGCCGGATGCGGCCTGGCAACCGGATGCCCTCCCGGCCCACGAAGGCCTGGCCGTGCCGGCTCAGGTCCACTACGTGGCCAAAGGGGCCCCGCTTCGCTCCCACGGCTTCCGGTTCCGCGGTTCCGATCTCGTCGTGTCTCACTTTCTGCGTACGGCCTGGCTGTGGGACCAGGTACGTGTTCAGGGGGGGGCCTATGGGGCCTTCAGCCAACTGGACCGTTTCGCCGGCACCTTCGCTTTCGTTTCGTACCGCGACCCCAACCTGGAAAAAACCCTGGAAGTCTATGACCGGACCGTGGATTTCCTGAGAAACCTGGCCCTTCCCCGGGAAGAGTTGACCAAGAGCATCATCGGGGTGATCGGGGACCTGGACCGCCACCTGCTGCCCGACGCCAAGGGCTTCACTTCGTTCGTCCGACACCTGACGGGAGATGACGAGGAGAGCCGCCAGCGCATGCGCCAAGAGGTCCTGGAAACCTCGCCGGAGGACTTCCGCCGGTTCGCCGACGCCCTGGAAGTGGTTCGGGATCGAGGGCGTGTGGCCGTGCTGGGCCCCGAAGAGGCGCTGCGCCGTCTGCGCGATCGTCTGACCATCACCCAGGTGCTGTAGACTTCCATGATCCTTCGCTTCCACATCCCAGGTGCCCATGAACGCGAAAAGGGCGGCCGTGGGTACCATTGGGCTTGACGATCCGACGGGACCGGATATATGAATACATGGGCATATAGGAGAGACGGCATGAAGGAATTCATCCGCGTCATGAAGGCGCTTTCCGACCCCAATCGCGTGAAGATCTTGAAGATGCTCAACCGGCGCGAGCTCTGCGTGTGCGAAATCCAAGCCGGCCTGGGCCTTGCCCAGCCCACGGTCTCCAAGCACCTCAAGATCCTGGAGGATGCCGGGCTGGTTCAGAAGCGCAAGGAAGGGTTGTGGGTCAACTACCGCCTGGGAGACGGCGACAGCAGTCCCTACGCGGCAACGCTTCTCGGCAATCTGAAGCATTGGCTGAACGACGACCCCGAAATTTCGGCCATCCTGGCCCAGGTGCCCGACCTGAATCGGGACGCGATCTGCTCGAGACAATGAGGGACCCGTGAAAAAGGTTCGCCCTCTGAACGTGGCCGGCCGCAAGGTGGGCGTCGTAGGCCTGGACGAGCTCCTGGAAGAGCGGGGGCGGGAGCTGGCCCAGCTGCCGCCCGAAGCCGCCAGGAAGGAGATGCTGGAGGCGCTTTCCCGGGACAACTACATTCCGGCGGGAGTCCGGGACGCCTATGGGGAGGCCTTCTACCGGGAGCTTCTGCGCTTTGCCGGGTTGCCCGTCCCCACCGACGACCAGGCGGAACCGACGGTGGTCATCCTGGGCCCCGGATGTGCCCAGTGCGACAATCTGGAACGCACGGTCCTGGAGATCCTCAACCAGGAGGGACTCCAGGCGGTCGTGGAACACGTTCGTGACCCGGCGGCCATCGGAGAGATGGGAATTGTGGCCGTCCCCGCCCTTATGGTGGGCCGGCGTGTTCTCTTTGCGGGACGCGTTCCCCCCAAGGGGCAGGTCAGGAAGCTGCTTCTTTCGGCACTTGGTCCGTCCGGTTCCCATGGAGACGAACGGTGATTCTACAAAAGGGGAGGTTGCAATGGATATCAAGGTACTTGGACCCGGTTGCAAGAAATGCCAGCAGACGGAAGCGATCGTAAAGGAGGCGGTGGCCGAGGCGGGCGTGGCCGCCCAGGTGGGGCACGTGACCGATGCCATGGAAATTGCGAGCTACGGTGTTTTCGGCACCCCGGCGGTGGTGATCGACGGGGAGGTCAAATGCGTAGGCAAGGTCCCCAAGAAAGAGGAAGTGATCGGCTGGCTCAAGAAGGCGTGAGAAGCCGTGCGGAATTTCCCCGTCCGCGCCTGCTGGGAAGGGCGCCCCAGGAGGCTGTCCCGGAAGGTTCTTCCGGCTCATGAGGCGGCGGAATTTCCCTTCGATTGGTAGCCGCGGGGCTTTGGCCCCGCGGAAAGGCCCATCGGTTCGGAGCGGCCCTACAATCAGCTGCACCAAGGGATGCTGCGCGAGACGCGCCGTTGAGCGTCCAACTTTCCAGGATCCCAACAGGAATTCAACGACCCCTGTCGGAAGGAGGTCTAGCGATGGCTGAAAATTGTTGTGCGACTGCCAAATCGCCAGCAGGCAATGTCATGATCCTTGCCTGCTCGGGAGGATCCAACGTGGGACAGCTTTCCAACCAGGCGGCGGTGGAGCTGACCCGCGAGGGTTTCGGCAAGATGTTCTGCCTGGCCGGCATCGGCGGCCATCTTTCGGGTTTCGTCCAGTCGGCTCGGGACGTGCCGGCCATGGTGGCCATTGACGGCTGTTCCGTCGGATGCGCCAAGGCGGTTCTGGAACACGCCGAAGTCCCCCTCAAGGCCTACTTGGTGATCACGGACCTGGGCATCGAAAAGAACAAGAACTTCGATCTGGAACGGGGAACCATCGACGCCGTCAAGGCCGCCGTGAAGGAGGCGTGCAAGGACCTGCCCACCGAGGCACCCGGCCAAGAGATTTGCTGCAGCTGATCCTCGCGTCCACCACGGTCTCTTCGATCTGTGCGGTGCCTCGGCCGAAACCCGGGGAAACCCGGGGAAAGGTATACCGCAACGCGGACCGGAGTTCCCACGGGAATCTCCGGAGCCGCAGGAAAGCGAGGTGCCCCATGCTGCTCACCAGCTATCGAAAAGAAGTCTTTCGCCCCGAGTGCAACCCCAAATTTCAGTCCCTTCACTGCATCGCTCATCTGGATCAGGACGTGGGCGAGGTCATTCCCTACCTCAATGCCGTTTTGGGCGGTTCCCAGTTCACCCGCGAACCGCCTTCCGTGACCTTCAAGGCCCACGGAAAGCTCATCACGGTTCATCCGCGCCAGATCGCCATCAACGCCTTGAAGGAGCCGGAGGAAGCGGACCGCATCCTGGAGTGGCTCAAGGAAGAGATCAACAACGTCTGGGAAAAGCGTTCGGAAATCACCCCCAAGTACGAGCCGCTTCGCAAACCTCAGGTGTTTACGATCCTGAAGCGCCTTCCCAAGACCAACTGCAAGGATTGCGGTTATCCCACCTGCACGGTCTTTGCCGTTCAGGTGGCGGAAGGGGGGAGGGACCCGGAGGATTGTCCGCACCTATCCCCGGATGACCGGCAGGCGCTCAACGCCTACCTGGAACCTTTCGACAGGAACGGATGACGGGATCAGGGTCGGGACGGAAATGGAGAGGACATGAGCGAACGCAAGCGCATTCTCTACCTGTGTACGGGAAATTCCTGCCGGAGTCAGATGGCCGAAGCCTGGACCCGGGCGATCCATGGAGACCGCTACGAGGTATTCTCCGCAGGTGTGGAACCCAAGGGCATCGACCCCCGGGCGGTTCGGGTCATGGAAGAGGCGGGTGTGCCCCTCTCAGGGCAGCGGTCCAAGAGCGTGGAGGATCTGCCCAAGGTGGATTTCCATTTCGTCATCACGTTGTGCAGCCACGCCCAGGAATCCTGCCCCTTTTTCCCGGCGTCCACCCGCCGCATGCATGTTCCCTTCGATGATCCCCCCCTGCTGGCCAAGGATGCCGCGTCGGAAGAAGAGGCGCTGGATCACTATCGGCGGGTGCGGGACGAGATCCGAAAGTTTGTGGAAGGGTTGGACCTGTAGGGGCTGTAGGGACGTAGGGGCTGTAGGGGCGAAAGGCCCTTCGCCCCTACTTGGACCGATCAGTGCACCGCTCGGCTTTCTTCCGCACCCGTCGCCCCGTTTCTTTCAAAGCGTGCCACCACGGCATCGGCAAGGGCTTCCACGGCCTTTCGGAAGGGCGAATCCGATTCCGCGTCTTCCAGGATGGGCCGCCCCTGGTCGCCTCCCACCACCACCGCCGGGTCGAAGGGAAGGGATCCCAGGAAGTCGATCTGCATCCGTTCGGCCGTCTTTTCACCGCCGCCCGTTCGGAAGATGGGGATGAACTCGTTGCAGTGGGGACAATAAAGACCCGCCATGTTCTCCACCAGCCCGGCGATGTCCAGTTTGACCTTCTTGCAGAAGTTGATGGATTTCCGCACGTCCGCCAGGGCCACTTCCTGGGGCGTGGTCACGATGACGGCCTTGGCATCGGGAATGATCCGCGCGATGCTCAAAGGTTCGTCGCCGGTCCCCGGAGGACAGTCCACCACCAGAAAGTCCAGGTCATCCCAGGTGCAGTCGCTGATAAACTGCTGGATGACCCCGTGCTTGAGAGGTCCGCGCCAGATGACCGCCGAGTCGGTGTCTTCCAGCATGGACTCGATGGACACCACCTTCAGGTTCGGGCTGTATTCATGGGGGAGGATCTCCTGGTCCTTGCTGATCCGAAGCAGTCCATGGAGGCCCAGCATCTTGGGGATACTCGGCCCGTGGAGATCGATGTCCATGAGCCCCACCCGATGGCCCTTCTTGGCCAAGGCCAGGGCGATGTAGACCGCCACGCTGCTCTTTCCCACACCCCCCTTGCCGCTCATGACGATGATCTTGTGCTTGATGCGCGACAGCTTGCACTCCAACAGCTCGTCCTTGGTGCCCTTGGAGCGATGTTCACAGGTCGAGCAGGATTTCCCTTCGCACGAAGCCATAACCTGTCTCCTCTTCATTTCCGTAAATGTTTCCCTTTGGGCCGGCGCTAAGGTAAAGAGTTGCCAACTCGTTGTCAACTCACAGGACAAAGGCCGTGCCACTGCAGGGAATGGAAGGAGAGGATCCCATGAAGGAAGAAATTCTGAAGGAAAGAACGAAGACAACGGCCGCCAGACTCTTTTCCGGCCCAGTGGAGGTGGAGGTTCCCTATCAGCTCTGGAAGGAGTTCGACTCCGAGCTGGCGCGGGAGCTGTCCCTGTTCATCACGGGAAACATGTATTCGCGGACCGTGCTCACTCTCGCCGAAAGGCAGGTGGTGGCGGTTTCGGCCCTTGCGGCACTGGGCCGAACGGAGGAATTGCGCATCCACCTGCACGGGGCCCTCAACGTGGGCGTTTCCTGGAAAACCTGCGCGGAAGCCATCTTCCAGGTGGGCGTGTACGCGGGATTTCCGGTGGTCAATGCGGCCCTCGCCACGCTCAAGGCGGTCCTCCAAGAAAGGGGGCAATGGCCGCCTTCCGATGGAGGATCGGAAGAACCTCTTGCATGATTCCCTTCGGATTACTAATGTCTATGGAAACGTGTTCGTGGAATTTCCGGAACTGCCCAGGGCGTTGCGGAAGAACAAATGGCGGAGTGGAGGTGAACACAGATGCCCATTTTCGAATACCGGTGCCGGAAGTGCGACCATGAATTCGAAACGTTCGTCTGGTCGTCCCGGGATGAGGAATCCCTGAGCTGCCCCAAGTGCGATGCCAAGGAGGTCAAGAAACTCCTTTCCTCCTTCAGCAGCAAGGGATCCCTGGCGGGTGTGTTGAGCTCCGGCTGTGGGAGCGGCGGATTGGGCGGCTTCGGCTGAGCCTAGCCCCTCAGCCGGTGGGACACCGGCAACGGACAACCTGAATGATCGGGGATAGCATGAGCGAAGATCTGTTGTGGCTGATTGGAATCGTGGCCGTGTGGGTCCTTTTGAACAAGTGGGTGCTCCCCAAGATGGGCGTCTCCACGTGAATGTCCCCCAGCTGCGAGATCGGTGATCCGCAAAAAAAGAAATAAGAAAACGCCGGACCAGAAGGTCCGGCGTTTTCTTGTGATCCGTTTTCTTCCGTTCGTGCGCGCGGCCCGGAGGGGCGAAACATCATGGGCCCCTACAGGGGCCTGCTCGCCAAAGGTGCGTTTCATCCTTCGTTGTCACCGACTCCCCCTGATGGGGGTTCATGCGAAGAAGAACCGCAAATGAACGCGAATGGACGCCAGGGAGTCTTTTCTATCTTCATGCCTGCGGGGTGGCGCAAGGGAGACCATGACCGTTAACAGGAAAGGGTGGAAACCTCCTTCGGATCGGCTCTGAGTGGTTTCCCCGAGACCCGTTGCCTCAGTCGAGATACCATCTGCCCCGCTTCCGGCGGCGTCCCCTGGCCCGGATCCAGCCGATGGCCCCAAGGAGCACCACCGCACCGGCTCCCACACCCGCCAGGGCCTTCCCCCAGTGGGCCCAACCCGTCCAGCGCACTTGAAGCACCGAATGCCACAACCTCTTGAAAAATCCACCCAAAGGCACCTCTTGGCGGCTCACCAGGTTGATGCGGGCCACTACCGCATCCCCTGATTTCAAGAGAGCTTCTCCGAGGACTTGATTCTCTTGGATGGGGGCGGTCACCCAATCCGGCGCGTTCGATTCCCAGCGGATGCCCTGGGCCGATTCTTTCTTGAGGATGATGGGATGGGCCGCCTGCGGAAACAAGGAAACTTGATCCACCGTTCCCTTCCAGACACGAACGACCTTCACCGGGGTGGAGGGATCCGGCGGCGCCACGGACACATACCGGCGGAACCCGTAATTGAGAAGCTTGTGGGCTTCGCGTTCCCGCACGGCGGGAGAGGCCGCCCCCATGACCACGGCCAGCAGGCGCATGCCGTCCCGCCGGGCCGTGGCGGCCAGGTGGTAACCCGCGGACTCCACATAGCCCGTCTTCAGCCCGTCCACAGTGGAATCCTTCAAAAGCAGGCGGTTTCTGTTGGGCTGCGTGATGCCGTTGAAGGTGTACTCCGTCATGGAGTGGTATCGGAGCGCCTGAGGAAACCGTTGGATGTAGGATCTGGCCAGCGTGGCCATGTCCCGGGCCGTGGTGACCTGCCCTTCGGCGGGCAGACCGTGGGGGTTTTCGAAATGGCTGCGGGCCATGCCCAGCTCCCGGGCCTTGCGGTTCATGGCCTCCACAAATGCGTCCACGGACCCGTACAAGTGCTCCGCCACGGCGACACACGCATCGTTTCCGGACACCACGGCGATGCCCTTGATGAGCTCCTCCAAGGGCACCTTCTTTCCCACCTCGATGAACATCTTGGATCCGCCGGTCCGCCAGGCCTTCTCGCTCACCCACACGGGATCCTGCAAACGTGCGGTTCCGCGTTCCAAGGCCTCAAAAACCAGGTAGAGCGTGAGGACTTTGGTAAAAGACGCCGGCGCGATGAGCTCGTCCGGGTTCTGGGAGACCAGCACCTCGCCGGTGGAGACCTCTTCCAGGACGGCGGCACGGGCCTCCACCTCCGGGGGCTCCTGCGTCCACCCACAACCCAACCCCACAAGAAAAACCAGGAGGGCGAAGACCACGCCCGTGACAGCGACACCCAGCCCTGCTGCCTCTTTTCTCCTCCAATCCGTTTTCATTCCACTCTTTCCTTCCGGCTTGGCAATAGCCGCTCGTTTTTCTGAGTCCCAGCAAACGACATGTTCTCTGAAGCCCAACAGGGGAGACTCTTAGCAGGACTCGGTGGGCAATTTCAAGAGGGGGAGGGGGCGAAGGGCATTGGTCGGGGTTACGAGTCGACCGGAACGGGAACTCGGCAGAAAATCCATTGGAAACAGATAAAAAAAGACGTGACCACGGTGGGAACGTGGCGAAAAGTCTTCTGAATCACGGGTACTCTATGTAGGGGCGGTTCGGGAACCGCCCCTACGCAAAGGCCGGAGAATCAGAGGCGAGGCTGCCAGCTCTCCACCAGGGCGAACTCGGAAACGGGCTCCTGTCTGCCGGTCTGTTCCAGCTTGTTCATGGCATCGATCAGGGCCTTGGCGCTGGCCATGACGATGTCGGCCGCCACGCCGCGGCCCTGCACCAACTGACCGTCCTCTTCCAGCCGGACGCTCACCTCGCCCAGGGCATCCGTTCCCGAGGTGACTGCGCTCACTTCGTACCGCACCAGCTTGGGGAAACGCCGCACGATCTTGCAGATGGTCTTGAACGTGGCATCCACGGGCCCCTGGCCGAAGCCGGCATCCTGAATCACTTCCCCGTCCACTTCCATCTGAACCGTTGCGTTGGGCACCGAGATGGAGCCTGCCGAGACGTTCAGGTAAAGGAGCCTGTATCGGCCTTCCGGAGCCATGGCGTGCTCATCGAGGATGGTTTCCAGATCCGTCTCGTAGACGTTCTCCTTGCGATCCAAAAGATTCCGGAACGCGGCCCAACACCGATCCAGGCAATCCCCGTCCAGAACATACCCCAGCCGTTTCGCCAGTTCTGCAAACTGATCCCGGGTGATGTGGCGGGGGATCTCACCGCCGTGGTCCAGTAGCCCCAGTTCCTCCGGCGACACGATCTGGTAAGGAGGCTGTTCCTCCGCATCGGCGATCTGGGGCACGCTGATCTCATAAAAAAAGGCGTTGGTCCCCACGATGGGCTTGTGGGCTTGGATCCCGATCCCGGTGATCCTCTTGACCAGGCGGCATGTGGGGCCGATCTGGTCCAGGTGGATTCCGGTCTCGCAGCCGAAATGGTCCCTCCGAGCCTTGAGAATTGCCGCCACTTCCTCCAGGGCAGCATTGCCGGCCCGCTCCCCGATGCCGTTCACGGTGCAATGGATTTGGCGCGCTCCCGCACGAACCGCCGCAAGGGAATTGGCCACGGCCAGGCCCAGGTCGTTGTGGCAATGGATGCTCAAGTGCACGTCGTCGAAGGAGTCCAATACCTTGGCCACCGCCTCCACGAGCCGTTCCACTTCCGACGGAGTGGCGTACCCCACGGTATCCGCGATGTTGATAATCCGGGCGCCCGCTTCCGCCGCCGCGCGGGCCATGGCCGTCACATCATCCAGCGGCGCCCGCAAGGCATCCACAAGGGAAAACTCCACGTCCTCCACCTTCTCGCGGGCCAGCTCCACACCCTTTGCAGCCAGACCCAACGCTTCCCCGAGATCCATTTGGAGAAAATGACGGCGGTAGGAAGGGGAGACCGGCACAAAAGTGTGGATCCTCCGTCTCGCGGCCCCCGCCAGCGCATCGGCGGCCGCCTGAAAATCCCGGGGGTGGGTGGGGCGAGCCAGCGCAGCGATGACAGGACCTTGTACTTCCTCGGCAATACGACGCACGGCCTCGAACTGCCGCTCGGAGGCCGCCGGAAACCCCGCCTCCAACACATCCACTCCCAGGCGCGCCAACTGCCTTGCCAGCCGCAGCTTTTCCTCCACACTGAGGACGGTACCGGGGGATTTTTCTCCATCACGTAGCGTGGTATCGAAGATCCGGATCGCGGTCATCTGGCACCTCCTTTGGGGTTTTACATGGAACAGACATGTTGGAACGGGATGGGTGGGGACGGCTTGGATCTCTGCTTTGGTTCGGGGCTTCGGGCCATGGGGGGCCTTCCGGAATGGGGGGGAAGCAGATGCGGCCACCGTCGTCGGCTACTTTCGGCGAACCGGGGAAAACTCGTGACGCCAAAGATATTTGCAAGGGTGTCCGCCGTTGTCAACCTATTTGGAAACCTTACGATCGGCAAGCCAAGGAGGGCCGATGTGCCTGACGATGCGACCCCGATCTTTTCCTATGGACGCCCGTGTACTTTTTTGTTGCGCCCGGAAGGTTTTTGAGTATAGTGGGTGCGTTTGGCCCGCCTCCGTTTATGGCGTTCGGTTGGGATCATGCGGGATACCGCATAATTACCCCCCCATGAATTGGAGGTTTTTTGTTTTGTGAACCCTTAAAAAAGGTAAAACCATGACGTGAGGAAGCAGAGAAAAAGATGAAATCACTAGGAAAACACCTTATCGTCGAGCTGTACGAGTGCGACTTTGACCTCATCAACGAGGTGGGTTCAGTCGAAAAGATCCTCGTGGAGGCGGTCGCCATTTCCAAGGCAACCATTGTTCAACCCGTCTTCCACCAGTTTTCCCCACACGGCGTCAGCGGCGTCGTCGTCATCGCCGAATCCCATTTCACCATCCATACGTGGCCGGAATATGGGTATTGCGCGCTGGATATCTTTACCTGTGGCGATCTCATCGATTCCGACGCATCACTCCAATATCTGAAAGAAGCCTTCAAGGCCGGCAGCATGTCCGTCATGGAGATCAAGCGCGGCGTGCTGGATCTGCCGGCCGAGGAGTTGAGGCACAAACCGTGATCGAGGAGTGCAGCGGGTACTACTGGTTCCGCGAACTCAGCAGCGGGGGCGTGGACCTTGCCCACTTATGCCGTTCCATTCTTTTCAGCGGCCGAACCCAGTATCAGCGGGTGGACATCGTGGATTCGCCGCTCCATGGAAAGGTGCTCTTCCTGGACAAGGTCCTCCAATCCGCGGAAAAAGACGAGTTCATCTATCACGAGGTCCTCGTCCACCCGGCGCTCTTCAGTGCGGCAAAGCCGAGATCCGTTTTGATCATCGGGGGCGGGGAAGGGGCCACACTCCGCGAGGTTCTGCGTCACCCGGGCGTGGAGCGTGTGGTCATGGTGGAAATCGACGGCCAGCTCATCCACATCGCCCAACAGTTCCTTCCCGAATGGCACCAGGGGGCGTTCGAGGACCCCCGCTTGGAACTCGTCTTCGCCGACGGACGCCGGTACCTGGAAACGACTGATCAGCGCTTCGATGTCATCATCCTGGACCTCAGTGATCCCTTTCAGGACAGCCCCGCGGCTCTTCTCTACACCACCGAATTCTACGAAATCGTCCGCAGCCGCCTCCGGCCCGGGGGGGCGTGCGCCGTGCAGGCCGAATCCATCAGCCCCCAACAGTGCGCCGTCCACGCGCGTATCTACAACACCCTGGCCGCCTCCTTTCCCGTCGTGAAGACCTGCCCGTACATGCTCCACAGCTTCCACCGGCCGGACGCCCATCTGCTGGCTTCCCTGGACGCCGGCTGGTCGGCGGAACGCATCGCCCGCCGGGCGGAAGCCTCCTCCTTACCCCTTCGGTACCTCAGCCCCGCCGTGATGCGCCGGCTTTTCGCCGTACCGCCTTACCTGGAAGAAGCTTATGCCCTCCACCGCCGCCCCTTGACCGACGCGGACCACCACATCGCTATTGACGAGATCCTTTAGCGCGACGAGAATTTGTGCCGCCGTCCGCTCAGGCGAAAATCGTGCCGGTGAAACGAAGGAGGAACCCATGCCCATCTACGAATTCATCTGCACACACTGCGGCAAACGGAACGAGTTCATCACCTTCCGCGTGTCCGAGCCCGTGCCCGACACCTGCGCCCATTGCGAGCAGACCGGCCTTCGGCGGATTCCTTCCCG
Organism: Desulfacinum infernum DSM 9756; assembly: GCF_900129305.1. Classification (GTDB taxonomy): domain Bacteria; phylum Desulfobacterota; class Syntrophobacteria; order Syntrophobacterales; family DSM-9756; genus Desulfacinum; species Desulfacinum infernum. The sequence goes on along the minus strand of NZ_FQVB01000034.1, from coordinate 12,933 downwards.
GGTGCGGGTGCGCCTGTCGGAAGAAACACGTCTCGAAAGGCTTGCCGACCCGTCCCGCTTTGGATCCTTGGACGAAAACGACCCCAAGAGCATGGCCAGGTTCATGAAAGCCATGACCCACGAGATGGGCGACGACCTGGACGAGGATGTGGATTCCCTCATTGAAGAGGCCATGGAAGAAGAGGCCGCCGGAGGCGGCGAGGGAAGCTCCGGGGCCGGAGACGATGGCACCGAAGACCTGGACTGAAGGCCGCGGCAGGGAATCCTTCCAGGCGGTACATGTTACTGCCGAGCTGGTCGGCCGCCCGCTGCGGGAACTGCTCGAACGTGTGTGCCTGTTGGATCCCCGGGAAGCGGAGGACCTCCTCCAATTCGGTTCCGTCCATGTGGACGGCCGCAGGCGGACCCGGGGCGATTTTCCTTTGCAAAAGGGCAGTCAGGTCCGCATTTATTGGCCTTGGCAGGGAACGGCCCGGACCTACGAACTGGACCCGAAACGGATCCTTTACCGGGATTCCTGGATCCTGGCCTACGACAAGGAGCCGGGGATTCCCAGTCAGGCAACCCCTTCCGACGCCTACAACAACGTCTATGCCGCCGTCCTGCGCCACCTGTCCGCCGAAGGCTCCCCGGCCTATGTGGCCCTCCATCAGCGCCTGGATCGGGACACCACGGGGGTGATGGTTCTTGCCGTTCACAGGAAGGCCAACAAGGGATTGGGAGCGGCCTTCCAGGCCCGCCGGGTCAAGAAGGTCTACCTGGCGTGGGTGGTGGGCGTTCCGTCACGGGATGCGTGGGTGACCGACAAGGATATCGGAAGAGGAGAGGGGGTCTATCGGGTCTGCGGCAGGAACCTGGGCCGAACGGCCCGCACTTCTTTCCGCGTCCTTTGGCGCACCCAGGACGCGGCGCTGGTGGAAGCCCGCCCCCTCACCGGAAGAACCCACCAGATCCGGCTCCACCTGGCCTCCGAAGGCCACCCCGTGCTGGGCGACCGGCTCTACGGGAACGATGCCGCCCGAACCCGTTCGCAAAGGCTGCACCTCCATGCCTACCGGTTGGACCTTCCCCATCCGGTCACCGGCGAGCCTCTCAGTTTGAAAGCGCCCGTTCCGGAGGACTGGCCCCCTGTTCCTCAGGGAACCATTCCAGATTGAGGGCCCTGCGTAGCTGCTCCACGGCCTCCAGCTGCTCCTGAGCGAACCGGGAGATCTCCTCCAGGGTCTCCAGGTGGCGCCGGCGCACGCTTTCTTCCTGGTGGCCCTGCCGCAGGAGATCCGTAAAGTCCATTTGGGCCATGCGCGCCCGCAGCCTGAATTCCTCCAAGAGTTTGGCCGTTCCCACGTCCAGCAGCCGGTGCAGGTACTGGAATCGGAAGTTCTGACGGTAGTCGCGAAACGCATAGACCAGTTCGGCCCTGGCTTCCGCCTTGACCGTTTCGATGGCTTCCCGAAGGGTGTCGCTTTCGGAGGCTTTCTCCGCAGCGGGGCGGCGCCTTCCCAGGCGCGCCTTCAGGGTCCCCAGGAGTCGGGTAACCCTGCCGATGCCGAATTTCATGAGCAGCGCGCCGCGGCTCACGGCGTTCTCTTCCACGAAGCCGCTGAAGGCGGGCGGCGTGATCTCCTCCCAGTCGCTCCACCCGGTATCGTGAGCCCGTTCAACCCCCCGGACCTCCACACCGAAGGAGGCCAGTTCCCGGTGGTATTCTTCCATGGCCGTTTCGAAGAGGGCCCAGAAGGCCTTGGAGGATTGCCTCAGACGGCGCTTCAGGTGCTCCTCCTGCTCCTTGGCGAACTCGATGGTCTCCAGGTTCACCTTCTCCACCAGGAAGACGGACAAGGACCGGCGGAATTCCAGGTAGTAGCGGTGGAGCTGCTTCAGAACCTTGGCCGGATCGCTCAGATCCTTGAGATACGAAGGGTCCACGGGATAGTTTTCCACCATCTGCAGGGTTTCCTGGACCACCCGCCCGTAGCTCAGATCGAAGAAGGTCCCGACGGCGGCGTCCAGCTCCTGACGGAGGGTGTCCCGGAGCCCGGAGATGGCGTTCTCCAGGGTTCCCAGGGTCCCCAAAAGCGCCTCCTGACGATCCTGCAAGCGCCTGGCGGAATGCTTCAGTTGGTCCAGGTTCTGCCCCAGGAGCCGGCGCTGCGTGCGGGTGGTATCCGACAGAGCCTGGGCCACCACTCCCAGCCGATTCAATCCGGTTCCGAAAAGAACGCGGATTCTTTGCCTTCCCACCCGTTCGGAGAGCGCCTCTTGCAACTGCGAAAACCCGGCCCGGGTCAGCTCGGATTCGAAGGGCTCCTCACGCCAGATGTCGTAACGGCGCCGGTCCTTGCCACCGGCCGAATTCCCCTGGGATTCGATCAGATGGTAGAGGGCCGAAAGGGGGAACACCTGGGGCTGGGGCACCGTCCATTCCAGCTCCGCCTTGAGCCGCTCGATGGATTCCCCAACGTCCTCGGGCCCCTGATGATTGTCCAGATCCAGGTTCAGGACAAAGAGCGTATGGGGAAGCATACGCAGGGTCTTGATGAAGTGAAGAAGCTTGAGGTCCGCTTCCCGGAGCCCCGTGCGCGAACTCACCACGTAGACAATGAGATGCGCCCTCAGGAGATAGGCCTGCAAAAGTGCGAAATGAAGCGGATTCGGCGAATCGCTCCCCTGGCAGTCGGCGATCTCCACTTGGGCTCCCAGCCACGGGACCGGATGGTGGAGCTGCACATCCCGCAGATACACCGCATGGGATTCGCGCCCCACGAACCGCTGGTGCTGCTCCAGCGTAGCGCCGTCGAAGAGCAGACGGTTGGGCTGCTCGCCCACCATCTTTTCCACATCCTGGAACCCGCTGAGAAAGGCGTGCAACAGCACGAAGTGGGCTTCCAGGTTCCCCCGACTTTGCTGCCATTCCCGCTGGACCGCCCGGAGCCGCTCCTGAAGCATCCGTCGGTGGCTTGCATTGCGAAGATCCCACTCCTCGTCGGGCAGGACCCCGTCCTCCGTGGGGGGCAGCAGGGCCACCGCCTGGCGCACCTCCCGGTGGACCTCCGCCCACGACTTCAATTCCACCCATCCGCCTTCCTGGGCGTCGGACCGGATTCGGGTGATAAAAGAGGTGATGATGCCCGCACCTCGACGCAACAGATCGCGTCCCACAAGGGCGTTGATGAGGGTGCTCTTCCCGGATTTCACGGAACCCACCACGGCCACCCGCACCAGCGGGTCGTGCAGGGCGCCGGACACCAGATCCAGGTGTTCCAACCAGAGGCCCGCCCTTTCAGGATCGATGAGCCGATCGTCCGCAAGCCTCTCCACGGCGGAGCGCAGCGAGGCCGAGCGCTGGGCGATGCTGTCCTTGAATCGCAAAAATTCGTTCATTGGACTCCAGAATATCAATGTGAAGGAAAACCGCGAATGAACGCGAATCGACGCAATCGGGTCTTTTCAAGGGCAGGAGCGGCCTCGGGTGCGACTCGCATCGCCGTCCAATCGCCTCCTCCGAAAGAATCCCCTTGGTTCGCTCCGTCATGCGTGCCTGGTAGCGCAAAGGCGGCCGCTACCGTTACCGTGGCAAATCCGGCCCCGGGCGCAGGCCCCGCGGCCGCGGCATGCTAGCGCATTTCCCCTCCCACGTAAACCGCCAATGAGTGCCAACGCGCCTCGATGGAAATGGCGGGGATGCGGGAGCAGCAAGTCTTCCTAGGAACCTGTCCGAAAACGCCGGGGGTGGCCGCTTTTCTCGTAGCGCAGCCCTTTAGGGCTGCGGAAGACCCACCGACCGTCGAATAGGCCGTCGGATTCGGCTCGTCACTTCAAGGGGTTACGAAGACCTTTCCCCGCGGGGCTGAAGCCCCGCGGCTACGAAAAAACGGAAATCCCCTGAACTCTTACGCCTGAAACCCGCTGTCAGACAGGCTCCTCGGATCATTCGTTTGCCTGTTCTCAACCGGCATCGGTTTCGCCCAGCCGCCTTTCGACCCACCGGAACACCGGATCCGGATCGTCGGCGTGGAACCAATGGAATTCCGGATCCCCCTTGAACCAGGTCATCTGCCGCTTGGCATAGCGGCGGGTGTCTCGCTGAATCAGGGCCACCGCCTCGTCCAGATCCCTCCGGCCCGAGAGATGGTCGCACAGGTGCCGGTATCCCAAGGACTGCATGGGCTTGAGCGAAGGGGCGTAGCCCATGGCCAGCAGGTTTCGAACCTCGTCCAGAAAGCCCTGCTCCATCATGATCCAGGTGCGGCGGTTGATTCGCTCATAGAGATCCTCGCGGTCCCGAAAGAGGGCAATCTTGATGCCGGGATAGAGGCTCACCTGGAAGCGGTGCTGCTCCTGCCAGTGGGAAAGGGGCCTTCCGGTGGCGCGATAGACTTCCAGCGCCCTCAAAATGCGCTGGCGGTCGTTGGGGTGGAGGCGCCGCCCCAAGACGGGATCCACCCGACAGAGCTCCTCGTGGAGAGCCGCGGATCCCCGCCGGGCCATTTCCTCCATCAGGGTGCGACGCACCTCGGGAGCCGCCGGCGCGCCGGGGCAGAGTCCCCGGGTGAGCGCCTTCATGTAGAGGCCCGTTCCGCCCACCACCAGCGGGATGCGCCCGCGACGGTGGAACCGGTCGATAACGGGCCGGGCCATGGCCACATAACGCGCGGCGTCGAAGGGCTCGTCGGGATCCACCACATCCAGCAGGTGGTGGGGGACCAGCCGTTGCTCTTCGGCGCTGGGCTTGGCCGTGCCGATATCCATGTGCCGATAGACCTGCATGGAATCGGCATTGACGATCTCGGTGCCCAGCCTCCGGGCCAATTCCAATGCCAGGGCCGTCTTTCCCACGGCGGTGGGACCGGCCAGGAGCACGATGGGGAGTCTCCCTTGGCGATGGGGTGTCTTTTCACGATCGTACGAATTCATGACAAGGGTCGGCGTCCATTTTCACGACCGGTGGAAGGTGCGCTCCAGATCCGCCACGGTGATCTTGTGCCACAGGGGCCGCCCGTGGGGGCAGGTGGCCCCGAATCGCGTCCTTTCCAGATCCTTTAGAAGGAGGCGGATCTCGTCCGGGTTCAATTTCTGCCCGGCGCGCACCGACCCGTGGCAGGCCGCGGTCTTGGCCAGGCGGGCCAGGAGTTCCAGTCGGGGCGAATCCGCCTCCTCGGGAGTCGTTTCCACGACGGTTCGGATCACTTCCCGGGGATCCGTGCGTCCCAGGACCGCCGGAACGGCGTGCACCACGAAGCTGTCGCCTCCGAAGGGTTCCACCTCGAAGCCCAATTCCGCCAGCTGGGGAAGCCACCGCCTCAAGGCGGCGGCCTCCAGAGGGGGCAGATCCAGCACCACGGGGCGAGCCAGCCGTTGCCCGGCTTTGCGGGAGCCCGCCTCCGCCAGGCGATCGAAGAGGATCCGTTCGTGGGCCGCGTGCTGATCCACGATCACCAGGCCGTCGGGAGCTTCCAGCACGATATAGGACCGGGCCACCTGTCCCAGGATGCGCAGGGACGCGAGGCTCAAGGGGGCTTCCTCCCGTCCGCCCTCCATGCCCGGTTCGACCGGCGCATCCTCCCGGGAAAAGAGGGACGCCTGCCTGGGAAGGGGGGCAAGCCCCGGAGGTTCCATATTCCGGCCGGTGGAAGGCGCCGTTGCCGGGGTTCCTTCGGCCGGGTGTCCTTCCATCGGGCCCCACGGCCCAGGAGGTTCGGAACCCGGCTCAATGGTTTGTTCCCGGTCCAGACCACTTTGCCACTCGCGAACGTGGGCCGGAGCGCGGGAGACGGACGCCACGGGCCCGGTGGGAAGGGGGCGGGTCCAGCCCGACTGGATCCCCTTGGACAAGGCTTCCAAGACGGCCTCGCGCACGGCGCCCACCACATCCGACGGGCGCCGAAACCGCACCTCCCGCTTGGTGGGGTGCACGTTCACATCCACCTGATCCGGGGGAACGGACACGAAGAGAACAGAGGAGGGGTATCGACCCTTGGGAATGAGGGTGTCGTAGGCGCTGAGAAGAGCGTGTTGGAGCACCCGGTCCTTCACCGGGCGGTTGTTGACGAAAAGAAAGATCCCCCTGGTGTTGGCCCGTTGGAGTTCCGGGGGTCCCAGCAGTCCTTCCACCCGCACGTCCTCTTTTTCGGTACTCACGGGGATGAGGAGTCGCGCCGTATCGTGCCCCAACACCTGGCCGACCCGCTCCGCCAGGGACCCCGTCCGGGCAAAGTCGTGGGTCCGGCGTCCCTGATGGTGGATCTGCAGGTGAACGTCGGGGCGAGCGAGGGCGAGGCGGAGACACAGATCCAGGATGTGCGCCCATTCCGTGTCGACGGACCGGAGGAATTTTCGCCGGGCCGGCACGTTGAAAAAGAGGTCCCGCACCGTGATGGCCGTTCCCGGCGGGCATCCGGTTTCCTCCACGGAGCGGATCATCCCTCCCTCCACGCGGATGCGGGTGCCGGCCACCGCATCCCGCTCCCGTGTCACCAGTTCGAAGCGGCTCACCGCGGCGATGCTGGGCAGGGCCTCCCCCCGGAAACCCAGGGTGCGGACCGCCTGCAGATCGGATACGGAGGCGATCTTGCTGGTGGCATGGCGCTCCAGGGCGAGCAGGGCGTCGTCTGCATCCATGCCCACCCCGTCGTCCACCACGCGGATTTCCGAACGGCCGCCCCGTTCCAGCGAGACGACCAGGCGGGAGGCCTGCGCGTCCAGGCTGTTTTCCGCCAGCTCCTTGACCACCGCCGCAGGCCGTTCCACCACCTCGCCGGCGGCGATCTGGTTGCATAAGGTTTCGGGTAAAACTTTTATCCGACCCACGCTGGATCCCTTATTGACAGTGGCGCAAACGATCCGTCACTATGAATGGGCTCCCGGCACGTTTCCCCAAGTCCCTAAAGCCCGTAACCGCCCGTTTCCGGCGGCGAGGATAGCCCATGAACACCTTCGAGTCCGTCGTACAGTTGCTGAGTAATGTCCTTGACGCCTACACCGTGGCGTTTTTTCAGTACGATCCGCCATGTGCCGCCTTTCGCCTCCTGGCCGCCCATTCCCTCAGCAAGCATCTCCAGACGGAGGTCTCTCTTCCCAAGGACGGCAGCGGCATTCTGTCCCAGGTGCACAAGGTGGGGCACACCGTGCACCTGAGCAAAATGGACGTGGACAAGCTGGCAGCGTCTCTGCCCTTTTATCGTGAGGGGGAGGGGGGCATCAAGGGACTTTTGGCCACGCCGGTGGGCAACGCCCAGGGCCTGTTGTACGTCGATACCAAGCGTCACTGGGGATTCAACGACAAGCAGCAGAAATGGATATTGGAAACCGCCAAGGTCCTGCGCCAGCTCTTGGAGCAGCAGCAGTGCGTTTTCGAGCGCAACAGCTATTCACGGATCCTCACCCTATGGCACGAGCTCACGGAGGCCTGGCAGCAGACGACGGACCCGGTGGACGCTTCCGACGCATTGACCGAAAAGATCCGAACGTTTTTGGGAACCGAATGGGCTTTCTGCTTGCAACAGGAACCGGGCGCCGGCGAATGCACCATCCTTAGCGCTTCCGGACAGCTGCCCCGGGGACTCCTGCAAAGGCCCATCCCCGCCGCTTCGCCCGCCCTGGTGGCCGAAACGATCCGAAAGGGCGGTCAGCTCTTCATCCCCGCCCTCAACCCCGACTCCGACGAACACTACCTTTTCTTTCCGGGAGAGAACCTTCCCCATCAGGGATCCTTGTGGGTGCTGACGGCGGACAGACCCGGCGGAGGCCGCCTCGCCCTGGCCCTGCTTGCCAAAAGGAAGCTCTCCTGGCCCAACGACGACCGTTATGCCGTGGAGAAGGCCCTGAAGATCTTCAGCGCCTTTTTCGACGGTGCCTATTGGCGCTCCTGTTACCTGCGCTCTTCATGCACCCACGGCCCCACGGGGCTGCTCAACGAATGGACCCTGGCCGAACGGGTTCAGGAATGGGTCCAGACGGCGATCCAAAACAGCCGGCCCCTGGCCCTGGTGGTGCTCCAGTGCGAGCCCTGGCAATACGCCCAGAGCCTCTTTCCCCCTTCCGAAATGGAGAAATGGGAGCTGGCTCTGGCGGCGGCTCTTCGCGCCACGATTCCTCCCGATGCTCTGGGGGGGAGATTGAGCCAGAACCGATACGCCGTCCTTCACCCGGAAGGGGACCTGAAACAATTGCTGTTGACCGCCGAGGCCTTGGATGGGGCCTGCGCCAGGCTCTCCTCCCCTCGAAGGAAAGGGGTTCACCTCAAGGTCCACGTGGGCTGGGCGTCCCTTCCCCCGGACGGCACCACGGCCGACGAACTGTGGCAGACGGCCTACCGGAGGCTTCTCGCATCGTTTCGCCAGGCAAGCCTTCGCCCCGGCTCCGCCCCTGTGTAGGACCCTCCTCCCCTCCGCCCGCGGCCGTCGCGGGAAAAGCATTGACGGCACAGGGCCCGAGGGCTAGACTCTCGCCAGCCATGTGTTGGGATCCGGACAAGCATTGACGAGCGCAGAAAGGAACTACATGCTGGACCGGCTACTGAGCTTCCTGTCCAAAGACCTTGCCATGGATCTGGGCACGGCCAATACCCTCATCTATCTTCGCGGAAAAGGCATCGTCCTCAACGAACCGTCCGTTGTGGCCATCGACAAGGACAAGCAGCAGGTGGTGGCCGTGGGCCATGAGGCCAAGAAGCTCATGGGCCGAACCGGCGAGGGCATTGTGGCCATCCGCCCCTTGAAAGATGGGGTGATCGCCGACTTCGAAGTCACCAGCGTGATGATCAAGACCTTCCTTTCCCGCGTCCTGTCCCGCCGACCCCTCCTACGCCCGAAACTGGTGGTCGCCGTTCCCACCGGGATCACCTCCGTGGAAAAACGAGCGGTCATCGAGGCCGCCGAGCAGGCCGGGGCGGGCAAGGTGCATCTGATCGAGGAGCCCATGGCGGCGGCCATCGGCACGGGGCTTCCCATCGACCAGCCCGTGGGCAGCATGGTGGTGGACATCGGAGGCGGAACCACGGAAGTGGCCGTGATCTCCATGTTCGCCGTGGCCTACAGCGAATCGGTGCGAGTCGCGGGCGACGAGGCCAACGAGGCCATCCTGCGCTATCTTCAGCGTGAACGCCAGATCATGATCAGCGAAGTCATGGCCGAGAACATCAAGATTCGAATCGGCTCTGCTTACCCTCTGGACAAGCCCGTAAAGATGGAGATACCCGGCAAGGAGATCCTTTCGGGAATTCCCAAGACCTTTACGATCACCGACGAAGAGATCCGCAACGCCATCCAGGAACCCGTGGAAGCCATCGTGGAATCGGTACGGCGCGCCCTGGAAAAGACCCCTCCGGAGCTGGCGGCGGACATCGGCCAGAACGGCTTCTGGCTGGCCGGCGGCGGCGCCCTTCTCAAGGGTCTGGACCGCCTCCTTCACGAGGCCACCGGGCTGAAGGTCAACATTTCCGAAGACCCCCTGACAGCCATCGTGCGGGGGGCCGGGTCTGTCATAGAGCATTTTGACTATTTCCGTGACGTGTTCGTGAACTGAAAGGAGCCATTCCATGGAAAGGGTGTTCACGGCAGCGGAAGTCGAGGGAAAGATGGACTGTTACGGGACCTTCAACCGGGAAGACTCCATTTGCGTCGCCCACTGTGCCTTGAACGTCGACTGCGCCATTCTCAAAGCCAGGGGCGTGGAGGAATCCCACTGGGCGCACGCCACGCTGACAGACTTTTCAACCTGCAGAACCGAACTCCATTGACGGATCTTGCGCGAGACCCCTTCCTTTCAAGGGTTTTCCCTACATATCCAGGAGGCCGTCGGGCCGCCGCCCCTGCCTCAGCTGCGCGGGCGGCGGCCCCGGTAATTCCTATCCGTCGGCGGGTGATGTTTCTTTGGGGACGATCCGAAGCCGCGGTGGTCGTGGAGGAGCCTCCTCCCGGAGCCGCTCCAGGAACAACCCCAGCTCCTCTTGGTATTCCAGAAAGGCCCTCAAATACCTGGCCTGCTCTTTTTGGCGCTCTTCTTCCTTCTCCTGGAGCAGAACTCGCATCTTGTGCAGTCGCCGGTAGGGGAGGAGCCGCCCCCAGAAGGCCCGGTTGAGCGGCCTCCCGTGGACGGATTCCAGCCACTCCACCAGGTCTTGCCGGCCCCGGTCTTCCAGGAACCTTTTCAGGTCAAAAAGATCTTCCTCCGCCAAGTGGTAGGGCGAATCTTCCCATCGCCCCACTTCTTCCCGGAGCTCCGCCAGGACTTGGCTCAACTCTTTGCGGGACTCACCCATGGCTACCGCCCTTTCTTCCAATTTGTGCGCCCGGAAAGCGATATTCCACCATTCTTGGATAAAACTAAAGGCCCTGCCCCCGGGGCGCAATCGTCTCTTCCCCATCGCGTCCGCGAATCTCCCATGAGGCAAGACTTCGCAGCAGGCGAACCTTGTTTGACAGCCCTTGCGCCACAGCTTATTCTCAATCTGTAGATTGCCTTCACGCAGCCAGGCTTTTGCGCACATCGAAACGAAGGAACGGAAATCGCGACACGAACGACGGAGGAAACGCCCATGTATGTCGGATGGCACATGAAAACGGACCTGATCACCGTCTCGCCGGACACGCCGGTCTTGAAGGCCCGAGAGATCCTGGACACCAAGAAAATCTCGCATCTTCCCGTCACGGACGGAAAGGCCCGGCTCCTGGGTATCGTGACGGACCGGGATCTCAAGGCGGCTTGGGCGTCTCCCGCAAGCACCCTCAGCGTCTACGAACTCACCTACGTGCTGCAGAAGCTCAAAGTGGAAAGCATCATGACCAAGGACGTGCTCACCGCCACCCCCGACATGACCATCGAAAGGGCGGCCCGTATCATCCATGACAACCGCATCGGGGCACTGCCGGTGGTGAAAGACGACAAGGTGGTGGGGATCATCACGGCCACCGACCTCATGGAGGTCCTGCTCACCGCACTGGGAATGAGCGACGACAGCGGTCGTATTTCCATGATCGTCAAAGACCGCATCGGCATTCTGGCCGAGGTGGGCAGGACCATGCAGGAAGCCGGCATCAATATCCGGAGCGTCATCACCTTCCCGCTGCGGGGCTATGCGGATCTGTGGCAGCTCATCATGCGCGTGAACATGAACGTGCACGAGAAGGCCGTGCAGGCCCTGGAAGCCAAGGGCTTCAAGGTGATCACGCACTATGTGGAGGACATCACCCCCTTCCTGCCCAATTGAGGCGGAAGAACGGAACACACCCTTGGAGCTTGTCCGAGAACGAACCCGAGAGCCTCTTCTCCTGGGAGCTCGGGCCTCCGGCCCGCACGAGAAGCGGGCGAGACGCCCGCGCTCCCAGGAAGATAGAATTGTCGGGCAGCCTCCTTGGACCCCCCACTGAAGAGGCCAAGATGGGGTTAGGCGCAGGAAGAACGCTGCCGCTTTCTACCAGAAGCTTGTCCGGCGGCGGCTTTCCTGCTCAAGAGGCCGGTGACTTTCCGATCTCTTCGTAGCCGCGGGGCTTGAGCCCCGCGGGAAGGGCCATCGTAGCCCCATGGAGTGACAGGAAATGCGCGACGGCCCATCCCCAAGATCCGAGGGTTTTTCCGCAGCCCTAAAGGGCTGCGCTATGGGAAAGGCGGTCATCGCCGGCGTTGTCGGACAGCCTTCCCGCGGCGTGTGCCATAACGCACACGAAAGCCTCTTCCCTGGAGGGCGGGCCTCCGGCCCGCAGGGGAGGCGGCGAGCCGCCCCTTCATGAAACCGACCGCCGAAAGGAAACCCTTTCGCGGCCGCTGACGAATCCCTTTCGGCCAAGTTTGGGAAAGAAGAGTTGGCCGGCGTCCATCAAGGAACCCCATGGCGGACCTGATCCACATCGACGAATGGAAGAGGGGGGCGAACCTCATCACCAGTCGCCCCCTGGAATTCCGCTGGGGCGACTGGACCACCGGGGTGGCCTTGCTGTGCACGCGAAGCGAATCGGTGCGGTTCGAAAAGCACCGCCAGGAGGCCCGCGGCACCCCGGGGCATCAGCACGTGGCTTGGGTTCCCAACCACTTGAAGCTGGCGGGGGGGAGCCACTTCACCGTTGCCGGGCTCTTCCGGCACCGGGACAACGAAACCTCCATGCGCAGAGTGTACCGGCTGGCCGCCATGATGGAGTGCGTCACCCGGGGAACGGCCCCGGTCCTCAGAACGGATCTTCTGCGGCGCCTCTACCAGACCATCGTGCGGGAGCGCGACGCCCTGGGGGTTTCCTGGAAGGGCGCCGTGGATCACTACCTGCTGCCCTTGTATCCGGAACACGGCGGTGGCGATCGGCTCCTGGCCCGGATCCGCACTTCCGAATCCCTCCAGAACCTCTTCAGGGTCATCGAAGAGGAAACCGATCGCCAATTCGACCTTCTGGGATCCCACTACGTCATTTATGTCCCCCGGTGCTTCAAGGCACTCTGAGCAAGAGCCGTCCTTCCTGTGACCCAACGATCATGGCGAGGCTCGCCACCACGCCGGGATGAAAGAGTGAACCAGGAAGCATCCTCTGTAGTAGCCGGCTTGCCGGGGATCCCAATCGAGGCCAAGGCCGCTCCTACAAGGAGTCGGAAGCACTGTTCTTTCCGATCAGCACCCATCACGCACGGGCCGTGACAACGAAGGATGAAACGCTCCTTTGGGAAGAAGCCCCCTGATAGGGGTAGGAAGGACTCGTTGCCGAGTCCCTCCCCCCTCCGAACCGTACGTGCGGATCTCCCGCATACGGCTCTCCGGTTGGTGGTTTTACCCCGCTGAGGACTGGAGCATTGCGCGATGGGCTGCCACGAGGCTGTACAACCCATGGCGCTCAAAGAAAGCATTCGGCCATCTGTTATGATCGCGGCCTCGGCTGATCCCCTTTCGTCCGCTGCGCTTACGCAGAATACTGCGCAGTCGCCGACGAACCCATGAGTCGAGACGGGGAAACGTCC
>NZ_FQVB01000035.1 GCF_900129305.1 Desulfacinum infernum DSM 9756 | reverse complement strand
TCCATCTCTTGGTCAATGGGAAAGGCGGGGCGTTGCCCGGTGAGGATCTCTTCAATGCGATTTGCTAATCCTTTTAATTGTTTGGGCTCGAGGTCCAGCTTTCCCAAATTGAGAAGAGTCCTCTGCCTAGGCCCCTTGGGAGTCCTGTAGGACTCAACCAACTGGTGGTAGAAGTAGGTGGTTCCCGTTTGGTGATCTTTTTTTCTGACTCGTCGAATGAACATAGTAGCAGGACAGTAGCATGAGGAGGGAAGGCGAGTCAATTCTGGCCCCTTATTTTCTACCACTACACCCACTTTTCGAGGCCCCTTCAACGGCCTTTCAGATAGTTAGATGAGCAAAATCGGTACACTGTCGCACTATGCAGCATATAGATGACAAACTTGGGTTACGATGCTCCGTTGCCTTCGGATTCGGCTCATTCCCATGATTCCTCCTCCCCGGTTGGTTTTTCGATCCATTCGTTGAAGCTCTCCCAGCCACCTCCACCGCCGCCGGCCCGAAACAGCCGGATGACGCCCCTCAACGCCATTTCTCTTTCACTTATCGTCCCTTCGGAATTTCAAGAAAAACCGATCTGCCCCCCTTGGGTTCATCAAGGAACAAGAACCGCCTTGATGACGGCCCCAGTCTTCATATCCTCCAAGGCCAGAGCGATGTCATCCAAGGGATAGAGAGAGATCATCTTGTCGAACGGAAATCGTCCCGCTTCGTGCCAGGCGAGAATCCGAGGGATGAAGAGATCGGGCACCGCGTCCCCTTCCACGATCCCGCGCACGGTTCGTCCGTTAAGGAGGGTGTTCATGTCGAGCGGAGCCCGGGTGCCGGGGGAGGCCATGCCCACCAGCCCGCATATTCCCAGCGGTCGGATCGCTTCCACCGCCTGGCGGAGCACTTCCGGGTGGCCCGCGCATTCCAGGCTGTGGTCCACCCCGCCCCGGCAGATGGAACGAATGGTTCGAACGGGATCTTCTTTTCCGGCCTGTACCGTGTGGGTCGCTCCCAGTTCCCGGGCCATCTCCAGCCGTTCCGGGGCCAGATCCACGGCAATGATCGGTTCGCACCCCGAAAGGGCCGCCGCCATGACGGCGCTCAATCCCACGGCGCCCGCTCCGAAAACAGCCAGGGAATTTCCAGGTTCTGCGCGCAAGGCATTCACCACGGCGCCCGCTCCGGTCATGACGCCGCAGCCCAGAGGTCCCAGATTTTCCAAGGGAAGGTCCGGCGGCACGGGCACCACATTCCTTTCGTCGGCCACCACATGGGACGCCCAGGAGGATTGACCGAAAAAGGCCCCGGAGACATCCCCGCTTTCGCCGCGAAGCGGCGTGGTGCCGTCCGGTCGGCGCCCTGTGAAATTGTACTTAAAAAAGTGGTGGCAATAAGCGGGGCGCCCCGTTCGGCAGGGACCGCACGATCCGCAGGCCCCCCAGGTGAGGATCACGGAATCTCCGGGCCGGACCCGGGTAACCCGTGAGCCCGTGCGCTCCACCACGCCCGCCCCCTCGTGGCCCAGTACGGCGGGAAAGACCACGGGAAGCAGTCCTTTGGAAGCCGCCAGGTCCGTATGGCACACGCCCGTTCCCGCCACGCGGACCCAAACCTCCGTTTCCCGGGGTTCTTCCAATTCCAGGTCCCGCACATGGAAATCCCCGCCAGCCTTGTCGATCACAGCCGCCCGAATCTTCATGGCCATCCCTTCCCTGCTTCAGGGTCCGTCATCTTTTCCCGACTCGGGTTGAAGAGCGAAAACCGGCCCGGAGTAGCCGGTGAGTTCCACGTATCCCAGACCGGAGACCTCCTCGGCGCTCGCCCCGGCCCGGCCCCGAACGGCCACGCTCCCTTCCCAGTAATCGATTCCATCGGCACCCTCTCCGACCATCTCCTGATCCTCCAGGCGCGGGGTCACCGTCAGGTCCAGACCCAGCCTTGGCACCCGGATCCGCCACCTGGAAGGATAAACGGCCCCGCTGTGCGGGCTGGTCCAGGATCCCAGGACTTGAACGTCGAAATCACCCCGTTCCAAATCTTCCTTGCTTCCGTCGGAACGAACGAAGGTACCCTGGGATACCGGATGCACGGATCCGTCCGCTTTTCTCAGTTCGTAGAGCATGAGTTCCGTTCCATCGGAAAGCTGAAGACTGAACCAATCCCAGCCTACCACGCCCGCTTCCAGCGGGGCGGTGGAGTATTCGTGATCCATCCAGGCGGAACCCCGGACCGTCACCCACTGTTCGCCCACTCTCAGCCTTCCGCGGACGGCCATGCGCGGAAAGGAATAGTAGCAGCTGGCCCGTTCCGGCGCCTGCCCCTTCCTGCTGTAGCCTTCCCGGCCGTGAAAGACCGCTTCCTTTTCGGGAACCAGCCTGAGATCCAGGCTCAACGCGTCCCCGAACCCGACCAGCCGGTGCCGGGCATCCTGGATGATGAGCTCGCTCTTTTTGAGAAAGAGGCGCACCCGCCCGTCGTCAAAGCCGGCTCCGGCGATCCCCGGCACCGCCCGGGCGGCATCACGATGATGGACAAAGCGTTTTCGCGCGACGTCCGATACGGCCATGTGCAGGAGGATGAGCGTATCGCTTCGCCACCGGGACCAGCGCACCGGCCACCGGCCCCGGGTCGCATCGGAGATCAGCCGGTTTCGAAAGAAGGTGAACTGGAATCCGTAGGCCCGACCGCGCTCATCGGTCACGTTTCCCGTGTAGTACCACCATTCGGTCCGGTAGTCGGGATGCGGCCCGTGGTCCCGGGGAAAGCGGAAATGGCAGGGGCCCGTGACGGCTCGGTATTCGCCCGTTCCGGCGGATTCCGCCTTCGCCGGCGTGAGCCCGCAAAACACGGTCACCCATGTCAATGCGCAAACGGCGATCCACTTCATACCGTCACCACCTGGCAGCACCCTACCCTTTGCCGCATCCCCCTCAACGGTCATGGCTCCCCTTGCGCCCCTCCCTCACACCGGTCATTTCCATTTGCGTCCATACGCGTTCATTCGCGGTTCTTTTCCGCATTAAGCGTTGACGCAGAGGCTCGTCCGTCCGGTCGCCGGGCGGAGCCCCTCTGCAGGTTCTTTCATTCATGCGCAGTCTCGTAAGGACGGCCACGATGCTTCCTCCGGTTGAACTAGGAGGCTGCCCGAGAACTCCTCAAACGGTCACTCCCGCGCAAGCGGGAGTCCAGAAGTTGGCGGAAGTCCTGGATCCCCGCTTTCGCGGGGATGACGGATGGCCGTTGGAAGGGGCAAATGAGCCATTGTCAGACATGCTCCTGGCTGAGAGATTCTTTATTCGGATGTCTCTTACACCGCGTGATGAGCGGTCGGGGATAAACCCCGCCTCTACCCGAGGAGTCCGTGCCGCTTTGTAGGGGCGGGCTTTACGCCCGCCCTTCAGGACCTGCCCATGAGAAAGAATCGACCCAATTTATATAAAAACGCGACCTTGTTCTGTTCGTGCGCGCGGCCAGTAGGGGCGAATCATCATTCGCCCCTACAGGGACCTGCTTTCCAAAGGTGCGCCTCATCCTCCGTTGTCACGGGCTGCCCGTGACGGGGGTTTGGGTTGAAAATGCCGGTCTATCGCGGTCTGCCTCAGAGTTCCCTGAGGAGCGCGGCGGGGGATTGGCGGAGCGCCAGCCGCACCACGGGAAAAGACGCCGCGAGAGCGGCTCCGAAGATGAGCGGCAAGGCCCACAGGAACGTGGCGCCGTTCACTTCGTAAATGAACGTCCAGCCGAAGCTCTGCCGGTTGATCCCGTAAACGAGCAGCACCGACAAGGCCAGGCCGCACAGCAGACCTAGGACCTCGCCGGCCGCCACCAGCAGAGCCGCTTCCCACCCGATCATGGACCGGATCTGGGCGGCACTTCCCCCCAGAGCGGAAAGGGTATTGAGCTCCACGGAGCGCTCCAGGACCGACACGGCCAGGGTGGTGGCGATTCCCAGGGCGGCCACCACCAGGGCGATGAAAAGCAGCACGAAGGTGATGGCGAAGGTTTCGTCGAAGATCCGGAGGATTCTGTCCCGAAGCTCGTTCCCCTCGATAAAGGAAACCCGGTCTCCGAACTTTTCCACCAGGGTTCGCTTGATTCGGTTCAGCACCCCGGCCCGGTCCGCTCGGTCCTCCCGCACGAAGAATCGGACTCCGCTCCACTCCTCATCCTGGGTGAGAAGTCCGGCGGCAAGGCGCATCTCTCGAAACCTCGGCAGGGAAAAGAAAACCACCCCTCCCTGGGACCGATAGTCCCGGATGACGCCCACGATGGGAAGATCCAGCTCCACGCCAGCAATCCGGTCCCGAAACCGTTCCCCCACGGAGAGCCCGATCTTGTTGGCAAAGACCTCGGAGACGACGCACCCCGTGCCTTCCAGCAGACTGCGCCGGGCCGATGCCGGATCGCCCTCCACCCACAGGTAGCCGGAATGGGGAAACCACGCCGCAAAATCGGTCACTTCGAACTGATAGGGCAGATTCCGGTACTGAAGATAGAACCGGCGGAAGGGGACCAGGTCCGCTCGGGATGCCAGCGCCTTGAGCAGGGCCACCTGATCGGATGAAAAGATGTTCCGATGCCGGTTCATTTCGTTCAGGCGCGGCGACGCGAAGAGATCCCCGCTCACCGTCTGGTGCACCCAGGCATTCACGGTGTTTCGAAAGCTGTGGACCATGATGGTCAAGGCCACGAAAAGGGCCACAGCCGTAAGCAGGGATCCCACGGACACCGCCACCCGCGTGCCGCTCCTTGCCACGGAGCGCCCCGCCAAATAGGCTGCTGGCCCGAAGACGCGCTTCAGCGCGGGAGCCGAAGACCGGCCCAGCCGGCGCAGAACGTAAGGCGAAAGCAGGGAAAATCCCACGAACAGGGCGAAGGTGGCGGCGTAACCTCCGTAGGCCGTTCCTCCGGCCGGAGGCAGGCGCGAAAGCCCCCACACCGAGGCAATCAGCGCCAGGGCCGGAACCACCGGGCCCCTGCCGGCGTCCCCATGGCGCTCCCGCCCGGCCGAGAGGGCCATGGCCTCCTTGGGGGAAACCTTCATGGCTTCGGCCGCCGGCTGGACCGCCGCCAAGGCGCTCACCACCAGCGTTCCCACCAAGGAAACGGCCAACTCCCAGGGACTCAACACCAGATCCTCCGGAGCCACCCGCACGAAAAGAACCGACACCGTCCGGCCCACCCCCTCCACCATCCACCTCACCAAGGGAAGCCCCAGCGGGAGGGCCAGGAACCAGCCGAGGAGGCCGTAAAACAATCCCTCCGTCACGAAGAGGAGAAAGACGGAGCGGGAGGTGGCGCCCAAGGAGAGCAGAACGGCCGTTTCCCGGCGGCGCGAGGCGGCATTGAGGGCCACCAGGCTGTAGATGAGAAACATGCCCACAAAAAGGGACACGAAGCTGAGCACCGAAAGATTGGCCGCGTAGGCCCTGAGAAGCCCTTGACCCGCCGCCTTTCCGCTCCCGGGCCGTTCCAGGACCAGATCACGGGGCAGCAGTCGGCGAAGGGCTTCAATGTCCCTGGAGGACCCGGGATGTCTCAGTTTGAGATCGATGCGGTCCACCCACCCCGAAAGCCCGGTGAATTCCTGGAAGGTGGCGATGTCCGCGACGGCCGCCAGGCCCCCTTCCAACGCCCCCGTCCCTTCCTTGTCGAGGATTCCGGCAATACGGAACGCGGCGGTCCCTCGCGGATGGCGCAGCCGGATCTCGTCCCCGACCGAGCGGTCCAGCAACCGGGCAAGCTTTTCCGTCATCAGAAGGGTGAAGGGGCGGGTCACCAGGTCCCAGCCCGCCCGGGAATCGCCCGCCCTGGACCATGTCCGAAACGAGGCGTCCAGAAAGGGATCGATTCCGATGAGCAGGAAGGGCGAAGACCTTTGGTCCTCGTCCTGAACGTAAGCGCTCAGGAAAGGGGCTGCCGACGCCACTTCGTCCCGGGCCAGCAGCCGCGCCACCCATTCTTCCGGGACGAAATCCCCGGGGCGGATCACCACCCGATCCGCCGCGCCCGTCACGGCGTCCATGCTCCGGGAAAAGGAATCCAGGGAAGCGCGCATGGCAAGCCGCACGCTGGTGAAGACGGCCGCCCCGATGGCCACCCCCAGGACCACGGCCACGGCCCGGCCCGGGTGGCGGCGCACATGGCGCACGTGTAACCAAAAGAAAAGCTTCGGGAAGAAGGCACGCTTCATACCATTCTGCCGTCTCGGAGACGAACGATGCGGGTGGCGAAGGCGTCGGCCAGATCCCCGTGGGTGGCCATGACCACGGTGCGTCCGTGAGAACGGTTCAGGTCGGCCAAGAGGCGGACCACGATTCCGCCGTTGTCGCTGTCCAGGTTTCCCGTGGGTTCATCGGCCAGGAGGATGGGAGGGTCGTTGATGAGAGCCCGGGCGATGGCGGTTCGCTGCATCTCGCCTCCGGAAAGCTCCCCCGGGAGGTGATGCATTCTGCTTCCCAGTCCCATCCTTTCGATCCAGGCCCGAGCCCTCCGGCGCACTTCCGATTCCGAATCTCCCGCCAGCAAGCCAGGCAGACACACGTTTTCGAGAACGGTCAGGGTGGGAAGGAGGTTGAAGGATTGAAAGACCATGCCCACCTTGCGACGTCGAAAATGGGTAAGGGCCGTCGAAGAGGCCTTCAGGAGGTCCAGTCCGGCCACGTGGAGCATGCCCGACGTGGGGCGATCCAACCCGGCCAGGAGGGCAAGGAGCGTGCTCTTTCCGGACCCGCTCACCCCCTTGAGCACGACCATCTCGCCCGCACCCACCTCCAAGTCCACGTGATCCAGCCCCACCACACGGGTCTTTCCCGCGTGGTAGATGCGGCTGAGATCCCGGGCCACGATCAGGGGCTTGGAAGCCGGAGACGGGCGAGACGTCATGAGATCTTCCGCTATTCGTCGTCCACGATGCTTTCTCTCAAGGCCTTCAGGCTCGGCACCGGCACCGGCATGAGAGCATCCCGATCGGGGTTATACATCAGGCGATAGGAAAAGCCCCGGTTTCCCTGGGTCTCCATCACCTCCCAGCCTCGAACCAGGTAGGGACACGCATCGTTGAAGCAGATGTACATGAACTCGTTGTCCCATTCGGTGAAGGGCGTCTGCGGCACCTTCCACTTCTTGAGCCCCTGACCGCAGTAGGGGCACTGTAGGGTCCGACCCACCTGTTCCTTTCGACGGAGCAATTCGTCGCGGCTGAGCGGCGTGCCCGCATCCAGGCGGGGTCTCGGGCGCGGCCGACGCTCGAGTGCGCCGCCCTTCTTTTCGGCCCACACGGCATAGACGGGATCGCTGGGAAGGCCCAAATGGGCGTACTTGTCGTCCTTCGGGCGCGGTAAACCTTTCGATATGGCCACCTGAGGCGACTCGAAGAGTTCGGCGCTCCGGAAGTAGTCCTCCACGATGATCACCCGCTCCTCCTCGCCGGCTTCCCTCCACACCTTCACCGCCTTCTGGGGAAACATGCGGTTGGAAAAGATGACGAGAAAAAGACCGCCGGGTTTCAGGATCCGTCCCACTTCCCGAAAGACTTCGAAGGGGCGCGTGAGGTAATCCACCGAAACGGTGTTCAGAACTACGTCGAAGGTGGCATCCCCAAAGGGCAACCGGGGATCCGCATTGAGGTCGTGCAGCACGTACTCGGTCAAGGCTTCGTTGGCGCGAAGCTCGTTTTCGTTGAGCCCCAGGCCCACCACCCTCGCAGGTTGGATCCCGTGAGGGAGGTGTGAATCCCAGCCCGCCATGAGATCGAGAATGACCGGCGCCTCCTCCACCGCCAGGGACCCGATGATCTTTTCCACCGTGTCCAGAGCGGTGCGATCCAGGTGAGACACGAATCGGTCCGTTTCATAAAAGACGGAGTCCTCCGATTCGTCCCGCCTGGTGAAGGCATCGGGCCCGTACACCCAACTGAAAATCTTTCGTTCCACTGCTTCCATCCGCTTTCTCCTTTCGCTGACCACTGCGCACATGTCGGGGTACGAACGTAAGGAAAGCAGTGGAGCCCCTGCACACAATGCCAAAAGATCGGGAGCGGAATACCAGGTCGCACCTGGTATCAATCCAGCACCTCGTAATGGGCCGCTTCCACCCCTTCCAGCAGCAGAAAGGCAACAATGCGGATGGGCACGATGACGGACTTGGGGTGGCGCACCAGGGAGGCCAGATGAGGGTGGCGTTCCGCCAGGCGCTCCCGGATGAGCTGCTCCCTTTCCGGATCGCTCATGGGCTGATAGGCCCCGTAGACGGTGAGGGCCCGAATGCTCGCCGGGTCTTGAGTTCCGTCCTCCGCGCGCGTGTCCACCAGCAGGCTTACCTCTCGATTCTCCAGGAGGTTCAAGTACTTGGTGGTGTCCTGTCGCGTGGCCACATAGACGGTCCGGGCTTCCGAATCGGTCACGTACGCCATGAGAGAGCAGTGGGGCTTGTTGTCGTGGCACGTGGCCAGTACGCAAAGGTTCTGGCTTCGCAGGATGGCCTTCATGCGTTCCACCATGGGGGTCCTCCTTGGGGGGATTCATTCAGCTTGTTCCAGGGCGAGCAATCGGACTCTCAGGCTCTCGCGCCGGTGCCTGAGGCCCAGTTTCCTTCGCAGGTTGCCTCGATGAAAGGCCACGGCCTTTTCGGAGATGTGAAGCCGTTCGGCGATTTCCTTGCTGGAACAACCGTTTCGGACCATTTCGGCCACCTCGAGCTCCCTTGGAGTCAGCCCCAGGGCCGATTGCCCCAGCCGTCGCAGAAAGGGCGAGGCCACGTCTCGGAGGCCTCTTTCCAAGCGGTCCAGGAGATCGCGGCCGTCTTTGGTCCTGAGTCGGCCTCGGAGCAGATCCACCAGGGGAAGGAGCCGCCGGTGCACATTTTCCGCCACGGCCTCTTCCAGGGCCGCCCGATCCCTTTGGCGGCGGTCCAGAAGTTCCGTGAGCACCAGGTTCATGCGCTCCAGTCGAGCTCGCTGCGCCTCCAGTTCTTCCCGAGCCAGCATCAGCTCCGTCACGTCTTCGTGGCTCACCACGGCGCGAGCCGGCGGGTATCCTTCGAGAGGAAAGGCCCGGAGGAGAAACCAACGTTTCTTTTCCGGAGAGTGGCAATCATAGGGAAGGCGAAATTCGTCGGTACCCGAGGCAAGAAGGCCTTGGAGGGCCTCCCCGACCGCCTTGGCGGCGGGAGCTCCCCGCAGGACCGCCCGGGAACACTCTTCCAGGTAGTTGAGCCCCACGGCGCCTTCCGGACCGCGATACCCGTTGTCCCGCCCGTATTCTTTCCAAGCCCTGTTGACCCAAAGGATTGTTCCGGAACCGTCCAGAACGGCCACGTGAGCGGACAGACAGTCGAGAAACGGAGTGGGAAGCATCTCGGGCGGTCGATCCATGGGTTCCCGTCCGGAACAAGGAGGCAATGCATCGTCTCGGGAACCTATTGAATCAGCCCGCTTTCGTTTCGTCAACCTCTGAGGACAGGGTCCCGTCTCCCGAGGACTGACAACACCTCAGCCTCGAACGGACCTTGGCTGGGAGGGCCAATGGAAGGAGAGCACGAGGCGCCTGCGGGGGTGCGTGCGGGAGCCGAGGCGGAACCTCAGCCGGGTGGGTCGCGGGGCGGAGCCCCGCGACCCAATGGAAGGATGAAACGCACCTATTGCGAATTTCCGGTATAGGCGCGGATGAGACGGTAATTCACCTTATATTCCACGGGCTCCACGCCATCCGCTTTCATCTCGCGAGTCAGCTTCTCCTTGTTGGCCTTCAAAAAGGCCGCTTCTTTCCCGGCATTTTCCGCACACTCCCGCATGTGGTCTCCGGAACAGCCGGAATAGGCGGCTTTCCTTTCGCAATTTTCGATGCGCTTGTCCACGCAGTTGCGGTAATAGGCGTCCCGAGAGGGATCCCCACTGGCCGAAGCGGCGGGGATCACCGTCAGGCCCAAGGCCAATAGGATGATGAGAAAGTCTGTCCTTTTCATGGCGTCCTCCTTGGTAAGGCTTTTGGGGGGGAATGCTTGTCTGCCTCTGCCTGCCACCAAGGGGAAGATCAAGATTCGTACCACAACTTTATCCACTGGATATACCACGCCTTATCCGCCCAGGCCTGCATCCGGTGCTCCCCGCCCCATACGCCACGGGCAACCAGGTTGACGTATCGGCTCTCCCACTTGAGCTCCCGCATCCCGGATGCCTGTCCCAATGGGCGTTTCCTGTGGATTGTCTTTTGTTTCGGCGGCTTCAGGGAGGGTGCGACAACGAGGTTGTCGCACGTCAATCAGGTTGGCATGCAAGGACCGCATCGGACAGCCCGTAGCGTTTGATCTTTTTGGCCAGGCCGTAGCGGCTGAGCCCCAGAAGATCGGCGGCCTTCGTCTGGTTCCCCCCGCAGGCCTTGAGGGCATCCACAATAAGGGTTCTTTCCAGGGCCTCCACCCGGTCCTTGAGATTGCCCGGATGACTCCGGCACGAGGGGGAAGCATTTCCCACAAGCCTGGGGCTTAGGTGCTCCAAGCCGATCGGGCGGCCATCCTCGGCAACGGCCACGGCTCGTTCGATCTCGTTTCGCAACTCCCGAACGTTGCCCAGGAAGGGCCAGGATTCGAGGCATTGCAGAGCCGCAGGATCGATGGCCGGAAGGTTCTTTTGGTATTTTTCATTGAATTTCCTGAGAAAAAAAGAAGCCAAGAGAGGAATGTCTCCATGCCGCTCCCTGAGAGGCGGCAAGTGGATTCGAAAGACGCCGATCCGGTAATAGAGGTCTTCACGGAAGCGCCCCGCCTCCACCTCCCGTTGAAGATCCTTGTGAGTGGCGGTGATCAGCCGAAAATCAGAACGGCGAATCTCGTTGGACCCCACCGGCCGAAAACAGCCGTCTTCCAGCGCCCGGAGCAACCCCTTTTGGATTTCCATGGGAAGATCGCCTATCTCGTCAAGAAAAAGCGTTCCTCCGTCGGCCCTTTCGATCAGTCCCTTCCGGTCCTTGTCGGCTCCCGAAAAGGCTCCCTTCACATGGCCGAAAAGCTCCGAAGCGAACAACCCGGGGGCGATGGTGGCGCAATTTTCCGCCACGAAGGGCCCGGCTTTCCTGGATCCCCCAAAATGGAGGCAACGGGCGATCAGCTCCTTGCCCGTACCCGTCTCGCCCTGGATCAGGACCGTGATGTCGGAATCCACGGCATGTCGGGCATGGTGAAAAACCCGGAGCATGGCGTTGCTGGATCCGACGATCTGCTCAAAATGGTACCGGCCTTCCACTTCCCGGAGCAATCGTTGCTTTTCCCGCTCGATCTGCTCCAACTGCCGTGAACGCAAATCCACCAGGGCTCGCAGTTCGGCATTGGCTCTTTCCAATCGGCCGATGAGCTCGGCCTTCTCGATGGCCAGGCAGAGGATTCCCGCCAGGGCCTCGCCCAGTTCCACATCTTCCCGCTCGAACCGTCCGCGCCGTTTGTTGATGCACTCCAGAACCCCCACCGTTCGATTCCCGGACATGAGCGGAATCGCCAGGATGGAACGGCTCTCGAAGCCCGCCGCCCGGTCCACCCCCGGAAAATGGCGCGGGTCCTCACGGACATCCGAAATCACCTGGGTCTTGCGGCTCTTGAAGAGCGATCCCGCGATGCTCTGTCCCATGGGAATACGAGACCTTCGCACCGCTTCATCGGAGACGCCGCCGGTGTTTTCCGTCCACACCATCCGCAGGGCCTCCCCCTCGCTTTCCGGCAGCATAATGGAGACGGCCTCCACGTCCATGATCCGGCGCAGTTCCGGCAGGGTGTGGCGCATGAGGGAATTGAGATCAACGAACCGGTGAAGCCGGAGACTGAGACCCAGCAGGACGCCCATCCGGCCCGCCGCTCCGTTGGTACCGCTGGCGGAATGGGAAACCTCCGCAGCCATGGGAATTCCCTCTTGGGCCCTCGGCTCACTGTGAAGGTAGGAAAGAGGCTGTGCGCTCGGGCCGGCCGCCCAGCCGACTCACGGAAAATCCCCATGCATCACTGCGCGTGTCCGGGCTTGAAGCTAAGAGGAGGCACAACCCACCCCATGTTGGCTTTTCGCACATTCTATCAGGCAGTTCTCCTGCCGGCAAAGATTACCAGAATGTCTGGCAGCAGCAATTCGAATGTTTGACCTATTAACGGTCATGACGAAGTTAGCCGCCCCGCATGGATGAAAGAGCGGGCCGGAGCAAGGGCATTTGTCGGAACGCCGCAATATGCCATTCTCTATGAGTCACTGCCCGCCCATTGCATTGCCGGGCACCCTCATTGCGGCCTTCGCAGTTCCTACAACTAAAAAGATTTGCGTCTATTCGCGTTCATTCGCGGTTCTCTTTCATATTAACACAGAATCGGTCCTGTTCCCGTTGGTGGCTGACGGAGGGTGCGGTGGGACGGAGTTACCTCAGGGATTGCTCGAAATGCAGGTCTAAGGATCTTGTGGAAATTGGAGGAGCAGGTGGTTGCGCAATGATGAAGCTGCTCGCATACTGACGATGAACAGAAGGACCGCCGCTGTTCTATGACATTGGCGATTTTCCGAGCCGGCTCGCAGGTGAGGTTGAGTCCCCCACCAAGATCCGGTACTTCGACAACGCTTGTGCGGGAAGCGAGACATCACAGGGCTTATCCCACCCCTTGGTTCTCCAGGCCCGTAGGTGCATAAAGGGGAAGGATTCTATCTTGAATCCGGTGGCCGCCCCTCTTCGGCGAACCGATCGTCAATCAATGCGAATGATTTTCACCCTGTGGCCGACCCAGTCCGGAGGCAGATAGATCCTCCCGCTGTTACCACTCTGCTTCACTACCTTTTCCAACATTTCCTCACCATAGACCTCGAACTTGACCTTCGACATCCGGTGCTTGGCAGTGTTGGCCTCTTGGCGTTCAGCAGCGTGACCGACTTCTCCGAAGTTCTTCTTCTCGCCTACCACGGTTGCCAACCTTCCCTTCTGTATTTCGCACTGAACGCGCCGCCCTCTATCGGAAGCATGGCCACAACTGCCGGAACAGGCGGATGCTTCCCCTAATGTATCGAGTCTCGGGCAGATTCTTCCATGCCAGGGTTCCAGAACCACCCTGCGGTATCGTTATCGTCTAGCGCCCCCCCGAGGATCACTTTCCATAACGCAGGCAGTGGGCTTCGCTAGAGATGGAAGAAGGGACACTGGCACCACGAATGGCGGTTTCTTCCGCGCCGCGTCCCGTAAAGCACCGGTAGGTAGCACCCCGGCTCGTTCCTGAGAGACGGAGTGGAAACCTTCCTGCGGTCCGTACGGACGAGCCTCGAGGGGCTTGTCCGAGGATGTTTCTCCGCCTCAGAAGGCCGCCCCCCCTTCTCAACGTAACCGCGGGGCTTCAGCCCCGCGGAAAAGGGCTATCGTAACCCCTTGACGTGACAGGCAATACGCGATGGCCTATCCAACGGCCGGGGATTCCTCCGCAGCCCTAAAGGGCTGCGCTACGAGAAGAGAGGTCGTCCGCGGCGTTCTCGGACGAGCCTCGAGGCGTGCATCCTCCCCCTCCACCGAAGATGCCCTCAGGCCAGCTCCTTCTTGAGATTCAAATAATCGCTTTTCTCAAAGCCTAAGCCCTTTAGAAAAGAGAGAAGGTCTGTGGAATCCCATCGGACCGTTGCATAAACCGTCTTAATTCCTTCCCGTTGGAAGTACTCGAACGCCTCCCTAGCCATATGGGCGCCAATGCCTTGGCCCATGAATTTCGGATTCACCCCCATGACCGCTATCCATGCATGCTTTTCGGCTCCAAATCCCAGGGTGAGAATGTAATTGATCATAAAGGCGACCACACGCCCCCCCAAAAGGGCCACAAAATGGCAACCCTTCTTATCTTGAGCATGATCATAAACCAGCTGTTTGAAGTTCTCATCGGGAGATCTTTTCGTGATCATTCTGAATATCTCGCATACCGACTCGGCATCCTCTTCCCTCAGTCTTCGAATCACGATATCCGGCTGGCGGGGGGTCATCCCTCTTTCTCCTATCTTGATCTCATACGGGAGGGACAAAAGGTGGAAGATCTCGCGCTCGAAAAGCCTCTTAAGTCATCCTTCAAGCTATGCAGGTGGACACTCAGAAACTCGGAAATGGAACCGCGATCCTCTCGTTCCGGTTCCCGATCCCCCGGAACACGTAGATCCAGAGGGGGCGAGCGGTCAAAGCATGAAAACAAGCGCCAGTTCCTGGGCAGATTACCTAGGATCACAGCCGAGGCTAGTGGAAACCTCCAGAGCAGATTTGTAAGCGGGGCCGGGGTTTCTGTCAAGCTTGCTTTCACGAGAATCCCGGTCTATTCCCCCTTCAACTCAGCATCCTTTGCCTTGCCCTGTCCCTAGAAAAATCAATGCCTGCACTGCGGTTGCCAAGTCCGCATGAAAACAATTCCCGCTCCAGCCGGAGTTGGCAGCGCGAACCTGCAGAAGGCGTCAGGTCCCGGGTTCGGGAGAGCCACGGAACTGCGATGTAGAGCGCAGTGTTCCTCTTCTTCCACAAGCTCCCGGCACCATGGAAGCCCCTTGATGCTTGGAATGATAGCTGCGGGCGGCCCAATGCGCCACCCGCAGCAAATGGGCCCCGTTGGTCATTGGAGGGATTCAAGAGACGTACTGGTCAACTCGCTGGGATAGATGAGCACCTGCTTGCCGTCCCGCCACTGGAAGTCCGCCATGGGAAAGAAGGCTACCCCCCGTTCATCGTAATCCACGGGTCCATTGACGGTCTGGAAAGTGTTGTCCAAGACCGCTTGGCGCACTTTTGCCCCGTCAAGAGTTCCGGCCTTTTCAATGGCCTGCCAGAGTGTTTGGCATAGCGCATAGTACATTCCAACTCCCACCGAGTAGTAACCATGGTCCTCGAAGTACCTCTGGCCCAGTTCCTTCGCCCCCGGATAGGGATAGTCCATGGACCAAAATCCATCGCACAGGACACCTTCGCCCTGCTCCCCCACAGCCTTCCAGAACTCGTACGACCAGGCCCCTTTGATTCCCTGGAAATATTTGAGCCCCAAGTTCATCTCCCTGATCTGTTTTAGCAAAACGGCTGTCTCTGGCACGTTCGCGAAACAGATGGCCGCGTCCACCCCCTTGGACTTGCTGGCGTGGATCTGGGGTCGAAAGTCCTTGGCGCCCACCTTCAGCAACTGGGTATCCACAACGGTATATCCGTGTGCCGATGCCGCCGCAGTCAAGCCTTCGGCCGTCCTTCTTCCGTCCACGCTATCTTCCACGAAAAGCCCTATCCTTTGGGGACGTCGGGATTCAGGAAGGGTGTTCCAGGCCTTGAAGGGCATGGATGTGATATCGGGAATCTCCACAAAGTACATGGTGGACCACTGAAAGTTTTGAGAAAGAAACATGGGAGCCCAGATCACCGTACCGTGGTAATATTTCTGGTATTTCTCGGCGGTCACCATTCCCGGCAACACGCCCAGCGCGCCCACCTGACCGCTCAGTAGCAGATCCACCTTGTGGCCCTTGATCAGCTTCTCCACAGCCGCCGCAGCCTTGGCGGGGTTGCTTTGATCATCCTCAACGATCAGCTTGACCGGAAGCTTCGTGCCAAGCTCCTTGACGAAAATCCCGCCGGAGGCATTTACGTCCTCCACCGCCCGCTCATATGCCCATTTCTGATCCCGTCCCACACTGGCCGAGACCCCGGACAACGGAAGATGGGCCCCCACCAGGATCACGTCCTTTGCCGTTGCATGGGGTGCACCCATGCAGACAAGACAACACAACATGGCCAAACCCGTCACAAATGCGCAGACCTTTTTCATAGAGTCCTCCTTATGCAGCATGTTTTCCTTCTCCCACTCCCCTTTTCCGTGCTTATTGCCCCGAGAGGCGTCATCGATCGGTGGACCCGCCCTTATTCAGGCCCCTGTGCCTTGCCATTGCCCCCCGGAGATCCTCGACCAGATCTTTCACACCTCCTTGCCATTCCCCTTCCGGCAACCGAGCCACCCCGCGCCCTTCATCATGGCCCCGGCGCCACAGCGGCGTCGCCCCGGAGACCTTTCCCTTCTTTCCTCCGCCGACAATGCCGAGAAGAGTCGTGACCACCCGCTGGAGCTGCACCGCCCCCTCTTTCAGTTCCCGTGCAGCTGACGCCGATTCTTCAGCCGCCTCCGCATTGCTTTGGATGACGCGATCCATCTCCGTCACCGCCTTATTGATCTGAGTGATTCCCAAGGCCTGTTCTTCAGACGACGTGGCGATCTCCCTGTTCAGCTCCCTCACCTTTCGAAAAGTGCCCAGCAACGCTTCAAATACTTTCGCGGTCTCGTCCACGAGGTTGCCTCCCGCACGCACTTTTCCCAACGTGTCCTCAATGAGACGCGTGGTTTCCCGTGCCGCGTCCGCCGCGCGCATGGCCAGGTTTCGGACCTCGTCGGCCACCACGGCAAAACCTGCGCCCGCCTCTCCGGCCCGTGCCGCCTCCACCGCGGCGTTCAGCGCCAGGAGGTTGGTCTGAAACGCAATCTCGTCAATCGTCTTGACGATTTTCCACGTGTCCTCGCTGGCCTGGGATATTTGGCCCATGGACTCGGTCAATTCCTTCATATAGTGATCCGCTTCTTCCACCTGCCCGAAGGCCACTTGAGCGATCCCATCCGCCTCCTTTGCCGCCTCCGCGTTGTTTTGCGTGGTAGCCGACATCTCCTCCAGCGAGGCCGATGTCTCTTCAAGCGCAGCCGCCTGCTGCGTTGCGCCCTCCGCCAGCCTGGCGCTCGACTCCGAGACGTGGGCCGACGCTGAAGCAACTTTCTCCGCCTCCGTTTCCAGCACGTCGATAGCCTTCGAGATTGGCCTCGTCAGCGAAGAGGCGAGCACGAGCACACCCGGTACCGTGACGGCCAAGCAAACCAAGTAGACAATCCCCAGCATCCCAATCACCTGCAGGACATTTGCCCTGACCGCGCCGGTGGATTGCAGCACCGCCAGAGCCCCCACCAATCCCGCGTCGTTGTAAACGGGAAAAATCCCTTGGTAATAAACTCCCTCGCTCAGTTTCACCGTGTTGAGGGTCACCGGGGCGTCTTCAATCCCCCACCCATCACGATGGGACTCCAGGCCATCCGTCTTCAGCCTCCCATAGGCAGATAGATCCCCCGCACTCCACCTGTCTCCGGCGAACACGTTGGTGGAAAAGCCACTGAACTCCCGGATTCGCTCAGCCAGCTCGTCACCCAGCAGGTATACCCCGACGACGACCGCCACCTGCGCCCGTATCATGCCATCGGACTCGGACGAATATTCCTCCACGGTGACCGGTTGCACACCGACCAAACAAAGCTTCCCGCCCACCGTATCGAACCAGATCCCGGCCTTTTGGGGGATCGGGCCTTGATATCGGATCCTCAAAAACTCGTCCCGCAGCTCGTTCGCCTCTTCCCAGGGAGACCCTTGCCCGTGATTGCCGGCCTCCGCGGACTTTGTCATCAGCCCTCCTCCATCGGGCTCCGCCACATAACCGGAAAGATATCGACCATCCTCGCCCACGGCATAGAAGGCCAGCAGCCTCCCATCAGCGGCGTAAACGGCCCCTTTCCAGAGGCCAGCCGATCGGGCCAGTCGTTCAACGCCTTGCGCCATGGCGGACAGAGGCTCTGCGACCAGCGCGGCGCTACTCCAGAACTGGCCGATATATTTGACACTATTGCCAAGATCCCCCGCAGTGGCCATTTGACGGACCACGGCGTCCAGGTCCCTTTGCCTTTCCAGGAGTTCCACCTCTACGATATGCAAGGCTTGCCGCAGCCGCTCCTGGGTTCCGGCGTCGTACTGTTTCCAAATCACGGTCAAAACCACCGCCGCCGAGGTTGTCATAACGAGAAACACCATGGCCAAAGGCCCAAGGATCAGTTTTTTTTTCAGTGACGTGCTCCTCATACGGGCATCCTCCCCTCCTTATTGCATGCATTCAGTCCATTCAGCCATTTTCCCTCATACCAAACCGGCATTGGACGGCGCGCGATACGCGGCCCGGGGGTTAAGCTACATATTAGCTACCATGCAGCTTACACAAGGGATCGGCACGCCGGTTTCATGTCTTGAGCATTTTTTCCCGGGCCACATTCGAGGCCCGGCGCACAACGATCATCCTCAAGGTTCTCTCATGGCAGAGTGGGACTCGGGGGCTTTGTCCCGGAAGGGAAAGAGCTTGCGGCAGGTGCGGCGGATCTGGGCAGTTGTCAGAGCGGGCGCGGGGCCCGACACATTCCATGCGTTTGGGCCCCGTTCCCATTTCAAAACGGGGGAGCTTCTCCCCGGCCTGAGGCCCGCTACCGGGAGGTTCCGCGGAAGGGCCCCACGGGGAGCCCATCAACACCGCGATTCAACCGATTCGCGGAATCTACTTCGTCGGAGGGCCGATGCGGCCGGCCCGGTATGCCCCCAGAAAACCCCGGCAGTACGCATCCCGCCCCAGAAGCATCTCCGCGGCGAGAAGAACCCCCATCAGCTCCCTGTCGTTGGGATCGATGATGGCGCTATCCAACCCGCACATCATGCACATGGCCAGGAAGGTGCGGTTGATCAAAGACCTTAACGGCAAGCCGAAGGAGATGTTGCTCAGACCGCACGTGATATGTGCAGCCGGGTAGCGTTGCCGAATTCCCTTGATGGTCTCGAAAGTCACCATGCCACTGTCGACCCCCGTTGAGATGGCGGTCACCAACGGGTCAATGAACAGCTGCTCGTGCGACAGGCCCTGTTCTTCCGCAAGGCCCACCAACTTGGAGACGATCTCCAGCCGCTCCTCGCTCCTTTTGGGAATGCCCGTAAGATCGTCCAACGCCAAGACCACCAAGCCCGTCTGATACTTCCCCGCCAAAGGCAAAACGCCTTCGATACGGGCCTTCTCTCCGGAAAGGGAATTAATCAAAGCGGGTCGCTTCACAACCTGCAGCCCACTTTCGAGCGCCGCCGGGTTCGCACTATCCAGACACAGGGGCAGGTCCACCACCTCCTGAATGTTTTCGATAAGCCAGACCATGTCTTCCGGTTCCCGATCCGGGGAGGTTCCCGCATTCACATCCAGATAGTGCGCCCCACCTTCGGCTTGTTTCCTGGCGAGGTCCTTGATGAACTCATGGTCCCGTTCAACAATCGCCTGGGCCACCCTTCGACGTGTTCCGTTGATTTTTTCTCCAATAATGATCATCTTTGCTCCTAACGTACCAACTCCCTTTGCCAATTCGTTTCCTAGGATTCTGCCTCTACACCTGCTTCTCCACACGAGGATCATGCCCTCTCATTGAGCCCCAAATGCTTGGCCAAAGCAAGAACTGGGGTGCCGCGCTCGGACACAGCCGGGCGGCTGCGGTCGGTTTTCTGCTCCTCCGTCCGCAGCCGCCCAATCCTGATGGACCCAAACCTCGGGAAGGCGCCCCAACGCTGACATCCTTGGGGCCCGGGTCCTCAGAGATCTCCTAACTCCTTGGAAGTGAGGGCCGTCGCCAAATTAATGCTAGAACGGCAGGGACAACCTCAAGACAACCCGTTCCCCCTCCGCCTTGTTCTCTGCAGCGCTCTCGAAGTAGGTCTTGAGGCTGAGCACCCAGCCCTTGCCTACGTATTGGATTCCCGGACCAATACCAAAAATTTGTTCTTTGGAATCTTTCATGTCACGGCCGTCCAGCTCATCATCCGTCAATTGTTTGCCATAGTAGCCCATGGCGCCGAGACGCAGGTTGGGGCTGATGAAATCCAACGTCTTAGCGAAACAGTAGTTGAAGTGATACATGATGCCGGGCTTCAGGTCATGTGTCTGACCATCGTCGCCCAAGTACTCGTCGTTCTCTGTATTGAAGGCCAGATGGTGACGCATGCTGAAGGAAAAGCCGTGTGGCATGGTCACGGTAAACTTGACGAAGGGCTCAATGGTAAAGAAGTTGTTGCCGGGGTTGATGGTGAATTTTTTATCGTACTGCCCCGTGGGCATGTACACATCCACCTCGGCGGCCAAGTACAGGTCGAATCCGTTACCCAAGTTCGCAAAGGGCTTCCCTGCATGGCTGGCCACGAACACTCCCAGCATCAAGTCGCCGAGGTTGTCGTTGGACGCCACCATCCCGAGGTCCGAGTCCAAATTGGCATTGACGACCGGCAAGAGGCCTGTGACACCGAAGATCATTCCCCGCGGCAGCCCCAGGTCCGCGATCCAAGTCAGCTGCGGGACGTAAACCAGCAGACTGAGCTCGTTGTCCAAGGGCAGTTTGTTTCCGTCCGCGTCCTTGAACTCGTCGCTGTGGTAATAGGCCACGTAGTTGTCGAGGTAAACTCCCGGTGGCGGAAGTATGGCGTCCAAAAAGTTGGTGTTTCCATAATTCAAACCACTGTTCTGGTTCCAGGCCGCAGCGGGCATGGCCAGCCCGACAGCCACGACGATGCACAAAACCGTTCCCAGTGCTCTTCGCATGTTTGCCATCCTTTCATTTAAGGCAGCGGAATTTTCCGATGTTGGATCCTCATTTCTTGCTTGTACGGCCGCACCGCTCCTGCCCCGAGCAAGGCCGCACAACACCTGTCGGGTCGAGACTTCGGTCTTCCCTCGCACAGACCCACGGCCTCAGGCCGTTGTCCTGGAACGATGATGAGTGATCCGCAGCGTTAAGCGGAAGGATCTACCTTTGACCGGATCCACACATTGGAGCGGTGCGCGTCAGGCAGCCTCATTTCTCCTCTTCGCAGCGGGCTGAGCGCCTCGGGAGTGTGCCGGCGCGCCCGAGCCCGCCGGCCCGGCCTTCCGGCCACAGCCCCCCTCCTGCCCCTGAATCGCCCAGCCAGCGCCTTCGTCCGCAGCCTCCCATGGAGGCATGCCATTCCCCTCCCCTTGCGCCAATTATCCTTCTCCCACCTCCCTTCCCCTCAGCAGCGGCCGCGGGTATGCAGGACAGCCCTAGCTAGCCCGCGCATGCCTCGCGACGGCCTGTTTCTAGTACTTTCCGAACTTCCGTCCCGCTTCCATGAAGGCCTTCAGGTTCTCGGGCTTCGGATCATCCAATGCCGTCCCCACGCCTAGGATGTAACCTCCGTTGGGAGCCACCTGATTCAGAAGCTTCTTCACCTCCGCCTCGACCTGCTCCGGCTTGCCGGTCATGATCAACGACACGGGAAATCCGCCGGCGATACACGACTTGCCGGCCAACACCTCTTTGGCGCGAGCCATGTCGGTCCGGTCGAAATAAAAGACGCACTTGCCCGGAGGCAGTTCCGTCAGGTACTCGAGTCTCTGGTTGTATGCGCCTTCCACAAAGCAAACCGGCACGCAGCCGTTTTCTATCAATCCCAGCATGACGTTCTTCAGACTCGGCCAGTAGAACTTTTCGAAGTGCGCATTGGACATGAACCCGTCCGCGCCTTTGTGCAATGGAATGAAGACCAGCGGGTTCCTGTTCACCTTCGCCAGGCTCACACCCAGGTTGATCATGAGCGGCGTAAGCACCTCCACCGCCTTGAGGACCTTATCCGGCTGCCGGAAAAGGTCCATCATGATACCGGTGGTGCCTCGAAATGAATCGGCTAATACATCGAAAGGAGCCTTCGTGAATCCTCCTGCCGACTCGGGAAATCCCTTCGCCACCTTCTGCCCCACATAGGGCATCATCTTCTGAAACCATTCGAAGGTCAGTCGACCCGCTTCCAGCAGGGCCTTGAAGGCGTCCTGAACCTCCGGAATGCCCAACGTCATCAGCCAGGGGCTGCTCATGGGCAGCTCCATGCTCCCATAAACCGGGAACGTCCCTGCCAAGGGCCCCAGGGCTCCGTGGGTCCTAGGCAACCACACCCGAATCCAATAGTCGGTTACGTCCTGGATGAAGTGGTCATACTCATCGGCCTTCATGTACTCCTGTTCATTGAACTGGTAGTACAAATGCTCAGGAACCCCATGACCCGGCCACTTGTAGAGTTTATAGTCGAGCGCTTCGAGGACCGGCGCGTACATGACCATGAGCATCCCACCAAGGGCATCGGGCTCATAGTCATCGACAAACTTAAGCCAAGCCTTCCCCAATCCATCGGGATCGTTCATTGCCTGCTTGCCGCTCATCCCGGCCAGGGTGGTGGGGGCGAAGGTGGCCAATGGTAGGATCGGCACCCTATCCGGCGTCTTCTTAAGAAGTATCGCATCCTTCAGCAGGCCGGCCCTATACCGGTACGCTTCCCGAGCCTCTTCACTGGCAAACTCCAGACCTTCGCCCG
Source organism: Desulfacinum infernum DSM 9756 (assembly GCF_900129305.1). Taxonomy (GTDB): domain Bacteria; phylum Desulfobacterota; class Syntrophobacteria; order Syntrophobacterales; family DSM-9756; genus Desulfacinum; species Desulfacinum infernum. The sequence goes on along the minus strand of NZ_FQVB01000035.1, from coordinate 21,001 downwards.
AAACCCAGATATCCAGGAAAGCTTCTACTCTATCCTCCGGGGAGATCCCTCTAAGTTCCTCTAGCATTTCAACACCTCCGCCGTGTCGGGACCTTTCTCAGTTGACCCACTCTTTACACAGGTTGACACCCACCACCGCGTCCGTGGCGAAGGCGTCGGCACCGACGTAGGTTCTGACGCTTTCGTCCATCTGAGCTCCGCCGATGATGACCTTCAGGTTCTGCCGCAAACCGGCGGCTTCCAGCTTTTCCACCACTTCCTTCATGGGGTCGTAGGCAAGAGTGAGCAGCCCGCTCAGTCCTACGACGTCCGGACCGAAGGCTTTGGCCTCTTCCACGATACGGTCCGCAGGCACGTCCACTCCCAGATCCCTGACTTCGAACCCGTTGATGTCCATGAGCATGGTGACGATGTTCTTGCCGATGTCATGGATGTCGCCCGCCACCGTGGCAATAAGAAACTTACCGATTTTCGCCCCCCCGCCCTGATCGCCTTCCACAAGGTGCGGGCGAATGACCTCCAGGGCCTTCTGCATCATATCTCCCGCCATAATCAACTCGGGCAGGAAGTAGACCTGCTGCTCGAAGCGCTTGCCGATCTCGCTCATGGCGTCCTGATATGCCCGGAAAACATCTCTCGCGGCGACTCCGGACTCCAAGAGCTTGACGGTCAACTCCAAGGCTTCGGTCTCCTTCATCTCCACAACCGTGTCAGTCAGTGCCTTTAAATCCGACATGTCTTCCTCCTCATTCGTTTGTCCTCATCAAACCCTTTGGCGATTGGTTCTCAGCAACGGGGGTCATGCCCGGTGCCCCCGGAACCCTGAAATCACAGCTTCCCGGCAGGCGCCACCACACGCTTAGCCTTTTTCCCGTCTAGCACAAGGAGAACGGCGCAAACCGAAGTCACTAACATGATCGCCAACATGGGATAGTTGCCGGCGGCCCAATTACCGCCCGAAACCACCCTTCCGATCAACGGCGGGCCGATCAGCGTCCCCACATTCTGCCCGATGGTAAGAATACCCATGGCCAGCCCGCCCAATTCCGGGGACGGCATGACCTCCGGAGCCAGCGTGAAACTAGCCGTGGCGATAAACACCGGCACGAGTCCGATGGCACACACATAAGGTACGATCATCGACGCAGAACTAAGGGCAAAACCCAACGGGTACAAGAGCGTCGAGATGAAAATGGCTGCCGCCAGCAGCGCTCTTTGGTTGTTCACCTTTGTCAGCAGCCAGCCACACAGCAAGGCGCCCGGAATGTTCATGATGAAGACCAAGCTCGTGTAGAAGTTCGCCTTGCCGGGCTCCAGTTGGAAAACCTCGCGGTAGAAGATAGGCGACCAGGTGGTGTAGCCTATGGCGCAGAACATGAGAGCCACAAAGCCCATGGCCAGGTACCAGATGGCGGGCGTCCTGAAACCGTCCGCGTAAGAGCACTTGGCACCTGTGTGGGATTCCGGGACCGAACCATCGGACTTCGCTCCCGGTTTCGTCACAACGAGTCCATAAATCACGGCTGTCACGACCGCCACACCGGCTCCTGCCCACCAGATGCCCTGCCAGCCCATGGATTCCTGGATCGGCCCCGCCAGGTTGTAGGCCAGAGTGCTTCCGACCGGAACCCAAGTGGACCAGATGCCCATGGGCAGGCCCATTTCCTCCGGTCTGAACCACATGGCGATAACCGCGGGCGCCACCACCGAAATGAGCCCCAGCCCAACTCCCTCAATCAGCCGGCCGGCCAAGAGCATCGTGGAGGTACTTGCCAGCGCCCCCACAACGGATCCGAGCACCGTGAAGCCGAGCCCCATGAGTCCGCTCAACCGCGGACCAAACCTGCCGAGAATCACGGCGGCAGGCAAGGCCAGCACGATACCGGCAAAGGCAAAGATGGACATCAGCCATCCGGCAGCCCCCATGCTGACCTGCAAGTCTTTCATCAAAGTGGCCATCACCGGGGGCACCTTGAATTGGTTGATCACGACAACGACACTAGCCAGGTATACCGTCCACATTACGGCCCACTTCTTACCCATGTTCCCACACCCTTTCGCATAAGAGTTCTGTTGCGAGATATTGACTCGAACCGCAGCCCCCGAGTCCATCACGCGCCCAGGCTGTCCAGGATCAATTCTGCGGCGATCCTTGCCCCCACACCGGGAGGAGCGCCGCACTTTTCAAAGCCCTTTGCGGATGCAAAGGCTCGCATTCTTTCCTCCCCCGCTCCCGGGTCCATGTTCACACCGAAGATCACCTCCTGGATATCCGCACAGTACAGAAACCCAACCTCGTCTTCGAAGGCGGCGATGAATTTTTGCGCTGTGGGCATCGTTGCCCCATTGGTTTCCACGTCCAGCAGGTTGTCATTGGCCAGGAAAAGGCCTAGTGCAACCAGCCCCCCGGTCACCCCGCCGCACATGTTTCCGGTTCCTCCAATGCCCGGGAAATGGGTGAGAGCCTTGATGACCTCCATGTTCCCCACCCCGAATTCTTCCAGAAGGGCTAATGCGGTCCCTTGGGCACAGTTTTTGAGAATCAGGTTGTACTCTTGCGCCCGCGTCACGACCCTCTCCAGGATGTCTTCCCTGCGGCCGGATATCCTCAGCTTCCCCTGAATCGTCCTGGGTATTCCCTCGCGCATCAGTTTTTGTACGCGCTTGGCGATGACCTCTTTGTCCCACTGCCTTTCCGCGAGTTCATCCGCCACCCGCCTCAGTTCCGATTTGCTCATGCATGATCCTCCCTAACGCCCGCGATCCTTTCGACCTCTACGCCCGAAGCCCGGCCTCAACCGCCATGCAGAGGTTGAAAAACCCTCAGGACGCTCCCGCTACAGACCGGAGTCTCCGCCCCCGCCACTTCACCGTCGATCACCACAACCACGCTCTCCTCAGAGCCGATTCCGATGCCGCCAATCACCTCTCCGACGGTCGCCCCCTCGGATACGCTGATCTCGAGACCTCGATCGGGCTCATAGCCCGCGACCTTTCGACTCAACATCCCGTACAGCTTCACAATCACGATCATGGGTGCCCCGCAGTCCTCATTCAGGCCCGGTCCCGGCAGCCGCACGACACCACGGCCCAATCATCACCCTAGGCAGGGCCCTCCAAGCCGACGGCCTCCCCTTTTTTTTGAGCCGCCGTGCAAACCGGGGTACGACAGCCCAAGCGCACCGTGGGCTCCCACCCAAAAGGCGGGAGCCTATTGTTGGGACGTCAGCTCTCGTTGAGCTCTTCGAAGACGCTGTCCAGCTCTTGGTCGCTGAGAGTGAACACCGCGTTCGTTGGAGGCAGCGGCTCTTCGTAAAAAAACTTGGGCAAGCGGTCATCCCTGCTCAGCAAGCCGGCCCGGCGGTTGAATTCCCGCTCCGCGCGCAGAACGCTCATCCCCATTTGCCTGAAGTCCTCGACCCCAAACTCGCATCCCATCTTGGCGCCCACAGCCTTGGCGAAACTTGCACACGAATCGGGTTTCAAGAACGAGACGGCGGCGATAAAGCACAATCCCAGGGTATCGAAGGCTGCAAAAGCGATCTGCAACTCCCGAGAAACCTCCACCTGGCCGGCCTTGTCCCTGGGGTTGAGCTGGTTGGTCAGGTAGGCACCCACCATGTTTCCTGCCGTATGGTCCGCCCCCATGGGGGAAGTCGCATAGGTGACCCCCTGTCCCAACATCGCCCGCGGGTCGTAGGCAGCAATGCTCTGCCCCTTTACCGCGGGGACCCGTGGGTTGTTGAAATGGCGTCCCACCGCCACGGGCCCAGCCCCCAGAACGGGTCCCAACCCCGTGCCGCGAGCCATGTCTTCCATCATCCGAAAGACGGCTTCACGATCGCCGAAGGGCGCATGGCCGGAGTCCATGGCCACGGCCATACCTACCCCCGCGTTCATGGTGTCCACGCCCAAGTCGTCGCACATGAAATCCAGACGGGCGATAGTGTCCAGATCATCAACGCCTAACATGCCCCCCATGGCCCAAATGGTCTCGTACTCCAGAGAGCTCGTGACATACGCGCCCGATTCGTCCACAAACTCGTTGGAGCAGTGGATGATGCATCGGGAGCACCCTGTGTGGCGCGGCTTACCTCCGCGCTTCTTAAGCAACTCCGCAAGGGCCTCCCCGCTGATCTTTTCCCAACCCTCAAAGACCCCTTTGCGTGCGTTGTAACAGGGGAACGCCCCCATGGCATTCACGGGCGCCACCAGCGCGGCGGTGCCCAACTCCGGCATCACCTCGGAGTTCATCGGGTCGCTCTTGATGATCCGAACCACTTCCGCCACCGCCTTCCGGAAGCCTCCCGGGTCGGCGATCTGGACCCGATCCTCATCCGGAGGCTCAATGACAACAGCTTTCAGCCCTTTCGATCCCATCACCGCCCCCATGCCGCCGCGGCCTGCCGCCCGACAAGGCCGCCCATCGGTATCCGTAGCCTGTACAGAAGCTATGGCGTACAACCGCTCGCCGGCGGGACCGATGCAAAGGACCGTGCAATCCTCCCCATATTCGGATTTCAATGTGGATGCCGTCTCGTAAGTTCCCATACCCGCAAGATGGTCGCACTCTCTCAGGGCGACCTGCCCGGATCTGTCGATGTGTAGCAACATCCAGGATCCACTCTCCGGCCTGCCCTCCACGACCAGCGCTTGGACCCCATGACGTCCCAGAAGGTCCGCCGGCGTCCCTCCCACGTTGCTTTCCTTGATCCCTCCGGTAAGAGGACTCTTGGCACCCAACGACAGTCGGCTCGTGTTCACGAATGGAGTTCCGCTGAGGATTCCCGGACTGATGACCAGCTTGTTTTCGCTCCCTAAAGCGTGGCACCGGGGAGGCACTTCACGGTTGAGGCAGGCCGCTATCAAACCTCGCCCACCGAGACCTTGGTACTCAGGGGGAACGGCGTCCTCACGGATTGACCGCTCTTTCATGTCGATGCGTATGAATCTCATTGAGCTTCTCCTTTGACAGGGTCGGCAGCCTAGGAAGCTGTCTAAAAATGGCTCATTTGCCCCTTCCATCGCCCATCCGCCATCCCCGCGAAAGCGGGAATCCAGGTTTTTCGGCAACTTATGGACTCCCGCTTGCGCGGGAGTGACAGTTGGGGGGGTTCCCGGACAAGCTCCTAGTCCGAAAACTCCAGGGGAACCCGCTATTCTCGTAGCTGCGAAAGAATCCCCGAACCTCGAGGAAGCCTTCGGGGATTGCCTGCTCCCTCATGGGATTACGAGCATCCCTTTCCGCGGGGCTGAAGCCCCGCGCCGGCGAGCAGACTGGAAATCCCTCGGCTCTGGCAGCGAAAATCCCTTCTCGGACAACTCTTAGGGCGTGAGTACCGGTTTGACCACCGCCCCACTCTCCATGTCGTGCACGGCACGGTTGATTTCCTCGAACGGGTACTTCGTGATCAACTGATCGAAGGGGAAGCGACCCTGTTTGTAGAGTTCGATGAGTTGCGGGATGAACAGTTCGGGGATGGCATCGCCTTCGATGATTCCCTGGACAGCGCGCCCGTTCATGATCCGATCCATGTCGAGCACCACCTCGGTACCGGGCGCCGTAACTCCAACCAGTCCGCACACACCTGGCATGGCCAGACAGTCCGTGGCCTGGCGAAGTACCGCGGGGTTTCCGACGCATTCCAGGCTGTACTGGACGCCCCCACCGGTGATATCCAAAACGGCTTGGACCGGATCCGCGTGCCCCGCATGGACCACGTGCGTCGCACCCAACTCCATGGCCTTTTTCAGTCGTCCTTCCTGCACATCCACGGCGATGATCGTGGTGCAGCCAACCAGTTTTGCCGCGGCTACAGCACTCATTCCCACCGTTCCAATCCCGAAAACGGCTATGGTCGAGCCTGGTCGCACCTTGAGGGAATTGATCACGGCACCGGCACCGGTCATGACCCCGCAACCCAAGGGAGCCAGGACATCGAGAGGCACATCCTTGGGAACCTTAACCACGTTGCGCTGGTCCGCCAGCGCGTGGCTGGCAAAGCTCGATTGACCGAAGAAGGACCCGTGCACGACTCCGTGCTCGTCCTTTAGAGTCACTGTTCCATCCGGCCGAGCACCATGAAAGTTGTAAAGAAAGAAATTGTGGCAGTATGGATCGCGCCCGGACAGGCACGATGGACACTGGCCGCAGGCCCCCCAGGCCAGAACCACGTGATCCCCGGGTTCCACCTTGGTGACTTTGGATCCGACCTTTTCCACAACGCCGGCACCCTCATGACCGAATACGGCCGGCAACGGAATGGGTAGATGCTGGTCCCTGGCCACCAGATCCGTGTGGCAGATACCCGCGCCAACGATGCGAACCACCACTTCCGACTCGCGCGGCTCTTCCATCTCCAGTTCGCGAATGATGAAATCTCCCCCGGCTTCGTTGACCGTTGCAGCTCGAATCTTCATCGGTTTCCTCCTGATCGCTTGCTATGGCCGGCACCCTACTTGGGGACCCGCCGATCTGTGTAGCGCACGCCCCGAATCAATCGCCCGCTCTTTCGCGGACTCACGGGATCGACACCTGGGGCTCGAAACAGCAACAACGGTTCCATCTCAGCTTCCGCACGAGGCCAGGCTCAGCATTGAGAACACGATAATGAACGGGACATGGACCCACTTGTTCCCGAGAACTGCCTGCGGGCCCTCTTTCCGACCCCGCTTCAGGCCGTCTCCACTCAAAACCCTTGGTGGCTCAAGCGGCAGTGTCCACTTTCAGGACCAGCGCCGCTCCCGTGTCACCCGCCGCACACCCTGCCACGAGAACATGGCCTCCTCCTCTCAACACCGCCTCCTCGATTCCCTCGATGAGCAGCCGGGCCACGGTGGGAGCCTGGGGATGGCCGAAGATCATCGATGAACCGAAATTGTTGAATTCGGCCCACCCGACTCCCAGCTCCTTGGCAAAATACAGATCGTTTGCAGCAAAGGGGTTGTGCGTCTTGATGACCGTCACGTCCTTGATCCCAATTCCCGCCCGCTCCAAGGCCATACGGGCTGCGGGCACCGGTGCGGCCGGCATGAACGCGGGCCGCGTGCGGGCGAAACCGTAGGAGACCACGCGGATGGACACCGAAGGATCAGCACTCAGCTCGGCCGCCCGTTCTTTCGTCGTCACCAGCAACGCGGCATTACCGTCCGCCGGGTGCGTCTGGGATCCGAAGGTGTGAATGCCTTCCGCGACAACAGGCTTCAGCCTCTGCAGCCCCTCGGCGGTGCAGGGAGTCACACCCTCGTCCGCTTCCACACGGACCATCTGCTTCCGACCAACTCTGGCCTCCACGGGGACCATGTAACGTTTCTGAAAAGCCCGATCGTCCTTGAGAGCCGCCACATACTGCTCATAGCGGAGAATCGCCAGTTCGTCCGCCTCTTCCCTTGTGAAGCCCGCCTCCCTGGCAACATTCTCGGCGGTGACGACCATGGGATGGCCTGTGGCCGGATCCCCGTTCATATTGTCCATGTTCCAGTTCTCCGAGATCACCTCCCCGCCCGGCCCCAGCGGGTTCGGCCAGATGGTGTGCGGCCCGTTGGAACACCGGTCGACCAGAAGGCAAAGGGGGCTTAAAAGCAGGCCCTGCTCGATGCTCATGGCCGCATTAAAGACACAAGTGGTGGCCGTGGAGCACGCCTGCATGACGGTCATCCCAGGGACCCTCACGCCCATCATGGCCGCGGCCCATGTGCTCCCGTAAAAGACCCTCTGCTGCCCGACCGTGATCCCCAGATAGAGGTAGTCAAAGGGCGCACCCTCCCAGCCCTTCCGTTCCAACCATTGACGGGCCGTTCGCGCCCCCAGCTCAATGGCATTCTCGTTGGCCAGACTTCCCTGCCATTTGCAAAACGGTGAGGAGTAATATCCCCCGTATGGTATGTACGCCTTGGTCAACATCGCTGCCTTCCCCTTCTTTCAAAGGTAATGACCCTGTTCCTGGTTCCTGTCCCCGTCTCCGCTCACTCGCCCAGGAAGCGCGGAGGCGCAGCCCCCACGGACGACAACCCGATGAGAGCATCCTTGGTCCCAAACATGTACGGCAGCGCCTCAAGCTCCATCTCGATCGCTTTCGGGATCTCGACCCCCATCTGGGCATCCATCAGTTCATTGGCCTTTTGGACAGCCAGGGGCGCCTTCCTGGCGATTCGGCCCATGAAGCGCTCCGCCAGCTCAGCGCTTACGCCCTCCGGCCGATCCCCCTGCAGGATCCGCTGCACGTTCTCCGCTGAACACAACCGTGCACGCTCCTGGAAACGCTTCGGAAGGTCTCTCTTTGCATACTTGTCCTTCGGCCTTCCGGCCGAAATGAGTTCACGGATACTCTCGTTCACCTGGTGCGGCGGCACCAGCTTGGACACCAGGCCCAGATCGAGCGCATCCTGAGCCGAGATCGTCTCCCCCGTGAAGACGTAGTACTTGGCAAGCTCCAAACCAATCCGTCTGGCAGTCCGAATCATTCCTCCAAGCCCCGGGTAGATCCCGATTCCCGTCTCGGGAAAGGACATGGACGCGGCAGGCGTGGCCACGACCGCCTGGCACGCCAAGGCCAGCTCACTGCCTCCCCCCATGGAAAGACCATCCAGTTGCGCAATGGTCAGCTTGGGGCTGTTCTCCAACCGCAGCAACAAATCGTGGCCGGCACGCGTGAAGCTCACTATGTCCTCGATACGACCTTCCTGAATCTTGCGGATAAAGAAGCGGATATCCGCGCCCGCCACAAAGGCCTTGCCCGCCCCCCGGATGACCACCGCGTTAACACCAGGGTCCTTTTCCGCCTGATCGAAAGATTCCGCCAGTTGAGAAACGGTGGCTTCGTTCAACGCGTTCAGGGCTTCCGGACGGTTGATGGTGATGTAGGCCACCTCGCCTTCCACCTCGTAATCCACGTATCTGAACCGGAATGGCTCTCCGTTCGCCCTTTGCCTCACGAGGATCTCGGGCATGGCGAAGTCCCGATACCGTTCGGTCATGGCATGTACCAACCGGTAGGCCCTGTCGATGCCGATATCGTTCATGATCTCGAACGGCCCGCGGCTCCACCTCAACCCGACCTTGGCCCCTCGATCCGTGTCCTCGATGGACGCCACCCCTTCGCTGACCAAAGCCGCAGCGGCCCCGAGGCACGCTCCATACAAACGGTCTTGGACGGCTTCGATCTTCGTGTCGTCGACATCGCCTTCCAGATCCCAGAGCTCGCCGCTCTCAAACTGATCCCTCAGCAGCTTGGGTGTTCCATAAAGCGAGCCCAACTCTCTTCCAAATGTGGTGGATGCGTGGACGGCGATGGGAATGCCGGTGACGTTCATCAGCTCGAAAGGCCCCATTCCGATTCCAAAGGCCTCCTTCGCCGCCTTCTCGATGGTGGGAATGTTCGCCCACCCCTCGCTCAGCACCTGGACCGCCTCGGTCAGCAGCGGAGAGAAGAAGCGATTGACGGCGAAGCCCGACACATCTTTCACCACGATCACCACCTTCCCGTGCAACCGCCCGATTTCCACAGCTTTCTGCAACGTCTCCCGACTCGTCCCCTCGTGCGGAATCACTTCCAGCAGTCGGTTCTTGGCAGGGTGATAAAAGTAGTGCATTCCCACGAACCGGTCGGGCCGCGAGGTCACTGCGGCCATATCCTTCACATAGAAACTGGATGTATTGGTGGCGAAGATCGTTTGCGGGGCGCATATGGCATCGAGCTCCCGAAAGAGATCCTTCTTCACCTGTTCGTCCTCGAACACCGCTTCAATCACCAGATCCGCATTCTTCAGCGCCGACTTGTCAACGGTGCCGTGAATGCGACCCAGAATCTCCGCTACCCGCCCTTCGTCAAAAATCTTTCTCTTCACCGCCTCACGAAGGGTCGATTGGATCAACCCGATCCCGCGTTCCACAAATCGGCTTTCGACGTCCACCAACACCACCCTGAAACCTTCCTGGGCAAGCTTCTGGGCGATTCCGGATCCCATCGTCCCGGCGCCCACCACTCCGATTGTCATCGCCCCATGCATTGGCATCCTCCGTCTCCGTATTTTCCTTCCCTATCGATCCCGTCCACACCCATCATCCAGGCGGGCTTCCGTCTTGGCTGCCACCAAGTATCGGCGCACCTTCCGCCAGCCAGGAGGCTATCCGGCAACGTCGCGGGCGACCTCTTTTCTCGTAGCGCAGCCCTTTAGGGCTGAGGAGGAATACCCGGTCGTCGCATAGGCCACCGCATCCGGCCTGCGGCTTCAAAGGGTTACGATGGCCCTTTCCGCGGGGGCAGAAGCCCTGCGGCTACGAAGTGATTGGAAATTGCCGGCCTCTCGAACCGGAAAAACATTCTCGGACAGGCTCTTAATCGATAATTCCCCTGCCCTTCAGCGCCTCTATCTCCGCGTCCCCATACCCAAGGATCTTCCTGAGAACCCGCTCCGTATCCTGGCCGAGTCGAGGGGCCCCACGCCATACCTGCGGTCTCGTCTTGCTCATCTTGGGCGCGAATCCATAGGCCTTCACCTTGCGCCCGAGGGTCTGGTCTTCGTATTCCACGAAGTTCCCTCGCTTCCGGTAGTGTTCGCTTGAGGCCAGATCGGCCACACTCCTAGGAATCCCACACGGTACCTTGTATTTTCTGAACTGGGCCATGGCCTCCTCACTGGTTCTTTCCGCCAGCCAAGCCCTTATCAAGCCATCCAACTCGCGGCCGAGTGGCGAGTTCACAGCCTCGCTGGAGGCTCCCGCTTCTGCATGGGAGTATTTCTGATAATCGATACCCATGGCCTGGAGGGCTCTGTTGTAGACGACGGGACCAAAGGCCATGAGATATATATAGCCATCCTTGGTTTTGTAAACGTCCCCGGGCTGGGATATGGGCAATTTGGTCCCGTACCTTTCCTTGACGGCACCGAGAGTCAAGTAATTGACAAAAGTATCGTTTAAACATTTGCTCATGCACTCGACCTGGGACACATCGACAACTTGTCCCTCTCCGGTCTTTTGGGCATGAATATATGCCATAAGAATTCCGCTCACACAAAACATCGCGGTCATATAGTCGTTGATAAAGGAAGCGCCTGGCATGGGAGGCATGGGTTCAGGATATCCATTCAGGAACATATACCCTCCCTCAGCCTGACCGATGGGATCATAGGAAGGACGATCGCACTCCTCCGGAACACCTCCGAACTGCGGGCGCCCGAACCCGCTAATATGGGCGATGACAAGGCGGGGATTGGCCTCCAGGGCCATTTCGTCGCTGAGCCCCAGCTTTTCGAGCCAGACCAAATTCTCTATCCATACGTCGCAGTTTTTGATGAGCGACAGAAAGATGTCCTTAGCCTCCGGCACGCGCATGTTGAGTTCCAAGGTGAAACTCAATTTATTGCGAGCCTCCTGGATCCAGCCCGTGCTGACTTTCCGGTCTCGGGGCGTGTCCGGGGAGGCCAGAACGAACCTCTGCTCCTTTTCGTCGAAAGTCACCATTGGGTCCTGGCCGCGGTAACGGTCACCCACACCCGGCCTCTCCACATGGATGACCTCCGCGCCATATTCTGCCAAGACACCGGCAGCAAATGGGGCCGCCACCACGTTACCGGTCATCAACACCCTCATTCCAGCAAGGGGGCCGTAGGGGGGGATAAGGGCCGGAGTCGGGACCCTTTGGACCTTCTTCCATCTTTCCATTGCGCTCTCCTGCCGCCTGTCTTAGGTTGGGCACCTGAAATATCACATCGTCTACAAGCTATTCTGTAGCTACTCTGCAGCCCCCCCTCCTGTCAAGAAAGAATTCACATACCCCTTCCCTTATTGGAAACCATGCACACGCCGATCCTGGCTGCCGCACGCCCACCCATCTCTTTTCGCCCCTCCGTGGGTCATGAAACCTCCTGCGAAGGCCCTGCCACTGCGAGTTCCGGCAGCCTCCTTCATGAATCTCCGATCCCGTTTCGATCCGATGCCGCCTGCCCCGCAGTGCCACCGGACCGCATCAGGTCCCCACCGGTGGGCCCACAGCCTCCGGGCCCCTCCTCGCCTCGGGCGGAAGGCATGCCGACAGAGCCCATTCCCTCCCGGTCTTTCCCCTTTCCGGGAGCCGCCAGGTCCCGGCCCCGGCCGCACGACCCTCCCGGCTGCAGCCCCCTCAAAAGGACGCAACGATGGTCAGACACACGGAATCCCCCTCCGTGTTGTTCCTCACTTCGTACTCGCGGGTGTATCTGAGCGATACGTTCAGAAAGAATGGTTCAAAGACGGATAACTGGAGTTCCGGCCCCAACGCATGCCCTTCCGCCTTCAGCCCGCTGGCGCCGGGGCCGCTATCCTTCGTCAGTTGAATGTACGAATATCCGATCAGCCCGGCGGTTAATACGGCCCCACCCCCCAGAGGCACGTCCTTGCCAAGCCCATATTCAAATATGGCCTCGTTTCCGGGCCTGATGTCGGTATCCGGATCTTCCGTACTGTGAAGGAAGCGCCCCCTGGCCGACACGGACCAGGCTTTCCGCTCGTCAAAGTAGAAGGTGGCTCCAGCCTGATGCATAAAGGTCCAATACCCCTTGCCGGGCGAGGCGGCCTTGTCGTGTTGGGCCGTGGGAAGGTAGGCACCGGAAGCGAGGAAGGCGTCCCATCGGGCACCGTGCCAGCACAAGACGAGCGGATCGATAAAGAGGTCGCCCAGCCCGAATCGGCGATCCTCCGTAACTGTGACCCCCATGAAATCGACCTCGAGGTCGGTGTAGATAAGGGGGACAAAAAGGTCTACTCCATAGTTGGCACCGAATATTTTTTTATCCGTAATCCAGGCAAACTGATTCACATTAGCAAATACGGTGATATCCATATCCGTCGTGGTCGAATTGCGACCACCATCATCCCTATAGGTTTTTGCCCTGTATAACTGGTTGTAGCCGGCATACCAGAACCCGGGCGGGGGCATCGTTGCATTCTTGATACCCAGTCCGCCGGGCACATAATGCGATAGTCCGGCAAGGGCCGAACCGCAGGCAAAAATGCAGATCAGACCAGAAAACAAGACGATCCGTAGGGCTCTGGAAATGACATGGTCCACCATCCCGCATACTCCTGACTGGAAGTCAGTATGCACCATCGGCCCCGTCCGAAATCTCGAAAACGGTAGCCGCCTGCCTCCGATACGCTTGGTTTGACTTTCACCGCGAGAGATACAGAAGTCAGGAAGGCGAATTGATCTCGACGGCCGAATGGTCGCCGCACCCCCGCCAACACCCATTCCAGGTTCTTGATTAAGTCGAGAACGCCCCCCTGGCGTCCCGACCGAGCGCAGATCTTGCCACTCGATGAGGCTACACCCCCCCTTGCCCGAAGGCGGCGCTTGAAGGTCCCTGCTCCTCCTGAGCCAAGAGGTTACGTGGAGCAGCGCTTGGCCCTATGGCTTTGCCATCGTCCCTCCACAACTTCCGTTCCAGGATCGAGTAAGGAAGACAGCCCCGCGCGTAAGCTGTTATATAGCTATAATGCAGCCTCTCTCCTGTCAAGAAACTTTTCACACACCAGCGACTTTTTTGTGACAATGCACATCCAACGCGATCCCGGCGAGGCCCGCCAACCCGCATGAAGGAAAGAACCAGCGCCCGGTAAGCCATCGCTGGTCTTCCGCGGAATCCTCAGGCGCACGGACAGACCGCGCGCAAGGACTCATCGGGCATGCGGAGCGAGGAGGTTGACGGGAAATGTTACTGGGCAACTAACATGACCCACCTTCGGCCTGCAAAAGGGACCCACGTGGAGGATGCATGGGCCATCACTTGGCCGTGCGACCCCATCTCTGAGAAATCAAAAGGGAAGTGGGAGGAAGCGCCTTTGAAGGAGCGGGTCATGATTCACAAGATCAAGGCGCATTACGATGAGGGCAACGGCCTGAAGATCCGCGCCATCGAGAGGCAGCTGTGCATATCCCGCAACACAGTCAGGAAATACCTGGGCATGGATGAGGCAGCCGTTGAGGTGAGGAAAAGCCATTGAGGGAGGCGGATTGTCTGTTTTCAGGAAAACTCCTAAGCACTTTCCAGCGCAGCAGGCAGGTCGCAGGCCACCTGCCCCGGGTTGTCCAGAGGCCCATAGCGTTCCGGAAGGTTCGTTTCGCAACCAAGGAAAGGATGCCACGAAGCAAGAGGCGGCGCCACCACTCGGGATCTCGGCTCAGGCCCTTGTCAGGCCCATCGCGTATCCTGCGAGCGCACCTCCGCCCTCCCCCCGAAACGGAGGGCTACGAGGTGCTGGATCTCTCGAACACAGGCTTCCTCTCAGATAAATTCGCCAGGCCGGCGAAATCGAACGCAGTCCACCTTCGGCAATGCCGGAGTTCCAGAAAAGATGTGAGCGGTTGACTCATCAGGTCGACCATTTGAATCGCGTCGGCTCTTGAGGTTTCTCACGAAGGATTCGTTGAACTTCATCGACGCTCATCGTTTTGCCGTCCACCACCATCCGTCCGAAACCTCGGCCCCCTTGCTGACTCAAGGAGGCAACGACGCCCCGGGCCCTCTCGCTGTCAAGAATAACCCCCGTTTGGAGAAGCCGGGGGCCCATATCGCCGATCAGGCTGTTGAAGAGCTTGACGTGGATTCGGATCTGATCCTTCCGGTTCCCGGAATCACCCGAGCGGGTTTCGGGGCGGCCTCCCCGCCGCAACCCGGCAAACGGGCTTCCCTTTCGCAGAATGGCTCCGGCCAGTCCCGGCATGGGTCCGGAAAGCGCCACCACATCCCCGTCTCCCACCCGAGTGGATTCCATGTCGTCCACGGGAGTCCCGTTAAGAAAGACCGTCCCGATCTTGGTCGCCGCAAAGTTTTTGTCGAAGCCCCATACATTCGTGATGATCGACTCCAGGGACTGGGAACCCGGCACCTCCACGTCCACCCCCTGTTGCAGTACGGGAAAGAACGCCGGCATGGGATTTTCCGCCTTCAAACAGATCTCCATCATGAGAGTCACTCCCCTTGTTAACGCACCTGGGTTTCTGGACGGCCCAACCGCAAAAAAAAATCGCGCGTCTTGTCCGCCGCCCTTCCTTATGCCACAATCGGCCGAGGATTGACACGCCTGAGCCTCGGTCGCAAGGAGATTTCCATGACACAGGTCTTTGGATACCACACCCCGGAGGGAGCTGTCCTGGCCACCGACAGTCTGGCTCTCCACTTCGACCCACAGAGGGACGAACCGAGACGAGACGTGGTCCGAAAGGTTGTGCACTTGTCGTCCCACTGCGTACTCATCGCCGCAGGCGCCGGCCACGGACTGGCCTTGGCACAGGCCTTTGCCGAGTATGTCCGGGAAAGGGGCGTCCGCGATACGGACGCGATTCTCGACCAGGCCATTGCCTTTTGCTCGGCACATTGGCTGAAAGTCCGCAACCGCTTGGCAGCCATCCCACCGTCCCGTGAGGACCTGGAGCGTTTCTATCTCTTGTTTGCGGGAATGACCGACCGAGGGGGGCATCCCGCATGCCGTGTGCTCCTGCTGGGATGCGACGAACCCGGGGAGCCCCTGGCTCCCTTGCCTGTGGGCACTGCGGTGGCCATCCCCCGCCACATGGGATTCGAGATGCGCATGGCCCGGCTGAGCGAAACGGAAAGGGATCTGGAAAGCGTGGAGAAGATCATGGAGGGCTTTCTGGTTCGGCTGGCCGAACGATCCGAGGACGTGGCCCCTCCGCTGACTTTCCTGCGCATCGGCCCGGACGGTGTGCGGGAAAGGACACTGGACGACACGTGGTTTGAGCCTCCATCGCGGTGAGTCGTGACAACCCACAAGGAAGAGGTCCTTTCAGAGGCCGTACCCTGTAGGGGCGAACGATCATTCGCTCTACAGGGCGCGTGCCTACCGGCTGCTGCGTCCTGCAGCCTAGCAACACATCCGCTGGCGGACCGGTTCGAAGGCGGGCGTCTTCAGTCGATTCGCTCCACGACCGAGCGAAAAACTTCGATTCCCCGACGGCCCATCCGATCCTTGAGTTCCCTCAGGGCCCGAAGAAGCTCGGACGCGACGGGATCCTCGGCGATGACCACCACCGCGCAATTGAAGCCGGGCCAGACGGAGGTGTCCATCTTGGGGTCCGCATGGGGCCCCTTGCCCAGCACCCGATCCCACTTGGTAAACCCCGTAACGCAACAGTGTTCCAGCATTTCCATCACGTCTTCGTCGTAGGCCACATCGTAGAAGATCCAGTACATGTACATGGGGCCGCGTCCCTCCTCTCGGATTCTCTCACCTTCACGGCTGCCTGCTTCGGCGCCTGTTTTCCAGATGGTAGTAGAGCGTGGGGACCAGCACCAGGGTCACCAGACTGGACACCGAAAGCCCCCCCAGCATGGTGATGCCCAGGGGATTCCAGGTTTCGGCTCCCACACTGCGGGAGACCGCCATGGGAAGCATCCCGAAAAAGGTGGTGAGCGTGGTCATGAGCACGGGACGAAGCCGGCTTCTCCCAGTCCGGGTCACCGCATCGAAGAGATCCAACCCTCTCTTTTCCAACAAGTGCGTGTAGTCCAGCAGGACGATGGCGTTGTTGACCACGATCCCCACCAGCATGACCACTCCCATGAAGGAGACGATGCCCAGGGTGGTGTCGGTCAAGTAGAACGCGTACAACACCCCCGTCACGGCGAAGGGAACGGAAAACATGATGATGAGAGGATCCCTGAGATTGCCGAAAAGTGAGGCCATGACCATGTAAACCAGCACGATTCCGAGAACGAAAAGGGTGGTGAGTTCCCGGAAGGCCTTCTGCTGCTCCTCCACATCGCCGCCGAATCCCACACTGACGCCTTCCGGAAGATCCAGCCCTTTAAGCTTTTCCCGGATCTCGGAGCTGGCCGATCCCAGGGATCTTTGCCACAGGTCCGCTTCCACCTTCACGATCTTTTGGCGGTTTTTGCGCTCGATTTCGATGGGCCCCTGACCTTCACGAACCCGAACCAGGTTTTTGAGCGGAACCTGGCGCCCGTCGGGAAGGGTTACGGGCACGCGAAGCAGGTTTTCCAGGCGGTTCTTGTCCTTCTCCGAAAGGCGCGTGAAGATCTCGAAGCTGTCGCCGGCATCCCGGTACAGGCTGGCTTCCTTGCCATAAAAGTAGTTTCTCAGGACCGCCGCCACCTGGGCCGCGCGCAGCCCCATGGACGCCGCCTTTTCCCGGTCCACTTCCACCCACAGCTCAGGGCGCGGGGGTTTCTGGCTGATCTCCACGTCCACAAGTCCCGGAATCGTGAGAAAGACGGCCTCCACGCGGCGCGCCACCTCCATGAGCACGTCCATGTCCGATCCCTGAATCTCCAGGGAAACCGCCTTCCCCCGCCCTTTGAGGATGGACGAGATGGGATCCACGGCGCTCACCATGATGCGGCTGATCCCCGGGATCTTCTGGACCTCCTCGCGCAGCAGGGCCGCGATCTCCTTGGCGCTCCGATCCCGCTTATCGCGGTCCACCAGTTTGAAACCGATCTCCCCCACGTTGGCCCCTTCCTCGAAACCGAGAGCCACGCCGATGCCCTCCTCCGACTGTCCGTCGAAGGCGTAGGAGTGGCGAAACTCCTCGGGACGCACTACCTTCTCGATGTTTTTCTGGATGGCCTCCACCACCCGGTTGGTCTCTTCGATCCGGGTACCTTCGGGGAGGCGGAAATCCACGCTCACGTCCCCCGAGTCTACCTCGGGCATAAAGGACGTGGAAAGGAACGGAACCAGGGAAAGCCCGCTCACAAAGACCGCCACCGCCAGAAAGAAGACGGTCTTGCGGTGCGAAAGGCTCCATGCCAGGATCGCCTGATAGCGTCCTTCCAGGATCTCGAAGGCCCTTTCGCTCCACCGGTAGGCCGCCCCGGCCGGGCCGCGGTGCCTGGACCGGTCGAACTGTTCCCGATGCAGCCACTTGGAAGAGAGCATGGGCGTCAATGTCAGGGCCGTCACCAGGGAGGCGACCAGAGTGACCACCACCACGAATCCCAGCTGTTTGAACATGATGCCGGCCAATCCGGTGAGGAACATGAGCGGGACGAAGACCACCACTGTGGTCAGGGTGGATGCCGTGATGGCCAGGCCCATCTCGCTCGCCCCGAACATGGCCGCCGTGGTCTGGCGCCCCCCTTTTTCCAGGTAGCGCACGATGTTTTCCAAGACCACAATGCCGTTGTCCACCACCATGCCTGAAGCGATGGCCAGGGACATCAGCGAGACCAGGTTGATGGTGTAGCCGGAAAAGTAGAGAAAGATGAAGGAAAGGACCAAGGAAAAGGGAATGCTCAGGGCGATGATGAGAGCCGAGCGCACTTGTCGAAGGAAGGCCACCGTGACCAGCACCACCAGCACGATGCCGTAAAGGAGCGTGTTCCTCAGGTTGTAGATGGACGTGAGGATGTTCTCTGAAGTGTCCATCACGATGTGGATCTTCACATCGCTGGGGAGCCTCTCTTGAATCTCGGCCACCTTTCGGCGCACACGCCGGGAGACCTCCACCGTGTTTTCGCCCGTCTGTTTTTGCAGGATGAGCACGATGGCGGGCTTACCGTCCCCCCAGCCGTTCAATTCCATGGGCTTGAAGCCGTCTTCCACCTGCGCCACGTCTCTCAGATAGACAGGTCTGCCCTGGAAAAACCCCACCACGGTGTCGGCCATCTGGGCGGCGTTTTCGTAGCGGGCCGGCACGCGCACGAAGTATTCCCTCCGGCCCGCCTTGATGTTGCCGGCCGGCACGCTCACATTCTCCGCCGCCAAGACCCGGTTGATCTGTTCCAGGTTCAATCCGTAGCCTTCCACCTTGTCCAGGTCGAAATAGACGTTGATGCGGCGCCGGAGCCCCCCGTAGAGCTGAATGGCCCCCACGCCCGGAACCCGCTTCAGTTCATCGGAAATGGTCTTGTCCACCAGGTGATAGAGTCGCGGCCAGCTGGCGTCGGCCGTGATGGTCATGAAGAAGATGGGCGCCGTGGCGCTGCTGAACTTGTAGAGCATGGGGGTTTCCACGTCGGGAGGCAAATCCCTCTTGGCACGCTCCAGCCAGTCCCGGATATCGTTGGTGGCCTCGGAAAGGTCCGTCCCCCAGTCGAAGCGACAGACCACCACGGACAGGTTGTCCAGGGACTTGGAGGTGAGGGTGTCCAGGTTGCTCACCGTGTTCACCTGGTCCTCGATCACCTTGGTCACCTCCGTTTCCACGTCAGAGGCGCTGGCTCCGGGCCAGGTGGTGAGAATGGAAACCACCGGCGGGCTGATATCGGGAAACATGTCGATGCTGATTCGAAAAAGAGAGAGCATCCCGAGCAGCAGGCCGGCCAGAAGGAACATGAGCGTGGCCACGGGTTGTCGAACGGCAAATTCGGGCAGTCGCATGGACTCAGCTCCCCTCCCCCTGCACAACCTCCACCGGAACCCCCTCGCTCAGCCGGTTCTGGCCCCGGACCACCACCCGGTCTCCTTCTTGAAGCCCTTCCACGACTTCCACCAGGGTCTCCCGTTCCGCACCCAACCGCACATTGCGTAAAACCGCCTTGCCATCCCGAACCACGAAGACATACGGGGTGCCCGTCCCGGGAACCCGCAGCACCGCATCCCTTTCGATGACCAGCGCCCGGCGGCTGCCCAGGAAGAGACGGACATGGGCGAACATGCCCGAGCGGAGCGCCAGGTCCGGGTTGGGCACGTGGAGTTCGGCCTGTGCCGTTCGCGTCACCGGATCCAGCACCGGGGTAAGCACCTGAACCCGGCCGCGGAAGACCCGCGCCGGGTAGGCCGCCACCCGGCATTCCGCCGTCATTCCTTCCCGGATCAGAGGAAAATCCGGTTCGGACACCTGGAAGACCACCTTGAGGCGGTCTTCGGTGGTGATCCGCACCACCGGTTTCTTGGTATCGGTCATGTTGCCGGGATCCAGGTAGCGGTCCGCGAGCAGGCCGTCCATGGGAGCCTTCAGTGTGAAGTCCCCGTGGAGAACCTGCAGAGCCTCCAGCGCCGACCGGGCTTCTTTCAGACGGGCCAGGGCAGCTTCGTGCTCGCTGCGGATTCGATCCAGCCGCTGCCGGGCCACCGCTTTTTCTTTGTAGAGGGCCTCGAAGCGGGCCCGATCCCTTTCCAGAAGCCCCACCTGGGTCGCCGCCGCTTCCACCGCAGCCCGCGCCTGGTCCAACCGGGCCCGGATCTCCGCATCGTCCAGCCGCACCAGGACCTGCCCCGCCCGAACGCGCTCGCCTCGTTCCGCCGTGATCTCCACCACCTTCTTGCCGCTGACGGTGGGATACAGGAAAACATCCTGCAGCGGCCGCAGATCGCCCGTGGTTTCGAGCCACCGTTCCACATCCCCCATCCGAGCCTCGATCACCGAGACAGGAACTCGCACGAGAGCCTCCTCCCGTGACTCTTCCCGGCTGTGAAGCCGCCAGAAATTGAAGCCCGCCACAGCCAGAAAAGCAACGGCCACCGCGACCACCCCAATGGCGCCCCATCTCTTGGATTTTCTGGAAGACTCGTCCGTCATGCGCATCTCCGGATCTTTAGGCAGTTTTATTTTCACATCACGCTAGAAATCCCGCATACCCACCGATCGTGGCTTGCCTTGCACCGTTCCCAGAAGCCTGCCCGAAAACGTCGCGGATGATCTCTTTTCTCGGAGCGCAGCCCTTCAGGGCTGCGGATGACCCCCCGAACGTTGGATGGGCCATCGCGTATTTTCTGTCACTTCATGAAGTTGCGATGGCCCTTTCCGCGGGGCTGAAGCCCCGCGGCCACGAAAAGAGCGGCCATAGCCCGGGCTCTTGTCTCGACAAGCCATTGTCGGACAGCTTCTCAGAACGGAAAAGAGTCCCTAACGTTCATGGCCCACTTAGCTCCACCCCGCATGGATGAAAGGGTGGGCCGGAGCAAGGGCATTTGTCGGAACGCCGCAATATGCCCTTCTCTATGAGTCACTGCGCGCCCATTGCATTGCCGGGCACCCTCATTGCGGCCTTCGCAGTTCCTACAACTAAAAAGATTTGCGTCTATTCGCGTTCATTC
>NZ_FQVB01000022.1 GCF_900129305.1 Desulfacinum infernum DSM 9756 | reverse complement strand
ACTTCCGTGGCTACGTCGGTCGGCTCCAGGTCGAAGTTTGTGTTCTCCGTTTCTCGCCCTTTCGTCTGCGAGTGCCACAGTATCTCGACCATACCTTGCCGCTTTGACACGGTCTGGACTTCGTCCTTCCCTAGGAGACTCGTCGAGTCGTAAGGCCGAATCGCGTTCGTCATCCTGCGGACTGTGTGTTCGTCTCCGGTTGCTTCCCACCCCGCCTCACGGCGACGCAGTTACCTTCGACTACCGGGAGCGGGCATCTCCCGGAAGAGGACTTTCACCTCTCTGATCACGCCTGCTCCCAGGCGCACTAGGGGCGGGGTTTATCCCCGCCCGCTAATCACGCGGTGTAAGAGACACCCGAAGAAAAAATCGCTCAGTTTAGGTAGAATGAAACGCGACTCCGCCCTCTTTTCGGAACCTCCGGTTCTGTCGCTTTCCGGTTTCGGAATTTCCGAAACCGGTTTCCAGCAAGGCCGTTGAAGTCCGGCCCGCCGGATCCCTCTGCCCCGCCCGCCCTCCACGGCGAAACCCAATGTGGCCCGCAATTTGCCTCCTCATGATCAGCCCCGATGGAGAGAAGACAACCCGACGAGTCCCTGCGCGAGGAGACCGCCCATGGAATGGAAGAAGATCCTGTTCTGGAAAAAAGAGGCAAAGACCCAGACGCTTCCCAAGCCCACGGAGATCCCCGACGAGGTGGGCCGCTACCTGGTGGTTCGGCTGAAAAAGGACCCCGATTGGGTGTGGAATCTGAAGGCGGTTCTGCGTCCCAGGGCCGAAACCCCGCATATTTACGACGTGCGGGTCTACAGCGACGCCGCGGTCCGGTCCATGGGCCTGGCGGTGCGGGACTACCACAGTTTGGACGCCCACCCCGAAGCCGTACTCTTCGAAGGCTGGGGGGACCGCAAGAAGAGCATCGCCGAGGTTCGCCCGGTGAACGATGTGACGAGGGCCGCCTGAGCAAGGGCGCGCGGCTCAGCCCCCCGCCTTGCGGGCCGGGCGATAGTCCTCTTTCCTGAGATTATGGCGTTTCATGAGCTTGTGGAGTTGGCGGGGAGTGATCCCGGCGGACTGGGCCGTCAGGTTGATCCTGCCCTTGTGGTAGCGGAGCAGCTCCGAAAGGTAGGTCCGCTCCGCCTCCTCCACCGCGTGCTTTCGGAATTCGGCCAGTGTCATGGCCGGATGAAAGAGGGGCCGGACCACCGCGCGCACCTCCCCCATGATTTCCGCAGGGAAATGGGTGGGGGTGAGGGTGGTTTCGGTCTCCAGGATGAAGGCCCTTTCCATGACGTTTTCCATCTCCCGGATGTTTCCGGGCCAATCGTAGGCCAGAAAGGCGCCGATCACGTCGGGATGGATGTCCTGGATGGGCTTGCGGTGCCTTCTTCGGAGCTTTTCCAGGAAGATGTCGGCCAGAAGCGGGATGTCCTCCCGCCGCTCCCGCAAGGGCGGAATGTGGATGGGAAAGACCTCCAGGCGGTAATAGAGGTCCTGCCGGAAACGCCCCTGCTCCACCAGGGATTTGAGGTCCACGTTGGTGGCGGAAATGACCCGCACATCCGTGTGCAGTTCCTTTTCCCCGCCCACGCGGCTGAAGGTGCCTTCCTGGAGGACCTGGAGCAGCTTGATCTGGACCGGCAGGGTGATGGTTCCGATCTCGTCCAGGAAGATGGTTCCCTGGTCGGCGATCTCGAACTTGCCCAGCTTCTTTCGGACGGCCCCGGTAAAGGCTCCCTTTTCGTGGCCGAAAAACTCGCTTTCCACCAGGCCCTCCGGAATGGCCCCGCAGTGGACGGCCACGAAGGGCTTGTGGGCCCGGGCGCTGTGCTCGTGGATCACCTTGGCCAGCATGTTCTTTCCCGTGCCCGTCTCGCCGTAGAGCAGGATGGTGGCGTCGGTGGGGGCCACGGCCTTGAGCTGATCCATGACCGTCTGCATCTGGGCGCTGTTGGTCCGGACCAGATGGCGGTAGATGTCCTTCCAGAAGGCGTCCCGGGCGGCGACGGCTTCGCCTTCGGAACGCAGGGCCGCACGGGCCACGCTCCAGACGTTTTTCAACTCGGTGGGGCGGAAGGGATAGGTCAGGTAGGTGAGGGCCCCGGCGCGGACCATGCGGATGGCCTGAGAGGCCTGGTCGCGGGGAGCCAGCACCACCACCCGGGTCGACGGGTCCAGCCCCGCGTCCTGCCAGGGCGCGCGGGCCGTCCTGCCCCTTTCCATGGCAGGAGGGGGGCCCAACAAGGCCAGATCCATAAAGAGAACCGAAGGAACCTTCCGGCCGTCCGTCTCGGCGATCTCCCGGCGGCCGGCGAACCACTCCACCCGGACATCCTCCGGAGCCGCCGCCCGGATGGTCTCACAAAGCGTTGAATCCTCCGTTACCACTCCCACACGAAGCATTTGTCCATCGTCTCATCCACGCACCCTGCATCTTTTTTCCCGGTCGAACCCGGGTGCCCCCGCCGTTTGACTCACAGAACCTACAGCACCTGTGATAGAAAGACAACGGGATTCAAGGAGGACACCATGGCGGAACAGGGTCGATTCGGAACCTTCACCGGCGTTTTCACTCCCAACGTCCTGACGATTCTGGGCATCATCCTGTTTTTGCGCATCGGCTGGGTGGTGGGTCAGGCGGGCCTGGCCGGAGCCATGATCATCATCGTGGCGGCCAACGTGATTTCCCTCCTCACGGGGTTTTCCATCGCGGCCATCTCCACCAACATGTTCGTGAAGGGAGGCGGCCCCTACTACATGATCTCCAGGACGCTGGGCCTGGAGATCGGCGGCGCCATCGGCCTGCCTCTCTACCTGTCCCAGGCGATCTCGGTGGCCTTTTACATCATCGGCTTCACGGAAGCCTTCGTCAGCGTCTTCCCCCTGGCGGATCCGAGACTCCTGGCCACCGGCGTGGCCTTGCTTTTCGGCCTCCTGGCCTTCGTGGGAGCCGACTTCGCTCTGAGGATCCAGCTGGGCATTCTGGGAGCCCTGGCCCTATCCCTGGTGTCCGTTTTCGCCGGGTCCTGGGACAGTTGGACATCGCCCACCTTCTGGCCCACCCCCATGGGAGACGCCTCCTTCTGGACGGTCTTTGCCATATTCTTCCCGGCGGTGACCGGAATCACGGTGGGCGCCAGCATGTCGGGCGACCTCAAGGACCCCATGCGCAGCATCCCCCGGGGAACCCTGGGAGCCATCGCCGTCACGGCCCTGGTCTACCTGGCCACGGCGTTCTGGCTGGCGGTTCATGTGCGGGTGGAGGACCTGCTGACGGATCCCATGATTCTTTACCGGATCGCCAGATGGCCCATTCTCGTCCTGGCGGGGGTCTGGGCTTCCACACTCTCGTCGGCGCTTGGAAGCATTCTGGCGGCCCCCCGGATCCTCAAAGCCCTGGCTACGGACGGGGTCGTTCCCCGCATCTTGGCCCTTCAGCTGGGCAGCGCCACCGAACCCAGGATGGCGGTCCTTCTCACCACTCTGATCGCCCTGGCCGTCATCTGGATGGGCAACCTGGACTTCGTGGCTTCCATCATCACCATGTTTTTCCTGAACACCTACGGGATGATCAACCTGGCCGCAGGACTGGAACGGCTCCTGGGAAACCCGTCTTTCCGTCCCCACTTCAATGTTCCCTGGGTCCTCTCCTTCCTGGGCGCCATGGGGTGCTATACGGCCATGTTTCTCATCAATCCGCTGGCCACCGGAGCGGCGATCATCCTCAGCTACGGAGTCTATTTCCTGTTGAAGCGGCGTTCGCTGCGCCACGACTGGGGCGACATCCGCAGCGGCATCTGGCTGAGCTTGGCCCGTTTGAGCCTGATGGGTCTGGAGACCGTTCCCTGGCACATCAAGAACTGGAGGCCCAATCTGGTGGTCTTTCTGCGATCCCCTCAAAAACAGGAACACCTGCTCACCTTGGGCACGTGGATGGCGAAGGGGAGAGGCTTCGTCACCTTCTACCACGTCATCGAAGGCGATGTGGAGGCCCTGGCCGGAAAAGGCTACCGGGAGACGTCCAGACGTTACATGCAGAAGTATCTGACGGAAAAGGGGATCCTGGCCTTCACCGAATCGAGCATCGTGGAGGACCTCTACCGGGGGGCCGTCACGCTGCTGCAGGCCCACGGCCTGGCCGGTCTGGAGCCCAACATGGTCGCCATGGGATGGGCCGGCCGCCGCTCCGCCCAGGCGGAACAACTCCTTCTCATGCGCAAGCTCATCTCCCTGAAAAAGTCCGTGCTCTTTCTCCGGGCCCATGAAGAAAGGGGCTTCGGCACCTGCGGCCTCATCGACGTGTGGTGGAGAGGGCGGGACCGAAACGCGGAACTCATGCTGCTCATCGCCCACATTCTCCGGCAGAGCGAGCCGTGGCAGAACGCTCAAATACGCCTCCTGCAGGTGGTGGACAGGGAAGAAGCCGTGGAGGGAGTCCGGAACCACCTCCAGAAGATGCTCTACAAGGTTCGCATGGACGCGGAGCTGGTGGTCTTCACCAAGGCGGATCCGCGGCAGCCGTTCACGTCCGTGCTGAGGCAGCAGAGCGGGCAGACGGACCTGACCCTCCTGGGCATGCGGGTGCCCGAGCCCGGGGAAGCCCTCGGTTACGCGGAAGAGATCGACCGGACGATCCTACCCCTGGGGCCGGTCCTTCTGGTGCGAAACGGGGAAACGGAAAACATCCTGGAAGAGGAGACTCCTTAAAAACATGCTGTTCGAGAATTTGTGGACCCTGGAAAATGCGGCGGCCCTGGTGACCTTGACCGCCATGGAACTGGTGCTGGGCATCGACAACATCGTTTTCATCGCCATCGTGAGCGGCCGCCTGCCGGCGGGACAACGGGAAAAGGCCAGGCGGCTGGGCCTCTTCGGCGCCATGTTTCTCCGGATCGCCCTGCTTCTCACCATCGCCGCCATGATGCGTCTGACGGCCCCTCTCTTTCACCTCCTTTCCCATCCGGTGTCCGGTCGGGATCTCATCCTGCTGGCCGGCGGACTCTTTCTCATCGCCAAGGCCACCCACGAGATCCACAACAAGCTGGAAGGAACCGGAGAGGAAGCAGGGCGTAAGGGAACCGGCAAGGCCACCTTCGGAGCCGTGATCTTTCAGATCCTGGTTCTGGACCTCGTCTTTTCCATCGACTCCATCATCACCGCCGTGGGCATGGCCCGGCATGTGGGGGTCATGATCGTCGCCATCGTCCTGGCGGTGGGAGCCATGATGCTTTTCGCCGGAGCGGTCAGCGCCTTCATCGACCGGCACCCCACGCTGAAGATGCTGGCCCTCAGCTTTCTCCTGCTCATCGGCGTCATGCTGGTGGCCGAGGGCTTCGGAAAGCACATCGAAAGGGGCTACATCTACTTCGCCATGGGCTTTTCGCTCTTCGTGGAGCTTCTCAACCTCAAGGTGCGCAGGGCCTCGGGAACCTGAACCGCCGAGATGGCCCTCACCGCGTCCATCCATCACCGCACGCTTCACGGGCGGGGATGAACCCCGCCCCTGCCCGCGACGTTCGGCGGCTTTGCAGGGCCGGGCGTTGTTGGAGCGGGGAAGATGGGGTATGTTTGGACGGTGAAGATACCTACGATCGCCAATCCGCGTGTGACCCGATGAAGGTTCAGGGGTTATGGATCCTCAGTGAGATCAAGGATATCGAGGTCATTGCCTCAGGCCGAGGCGTGCATATCAGGCGATATCTGGAGCGCCACTACGGTCCGGGACGTAGGCGGAAGATGAAGGGTATCGCCGTCGTGCAACTTGCGGACGGAACCACTTGTGAGGCCGAAATTCACTGGTACGAAGCCCATGGAATTGGTCGCAGGGATTTTAAGATCAAGAGGTTGATCCGATGATTGAATACGTGGTTTGCATCAACAATAAGGACAACCCGGCAAGCTTGATCGTGGGTAAAATCTATCGCAAGCTGCCGGATCCCGAAGCGGAAGCGCATCATATGCTCCGCATACTGGATGAAGATCTATCCGAACCGGATGGATACCTTTATCCAGCATCCATGTTTCTTCCTGTGAACCTGTCGGACGAAACGAAAAAGATGTTGATGGCCGTTGGAATATGACCAATGTAGGGGCGAAGGATGATTCGGCCCCACGTCCCGCTTGCATTGAAAACAGAACGTGTTGTTTCGTGTAATCGCCCCATGAGCCGCCACGCTGAAAGAAGGAGGTACAAGGTGGGTTTGGTTTCGTGGATACGGAAGCCCTTTCGAACCCTTCTGGTCGTTGTCTTCGCCTCGGTGTTCCTGGCCGGTCCGGTGGGGTCCGCCTGGGGGCAGACCCCGATATCCGCTCCCGCCTCTCAGCAGACCGCCCCGGCCGACGGAAACGGAGAGGGGGCCCCCAAGGAGCCGCTGCTTCCTCTTCCCAAGGAAAAGGTGACGCCCGTTCAGACCGAAAAGATCGACCAGGCGGCCCAAAAGATCGGGGCGAACATCGATCGGATCAGCGAAAGAGCGTCCCGCCGCCTGGGCAAATGGGTGGATGCGAAGATTGCCTACGGCATCAGCTGGCTGAAGCTCATGGTCTGCGCCGGGCTCCTCTTTGGGGTGGTGGTCTTCGAGCGGCTGGTGCGTGCGCTGCTGCGCCGAAGGCTCCAGAGGCTGGAAGCGGCTGGGGAAAAGGACGGGTGGGTCTACCTGACCTTGGAAACCCTCCACAAGCCCCTCACCCTCTTCATCTGGGTCTACGGCGTCTATGCGGCCCTGTCCCCGCTCTTCGGCCACTTCCAATCCCCCGACGGCACCAACCTGGTCCACACGGTGGCCAGTCGGGCCGCCGACGTGGGCGGCACCATCGTCCTCATCTGGGTCATCTACCGGCTGGTGGCGGTGGTGGATGTGCGCCTGAAGCAATGGGCGAGCACCACGGAAAGCACCATCGACGACATGCTGGTCCCTCTGGTGGGCAAGACCCTTAGGATCTTCGTGGCGGCCGTGGGCGCCATCATGGTGCTCCAGACCCTCACGGGCATCGACGTGGGCCCGCTCATCGCCTCCCTGGGAATCGGCGGCCTGGCCCTGGCCCTGGCGGCCAAGGAATCGGTGGCCAACTTTTTCGGCACCCTGACCATCCTTTTCGACAAACCCTTCCAGGTGGGGGAACGCATCCTGGTGGACGGCTACGACGGGATCGTGGAATCCGTGGGGTTTCGAAGCATCCGGCTTCGGACCCTGACGGGACACCTGGTGACCGTGCCCAACGAAAAGGTGGTCAACTCCCCCATTGAAAACGTGGGAAAACGCCCCCACATCCGCTGGCTCACCAACATCACCATCACCTACGACACGCCGCCGGAAAAGGTGGAGCGCGCCGTGGAGATCATCCGCACCATCCTGGAAAACCACGAAGGCATGCACCCGGACTTTCCGCCCCGGGTCGTCTTCAACGGATTCAACGACTGGAGCCTCAACATCATGGTGATCGCCTGGTACCACCCGCCCGACTACTGGGCCTACCAGGCCTGGCTCCAGAAGACCTGCCTGGCGATCCTGAAGGCCTTCAACGAGGAGGGCATCGAATTCGCCTTCCCCACCCGGACCCTCTACCTGGCCAACGACGACCGCCGCCAGCTCAAGCTCCGGATGCTCCAAGGGGAAACCTCATGAGGGATCACGACAAACCTCGCCACCCCGCACGGAGAAAGCGTGAACCGGGGCCCATCTTTTCCCTGGGACCGCGGGCGTTTCGCCGGCATCCTTGCGGGCCGGAGGCTCGCGCTCCCAGGAAAGCCATCCCGCCATGCGCAACCACTCAGAAGGAAACGCGCCTTTCGGAAGCAAGACACTGTAGGGGCAAGTGATGATTCGCCCCTACAGACCGTGACCGCAAAGGATGAACATGGGGTAGATACGGACGCCTACAAGGGCTCTGGAATAATGCACGCTTCTTTTTCCCGGAAGGAAAGGCCATGAAAGAGGAAGCGAAGAGATCCGCCAAGCAGCCGGGGCTGCCTCCCGGCACGCTGGCCTTTGTGGGGAGGAAGCGGACCGAAAGCGTTCGCATCCGCGTGGTGGACTACGGCCGGGAGGTGCTGGAAACCTTTGACCTGGAACAGGTGGAGGACTGTTCCGACCTGACCCGCCGGCACACCAACCTGTGGGTGCACGTGAGCGGCCTCCATCGGGTGGGCGTCGTGGAACGACTGGGGCACTGCTTCCAGATACCACCCCTGATCCTGGAGGATATCCTCAACACGGGCCACCGCCCCAAGGTGGAGCTCTTGGACCAGGGCATCTTCGTTCTGCTCAAATTCTTCTCCATGGACCCGATAACGGCGGTCATGGAGGTGGAGCAGGTCTGTTTCGTGCTGACGGAAGAGGCGCTTGTGAGCTTCCAGGAAAGCGATCGGCCGATTTTCGAGCCCGTCATCAAAAGGCTTTCCAACCCCCGAAGCCGCCTCCGGCAATCCGGGCCGGACTATCTGCTCTACTGCTTGATGGATCTGGTGGTGGACCACTATTTCGTGGTACTGGAGGCCCTGGGAGACCGCATCGAGGACCTGGAGGAGGCCTTGTTCGATGAGCAGTGGAGGGAACTGCTGGACGACATCCACCGCGTGCGGAGACAGTGCCTGTTCATGCGACGCGCAAGCCTGCCGCTGCGGGAGGCGGTGAGCGTCTTGTGGCGCGAAGAGGGGTCTCTCATGAAGGAGACGACCCAGCCGTACCTGAAGGATCTTTATGACCACGTGCTCCAGGCACTGGACATTCTGGACAACCACAGGGAAATGGGCTCGGCCCTCCTGGAGGTTTATCTTTCCACCCAGAGCAACCGCATGAACGAGGTCATGAAGGTCCTCACCATCATCGCCACCATCTTCATCCCCGTCACCTTCATTGCGGGGGTCTACGGGATGAACTTCGAACACATGCCGGAACTGAAATGGCCGTGGGCCTACCCGGCGGTGTGGATCGTCATGATCGGCGTGGGGGTGCTCATGCTTTTCTACTTCAGGAAAAAGAAATGGCTGTGAAACACAAGACGCCCGCTTTCTCATCCCCTTTCAAACGTTTCGTCGGCCTTTTCCTTATGAGCCTCGTGGCAGTGATGTCGGTCGTCTCGGGGCCCATGCCCGCCTTGGCCCAAGCCCCCAACGATCAGGCACCGGCCGCACAGGACGCCCAAGCCCAGTACGAACAGCTGTCCGAATCGCTCACCAAGGCCATCGCCGCCGAAAAGGCCCTGCTGGAGGAACTGATCCGGAGACGGGAAGAGCTGGAACACCTGGAAAACTCCTTTTCCCGCGAGATAAGCGCCATCCGGCTCCAGATATCAGCCTTCGGCAACCTGCTCTCCCTTGCCACCGCCTCCCTGGAAGATCTGGATAAGGCCCAAGGAGCCATCAAGCAGATCGGGGAAACGGCGGCTCAGCGCCTCAAGGAACTTACCGAACGGCAAGCCGACCTGAACCAGCGTCTCAAGGCACTGGCGGACCAGAAATCCCTCAACGAAAAGCAGAGCCAGGATCTCAAGGCGCAAGGGGCGGCCCTGCCCGTCGTGCGCACCCTGCTGGAGCAACTGAAGGAAGCCCACGGCCTGCTGCAACAAAAGGAAAAGCTCCTTCAGGGGCTCCGGGAGAAGGTAGGCAAGCTCAGCGCCGACTGGTCCCAGATTCAGCAGGAAGCGGGAGACCTCCAGGAAAAGCTGGCAGTGCGCCTGGCGGAGCGAAAAAAGGAAGAGCTCTTCCGAAGAAGCCGGAACCCCCTGAGCGCTCTGAGCGTGGAGGCGGTGCGGGAGGAGGTGGAGCGGCTGGCCCTTCTCAGCACGCGCCCCCTTTCCCCCGGCTTCTGGATGGACCAGGGGCGGTTTCTTTGGAAGACGGGCGGGATTCTCCTGATCACGTCCCTTTTGGTCTTCGCCGCGGTGGAGGTGGTCCTGTTCCGGCTCAGGTCCCTGTGCCAGGCCCACGCCTCGGCCCCGCTGCGGAGGGAAAAGGTTTGGTATTGCATCACCGTGAGACTCATGGCCCGCTCCCTTCCTCTGGCGGGGGCCGTCATCTTCGCCTACGGCTACGGCCTGGCCCGCGGCCTCTACACCACCTTTCCGCCGCTACAGATCCTGGTGCAGGCCCTGCTGCTGTGGCTCCTCACGTCCTGGGGGATCCACTTTCTGGCTCTCCTGAAGGAACACTACGATTCGCCCCTGGCCTCCTTCGTGCGGCCCCGCGTCCGGCTGGCCCTCTCCCTGGGCCGCTGGCTGGTCCTGTCCCACCTGTGCCTGCAGGCGGTCCTGGGTGGCTCCAGCACCCTGCTCCTCCTCTACCGATTTGCCCTGGAAGTACTTTTCCTCGCCTGGGCCCTGGCCCTTGGCCGCGGCATGGTGCGGCGGGCGAGCGGCGCGGCCGCGGAAGGATCTCCAAGGGCCCGCCGTCTGGCCACCGTTTCCGCCGTGGGGCTTTACACGGTGGCCGGGGCGGGAGTATTGCTGGAGCTGGCCGGCTACGGGCTGCTGGCCACCGTCTGGTACGCCGGGTGGGGACGCACGGCCGCCGTGGCCCTCTGGCTCTTCGTCTGCTACAAGGCCCTGGGGGAGTGGGAGGATGCCTCCGAGACGGCGGCGGCCTTCGCCGCCGGGGACGAGGACACCCGGCGCTCCTTTCAGTGGCTCCTGGTGCGGATTTTGTGGGTCGTCTGGCTCTTTTCAGGCGTCGTGGGGACCCTGGTCGCCTGGGGGGCCAAGCAGGCCGTGATCCTCACCTTCTTCCGGATACTCGACACGCCGGTTCCCATCGGAGGACTCACCTTCCGGTTGAGCGGCCTGGTTTACGCGCTGCTCATCCTGGCGGTGACCCATGCGGGATCGCGCCTCTTCAAGAACCTGCTACGAAGCCGCGTCTTTCGCCACAGCGGCCTGGAGGTGGGCCTCCAGGAATCCATCACCACCATCAGCGGGTACGTTCTCTGGTTCCTGGGGGTCCTGGCCGCCTTGAACGCCCTGGGCTTCAGCGGCACGTCCCTCACCGTGGCCTTCGGCGCCCTGGGCGTTGGCCTGGGCTTCGGGCTGCAGAACATCTTCAACAACTTCATCAGCGGGCTGATTCTCCTGTTCGAACGGCCTATCCAGGTGGGGGACGCCATCGAGGTGGACGGCATCTGGGGGGAAGTCAAAAAGATCAACGTGCGCTCCACCGTCATCCAGACCTGGGACAACGCCTCGCTCATCATCCCCAATTCGGAATTCATCAGCGGCCGGGTGACCAACTGGAGTTTCAAGGACATGCGGCTTCGGCGAAACATCGACGTGGGCGTGGCCTACGGTTCCGACGTGGAACTGGTGCGACGAACGCTCCTGGAAGTCGCCGACAAGCATCCGCGCGTTTTCAAGAAACCGGAACCCAGCGTTCTTTTTCTCGATTTCGGAGACAGCGCGCTCCTCTTCCGGCTACGGGTCTGGACCACCATCGATGCCTGCATCCAGGTGGAGACGGACATCCGCTTCGAGATCGACCGCCTCTTCCGGGAGCGGGGGATCGAGATCCCCTTCCCGCAAAGGGACATCCACATCCGGTCGGTGGTCTCAAGCTTTGAGTCCGCCGTCGAGGGGGGCAGGGACCGGCGCGCCCGGACCGAGAAGGAGGAGGGGGAAGATCCATGAGGCTGGTGGAGATGACCCTTCCCCGGGACGTGTGCGACTTCGCCCTGCAGACCCTCCGGGATGCGGGCTTCAAGGATGCCTTTGCGGCCCCTCTGGACCACCAACTGGCGCTGGTGCGCGTGGTTGCAAGCCCCGAAGCGGTGGAACCCCTCCTGGAGATGATCAACCGGAACTACGAGGCTCTGCCCGAATTCCGAGCCTGGGTGCTGGAGGTGGAAGCGGTGCTCCCCCGGGAGGAAGAAGAGCCGAAGGCGGGAGCCGATCCCCGGCCGGAACCGGGCCGCCGGTTCTGGGACAGCCGCCTCCTTCGGATCAGCCGGGAAGAACTCTACACGGACGTTTCCCAGGCCACCGTCCCCAACCTGGCCTATGTGGTTCTCGTGGTCCTTTCCGTGGTGGTGGCCACTGTGGGCATGGTGCGCGGGAGTCAGGTGGTGGTTTTGGGCGCCATGGTCATCGCCCCGCTGCTGAGTCCCAACGTGGCACTGGCCATGGCCACCACGTTGGGCGACGGCGCGTTAGCCTTGTCCGCCGTGTCAAGTCTGGCCATCGGGACGGCGGCGGCCGTGGCGAGCGCGGCCGCCTTCGGCCTGTTTCTGCAGGCGGATCCCGGTCTTCCGGAAATCGCCTCCAGGACCTACGTGACCCTGAGCGACGTGGTGCTGGCTCTCGCCTCGGGGGCCGCCGGGGCCCTGGCCATGACCACCGGGATGGCTTCCGCCCTGGTGGGCGTCATGGTGGCTGTGGCCCTGCTGCCGCCCCTGACCGCCTGCGGTCTGCTGCTGGGATCCGGACATACGGCCCACGCCTGGCGGGCGGCCCTGCTCTTTTGCGCCAATCTCATCGGCATCAACCTGTCCTGCGTACTCTGTTTTTGGGTGATGGGCATCCGCCCGTCCCTGTGGTGGGAGCAGGAAAAAGCGCGGAACGCGCGGATCTGGGCGGCCCTGGTGTGGGCGGCCCTGATGGTGCTTCTCCTGGTGCTCATCTGGCACACCAAGACCCCCCTGCCGGCCGAGGAGGCCCCGTGAGGAAGAAGACCG
Source organism: Desulfacinum infernum DSM 9756 (assembly GCF_900129305.1). Lineage (GTDB taxonomy): Bacteria > Desulfobacterota > Syntrophobacteria > Syntrophobacterales > DSM-9756 > Desulfacinum > Desulfacinum infernum. The sequence goes on along the minus strand of NZ_FQVB01000022.1, from coordinate 67,974 downwards.
GGCCATGAACCAAAAGCTTCGCCGATTCTACGACCGCTTCGTCCGGATCCACGGCGATCCCCACGAAATCGCTCTGGGATTCGCCTTGGGCATCCTGGTGGGCATGACGCCCACCCTGGGCGTGCAGATGGTCCTGGCCGCCTTCCTGGCGGCCGTGCTTGGCTGGAACAAGATCGCCGCCGCAGCGGGGGTCTGGATCACCAACCCCGTGACCGCCCCCCTCATCTATTCCCTCAACTACTGGGTGGGAGCCCGCCTGCTGAGCCTGGGAAAGGCCGTTCACCACGGCGCGGCCCTGCAGACCAAGGGCTTCGTCTATGTTCTCACGAAGGCGCCCCACGTGCTGGGCGCCATGGCCCTGGGAGGCCTCGTGGTGGGGCTCCCCCTGGCGGTTCTGGGCTACTGGCTGGCGCTTCGCGCCGTCACGGGTTACCGGGAGAAGGTGAAGACGCGGATCAGCCGGGCCCGCGAGCGCCTGCGCCACGAACGGGCCGCCAGGAAAGCGCAACGCCGCGAGGGGGCGGCGGGGAAGGGCCCCGCGGACAAGAAAGGAGTTGCCCCATGAACCCGTCCAAGGACCTGGAAGACCTGGTCCTCACATCCGAGGACCAAATCCCCGAACCGTTCCGGCCGTCCTTCACGGATCAACGGATCTATCTGTGCGACGGTCGCATGATCCCGTGGTCGGGCCCCCAGACCCCCGTGTCGTCCCCCATCCACATGGCGGGGGACGGCGGGAGCCCCGAACCCGTGAGCCTGGGCCACGTTCCCGACCTGGACGCGGACCGGGCCCTGGAATGCCTGGAAGCCGCCCACCGCGCCTACGACCACGGACGAGGCCCCTGGCCCACCCTGCCCGTTGCGGAACGCCTGGGCCACATGGAGGACTTCGTCCACCGCATGGTGGCCCGAAAAGACCCGGTGGTTCGGCTCATCATGTGGGAAATCTGCAAGAGCCGAAAAGACGCGGAAAAGGAATTCACGCGGACGGTCCAGTATATCCGGGACACCATCGACGCCCTGAAAGACCTGGACCGGGCGTCTTCCCGGTTCGTCTTCCAGGAAGGCCTCCTGGCCCAGATCCGCCGCGCCCCCCTGGGGGTGGCCCTGTGCATGGGACCCTTCAACTACCCGCTGAACGAAACCTTCGCCACCCTCATCCCGGCGCTCCTCATGGGAAACACGGTGGTCTTCAAGCCGCCCAAGCACGGCTGTCTCCTCTACGAACCGCTCCTGGAAGCCTTTCGGGACGCCTTCCCGCCGGGGGTGGTGAATATGGTCACGGGATCCGGATCCCGGGTGATCCCGCCGCTCATGGAATCGGGCAAGGTGAACGTCTTCGCCTTCATCGGCACCAGCCGGGTGGCCAACTCCCTGAGGCAACGCCACCCCAAGCTGAACCGGTTGCGGTGCGTCCTGGGCCTGGAAGCCAAAAACCCGGCCATCATCCTGCCGGACGCGGACCTGGAGGTGACCGTCCGGGAATGCGTCCTGGGCGGCCTTTCGTTCAACGGGCAGCGGTGCACGGCCCTGAAGATCTTCTTTGTGCACAAGTCCCTGGCGGAAAGGTTCGTGAGGGATTTGAGCGACGCCGTCTCCTCCGTGCCCGTGGGGCTGCCGTGGGAAGACCCCGTGATCACGCCCCTGGCGGAACCGGGAAAACCCGACTATCTGGCGTCCCTCATCGACGATGCCCTGGCCCTGGGCGCCCGCGTCACCAACGATGGGGGCGGATCCCGGCATTACTCCGCCTTCCGGCCTGCGGTGGTCTACCCGGTGGACGCCCGGATGCGGCTCTTCCACGAAGAACAGTTCGGACCCGTGCTGCCCGTGGTTCCCTACGAAGACCTGGAAGAACCGGTGCGGGCCGTGATCGAATCCCCCTACGGCCAACAGCTGAGCCTCTTCGGAACCGACCCCGAGCGGATGGCCCGACTCATCGACCCCCTGGTCAACCAGGTGTGCCGTGTCAACCTCAATTGCCAGTGCCAGAGGGGGCCGGACACGTTTCCCTTCACCGGACGGAAGGACAGCGCCGAATCGACCCTTTCGGTGGCCGACGCCCTGAGGGCCTTTTCCATCCGCACCCTGGTGGCCGCCCGGGACGACGAAGCCGACAAGGCCCTCATCCGAACCATCCTGCGGGAGCGCCTGTCGCGCTTCCTTTCCACGGACTTTCTGCTTTGAGGTGACCCATGATCTACACCGTGACGCTCAACCCCGCCCTGGACCGAACGCTGGTGGTGGACCGGCTCGTGGAAGACGACACCGTGCGGATCCGAAAGGAGACCTACTACGCGGGCGGCAAGGGGATCGACGTCTCCCGGGTCATCCGGGAGCTGGAAGGCCACAGCGTGGCCCTGGGCTTCGTGGGCGGCTACGACGGGTCCCACCTGGAGGGGCTGCTCATCAATGCGGGCGTGCTCACCGACTTCGTGCGCATCGGCGGGGAAACCCGCACCAACATCATCGTGAAGGAAGCGGAAACAGGGCGACAGTTCGTCTTGAGCGCCGGTGGCCCCGAGGTGCGGGCGGCGGAGATCGGGGAGCTCTACCACCAGATCCTCCGGCTGCCGGACATGGAGTACATGGTCCTGAGCGGCAGCCTGCCCCGCGGGGTTTCTCCCAACGTGTACGGCCAGCTGGTGCTGGCGGCCCGGAAGAAGGGGGCGTTCGTCATGCTGGACGCCGACGGGGAGGCGCTTCGGGAGGCCCTGAACTACCGGCCCCACTGCATCAAGCCAAACCGGCACGAACTGAGCCGCCTGGTGGGCCGGGACGTCTCCTCCCAAGAGGAGATCCTGGCCGCGTGCCGGGAGATCCACCGCCGGGGCGTGCCCTTGGTGCTGGTTTCCCGCGGAAAGGACGGCCTGATCCTTTCCGGTGCGGAGGGACCTGCCATTCAGGCCGTAGGCCCCGCGGTGCAGGTGGATTCCACGGTGGGGGCGGGCGATTCCGCGGTGGCCGGCTTCATCCTGGCCCATTCCAGACGGCAGAGCCTGGAAGAGTGCGTTCGTCTGGCCTGCGCCGCCGGCACGGCCACCGCCATGACCCCCGGCACCGAACTCTGCCACCGCCAGACCGTGGAAGAGCTCCTTCCCCAAATCGCCGTGGAGGTCCTACCGCCGCAGTGAGCGCCGCTCCCACACACCAGTCATCTTCATTTGCGTCCATATGCGTTCATTCACGGTTCTCTTTCACAATACATCCACCCGCTCATCCTGACTCGAACGCCATGTCCGGTCAGGAGTCGGGCTGTTTCGCCAGGTAGCGTACGCGGATTTCCTTTAGGAAGGATTCAAAATCATCCAACCTTCTTCGAAGGACACCGTAGAGCTGTTCGTCGTCAATCTTGTCATATCCGTGAACCAGAATGTTGCGCATACCCGCCATGGCCGTCCAGGTTTTGAGTTCCCCTTTGCTGAGGATTCCGGCCTCCGCCAGCACAATGAAGACGCCCTTGTTGTCTTCGGGGGCCCTGAGTTTTTTTCTGGAAATAATGATTTTCCCAATGTCCAGGCATCCCTCGATGGCCACCTGCAAGTTCCTCTCGACGATATCGCGATAGTCCCGAGACGCCCTGAAGTCTTCGAGAGAACGCACTTTCCCAGCCACATCCCTCAAACGTTCGAGCCGCTCTTGGACTTCCTTGATTTTCCGTTCAAGCGAATTCATGAATACCGCTTTCTCGTCCTTCAGGACTCGGTACGGACCAGGGCCGCTTGGCGGAGCTGATCGAGGAACGGCTTGAAATCAAACCACAGGCCCATGATCTTGGCCTCATAGAGAAGCCTTTCGTCCTCGTCCGTCTGGTAGAGGCATGTGCCCGTGGTGACGATTTCGAAGGAAAGTTCAAGGGATGCGCCGTTCAGCACCACCACGTCGGTTCTTCGACCCAGACGATCGCCGATCTTCGCTGCGATGAAACAGGCATCCTCGAAGGCTTCCAGGGGATCGGCGCGGTAGTGCCGTTCCCGGAAAAGGAATCCCAGATCCACGTCGGAATCCTTGGTCTGCGTTCCGGCGGCGCATGACCCAAAGAGATAGACGGCAAGGATGCCCGAGGGCGTCCGGGTCATTTCCGTTTCAAGCAGCTGGGAGATTTTTTCTTTAAGCGACATGGCGGTCAGTCTCTCATCCCATGTCGGCCCGTGTTCGGGCGGGCGCAAGGGCCTCCCCCACGAGTGGATTTCGGGAAACCCGGGCGGATTCAATTTTCCAACATCGCGCGATCAGCGGGCGGGGATAAACCCCGCCCCTACGCAAGAGTTGGATACGCTTCGGCGGGGCGAATCGTGCTTCGCCCCCACGGCGCGCCGTGCGTTGAGAAAGGATCGTGCCGTGCAGGAAGGTTCGCGAGGCGGTCCTGCCCGGCAGCTCCCACCTCACCGGCCATTGCGCGAAAAGAGCGCCGGCTTCCCGCGGGGCTGAAGCCCGGCGGCTACGAAGAAAACGGAAATTCACCGGCCTTGTGAGTCGGAGAGTCTTTGTCGGACAGGTTTTAGGAATGCTCGCCGTGATGGCCGCTTTCGGCCTTGGGCACTTCCTTCTTGGGAGCGTGTTCGGCTTTGGCGGGTTCATGCTTCGCCGGAGCCTTGGCTTCGGACGCCTTCATGTGGGCCGGGGCCGCGCCCGCCTTTTCCTGTGCCGCCTCCTTCTGGCCCACGACCCAGGAACCGCCCTTCTTGACCAGAGGGATTTGGGCGTCCACCTCGATGGTTCCCGTCACCGCCACCACCGCCGTGTCTTCGCCCTGTTCCACCACCTTGTAGGACAACTTGGAGGCGTCCATGGTGATGCCCTTGTGCTTGGCCACGATCTGCTTCTCCAGGAAGTTCTTGGCCGCCTCTTCCGGACCCTTCTTGGCGCAGCCCAGCGCCGTCACCATGCCCACCGCCATCAGCACACACAAGATCCGCTTCATGCGTCTTCCTCCTCTTTCCGGGGTTGAAAGAAACCACCACAATCCAGCACATCGCCCTTTTTTACTCGCCCATGCGGAAATTGTCGAGCAGAGCCGAAATCGAGCTCTTCGGCGGAAATCCCCGGCGGACCAAAGGCTCGTCTCCCGTTTCGCGGCGAAATCGCTCGCCGAACAGGGGCCGTTTGGGCCCGCGGTAGAGGATGCCCGTGACGAACCGCCCGTCATCGCCGGCGAGCACGCGCAGGGCAGCGTCCTTGTCCCCGGGATCGTATCCGGGAGGCACGGGCCACAACCGCTCCTTGTACCAGCTCACCGGCCGGCGGACCCACGTGATGCACGGCTGGATCACCTCCACCAGGGAAAGGCCGGGGCAGCGCACCGCTTCCGCCAGCAGATCCTTCAGGTGATCGGGATCCCCCGCAAATCCCCTGGCCACGAAGGCAGCGTCGTGGAGCACGGCCACGGCCGGCATGTTGAGCGGCGCCGCCTCCACCCCGTGCACCTGGAGGCTCCGGACTTCCCCCACCGGCGTCGTGGGGGATCCCTGGCCCTTGGTGAGGGCGTAGATCTCGTTGTTGTGCACCACCACGGTGATGTCGGGGTTGCGGCGCAAGGCGTGCAGCAGGTGGTTTCCTCCCTCGCCGTAGCAGTCGCCTTCTCCGGTGGTCACCACCGTGGTGAGGGCGGGGTTGGCCGCATGGATTCCCAGGGCCACGGGAAGGGCGCGGCCGTGAAGGCCGTTGAAAAAGTTGCATCGCAGGTAGTGGGGGAGCTTGGCCGCCTGGCCGATACCGGAAACCAGACACACCTGGTGGGGTTCCAACCGAAGGTCCCGGAAAGCCCCTTTCAGGGCCGTCAGGATCCCGAAGTTGGGACAACCCGGACACCACTGGATTTCCACGTCGTTCTTGAAGGGATCAGGCACGTTCATGGTAGGCCCTCCTGATGAATCGGGCGGTGAGGGGCAGCCCGTCGCTTCGAAGGATCCATCGGTCGATGGTGACTCCCAGGCCCATGCGAAGGAGGGAAGCCAGCTGGGCCGTGGCGTTGTTTTCCACCGTCCAGAGCCGGGCTCCCTCCGGGAAGGTCACGGCGGCGAGAGGCCAGAGTTCGGTCCAGTGGAGCATGCCCACCGGCGCGCCTTCTTCCCGGAGCAGGTCCACGGCCTCCCGCACCGCACCCCGGGACGATCCCCAGGAACAGAAGATCTCCCGGGCGTCATCCACCCGGTAGGCTTCCGGGGGCTCCATGGCCCGGCGCAGATGTTCCGCCTTTCGAAGCCTTTTTTCCACCATGGCGGGAACCGTTTCGGCCAGGTCCTCCGTGATGTGGCCCCATTCGTCGTGCTCGTCGCTGTCGGCGGCCACCAGGTGGCGGCTCTCTCCGGGGACGAGGCGCGGCGATACGCCGTCTTCCGTGACGGCGTATCGCTTGTAGATCTCGAAGTCCGCCGGATCGGCCAGGAAGGATTCCGGCCCGCTCCGGTCGATCTCAAAATCCTCGATGCTGAACCGGGAATCGGCCAGGAACTGATCGCTCATCACGATCACCGGGATCTGGAACCGGTCGGCCAGGTTGAAGGCTCGAACCATCTTGTGGAAGGCGTCCTTGGGATCCGCCGGAGCCAGCACCGCCTTGGGAAATTCCCCGTGGCCGGCGTGGACGGCGAAGAGCAGATCCCCCTGGGCGGTCCGGGTGGGAAGGCCCGTGGCCGGCCCGGGCCTCTGGGCCAGCACGATCACCACCGGCACCTCCGTCATGCCCGACAGGCTGATGCCTTCCACCATGAGCGCGAATCCTCCGCCGGAGGTGGTGGTCATGGCCCGCGCGCCAGCGAAGCTCGCCCCCAGCGCCATGTTGACGGCGGCGATTTCGTCTTCCGCCTGCTCGCAAAAGATGCCCAGCTCTTCCGACCGCTTGGCCAGAAAGGTGATCACTCCGGTGGAAGGGGTCATGGGATAGGCGGCGATGAACCGGCAGCCGGCCCGCACCGCGCCCATGGGAAGGGCTTCATTTCCCGCCACCAGGTAGTAGGAACCCGCCCTCTTGGGAAAGGACCACGGGCACACGTCCCGGCAGGCGGCATCGGCCGCGTCGTAGCCCAGCCGGGCCGCCTCCAGGTTGGCCTTCAGCACTTCCGGGCCCTTGGCGGCGAACTCCCGGCCCAGCACATCTTCCAAAGCGTCCCGCTCCATCCCGAGAACCCCCGCCAGGGCGCCCACGGCGATGGTGTTGGCGTAGATGACGCGCCCCAGTTTTTCCTTGGCCATGGCCTTGAACGGAACCACGAGGGTTCCGTCCCCGTAGGGCTCCTCCGCCAGCAGGATGCCGCCGTCCTTCAGCCTCCCGGAGGACTTTTCGTAGGCGCCCTTGTTGAGGCACAGGAGGATGTCCGCTTCCCAGGTGGGCGCGTTGCACGGGTCCTCCCGAACCCGGATGGTGTAGGTGTTCTGCCCGCCGCGGACGCGGGATTCGTATTCCTGCCAGGTGAAGACGGCATAGCCGTGGGCGGACAAGGCATCGGCCAGTACGTTCCCGATGGTCTGGATGCCTTCACCGGCGCTTCCGGCAATCACAAGGGTGCAGTCCGTCATCGTGCGCTCCTTTGGTGGGAAAAGATGGGTGCCCGTCCAGGAAGGTCCGTTGCGATGACTCTTCTCATAACACACTCGCCCGGCGCCTTAGAAGGGCTCCGATTGGGTTTGACACCCGCGGACGAAATTGATCTCATGAACGGGTCTCTTGCCAACCCTTGAACCGATCCGAATCGCGGGAGTCCGGGATGCACGTTCTGAACGATCTTTTGATCGTCTTCGCCCTGGCGGTGGCGGTCAGTCTGATCTGCCACCGGTTGAAGCTTCCCAGCGTGGTGGGTTTCATCCTCACGGGAACGCTGGCCGGCCCCCACGGGCTGGGCCTGGTCCACTCCGGGGAGGACGTGGAGTTCCTGGCCGAGCTGGGGGTGGTGCTGCTGCTCTTTTCCATCGGGCTGGAGTTCTCCCTTTCCGAGCTCCTTCGAATCAAGCGCATCGTCTTCCTGGGAGGCGGTCTCCAGGTGGCCTTGACCATTGCGGCGGTCTGGGGCATCTCCGCCCGCCTGGTCCCCGACGGAAAAACGGCCTTGGCCCTGGGCTTTCTTCTGGCCCTCAGCAGCACCGCCATCGTGTTGAAGGTTCTTCAGGACCGCATGGAACTGGAAGGGGTCCACGGCCAGATGAGCTTGGGCATCCTCCTTTTCCAGGACGTGGCCGTGGTCCCCATGATGCTCTTCATTCCGCTGCTGGCGGGCCGAGAGGCCGACGCCGTCCAGGCGGGAGGCCTCCTTCTGGTCAAATCCCTGGGCATCCTGGCGCTGGTCTTCGCCGGTCAGAGGTGGATCCTTCCCCGGATCCTCGACCGGGTGGCGACCACCCGGAGCCGGGAGATCTTCCTGCTCACCTCTGTCTTGATCTGCTTCGGCGTGGCCTGGATCACCTCTTCCGCCGGCCTTTCCCTGTCGCTGGGAGCCTTCCTGGCCGGGCTCATTCTATCGGAGACCGAGTACAGCCATCAGACGCTGGCCAACATGCTTCCCTTCAAGGATCTTTTTACGAGCCTCTTTTTCATTTCCATCGGGATGATTCTCGATGTGTCCTACATTGCCCACAACCTGGCGGCCGTGACGGCCCTGACTCTCGGCTCCATCGCCCTCAAGGCGATGATCTGCGCCCTGGTGGTGATCCTGCTGGGCTACCCGATCCGCGCGGCCCTCATGTGCGGCCTGGTGCTGGCCCAGATTGGGGAGTTTTCCTTCGTTCTCTGCAAGGTATGCATCTCCAACGGACTTCTGGCGGGTGAGCAGGCGACCCTCTTTCTTTCCGTTTCCACCCTCACCATGCTCGCGGCTCCCCTGTTGATCGCCATGGCGCCGGGCTGGGCCGACAGGGCGGAAAAGCTCCCCTGGCCCCGAAGGATCCGCGAGGGAATGTTCGCCACGGTCGCCGGGAACTCCCAGGAAAAAGCCCCCCGACTTGCCAACCATCTGGTCATCGTGGGCTACGGACCCGTGGGCCGGACCCTGGCGCGCGCCGCCCGCATGGGGGACATTCCCTACTGCATCATCGAAATGAACCCCACCACCGTGCAACAGGAAAAGAGAAAGGGGGAGACCATCTTCTTCGGGGACGCATCCCAGCCGAGCATCCTGGAGCACGCCCAGGTGGCAAGAGCCCGCGTGGTGGTGGTGTCCCTGGCGGACCCGCCCACCGTGCGTCGGATCACGGCGGCGGTCAAGGCGGCGGCGCCTACGGTCCACCTCATCGCACGAACCCGCTTCATCTCGGAAATGGATTCCCTGGTGGGTTTGGGCGCCGACGAAGTGGTCCCCGAGGAACTGGAAACATCCATAGAGCTCTTCAGCCGGATTTTGAGTAAATACCTGATTCCAAAGGAAGACATCGAACGGTTGGTGGACGATATTCGGGCCGAGGGCTACAAGGCCCTGAGTGCTCACCGCATCCCCACCCTCAGCTGGTGCGACATCGTGGGAGCCCTTCCCGATGTGGAAGTCCGGGCCCTCAGGATTTCACCTTCCGCCCCGGTGGTGGGAAGGACCATCGGGGAGCTGGGCCTTCGGAAAAAGATGGGGATCACGATCCTGGCCGTGCGAAGGGATGGAGCCCTGCTTCCCAACCCCGGCCCGGAGCTGGCACTGCAAGCCGGCGATCACACCATCGTTCTGGGAACTCCGGACCAACTGCGACGGGCGCACGCCCTGCTAACCCAAACATCGTGAGGTACTCATGGGAGGATTCCTCTCCAGCCTCTTGCTGCTTCTGAGACCGCGAAAGAAAAACCCCACGGCGGCGAAGCGCCGCTGCACCCATTGCGGACACACCTTTTCCGTGGGACGGCACAGCGAAAGCGGACGTTGTCCATCCTGCGGCAGGACCTGGACCCGCAAGGACGATTCGGGGCGGGACACCTGAGCCGCGAGATCCTTTCCACGGTCGCCGCGCCGCCGCTTCCGGCTACCGCTTTCAGTAATCGATCCGCCACTGGACTCCCACGCCGGCACCGGTGTCTCCCCCCACGTCCGTTTCCAGGGAGATGTTGGGAGTCACCTCCACCTCCACGCCCACGCGCCCGGAAGTCTCCCCGAGACCCTGCTCCACCTCCACGCGCACCGTGTCCGTGATGTATTTCCCCACCCCCAGCCGCGCGTTTTCCAGCCCTTCGTCGGCTCCTTTGAGCTCGATGGCATCCACTCCCAGGGTTCTTCGGACCTGGTCCATCACCCCCGGTGCGCTGCTCCCGCCCACCGTCAGGGCCTTGATGGTGTTGGCCAGGCGAAGGGCCTGGAAGGGTGTGAGCTTGGAGGCGCTACGACCGAAGAGGATCTGGGCCAGGACTTCGTCCTGGGGCCGCTCGGGCGTGGAGGAAAGCTTGAGGGAGGGCCTGGAGGCAGGGCCTGTGATGGTCACAACGGCGGTGAGTTCCCTTAAGGGGGCCTCGGCCGTCACGTCCAACACGGGATCCGGAGGGACCGACCCGTAGAGCTGGACGGTTCCCCGGGTCACCCGAAACCGCTTGTTCAAGAAGTCCAAGGTTCCCCGGACGGTCTCGAATCGCCCCGTGATCAGGGGATCGGAGGCCGTTCCGGAAAGGTTCAGCGCCCCCTTCCATTCCGAATCCAGCCCCCAACCGCGAACCGTGATCCGGCGTGGAAAGTCCACGGAAAGATCCAGGCGGATCCGCGAAGGCTTTTCGCCGGCTGCTCCCGCGTCGGCCCGCTTCGATGGGGACACCCCCTTTCCCACCTCCTCCACCTCGATCTCCGTCAGGGCCGGAGGAAGCCGTTCCGGCAGGATGATCTGAAGGGGCTGAACGGTGAGTTCCCCCCGCACCGCCATGTCCTGAAGGGAACCGGACGCTACCACCCGGCCGGAAACCTTTCCGAACACATCGTCGCGGTGAACCGGCGCGAACTCCTCCAGGGTCAAGCTCAAGGAAAACGGATACGCCCCGGAAGGCTCCAGCCGGGCGGTTCCGGCGCCCTTCAGCCGTCCGCCCAGCCCGTCCCGGGCCGATAGGTCCACGATGCGGATCTCCCGTTGGGAAGCCGTCACGGAAAGCGCCACATCCTGAACGAGGAGTCCCAGGTCCTCGTTTTCGTATCGGCCTCCAGCCAGATTCATCGTTCCGTCCACCTGGGGATCCGGCCACGAGCCGGAAAGGGTCAGGCGACTCTTGAGCATTCCCGAAAACCTCTGCTGGTCCAGTTCCAGGAGGGGCGCCACCCGTTCCAGATCGCAGACCAGTTCGGCGGAGCCCTGTAGCGGCTCGTCACCGCGGATCCGGAAGGTGAAGGGGGCCAGCCGGAACCGCACGGGAAAAGAGGCCTCCAGACGGCTGGGATCCTTTGCAAAACCTTCCAGATCCCCCCTGAGTCCCAGGGATCGGGCGTCCAAAAAAAGATTCGCACGCACCGATGCTTCAGGAGCCGAATGGGGATCCCACGACGGCGCCCGGATGCCTTCGACATTCAGGGCCGCCTCCACCTGAGGACCGGAAGCCCCTTCGGTGAGTCGGGCCTGTCCGCTGACCCGTCCCTCCACTGCCGGGCCCCCCAGCAGTCGGACCAGGCCCAGATCCACATCCTTCAAGGCCAGCGTTCCCCGAGACGCCCCCGGTTCCCACAGTCCGTCGGCCCGAACCGAGCCTTCGCCCAACCTCAGGGCCAACCCCGAAAGCTCCAAGCCCTTTTGGCGAGGGCTCAGAACGGCCTTCCGCTCAAGGGAAAAGGGCATGTCCGCCAAGCGGCCGGAAAGCCGCTCAAGAACAAGATCCATGCGGTCGGGATCCCGTTCCAGAAAGCCCCTGGCGTCCGCCCGGAAAGACGCCGCGGCCTTCCCCTGCCATTCCGCGGAATAGGCCAGCCGCCGCCCGTCGCCCTCGACCTGCGCCTGGACCTTATCCAAGAAAAGCGAAGGAAGGCGCAGGCCGCTTCCCGCCAAACGCACCGTTGCCTGGGGATTCGGCCCCAGCCGGGCCACGTCCAGATCGCATCGGAGCGAATCCAGCGACGCGTCTTCGAAGCGAATGGACGTTGCCGTCAGATTCCCTTTCGCCCGGGACCGGTCACCGTCCTTGGCCAGATCCAGGCGGGCCTGGACGCTTCCGTGCAGGTTCTTACCCACAACATCCCCCAGTTGCTCCAGCCGGGGCACGGAAAGATCCAAGGTTCCCGTAAAGGAAAGGGCGGCCGGCTCCCCCTTGACCTGTCCTCGAAGAACCGCGTCCCGGTACCGGACGTCCAGGTAGGAAAGATCCACGGTGCGGTCGATTACGGCAAAACGAGTTTCCGCCCAGAGTGGCCCATGGACGTGGTCGGCCTTCACGGTCATTTGTCCCCGGGGGGACCCGGGTAGATCCGCTGCGTCCAGGTCCACCCGGGCCCGCTTCCAGCGGATGTCCCCGTAGGCCAGGTCGCTTGCTTCCAACACGGCCTTGAGGTGGAAACCGTTCCAGGAGCCTTCCACGGTGCCGGACGCCTCCAGGCGCCCCTCCAGACGCTGGGGTGCGAGGGAGGAAAACCGGGCCAGGGAAGGAAGATCCAGATGGAAGCCCCCTTGCAAGATCCGCTTTCCAAGGTCCGCGGTCCCGGAAAGTTTCATGTCGCCCATCTCCTGGATCTGCACATGTCCGACTTCCAGAACCAGTTCCCCTTCCGGGGCCAGGCGCCCGCGGGCGACGAGCTGGAGATTGGGAACGGCCGTGGGATCTCCGTGCTTTAGAACCAGCCGGTGGGCCTCGCCTTCCAGCTCCACGGACGAGGCCGGGTAGGGGCCTTTGCCGCCCAGGCCCACGGCCCAGCAGGCCTGAAGGCGGACGGCCTGGCCCGAAAATTCGGGAAGCGAAAGATCCTCAAGGGTGAGCACCGTCCGGCCCTCCAGATCCTTCGCGTTCCCCCTCAGGGTCCCGTCCGCCGCCGCCTTCCCCGAAATCGGAAGGCCCGCCAGGGAGGAAAGAACCCCCAGGTCGGAAACCCCCAGCCGGTAGGACACCTCCTCCACATGCATGGAATCCGGCCGCAGGCGGCCGGAAACGGAAAGATCCAGTGCGGGCGAGGCGAGGTGGAGGGAGGCCACATCCAGAGTGCCGTCCTCCCATCTTTTGGCAAGAACGGAAAGATCCGTCGGATGAGCCAGGAGGGGGATCCAGGGTTCCGGAAGGAGGGTCCGGGAGGGTTCCGCGGTACCTTGGAGGGAAATCTCGAGGGGAACTCCGGTGCGGGGAAGATCCAGACCGAAGGAGAGATGGGCCCTGCCCAGCGCCGCGGCCCGGAAGGCCATCGTTCCCTCCCACCGGGAAAGATCGCCTCCCGCCTCCACCTGCGCGAACACCTCCCCGTCACCTGCAATTCCCGCACGCCGGCCCACCCACCCCGCGGGCGATTCGGAAAGATCGAGACGTATGGAAAGATGAGGGATCCCCGGCTTGACAAGGGCGAGGAGGGACAGGCGCGTCCCGGCGGCGTTTTCCAGGCCGGTCACGTTCAAGGCCGCCTCCAGTGCCCCCTCCTCCAGGCGGGAGCTCACGGTGCCCTGAACGGACGCCATCAAAGGTTCCCCCGCCACAGGAGCGTCCAGGAAGAGGTGATCCAGAAAGAGGCGTTCCACGGTGATGGGGAAGAACCTTTTCGGAGGCCCCCAGGGTTCGGCGTCTTTCGGGGAGGGAGAAGGTTCGGCTGGAGCTGGAAGGCGCAGGAGGCGAAGACGGCGCGCTCCCAACGTCCTCACCTGAAGGCGTCCGCCGAGGAGCGCCCAGGGGTTCCAGTCCAGTTGAGCGTCGTTCAGTTCAAGCCACGTCCCGCCGGCATCCCCCACCCGAAGACGTTCCACGCCCAGGGAAAAGGGAATCCATCCGGATAGGCCTTCCAGTTCCATCACCTGCCCGGGGCCGGAAAGTTCTTGGGACAAGACCTTGGCGGCGAACCGCTTGGTCGCCGGAAGCTGGAGTCCCCCCCAAAGCGCCGCCAGAAGCAGCAAGAGCGCACATGCCGAGAGAACGGCAAGCTTAAAAAGTCTCTTCATGGTGAGCACACCGCCTGACATTTCCGGTCGGGGCCGGGAGAACGTTTTGAGGGGCGGGCGGTGTTAGAGAAACCCAATGAAACAATGGTTCTCTCCCGGCAGGCATCCTTCCCGCTCCCGCGGGATTCCCCCCTCCCACCTCGCCGGACCGTCAGGGCAGGAGCCAGCGCAACTCCAATACATGGAAATCCAGGCCGGGATTGTGGTTATAGAGGCCGGCATTGGAAATATGCTGGAAACGGTACCCCACGCTCAAACCGCCCAGGATCGCCAGGTCCACGCCCAGCTCCTCCGTGAACTGCAAAGCGCCCCCCACGTTTTCTTTTCCGAAGACGTGGTCTTCGAGAAAGCCCGGCCGAAAGCCGAAAACGAAAGAGACGCGCTTCCACGGGGTCTCAAGCACCAGGGCCGGGCCCGTGGAAAAGAGCACCCGGTCTTCGCCGGCGGCGCTCAACAGCCCGAAGTGGATCTCCCACAAGGTATTGAGATACCAGCCGTCCTTCCATTTCCAGTCCCACGGCAGGGTGTGAAAGGCCACCAACTCCTGGATATGAAAGGTTTCCTCCTTTTTGATGGCCGTGAACCCGGAACGCACCGCCACTCCGAACTGGAGTCTTTCCGCAGCCGGCAGGGGAACCGGGACAAGGGCCGGCAGGAGAACCGCCAGGATCGCAACGATCAAGGCTTTACGCATGGAAACCTCCGTCATGACCGGTCACTCAAAAGGCCTGGCCCAGACTTACATAGAACTGGAAGGCATCGTCAATGCCTTCCCTGCGATTGAGCGGGAAGGCCACGTCGATCCGGAAGGGTCCCAGCGGCGAGTAGTAGCGCAGCCCCAGGCCCGCTCCCCAGCGGGGGGTCTCGCCGGAGCCGGGAAGGGCGTCGGCATAGGCGGAACCTCCGTCCACGAAAAGGACCATGCCGTAGCGCTCGGTGATCTTCCACCGGGCCTCGGCATTCACAAGAAAGAAGGATCGGCCGCCCACCGGATCCGTTCCTTCCAAGGGGCCCACGCTCTGGTATTCGTATCCCCGGACGGACCCGCCTCCCCCCACATAGAAGCGGATGTCGGCCGGGACGGCGTCGCGACCCGCGCCCAAGATGGAACCCGCGGCGGCCTTGAAAGCCAGGACGAGGCGCCTGTCGTCCAGCACTTCCCTGTAGGCACTCGCAGAGGCGGACAGTTTGGAAAAGGCCAGGGACAGATCCAGCATATCCCAGTAGGGCGAAAAATTCAGCTGAAGCCTTAGCCCTTTGGACGGATCCAGGGGATCGTCCGTGTTGTCCAAAGCAAATAACACGGGCGCATAGAGAAGGCCGAAGGAGTCTTCCTTTCCGTCTTCTTCCACCGACGACAATCGAAAGCCGGCTCCGGCGCCCACCCGCATACCGCCGCCCAGGTTCCGCTGGAGGGTCACCAGAGCGTCCGCCGCCTGGGAGAGATACGCGTCGGTGTCCTCCCGGGAAAATTCGGCTTCCATCTGCAAGGATTGGTTCGTCCTCAGGTAGTCGCGAATGAGAAAAGCCCCGCTCAGGCTCTGGCTGAGAGGGGATGCGGTGACGCCCAGATCCAGTCGCTCCCCGCGCCGTCGCATGTTACGGTGCTGCCAGGACGCCTTCGCCCCGGGCCCCGTGTCCGTCGTATAGGACAAGCCCCCCCGGAAGGTTCGATGCCTTCGTTCCACGACGGTGAGAACCACGGGAAGACGCCCCTGGTCATCCACCTTTTCGGCCGTGGAGAAACGAACGATGGAAAAGAGGTCCAGGGCCACGAGCCGGTTTCGCGCCTCGTTGAGAAGGCGCCTGTCGAACAGGCGGCCTTCCCGCCAGGGGATGCGAGCCCGGACCACCTCTTCGTCAACCGATTCCAAGCCCTCGATGCGCAAGGGGCCGAAAAGGGCCCGGGGCCCGGGATCCACCCGGTAGGTGACCCGCACGCGGCGCACATCGTGGTCCACCACCACCTTTCTTTCCCGGATGCGGGAAAGGGGATACCCGTTGTCGGCCAGGAAGGTGAGAAGCCGTTTGTCCGCATCGAGGATGGCCTGGGAGGCCGCCGGTGCCCCTTCTGGCAGCGCGGCCTTCAAGGATTCCAAGAGCTTCGCTGTCAGCACCGCTTCCAGCTGGGGAACTTCCAACCGGGGCACGTCCAGGACGTAAAGGGCGCCCGGTTCGATTTGAAAGACGAGACGAACGGCCTCTCCGGTCGTCTCCAGCCGGAAGGTTACGCGGCCGCCGTAGTAGCCGCGCGAGCGGAGCCAGGATCGGATCGTTCGGCGATCCTTTTCGGCCCGTCGCCTGAGCTGGGCCTGGGAGACGGCTCCTTCCGGCTGCAACTGCACGCTTCCAAGGAGCGGCCGGATGTCGGCAAGATCCCGCTTTTCCAAGGCCCCCTCCAAGTCCACCTCGTAGGCGATGGTTCCCGGGACCTGCCCGAGGACTCGGGTCGCCCCGGCAAACACCGTCAAGACCAGGATCCCCATCAGCATCCAGGCGGTGGAAAATCGTCCGAGAACCCGTTCATGGGCCCGTTCATGAGAAGGTGTCTTGAGCAATGTCGAACCACCCGGCTTTAGTGCGGCACATCACCCGGCGCATCCCCTGCGCGCGGTCATGGGGGACTTGGCGGCCCCCAGGATTTCCCGGTGAAAGAAGCCGCCATCGGTATTTCCCCGCATTATGGATTCCGCAACGGGTGTTGGCAAGACTCCTGCGTCACGACGGAGGCCCTCGCCGCTCCTCCGGCATTGCCCAATGGAAGGCTCTTGACTATGGTGTGGAGCGGACCAGCCACCGGAGGGGAAAGACGAACACGCGACGAAAGGCACCTCCAAAGACAAATGGATGACACCGGGAGGAAGGAAAGCATGAGCAACGGAAAGCGGATTCTGATCGTGGGAGGCGTGGCCGGAGGCGCTTCCTGCGCCGCACGTGCCCGAAGGATGGACGAGCAGGCGGAGATCATCCTGTTCGAGCGCGGCCCCTTCGTATCGTTCGCCAATTGCGGCCTGCCCTACTACGTGGGCGACGTGATCCGCCGGGAACAGAGCCTCCTGGTGGCCACGCCGGAGCTGTTCCGGGACCGCTTCAACATCCAGGTGCGTCTGCATTCCGAGGTGGTGGCCGTCAACCGGCAAGAAAAGACCGTGACGGTCCGGGATCATGGGAGCGGAACAAATTACGAGGAACGCTACGACGCCTTGGTCCTCTCACCGGGGGCATCCCCCGTCAAACCGCCCATCGAAGGACTGGACCTTCCGGGGGTCTTTTCCGTTCGGACCATTCCCGACAGCCGGGAGATCCGAAAGCGGATCGAGGAGGCCCGGGCGGGCCGCGCCGTGATCATTGGAGGCGGGTACATCGGGCTGGAAATGGCGGAAAATCTCCTCCGGCGAAACCTCCAGGTGACCCTGGTGGAACTGCAGCGCCAGCTCATGCCCCTTTCCGACCCGGAGATGGTCGTTCCCATCCACGAAGCCCTCACGGAGCGAGGCGCGGACATCCGGCTGGGCGAGGAAGTCGCGCGGGTGAGTCGAAGCGACGACGGGCTCCTCACCGTGCACCTGAAATCGGGCGGCACGGTGGATTCGGATGTGGTCATCCTGGCCGTGGGGGTGCGCCCGGAAGTACGGCTGGCTATGGAGGCCGGTTTGGAGCTGGGGCCCATGGGCGGAATCCGGGTGGATGAGCGCATGCGGACCAGCGATCCCCACATCTGGGCCGTGGGCGATGCGGTGGAGGTCTACAACGTGGTGACGGGAAGCAGGGGACTCATGCCCCTGGCGGGCCCCGCCAACCGCCAGGGGCGGATCGCCGCCGATGTGATCTGCGGCCGGGACGTGCGGTTCCGCGGCGTTCAGGGGACCGCCGTGGTGGGGGTTTTCGACCAGGTGCTGGCCGCCACAGGCCCCAGTGAAAAGGTGCTGAAAAGGCTGGGACTCTGGGATTCCCCCCTGCAATGCGAAAAGATCTATCTACATCCGGGCCACCACGCCAACTATTACCCCGGAGCCGAAGTCATCACCATCAAGCTCATCTTCTCCAAGAAGGACGGCAGGATCCTCGGTGCCCAGGCCGTGGGCAAGGAGGGCGTGGAAAAGAGGATCGACATCATCTCCATGGCAATCCAGAAAGGGGGCACCGTCTTTGATCTGGAGGAGGCGGAACTGTGTTATTCGCCCCAATTCGGCTCGGCCAAGGATCCCGTCAACCTGGCGGGCATGATCGCCGCCAACGTCCTGCGGGGGGATGTGGAGGTGGTCCACGCCCCCGAGATGGCGGCGCGACCGGAGGGCGTCTGCGTCCTGGATGTGCGGGAGCCGTTGGAATTCAAACGGGGCCACGTGGAAGGGGCCGTCCACATTCCCCTGGGGGAACTCCGCCGCAGGATGAACGAGCTGCCCCGGGATCGCGAGATCTGGGTCTACTGCTACGTGGGCCAGCGCTCCTATGTGGCGGCACGGGCGCTTCGCCAATACGGCTTCCGGGCCAAGAACCTGAGCGGCGGCTACCGCAGCCTGCTCATGTGGCAAAAGGCCGTGGACCTGTAGGCCGTGCCGCCCTTTCCTCCAAGCGGGGTGGCGGGCATGGCGCCATGATCCTTGGTTTCCGGCCTCTTCGTAGCCGCGGGGCTTGCAGCCCCGCGGAAAGGCACCATCGCTACCCAACTTTCCAGAAACCGGCCCGAGAAGTTTACAAACCGTCACTCCCGCGCAAGCGGGACCCCACAAGTCACAGGTAAGCCTGGATCCCTGCTTCCCGTTCAAGCCGGGGACACGCTTCGCACGGCTGAAACCGCGAGCCGCACACACAAAAAAAGCCTCCCGGAATCGGGAGGCTCTTTCGTCTCTTGAAGCGACAGGGGCCGGGATCAGCTGGCCGCTTCGCCCTTGGCCTTCTCCAGCTCTGCCTTGAGCTTTTCCACTTCCTGCTTGTACTTCTCGGCCTCTTCCTTGTACTTGGAAACATCCTCGGAAGCCGCGGCGGGAGCCGCTTCCTCTTCCTCTTTCTTCTTGCCGAAAGGAAGCTGATCCTTCACTTCGTCGTAACCCAGATAGGCCGCCATGGCGCCGCCCAGAAGCAGCATCAACGGCACAGCACCCGCCAGCAGGTGCAGGAACGGTTTAAACCAGATGAAGATTCCGATAATCCCCAAAAACGCTGCGGCAATCCCGCCCAGAAACACTTTCATCGTCCGTCCTCCTTCTCTTCCCTTAAATGGCTTCCTAGCACCGTGTCGCTCACAAATAGAAAGACGTCCACGGACCGCGGGACATCCTTTGCGAGGGCCTGAAAGTGATAAAAATTTCACGTATCCCTTAGCACGCCGCCCGGGCGATTGCAAGGACAAAGTGCCCGGAAAACGGCTTCCCAGGCAGGCCTTTGGGGTTGACCCTCCTCGCAAGCCTCCCGTATATACAAATGCTTTTATCCGGTCCGAAAAACGGGCCGACGCGGCCATGAGGCCCGGCCCACGGGAGATTCCATGAAGAGTATCGATCTGGACGATCTTCTCCACAACATCGAGCGGCCGGCCCGCTACACGGGCGGGGAAATCCATGCCCGGCTTAAACGTTTCGACGCCGCCCAGGTCCGCATCGCCCTGGCCTTTCCGGATGTCTACGAAGTGGGCATGAGCCACCTGGGTCTGCGCATCCTCTATTACCTTCTGAACGCCATGGAAGGGGTGATGGCCGACCGGGCCTACACCCCCTGGCCCGACTTCGAGAAGAGGCTCCGGGAAACCCGGACGCCCCTCTACGGCCTGGAATCCCGCCGTCCGCTGAACCGGTTCGACCTGGTGGGCTTCAGCCTCCAGTACGAGCTGAGTTACACCAACGTACTGACCATGCTGGACCTGAGCGGCATCCCGCTCAGAAGCGCCGAGAGGGGGGACGGGGATCCCTTCGTGATCGCCGGGGGCCCGTGCGCCTTCAATCCGGAGCCGCTGGCGCCGTTTTTGGATCTGGTGGTCCTGGGTGAAGCCGAAGAGGCCCTGAAGGAACTGGTGGAATTGTTGCGGCTTTGGAAAGAGGCCGGGGCTCCCCGCTCCGAATTCCTGGAAGCCGCTCGGAAAGTACCGGGGGTCTATGTGCCGGCCTTCTTCACACCCCGCTACGACGCCTCGGGGCGCCTCCGGGCCGTGGAGCCCCGCTATGCCGACTACCCCAACGTGCGAAAACGGTTGGTCACCGACCTGGACCGGGTCTCCCCCCTTCCCAGCCACCCCCTGGTTCCCCTGGTGGATATCGTCCACAACCGGCTGGGGCTGGAAATCGCCCGGGGATGCACACGGGGATGCCGCTTCTGCCAGGCGGGCTACATCTACCGCCCGGTCCGGGAAAGGGATCCGAAAGAAGTCTTTCATAAGGCCCTTACGGCCATCGACACCTCCGGCTTCGAAGAGATCTCCCTGCTTTCCCTGAGCACGGGAGACTACTGCCAGGTCGCCCCTCTGCTGAGAGCCCTCATGGAGGCGGTGGCCTCCCGGAAGGTGGCCGTCTCCCTTCCGTCCATGCGCGTGGGCACCCTCACCCAGGAGCTCATGGAGCAGATCCGGAAGGTGAGAAAGACCGGGTTCACCGTGGCGCCGGAAGCGGGCAGCGAAAGGCTCCGGCGGGTGATCAACAAGAACATCTCCGACGCCGACCTGATCACCACCGCCCGCGATGCCTACCACCTGGGCTGGAATCTCATGAAGCTCTACTTCATGATGGGGCTTCCCACCGAGACGCGGGAGGATCTGGACGCCCTGGCGGATCTTTCCCTGGAGGTTTGGAAGGCGGGCAAGGCCCGGAAAGCCAAGGTCAATGTGTCTGTTTCCACCTTCGTGCCCAAGCCCATGACGCCCTTCCAGTGGGTGGGCCAGATCCCCCGGGAAGAGATCCGGGAGCGTCTGGCCTACCTCAAGGAGCGCCTCAAGAAACCGGGAGTGCGCCTCAAGTGGCATGACCCGGATCAAAGCTTCCTGGAAGCGGTCTTCGCCCGGGGAGACCGGCGCCTGGCCCATGTGATCCAAGATGCCTGGCACCGAGGAGCCCGCTTCGACGGCTGGGGGGAGTGGCTGCGTATGGAAGTCTGGGAGGAAGCCTTCCGAAGGGCCGGTATCGATCCATCCCGCTGGGCCCAGCGGGCCTTCGAAGAAAACGACGTGCTGCCCTGGGACCACTTGAGCGCGGGCCTGGACAAGGCCTTTCTCTGGAAGGAATACGAGAAGGCCCGGGCCGAAGAACCCACGGGCGATTGCCGTTGGGAGCGATGCAGCCGCTGCGGGGTGTGCGATCACAAGGTGGTGGAGCCTCGGCTCCACCGGGAGGAGCCGGCCCTGAATCCGCCGGAAGGAGCTTCCAGCGCCCCTGGCCCGCAGGCGCTGCGCACCTACCGCTTCCGCTACGCCAAGCGCGGTCCCGCCCGATTCCTGGGCCAACTGGAGGTGGGAAGACTCTTTGAACGGGCGATCCGGCGATCCCGCCTTCCCGTGGTTTTCAGCCGGGGATTCCACCCCCATCCCAAGGTCTCCTTTTCGGAAGCCCTGCCGCTGGGCATGGAAAGCCAGGCGGAGGAAGGGACCCTGCAACTGGAAAGGGCCCTGTCTTCGGATCACATACGAGAGGCTCTGAACAGGGAGCTTCCCGAAGGCCTGCAGGTTTTGGATGTCTTGGAGGCGCAGCCGGGAAAGCACCCCCCCCGGGAGCGGCTGATCACGTATCGAGTTTCCCATTTGACCCCCTCCCAAGTGGACTGTATCATGGCAATTTGGCGTATCCGCCCCCGGCTGCGCCTGGTCAAGAAGACGAAGCGGGGGCAGGTGGAGGCGCCCCTGGACGAGGTGGTGCAAAGCCTGGAACGCGTGAACCCGTCGGCCGTCCTGATGCGACTGGTGGACCGGCCGGGGTGGCATTTCCGGCCGCAAGCGGTTTTGGAGCAACTGATGGCGGATTCCGAGCCCATTTCCGACACGGCTCGCGTTTGCAAATTGTCCGCAGATCCGCTGGAGTCCTAGACCATGGCTGCTGAGCTGATCATCAACGCCGACTTCTACGAAACCCGGGTGGCCCTGGTGGAAAACGGCCAGGTGGCCGAACTCTATATCGAACGGGCATCCGATCTGGGGATCGCCGGAAACATCTACAAGGGCCGGGTCGTTCGAGTCCTTCCGGGCATGCAGGCCGCCTTCGTGGACATCGGCCTGGAAAAGGCGGCCTTTCTTTACGTGAGCGACGTCCATCATCCGCTGCTGGAAATGGAGCAGATCTTCCAGGCGGAAGAGCAGGACATGAACGGCGGAGAGGGACCGGACGCCTTGGCCGAGGTCCGGGAAACGGACCGGCCCGCCAACGGTCGGCACTTCGCGGATGTCCCCATCGAGGACCGGCTGCAGGAGGGACAGGAAATCCTGGTGCAGGTGGCCAAGGAACCGCTGGGGAACAAGGGCGCCCGCATCACCACCCATGTGACCCTGCCCGGGCGGAACCTGGTGCTCATGCCCCTCATGGACCACGTGGGCGTCTCCCGTCGAATCGAGGACGAGAAGGAGCGAAAGCGCCTTAGGGACCTGGTGCTCGCCATCAA
Source organism: Desulfacinum infernum DSM 9756 (assembly GCF_900129305.1). Taxonomy (GTDB): domain Bacteria; phylum Desulfobacterota; class Syntrophobacteria; order Syntrophobacterales; family DSM-9756; genus Desulfacinum; species Desulfacinum infernum. Next base: position 45,402 of record NZ_FQVB01000022.1, on the reverse strand, counting down.
GCCGGCCCATTGCGGCTTCATCGTTCGTACGGCCGCCGAAGGCGAGGAGCTGGAAAAGATCCAGGCGGAAATGGAGTTCCTCCTCAAACTCTGGCAAAACATCCAGCGCCGGGCGGAATCCGCCTCCGCCCCTTCCCTGGTCTACCGGGATCTGGACATCACCCTGCGCGCCGTGCGGGACCTCTTCACCAAGGAAGTGGATCGCCTCGTCATCGACAACGAAGCGGAATACCGAAAGATCCTGCAATTCACGGAAACCTTCCTGCCTTCGCTCAAGAGCGCCGTGGAACTCTACGACGGCACGGAACCCATCTTCGACGCCTACGGCATCGAAATGGAGGTGCAGCGGGCTCTGAGCAAGAAGGTGTGGCTCAAGTCCGGGGGCTACATCATCATCGAAGCCACCGAGGCTCTCACGGCCATCGACGTGAACACGGGCCGCTACGTGGGAAAGCGCAACCTGGAGGAGACCATCCTCAAGACGAACCTGGAGGCGGTCAAGGAAATCGCCTGTCAGCTCAGGCTCCGGAACATCGGGGGCATCATCATCATCGATTTCATCGACATGGAAAAGGAAGCGAACCGGGAGAAGGTCTTCAATGCCCTCAAGGAGGCGGTGAAGAAGGACAAGAGCAAGACCAACATCTTGCGCATGTCGGAGCTGGGTCTCATCGAGATGACCCGGAAAAGAACGAAGGAAAGCATCGGGCGCGTTCTGTGCGAGCCGTGCTTTTACTGCGAAGGGGAAGGGCACCTCAAGTCCACCCAAACCTTGTGCTACGAGATCCTGCGGGAACTGCAGCGGGATCAGCGGGAGCTCTTCGGACGCAATGTGCTGATCCTTGTCCATCCTCAGGTGGCGGCACGGCTGCTGGATGAGGAGCGCGCGGCCCTGGAGCGGCTGGAAGAGAAACTCCACGCCTGTTTTCAGGTGCAGGGCGAGCGCCATTTCCACCTGGAACAGTACGAGATCGCTCCTTTGGAGAGCTGAACCGTCAGGGACCTGTTATCAACGAAAGCGCTGAGATCGGCGGGGAAAGCGGACGACTGGTGATTCGAGCCTCCATTATTCGGGATGTACTGGACCGGCACAAAACCCTCCGGTGGGTGGTCTACAGCCTGATCATCGGCGTGGTGAGCGGGCTGGGCGCCTGCGCCTTCTTCGTTTTGCTGGAATGGGGCAAGTACTTCTGCCTGGAATACCTGGCCGGATACCCCGTGGCCAAGCCGGCGGGCGAACACCTGGTTCACCTGGAGCCCACCGCCGAATTTCGCCGCTGGGTTCTCTTTCTCTTGCCCATCCTCGGGGGGCTCCTTTCGGGCTTCATCGTCTACACGTGGGCCCCGGAAGCCGAAGGGCACGGCACGGACGCTCTCATCGACGCCTTCCACAACAAGCAAGGCATCATCCGAACACGGGTTCCCTACATCAAGAGCCTGGCCTCCATCATCACCCTTTCCACCGGCGGCAGCGCGGGCCGGGAGGGACCCATCGCCCAGATCGGAGCGGGCTTCGGATCCTGGGTGGCCCGAACGCTCAACATGACCGTTCGGGAACGGCGCCTCATGCTTCTTGCGGGCTGCGCCGCGGGTCTGGGGGCCATCTTCCGAGCCCCCCTGGGAGGCGCGCTCACCGCCATCGAGGTGCTCTACCGGGAGGATTTCGAAACCGAGGGCATCATCCTGTGCATCATGTCGTCCGTGGTGGCCAACGCGATCTTCACCAGCATCTTCGGCCATCAGCCCATCTTCGAGACCCCGCACATTTCGTTCGTGCAGCCCGTGGAACTTCTCTTCTATGCCGCTCTGGGCCTGGTCTGCGTTCCTTTCGGGTTTGCCTATGTGAAGATCTTCTACGGAATGCGGGACTATTTCTTCCGCCGTCTTCCGCTGAAAAAGGCCCTCATTCCCGCCTTGGGAGGCCTCCTGGTGGGGCTGGTGGGCCTGTGGCGCCCGGAGGTACTGAGCGGCGGGTACGGAACCATCCAGAAGGCGCTGCTGGGCCAACTGCCGGTGACCCTCATGCTGACCCTGGCGATCCTGAAGATCTTCGCCACTTCTTTTACCATCTCCTCGGGGGGAAGCGGCGGGGTGTTCGGCCCGTCGCTTTTCATCGGGGCCATGCTGGGAGGGATGGTGGGCCAGCTTTCCCACCAGTACTATCCCCACCTGGTGACCAACCCCGGGGCCTTCGCCCTGGTGGGCATGGGGGCCTTCTTTGCCGGCGTGGCCAAGGCCCCCATCGGAGCGCTCCTCATGGTCTGCGAGATGACCGGCGGCTACGGGCTGGTGGCGCCTCTCATGTTCAGCTCCGTCATCGCCGTGCTCCTCTCCCAGGGATGGGCCCTGTACGAAAAGCAGGTGCTCAACAAGTTCCATTCCCCGGCCCACCGGGCCGACGCGGTCATCAACGTGCTCCAGGCCCTCAAGGTCAACGACATCTACCAACGACAGGCCCCGGTCACCAGCCTGCCGCAGGACATGACCTTCGCCGATCTCAAGCGGCTCATGGTCCACACCCGGGAATCCTTCTTCCCCGTGGTGGACGAGTCGTTCCGCCTCAAGGGCATTCTTTCGCTTCCCGATCTGCGATCCATTCTGTTCGAGGAATCCCTGGCGGAACTGTTGGTGGTCGGGGAATTGGCCTCGCCGCCCGTCAGCGTGAACGTGGAAGACAGCCTCTACGAGGCGCTCATCAAATTCCTGCGCTCGGGCTACGGCCAGATCCCCATCGAGGATCCCCAGGTGGGGGTGGTGGGCATGCTGCGCCTGGAGGAACTGATGGAGGCCTACCACAAGGAAATTCAAAGACTCAAAGAGGAATAGGCTCTGTTGGAGGAAACCATGGAACGGAAGCATACCCTGTCCCAGGAGCTTTTTCGTAGGGCCGAACAGGTCCTTCCCGGGGGCGTGAACAGCCCGGTTCGTTCGGGCCGCTCCGTGGGCGTTACGCCTTTCTTCGTCAAAAGCGCCGCGGGCTGCCGTCTGGAAGACGAGGACGGCAACGTCTATATCGACTACGTGGGGTCCTGGGGCCCCCTCATCGCCGGACACGCCCACCCGGAAGTGGTGGAGGCCGTCCGCCAGGCCGCCACCCGCGGCACCTCCTACGGCATCCCTTGCCGGCTGGAAGTGGAGATGGCGGAGAAGGTGGTTTCCATGGTGCCCTCCATGGACATGGTACGCATGGTGAACTCGGGAACGGAAGCCACCATGAGCGCCATCCGTCTGGCGCGGGGGTATACGGGCCGGCCCAAGCTCATCAAGTTCGACGGCTGCTACCACGGCCACAGCGACTGCCTGCTGGTCAAGGGAGGTTCCGGCCTGCTCACCTTGGGAATCCCCGGAAGTCCGGGAGTGCCGGATGAAATCGTCTCCCACACCGTCTCGCTTCCCTACAACGACCTGGACGCCGTGGAGACGGCCTTTCGGAAGATGGGCGACCAGATCGCCTGCGTGATCGTGGAGCCGGTGGCCGGCAACATGGGCACCGTTCCCCCCGCCCCCGGTTTTCTGGAGGGGCTCCGGCGGCTGTGCGACACCCACGGGGCCCTTCTCATCTTCGATGAAGTCATCACCGGCTTTCGGCTGGCGCCCGGCGGGGCTCAGCAGCGATTCGGGGTCCTGCCCGATCTCACCTGCCTGGGAAAGATCATCGGCGGCGGCCTTCCCGTGGGAGCCTACGGAGGGCGCCGGAAGATCATGGAGCACATCGCCCCCACCGGGAACGTGTACCAGGCGGGGACGCTTTCGGGAAACCCGTTGGCCATGGCGGCGGGCCTGGCCATGCTGAATATCCTGAGCCGTCCCGGGGTCTACGAAACCCTGGAAGAACGGGCCGCCTACCTGGAAGCGGGTCTCGCCCGGGCGGCCGAGGAAGCGGGCGTGCCCGTCACCCTGAACCGGGTGGGGTCCATGGGATGCGCCTTTTTCAACGGCGAGCCCGTCCGGGACTTCCAGTCCGCCCTCCAGTCCAACACGGAGGCTTACGGGATCTACTTTCGCGAGATGCTTGCCCGCGGCGTCTACCTGGCGCCGTCCCAGTTCGAATGCTTCTTCGTGGGTTTGGCCCACGATCGGGAGGCGCTGGACGAGACCATCGCCGCCGCCGGGGAGGCTCTCCAGGTGGTGAAAAACGCTCTGGGTTTCTGAAAAAGCCGTTGACTTGCCCAGGGGCGTGTGCTAGGTAGTCTGTGATATTTTACACGAAGTCGCCGATGAAAGAAGAAACGAAAAAACTGTTGCGGCAAGTGGGGTTAGCGAGCACCCTGGGCTTTTCCGTGGCCTTCGCCATCTTCATCGGCGCGGGGCTCGGTTTCTGGCTGGACTCCACGCTGGGAACCTTCCCCTGGCTGACCCTGGTCTTTCTGGTCATGGGCATCATCGCCGGCTTTCGCAACTACTACCGCTTCATGCGGAAGCAACAGCGAGAAGAGGAACGAAAGTCATAGGGGCCCTTGCACACCCTATCGGTCGATGAAAAGCTGGTCCGGCGCATCGAGGTTGTGAATGTGATCTTTCTCCTGATCACCCTCCTCGGGGCGCTCCTGTGGTTTTCCAAGAAGCATGTTTGGGGAGTGGTTCTGGGTGGTGCCACGGTGACAGCCAGCTTCCGGATCATGCGCTGGCAGCTGCACCGCGCCTTTCGGAACCCGCGGCAGGTCCCCTCCAAGGGCGCGTTGTTTGTGAAATACTACTTGCGCTTCCTGGGGACCCTCTTCGTGGTCTTTACCATCATCTACTACGGCTGGGTCGACTCGGTGGCGTTCCTGGTGGGCTTGTCGTCGGTGGTGGTCAGCATCGTGGTGGTGGGGCTGCATCAGGCCTTAAATATGATGCTCAAGGGGGAAAGGTAAGCTATGGAACACCCGGTTCTGTTTCTCAGTTTGCTGTTGGAGAAGTTGGGGCTGCCCGTGGCTCACAGCGCGGAAGAAGCCCACACCTTCGTGCAGAAGCTTCTTCTGCCCCACGTGACCTATACGTGGGTGGTGGCCATCCTTCTGCTGGTCCTGGCCAAGCTGGCGGTGAGTCGGCTGGAGCTGGTGCCGTCCGGAGGACAGAATTTCTTCGAGATGGTGATCACCGGCATCGAGGATTTCATGGTGGGCATCACCGGGGAAGAAGGCCGGTTCGCCTTTCCGCTCATCGCCACCCTGGGGTTTTTCATTTTGGTGAGCAACTACATGGGCATGATCCCCGGCTTCTTCGCGCCCACGGCCAACATCAACACCACGGCAGCCTGCGCCATCATCGTGGTGGTCTATACCCATGTGATCGGCATCAAGTTCCACGGCGCCCATTACATCAAGCACTTCATGGGCCCCATCTGGTGGCTGACGCCGCTCATCTTCCCCATCGAGCTCATCGGCCATGCGGCCCGTGTGTTGAGCCTGTCCATCCGTCTTTTCGGCAACGTCTTCGGGGAGGAGCTGGTGCTGGCGATCTTGTTCTTCCTGGCCGGTCTGTACCTGGCGCCCCTTCCCATCATGTTCCTGGGGCTCTTCACCGGCTTCGTGCAGGCATTCATCTTCTGTCTGCTTTCTTCCATGTACTTTGCGGGCGCCATCGAAGAAGCCCACTAAACAAGGCGGTAGCGGTTGGAGGAAGGCCGCATATATAAAAACCCCAATTCAAATCCACTACATTCAAGGAGGTTGTGTCGATGTCTAGAAAGGTTGGTTTTCTCACGACGTTGCTGGTGCTCGGATTGACCACGGTGGCCCTCGCCGCGGATGCCGGCGCGGCTGAAAAGGTGGAAGGCATTCGCTTCTTCATGTATTCCGCCGTCGCCGCCGGCTTCGGAATCGCCATCGCCGCGTTTGGAACGGGCCTGGGCCAGGGCATGGCCATCAAGAGCTCGGTGGAAGGCGTGGCGCGCAACCCTGAAGCTTCCGGTAAGATCACCGTGACCATGATGATCGGTCTGGCCATGATCGAGTCGCTGTGTATCTACGCTCTCGTCATCGCCCTGATCCTCATCTACGCCAACCCCGTCTCCAAGCTCATCCAGGGCTTCGTGGGGCTGGCCGCCCACTAAGCAACGGTGACATCAAGGCTGAATCGTTAGAGGATCGGGCCCCATCCGGGGCCCGGTCCCATCTTTTTCCCATGATTCGGCCTTCTTTTCAGAGAGGCCATGTGAACAGACGCACAACTCCGGCCCCTTTGCGGCCGAAATGCACAGGTATCAACCAGGACCACCAGACCACCGATGAGGGTTGAGGATGAAATTTGCCAAGATCCCCATGGCGACCATCAACCGCCTGTCCATTTACATGCGCACGCTCCAGGAGCTGTTGGAAGAGGATGTGGAGGTGATCTCGTCCGAGCGGCTCGCCAAGCAGTGTGGGGTCAATCCCGCACAGATCCGCAAGGACCTGGCCTATTTCGGCGAGTTCGGCGTTCGGGGCGTGGGCTACCATGTGGCGGATCTGGTCAATCAGATCAAGGACATCCTCGGGCTCAGCCGCACCTGGAACCTGGCCATGGTGGGACTCGGCAACATCGGCTCCTCCCTCATCCGCCACGGAAACTTCGTCAAGCACGGCTACATCTTCACGGCGGCCTTCGACGTGGATCCCCAGAAGGTGGGAAAGAAGCTTCCCAACGGACTGATCGTCAACCACGTGGATGAGCTGGAAGACGTGGTACGCGAGCGTGACGTGCACATCGGCGTCATCGCCACGCCCGCCGGCGCCGCTCAAAGCGTCGCCAATCAGCTCATCCTGGCGGGCATCAACGGGATCCTCAACTTCGCCCCTGTGCAGATCCAGGTCCCCGACTGCTGTCACGTGGAAAACGTGGATTTCACCATCAAGCTGGACTGCATCGCCTACCACCTGTCCACAGGCGTCTAAAGGGTACGGAAGAACCTCGCCAGGGCCCGTGCCGTGTGGGACCCGCCCTTTTCAGCCAGCACCCGAGGCGGCCCCTCCGCCACCACCCGGCCCCCTTCCGGTCCGCCCTCCGGCCCCAGGTCGATCACGTGATCCGCGCAACCGATGAAGGGCACATGGTGCTCCACGACGATGACCGTGTGTCCCTGCTGCACCAGCCGGCGCAGGATCCACAGGAGTTTTTCCACATCGTGGATATGGAGCCCGCGTGTGGGTTCGTCCAGGATGTACAGGGTCTGGCCCTTCACGCGACACCCCAGCTCTCGGGCCAGCCTCACCCGTTGGGCTTCCCCGCCCGAAAGCGTGTTTCCGGGCTGCCCCAGCTGGAGATAATGGAGCCCCACATCCGAAAGGATCTGCAAGCGGTTTCGGATGGCCGGCAGATTTTGGAAAACCTCCAGGGCCTGTGCCACGGTCATGTGAAGCACGTCGGCGATGCTATAGCCCTTGAACCGAATCTCCAAGGTGGCCTCCTCGTAGCGACTCCCCCCGCAGGCCGGGCACGTCACAAACACGTCCGGCAGCAGAACCATGTCGATCCTCTGCCGCCCCTCCCCCTGGCACGCCTCGCAGCGACCTCCCTTGGTGTTGAAGGAGAAACGCTCCGCACGGTATCCCCTGGCCTTCGCTTCCGGAAGATTCCCAAAGAGGTTTCGTAGGAGGTCGAAGACCCCGGTGTAGGTCCCCGGCGTGGACCGGGGCGTGGTTCCGATGGGCGCCTGGTCGATCCGGAACACGCCTTGAAGATCCTCCCAACCCTCCAGTCCGTTATAGGGAAGCTCCGGCATGTTCCCTCGGTGCAGCCGGTTTCGGACCGCCGGGTAGAGGGTGTCCCTCACCAGGCTCGTCTTTCCCGATCCGGAGACGCCGGTCACACACGTGAGCCGCCCCAGAGGGAAAGCCACGCTGAGGTTTTTCAGGTTGCGCCCCTTCGCTCCCGTCAGGCGCAAAACGCCATGGCCTTGCGCCGCCCAAGACGAAACCCTCTCAAACCCGAGCTTCTTGGCACCGCCGGCGTATCGGCCGGTGAGGGACCCTTCGCAGCGCACGATCCCCTCCGGAGGGCCGCTGTAGAGCACCCTCCCCCCTTCGGTTCCGCCGCCTGGGCCCAGGTCCACCACGTGGTCCGCCCACCGAAGCACCTCCAGGTCGTGTTCCACCAGAAGCACCGTGTTCCCGGCATCGCGAAATCGAAAAAGCGTCCGCAGAAGGCGTTCACGATCGCGCGCGTGAAGGCCCACGCTGGGTTCATCCAACAGATAGAGCACGCCGGACAGGGGGGTGTTGAGCTGCTGGGCCAGACGCAACCGCTGGGCTTCTCCGCTGGAAAGGGTGCCGGCCCCCCGGCCGATATGGAGATAGTCCAGCCCAAGATCGAGAAGGGCGTCCACCCGCCGGAGGATTTCGCGGCGGGGTCCGGACGCCACCGCTTCCTTGGCGGGCTCCACCGAAAGGTTTTCCATCCATCGGCGAAAGGCCGGGAGATCCAGGGCACCCGCCTCCCCGAAGGAGCACCCGTCCAGCAGAACGGAGAGCGCCCGCTGGTTCAGGCGCGAACCCTTGCAGGACCCGCAGGGCTCACCCTCCCAGTGGGGTGCCTCCTCTGCCGAAGACTTCCCCCTGGCGGGCTTCGCCTTCTGCCCATAACCCAACCCCTGGCAACTCGGGCATGCGCCCTCCGGATGAAAGTGGGAAAAGAGCTGCGGCGTGGGCTCGGGGGCTTCCCACCCGCACCGGCCGCACACCCGGTTTTGGGAAAAGTAGACCTCTCCGCCGTCCAGGACCGCCACACCGGCCGTCCCCCGACCCAGCTGAGCGGCCAGTTCCAGGGAATCGGCCAGCCTGCGCGCCGCGTCCCTTGTGACCACCAGCCGGTCCACCACCACTTGAAGATCGTAGGTGCTTCGCCTGGGGAGAGTGGGAAGGGGGGCCAGGAGATGCACCCATCCCTCGAACCGGACCCGGGCAAACCCCTCCCGGCGGAGGCGCACGAGGGTCTTTCCCAGATCGGCGGCCGTCACGGGAGCCAGCGGCGCCAGAACGAGAAGGCGGCTCTTTTCGGGGAGGCGCTGAACCTCCTGCACCATCTCGGGAATGGTGTGGGCGCGGATGGGAACGCGGCAGGCGGGACAGGTGACCGTGCCCAGCCGGGCATAGAGGATCCTCAGAAAATCGCTGATCTCCGTGACCGTTCCCACGGTGGACCGGGGATCGGCCGGAAGACGCCTGTGCTGGATGGCCACCGTGGGGCTGAGTCCCTCGATGACGTCCACGTCCGGTCTTTCCTGGCGCCAGGGAGCCCCGAAGGCGAATCTGGAGGCGGGAAGAAACGCATCCAGATAGCGGCGGCATCCTTCCGCGTGCAGGACGTCAAAGGCCAGCGTGGACTTGCCGGATCCACTCACGCCCGTCACCACGATGAGGGAGTCCTTGGGAAGATCCAGGTCGATGTTCTTCAGGTTGTGCTGACGGGCCCCCCGGATGCGGATCAGCCGCCCGAGTCCTTCATCTTCCCTCGTCATGGCCGTCATCCCCGCCGGCCGTTCGTCCATAACTTGAAAGGAGCCTCTCTTTCATGGGGTTTCCCTATCCCCGCACGCTATCGCGGGCGGGGATAAACCCCGCCCCTACTCTTGGGGTTCATCCTCTTTCGCAGGGGCGGGCTTTACGCCCGCCCGCAGGGACCGCTCAGTGAGGGCTCGGCCCGTTCCTGCATCCATTTGGAACGGTACAGGAACGGCCCAGATCGTCAGCCGGGTATGCCCGCTTGCGCAAGGGACCGAAAACGCGCCATGGAGACGGCGGTCCGGACGGCGTGGATGAGGCTGGACGCCCGGGCCTTCCCCTGACCTGCTATGTCGTAGGCCGTGCCGTGATCCACGGAGGTTCGAACGATGGGAAGGCCCAGCGTCACGTTGACGGCTTCATCGAAGTGGACCAGCTTGACGGGGATGAGCCCCTGGTCGTGATACATGGCCACCACGGCGTCGAACTCCCCGTGATAGGCCCGGGTGAAGACGGTGTCCGGAGGATAAGGTCCCAGCACGCACCCGGGCCCGCAGACGGCATCCAGGGACCGGACCACCGGCTCGATGAGTTCCTTCTCCTCTGTTCCGAACCGGCCGGCCTCACCGGCATGGGGATTGACACCCGCCACGGCCAGCCGGGGTCGTGGAATGCCGAAGTCCCTTCGGAGGGCTTCCAGGGTGATGCGGATCGTCTCTTCGACGGCGGCGGCCGTAAGACGTTCGGGCACCTCGCGCAGGGCGCAGTGGATGGTCACCAGCGCCACGCGCAGCCGCGGCCCCGCCAGCATCATCACCACCCGGGGGGTGCCGCACAGGTGCTGGAGAAACTCGGTGTGGCCGGGAAACGAAAAACCGCTTCTGTGCAGCGCTTCCTTGTTGATGGGGCCCGTCACCACGGCGGCCACGCGCCCCTCCAGGGCCAGGTGGACGGCCGCCTCGATGTAGCCGATGGTGGCTCGGCAGGCCTCGACCGAAGGACGCCCGTAGGGGATCTGGCCTTCTTCGAGCCGGGAGGGTCGAAAGACGGGGATCCCCCTTTCCCCGGGCCGGATTTCTCTCACATCGCCCACCGGCCGGAAGGGAAGGGCGACATCCACCAGGCGGGCCGCACGCTCCAGAGCGGTCAGATCCCCCAGCACCAACGGGCGGCAGCACTCGCCGACCATGGGGTCGGAAAGCGCCCGCACGAGCACCTCCGGGCCCACGCCGCTGGGGTCCCCCATGGTCAGGGCCACCACGGGCCGGGTTGCCGAACCCCCCTTCGTCATGTTTCCTCCGCGGCTTCAAATGGCCAACATGCGTTCCACGGCCTGCAGGGCCCGCACCCGGACCTCCTCCGGCACCTGGATGCGGGGCGAGAGGGTCTCCAGGCTTCGAAGCACATCCTCCAGGGAGGTCTTCTTCATGTCCGGACACACCATGTCTTCGGAGACGGGCAGGAAGGTCTTTCCGGGATTGTCCCGTCGCATGGGGTGCAGGATTCCCACTTCGGTCCCGATGATGAAGGTGTCGCGGTCGCTTTCCCGCACATAGCGCAGCATGCCCGAGGTGCTGGTGACCACGTCGGCCAGCTCCAGGACTTCCGGCCGGCATTCCGGGTGGGCCAGAAAGACGGCCTTCGGATACTGCTTCTTGCGCGAGCGGACCGTCTCCGCCGTCAGGTTGTGATGGACCGGGCAGTAGCCCTTCCAGTAGAGGATCTTTTTGGATGTGTGCCGGGCCGCATACAAGGCCAGGTTCTGATCCGGGATCAGGTAGAGGGTCTGCGCGTCCGTGAAGGAAGCCACCACGCTGTTCACGTTGGCTGACGTGCAGCAGATCGTACTTTCCGCTTTCACTTCCGCCGTGGAATTGACGTAGGTGACGATGGGCACGCCGGGATGCTCTTCGGCCACACGCCGCACGTCCCGGGCGTTGATCATGTCGGCCATGGCGCATCCGGCCTGGATGTTGGGCAGCAGCACGACCTTATCGGGGTTGAGGATGGCCGCCGTCTCCGCCATGAAGTGCACGCCGCAAAAGACGATCACCTGGGCATCGGTTTCCGCCGCCTGACGGCTCAATTCCAGGGAATCACCGGTAAGATCGGCAACTTCCTGGATCTCCGCGGGCTGGTAGTTGTGGGCCAGGATGATGGCCTTGCGGGTCTCCTTGAGCTTCCGGATGGCATCCACAAGATTTCGGGATTCCGTCATTGTGACTTCCTTTCTCTATGGGGATACGGCCCGTTGGAGGGCCGAAATTTCTTCCGGTTCCAGTTTGCGTCCCGACGGGTCGATCACCAGCGTGTTCGGCCCGACGCTGAATTGAAAGAGCGCGGAAGGCAGGGAAGCCATCTCCCGGTGATGGGTGAAGCGAAGGCGATTGACGTTCCCCAGGGCGTCCCGAACCTCCATCTGCCAAACCAGGTAATCTTCGGTGCGGATCCACAGGCGCAGGGACTGGACCTGCGGATCCTCTTCCCGGGGCCTCAGGATCAGGACGGCGCTTTCGTCGGTGGAGGCGTCGGCGTCCATGCTGACCTCGAAGGAATCCTGGAGATCGAAGGTTCCTTCCAGCAGGGTACGCATGATGGGCGACCGGCGCATCTGGTCGGCGTCGAACAGAGAGATCTGGTCTTCTTCCGGCACGTGGAGCCAGGCCACGTCCCCGACGGTAACGAACACCTGCCGGTCCGGTTCCGTATATTCCCACCGCATCCGTTGGGGTTTTTGGAAATAGAAGGTGCCGCGGGCTTCCGTTGTGATGCTGGAAGCCGCCACGGAGGTGGTCCACTGGACGAAGTCCGCCGTGTAGGCCCGGACGTTGCGATAGCGCTCTTCGGTCAGGCGCAGGAGGTCCTGCGCGGTGGCCTGGGCGGATGTTTGCGCCGAAATGGGCGCAGGACTTGCGGCAAGGAACGCCCACAGAGCGAGAGAGGCGCAAAGTCCGATTCCGTATAGTTTTCGGTTCATGAGACCTTCCGGGTGCTTCTTACGATTCGAAGCCGTCCTTGGGGACCAGGACCTCCCGGGGCTTGCTGCCGTCCGAGGGTCCCACGATGCCCTGCTGCTCCATGATCTCGATCATGCGGGCCGCCCGGTTGTAGCCGATTCGAAGCCGGCGCTGGATCATGGAAATGGACGCCTGCCGGGTTTCCACCACCAGTCGGACGGCTTCCTCGTATTTCTCGTCCAGTTCATCGTCGGGAATGTCCTGGGCCACACCCGCATCCTCGAAATTCACCCGATCCGCCATGGGATCGTCACCCAGTTGCTGGCCCTTCCAGAAGGACGTGACCCTCTGCACTTCCGCGTCCGAGACGAAGGCGCCCTGGATCCGCTGGAGCTTGGCCGTCCCCGGCGGCATGAAGAGCATGTCGCCCGCCCCCAGAAGGGTCTCGGCCCCGTTGGTGTCCAGGATCGTCCGGGAATCCACCTTGGAAGACACCTGGAAAGAGATGCGGGTCGGGATGTTGGCCTTGATGATCCCGGTGAGAACGTCCACCGACGGGCGCTGGGTCGCCAGGATCAGGTGGATCCCCGCCGCCCGGGCCATCTGGGCCAGCCGCGTGATGTATTCTTCCACTTCCCGGGAGGCCACCATCATGAGATCCGCCAGCTCGTCGATCACCACCACGATGTAGGGCAGGTGGTGGTGGTCCAGAACGGTCCCGTTTTCCGTCTCGGCGGGTTCCGGGCGGCTGTCCTTGCGCGGGTCCGCCTTGCTCATCAGCCGGTTGTAACTTTCGATGTTGCGAACGTTCTTGTCCGCCAGCAGCTTGTAGCGCAGTTCCATTTCCTGCACCGCCCAGCGGAGGGCGCGGGTGGCCATCTTGGGCTCCGTCACCACGGGATGGAGCAGATGGGGGATCTTCTCGTAACTGCTCAGTTCGATCCGCTTGGGATCGATCATGAGCAGCCGAAGCGTCTCGGGGGTGTTCCGGTAGAGCAGGCTCAGGAGCATGGCGTTGATGCACACGGATTTTCCGGTTCCCGTGGCGCCGGCGATGAGCAGGTGCGGCATCCGCGTCAGGTTGGTGACCACCGGCTGGCCGGTGATGTCCTTTCCCAGGGCGAGGGTAAGTGGAAAGGTGGACGATGCGAAGGGTTTCGATTCGATGATGGAGCGCAAGGAAACGGCTGCCCGCCGTTCGTTGGGGATCTCGATCCCGATGGCCGCCTTTCCGGGGATGGGGGCCACCACCCGCACGCTCTCGGCCCGGAGGGCCATGGAGAGATCGTCGGCCAGGCCCACGATGCGGCTGATCTTGATGCCCGGCGCCGGGGCGTATTCGTACATGGTGATCACGGGGCCCGGGCTGATGCCCACCACCTGGCCTTGCACCCCGAAATCGGCCAGTTTTTCTTCCAGCACGCGGGCCTTCTCCTCCAACAGGGTGGGATCGGGCTGGGCGTCCTCGGCGTCGTAGAAGTCCAGAAGGTTGATGGCGGGAAGAGCATACCGTCCGGAAACCGCGGCCAGCTGCACCGGCTTGTCGTCCTTGGGGGGCTGGGGACGAACGGCGGCGGGCGGCTCAGGGTTCGGGGACGTCTGCCGCTTTTTCCCGGTCGCCTGGGATTTGGCCTTCGTAATCCGCACGGCCGATCTTTCTTCCCGGGGATTCCCCGGGGATCTCAGCGGTGGCAACGAAACGATCTTGCCGCCGATCCAGCGAAAAAGATCGAGAAACTTTCTTCCGGCGGCTTTCAGGGAAAAGGGCGTGGAAAGGATCAGGGAGATGAGAAAGAGGCTTCCCAGGAGGACATGGGCACCCAGGTCATTGACCCGGTCTCGAAGAAAGGCGGCCATGAGCGCCCCGATCTGGCCGCCGGCCAGCACCTGGGCCCCCAGGAAGGTGATTCTGGAGCCGTGGAGGGCGGCCAGGCCGATGAGGCTCAAAAGGAGCAGGGCGAGGCCCAGGACCTGGAGTCGGCCATAGGGCAGGGGGTCCTGTCCGCGAAGGAAGGCATAGCCGAGCCACAGGCCCACGGCCGGCAGCGCATAGGCCCCCACGCCCAAAAGAAAGAAGAGACACCAGGCCAGGTTGGCTCCCAAGGCCCCCACCCAGTTGTGCGGTGAGCCATGGCCGGCGGACGATCCGAAAAAGGTGGGATCCGCCGGATCGAAGGACACCAGGCTGCACCCCACCAGGACGGTGACCGTCAGGATGACCAGGGCCCAAATCTCTCGCTTCTTGTGTTCCACGGGGAATCTTTCCTAAATTTCCACAACGATGGGATAGATGAAGGGGCGCCGTTCCAGCACCTTCTGGAAAAAGCGCTTCAGTTCGCGGCGGATCTCCAGCTGAAAATCCCCGCAGTCCATCATCTCCCCTTCCGCCTGGTAGCGCTCCAGCAGATCGAGGATGAGGCACCGGGCCCCTTCCAGGATCTCCGGCTTGGTTTCTTCCAGGATGAAGCCGCGGCTCACCACGTCGGGCCCGTTGAGCACCTCCCGGTGCTCCTTGTTGATCACCAGCGTGACCAGGACCATCCCGTCCTCGGACAGATGGCGCCGGTCCCGAAGGACCAGGTCACACACGTCTCCCACGCCCTTGCCGTCCACGAAGACCCGGCCCGTTTCCGCCTGCTTGTGAACGGCCGCCCGGCCGTCCACGAAGGTGACGGCGTCGCCGTTTTCCACGATGAAGCAGTTTTCCGGCGGAAGCCCCACCTGCTGAGCCAGCTGCTTGTGCTTCACCAGATGCCGGTATTCCCCGTGGATGGGCACAAAATAGGTGGGGCGCACCAGGTTGAGCATCATCTTGAGCTCTTCCCGGTAGGCGTGGCCGCTCACATGAATGTCCTTGACCTGTTCGTGGATGACCTCCGCACCCTGCCGGTACAGGTGGTTGATGATGTTCTGGATGGCCCGCTCATTGCCGGGTATGAACTTGGAACTCAAAATGATCGTGTCCCCCGGCTTGATGGACAGCTTCCGATGCACGTTGAAGGCCATGCGGGTGAGCGCGCTCATGGGCTCGCCCTGGCTGCCCGTGGTGAGCATGAGCACACGATGGTCCGGGAGGCGCTGCAATTCGGCCAAGGTGGCCTCGTTTTCCGGGTCGAAATCCAGATAGCCCAGCTCCCGGGCGATCCGCACATTGGTCACCATGGACTTGCCGCTGAAAAAGACCTTCCGGTCGAAGTCCCGGGCCAGATGGAGCACCTGCTGAATGCGGTGCAGGTTGCTGGCAAAGACGGCCACGATGATCCGCCCCGTACACTCCCGGAAGATCTCCCGAAAGGTGTGTCCGATGTCCTTTTCCGACAGGGTGTAGCCTTCCCTTTCCACGTTGGTGGAATCGGAAAAGAGGGCCAAGACGCCCTGCTCCCCGTAGTGGCCGAAACGAGCCACATCCAAGCGTCGCCCGTCGATGGGGGTTTGATCCAGTTTGAAATCCCCCGAATGGATGAGGACTCCCTGGGGCGTTCGGATGGCCAGGCCCACACCGTCCGGGATGCTGTGGCAGACCTGAATGCACTCGATGTCGAAGGGGCCGATGGAGAAGACGTCCCGGGGACGCACCGTGTGCAGGACGGTTCTTTCCAGCAGTTTGTGCTCCCTCAGCTTTTCCTCCACGAGGGCCAGCGTGAGGCGGGTGGCGTAGATGGGGATGGGAAACTCCCGGATGAGAAAGGGAATGGCCCCGATGTGATCCTCATGGCCGTGGGTGACCACCAGGGCCCGCACCTTGTTGCGGTTCTCCCGAAGGTAGGTGAAGTCCGGGATGACGATGTCGATGCCCAGCATGTCCTCTTCGGGAAACATGAGGCCCGCATCCACCACCACGATGGTGTCGCCGTATTCCACGACCATCATGTTGAGGCCGATCTCACCCAAGCCGCCCAGCGGAACGACCTTGAGGGGCAAACGGGAGGGTTCCATGGGATTCATGATGCCGCCGAACGAACCTCCGTATCCGTGGATTCCGCCTCCAGGACGCCGCCTTCCCGAACTGTCAGATACTTGCGGATGGCTTCGCGCACCAGAAAGATCACCTCATCCCGGTCCTCCATGGTGAATCCCGCCGTTTCGATGGGATCCCCGATGGTCATGCGGATGCGCCCCGGCCGGACCAGCCACCCGCCCTTGGGCAGGATGGCGTGGGAGCCGCTCAAGCCGACGGGGACAATGGGTTGCCCCGATTTGATGGCCAGGATGATGCCCCCTTTCTTGAAGGGCTGGATCACGCCGTCCCTGCTGCGGGTGCCTTCCGGAAAGATGACGATGGACGTTCCCTCGCGCACCCGCCGGGATGCTTCTTCCAGACTCTCGAAGGCCTTTTTCCGATCCGCCCGATCGATGGGAATATAGCCGATCATTCGCATGGCATGACCGAACAGGGGGATCCTGAAGAGCTCTTCCTTGGCCAACCACCGGAACTGGACGGGAAGTTTGCCGAGAATGGTGAAGATATCGAACCAGCTCTGATGGTTGGCGGCATAGACCGCCGGTCGGTAGGGCTTGAGCCGCTCCAAGCCCATCACATCCACCCGGACCCCGGCGGCCCAAAGATTGAGGTTTCCCCAGATCCGGCCGCACAAATGGGCCCAGTCGCTCCGGCGGGTGAGGAGCACGATGCCGATGGCGCACAGACCCATGACAACGGTTGAAACCAGCAGCATGAGGTAGAAGAGGGCGGTTCGGAGATAGCGCATGGGCGCTCCCATCTTTTTTATAAGTGCCTAAAAAAGATTGCAAATTTTGTCCAGGACGAGAGTGTAGCCACTTTCACCCCCCGAGTCAACGCTGTCTTGTTGGCCATCGGCATCCTATGATATAGAGAACCAGTTCCAACGAAGGCCACGAATGGGCGCAAATAGGCGCCAATGTTTTCACATACCTTACACGGGGGACATCATGGCCAAAACAATGAATAAAGTCATTCTCATCGGCCGTCTGGGAGCCGATCCCGACATCCGCTACACCCAAAGCGGCACTCCCGTGGTCCGCTTCAACCTGGCGACCAACGAACGAGTACCCGTGGGTGAAGGCAATTGGGAGGACCGGACGGAATGGCACCGCATCGTGGTCTTCGGCAAGCAGGCGGAAGCCTGCGGCAATTACCTGGCCAAAGGCCGGCTGGTGTACGTGGAGGGCCGGCTCCGCACCAACCAGTGGGAGGATGCCCAGGGGGTACGCCGCTACACCACCGAGATCGTGGCATCCGACGTGGGCTTTCTGGACAGCGGGCGGGACGCCGCCGAGGGAACCCAGGCGCCCCAGGGCTCCTACCAAAGAACCCAGGGAGGCCCCAAGACGAACAGCGACGCTCCGTTTCCCGACGCGCTCCCCGAGATGTCCACTCCGCCGGACGACGACATTCCCTTCTAAACAAAAACGGGGCGACCTTCCGTCGCCCCGTCCTTCCACTGAACGATCACGGATAAGACTCATTTGCGTCTATTCGCGTTCATTCGCGGTTCCATTTCACGTCAAGAACTGTCCCGGGTCGGTCCGAACACCCAATCCGCCGTCCGATTTCGGGCTTTCAGCTCGCTTTCTTCTCCGATTCCGCCGAGGCCTGGGCGGATTCGATCTTTTCCACCGGTTCCGCCTTCTGCTCAGGCAGTTCGGCCTCTTGCGTCGCCTTCTTGAAATTTCGAATGCCCTTGCCGAGACCGGCGCCGATCTCGGGCAGCTTTCCCGCCCCGAAGATAATCAGCACGATCACCAGGATCACGAGCAGTTCAGGCATTCCGATTCCACCAATCATGGGAGGGCTCCTTCTTCTCAATTATTTTCCCAGAAGATCTTCCACTTCCTGCACTAACTGCAGGAACTCCTTGCTCCGTCGGTATTGGTCCAGCACCCGCTGGTGCTCCAGCCAGCTGTCCCACACCTGCATCCACAGGCTGTTGTGCCAGTAATACCTGGGGCGGTCCTGGACACCGTCCCGCCTGGCCCGATACTCCATGTATTCCTCTTGGCAGGTGCGGCAGAAGGGATACGGACCGGCATACTTTCCGTCCATTCGATCGCCTTCGTCCAGCTGAGTTCCGCATTTGGCGCACTTGAAGGCACACCGGGTGCACTGAAAGATCTTGCGCAGGGCCTCCACCTTGCGCCGGCGGACCTCCGCGTCCTTCTCGGATTTGAGGCTTTCGCACCGCCTGCCGAATTCAATGATGTCTGCCATGGAAACGACTTTCCCTTATGTTTCAAGCAGTTAATTTGCTCATATCACTATCCTTCTCCGGAGTCAAGGGACGGGGCGGACTGCCCCCGCTCTTCGTTCAGGTTGAAGAGCTGCTGGGTGAAGTCCACAAAGAGCCGTTTGGATTCCCGCGTGGATTTGTTCTTGAGGAAGACGATGGGGTCGTGCAGCATCTTTCGGAGGATGGAGTCCGTCAAGACGGCGATGGCCCGTCGTTCCTTTTCTCCCAAGTCGGGAAGCTGGGAAAAGGTCTTCTTGAGCTCCGCCTGGCGGATGGCTTCCGCCTTGCGGCGCAGGGCGATGATGGTGGGCACCACGTCCAGGGTCTGAAGCCACTGGTGAAAGCGGAAGGTCTCCGATTCGATGATGTGCTCCGCCTTCTGGGCCTCCTGGCGCCGCTCCGTGAGGTTGAGGTCCACAATGCCCTTCAGATCGTCGATGTCGTAGAGATACACGTTGTCCAGCCGGTTCACTTCCGGATCGATGTCCCGGGGCACGGCGATGTCGATGAAAAAGAGCGGCCGGTTCTTCCTGCGGCGCATCCTGGGCTTCAGGTCCCGATAGGTCACGATGGGTTCCACCGCCCCGGTGGAGCTGACCACGATATCCACATCCAGGAGCGTCTCCGGAAGGTTCTCGAAGGGGGCCGTGGAGGCGCGGAACCGGGCGGCCAGGTCCATGGCCCGGGCCAGGGTCCGATTGACCACCACCATGTCCCGGACCCCCTGCGCCAACAGGTGTTGAGCGGCCAGTTCCGCCATTTCCCCGGCGCCGATGAGCAGGACCCGCTTGTCCTTCAGTTCGCCGAAGATCTTCCGGGCCAGTTCCACGGCGGCATAGCTGATGGAAACGGCATGGCAGCCGATGTTGGTCTCCGTGCGGACCCGTTTGGCCACGGAAAAGGTCTTGTGCAGCAGGCGGTTGAGAACCACGCCCACGGTCTTGTGGCGGGTGGCCTCCCGGTAGGCGTCCTTGATCTGGCCCAGGATCTGGGGCTCTCCCACCACCATGGAATCCAGGCTGGAGGCCACGCGGAACAGGTGGCGCACCGCCTCCAGGTTGTGGTGCACGTAGGTGTGGGCTTCCAGCTGAGGCCGGGGCAGCCCCACGTGGGCAAACATGAGCTCCCGCACCTCCTCCAGCGCCCGGCCACCGTCGGACGTGGTGAAGAGAAATTCCACCCGGTTGCAGGTGGACAGGTAGAAGAGCTCATCCACCGCCCGGCACTGGCGGACCTTTTCCAGGGGGCTTTGGTCCAGGCGACACACCTGGGCGAGGCGTTCCCTCAGGGCCACGGGCGCCGTCTTATGGTTCATGCCGATGAGATAGATGTCCATGGCGCTGACCTCTTATTCGACAAAGATCGTGTGGTGCCCCTCCAAAAAGAGGTTCACCCCGAGAAAGGTGACGAGCACGGCGGAAAATCCGAAAATGGCCAGCCAGGCGGCGCGGCGCCCCCTCCAGCCCACGGCCAGCCGTTCATGGAGCAGCACGGCATAGATCAACCAGGTCAGGAGGGCGAAGATCTCCTTGGGGTCCCAGTTCCACGGCGACTTCCAGACGGTGCTGGCATAGAGGAAGCCGGCCAGCAGGCCGACGGTCATGAGCGGAAACCCGATGAGCAGGCAGATGTGGTTGATCCGATCCAGCCGTTCCAGCGACGGCAGCCGCGCGTAGAGGTGCCCCAGCCGCTTTTGCTTGATGGCCCGTTCCTGGAGCAGGTACATGATGGCCGCGGCGAAGGCCACGGCGAAAAGGGCATTGGCGGCGAAAAGGGCGGCCACGTGGACCACCACCCAGGTGCTTTTGAAAAGGGACCCTGAAGGGATGAACCGGGTGGGCAGCAGGGTGGATCCGAACATGAAGACCGCCGCCAACGGAGAGACGAAGCTCCCCAGGATGCGCAACCTCAAGCGCTGGGAAAGAATCAGGTAGGCGAGGACGAGGAACCACGCAAAAAAGGACAGGGCCTCCGGACTGGTGGTGACCGCCAGGTGCCCCTTTTCCAGGGAACGCAGGACGATGGCCGCCCCGTGGCACAGGGCTCCCGCCACAAGCACGCTCCAGGACGCCTTGTGCACCCCCTCCCGGTCCCGAACAAGAAAGATGAGATACCCCACGGTCCCCACGCAATAGAAGGTCACCGCCAGGGTCAGAAGGACGCTTTCCATGCCGCTTCCCATTCCCGCTCGATTTCAGGCTCCCCCAGCACTCCGCCGCCCACGCGGCTCACCGCCACCGGAATCTCCCGGAAGCGCTCTTGTCGAATCCATTCCAGGATGGGCAATTGGACCACGGCTCGAAACCATTCCTGGTTCCGCTCGGAATCGGCGCTGCGCGCCTGGACCGCCCGCCGCAGCCTCCCGAGAAAGTGCAGATAGACCTCCCATTCCGGCCCGAATTCCCTTTCCAGCCTTTCCCGGACCAACCGGGCCACGGCGGGGCTCAGGCCGGCCGTGCTCACCGCGACGGTCAGCGGCCCCCGCCGGAAGGAGGCCGGCACCAGGCAGGACCCCCACCGGGGGTCGGAGGCCATGTTGCACCATACCCCCCGGCTCCGGGCATCTTCAGCCACCCGGCGATTCAAGGCGCGGTCGCTGGTGGCGGCGAAAACCAGGGCCGCTCCCTCCAGCTGATGGGGCTCGTAGCCGGTGGCGATCCAGTGCACCTTTCCCCGGGAGGCCTGCTCCCTCCACCAGGCATTGAGACGTTGGGCCACCACCTCCACGCAGGCCCCGTGCTCCAGCAGTCGACGGGCCTTCCGCTCCGCCACCGTCCCGCCGCCGATCACCAGGCAACGCCGGTCCTTCAGGGACAAGAACAAAGGGCAGTAGGTCGTGAAATCCTCGTGCAGAAAAGGGTCCGCCACGCGCCTCTTCCTTTCGCAAAGAAAACCCCGCGCGCCGGGCGAGGTTATCGGCACAGATCGTGGCAACCTTTATCACGACGTGAAAGAGGAGACAAGGACGGGAACGGCCGCCGAAGGTCCCTCAGGAGCGGCGGCACAGAACATAGTCGGTGATGTCCAGGAGCGTGGATTTGGCAGGACCGTCGGCGAAAATCTCCAGGCTTTCCCGGGCTCGTTCCAGATGCCCGGCGGCCCGCTGGAAGGTGTAGTCCACGCCCCCCAAATCCAGCACCAGTCTCTGAACCGCTTCGATCTGCTCTTTTCGGATGGCCGTCTCGGACAGAAAGATCCTGCGGATGAGGTCGCGCTGGCCTTCGTCGGCCTTGGTCAGGGCGTGGATGAGCGGCAGGGTGGCCTTGCCTTCCTGCAAATCGTTTCCCACCGGCTTTCCCAGCTCACCCACAGTGCCCACATAGTCCAGCGCATCGTCCGTCAGCTGAAAGGCGATGCCCAGATTGTGCCCGAAGTCCCGCAGAGCCGTTTCCTCCTCGGGTCCGGCCCCGGCGTAGATGGCGCCGATCCGGCACGCGGCGGTCATGAGGTCCGCTGTCTTTCGGGTGATCACCTCCATGTAGGCGGCCTCGTCCGTTTCCAGGTCGTCCGAGTGGATGAGCTGCAAGACCTCGCCCTCCGCAATGCGGGTGGTGGTGGCCGAGAAAACTTCCAGTATGCGCAGATCCCCGTAACGGACGGTCGTTCGGATGGCCTGGGAATAGAGAAAGTCTCCGATGAGCACCACCGCCGGGTTTCCCCAGAGGGTGTTGGCGGCGGGCTGTTGGCGGCGAATCTCGGCATTGTCCACCACATCGTCATGGAGGAGCGTGGCGGCATGGAGCAACTCGAAAGCGACCGCCAGATCCACCTCTTCGGTTCCCTGGTAGCCGCAGAGCCGCGCGGACAGGATCATGAGAAGCGGCCGCAGACGCTTTCCCCCGCTGTTGACGATGTAGCGCCCCACCACCTCCACCAGCGGCACGGAGGAACTGAGATGGCGCTGAAGAGCCGTTTCGATTCTTTCCAGGTCCGAACGAATGTTTCCGTAGATGCGGGCCTTGAGGGCCTCGGCGCTGAGGGCATCGGCAGGGGCGGGGGATGGGTTTCCGATCACGTTCGCTTTCCCGACAAGAAGACGGAGCCTCCAAACCTCTAGGGGCCCGAACCGGTATCACCTCCCGGTTCCAGCCGCTTTCGCTTTCCAGCAGACGCTCCGGTTCATATCGAAAAAAGGCAGACGTGTCAAAGAGTTTGGCCGGACGGGACTCAACCTGGAGCCACTGGCAGAAGGTCAATGCGTTTTTGAGCAGCCGTCTTTAATGGATCTGACATCTTTCGCAGCTGTGGGGCTTCAGCCCCGCGGAAAGGGCCATAGCAACTGCTTGAAGTGACAGGAAATGCGCGATGGCCCATGCAACGTTCGGGGGTTCCTCCGCAGCCCTAAAGGGCTGCGCTACGAGAAAAGAGATCATCCGCGACTTTCTCGGACAGCCTCCTGGGAGCTTGTCTGACAACGGCAAATTTACCTGGTTCAACGCCCATCCGTCATCCCCGCGAAGGCGGGGATCCAGGATTCTTGGGAACCTATGGACTCCTGCTTGCGCGGGAGTGACGCTTTACGGAGTTCTCGGACAAGCTCTTAGGGGACCAAACGGGCCTCCAGGTCGTAGTCGTGGGAACGCACGATCTCGGCGGAAACGATTTGCCCCACCGTCGCCTCCCCTTCCGTGATGATCACCTGCCCGTCCACCTCGGGCGCCTGGGTGGGCAGACGCCCCACCGCCAGAAGGTTCGTCTCCGGGTGCGGCCCTTCCACCAGGACGGGCAACCGGCGTCCCACCAGGGCCGCCAGCTTCCTTCGCGACACCTCCTGCTGGATCGCCATCAGGGCCTCTTTTCTTGCCTCTTTTATGGGATCGGGCACCTGGTCCGGGTGGGAAGCCGCCCCGCACCCCTTTTCCGGGGAAAAGGCGAAGACTCCCACATGGTCGAATTCCGTGTCCCGAACAAAACGGCAAAGGGCCCGGAAGTCGTTTTCCGTTTCCCCCGGAAAGCCCACCATGAGGGAGGTGCGAAGCGCTGCTTGGGGGAGATGCTTCCGGATGCGTTCCACGATTTCTTCGGGACGCCGGCCCAGGTCCACGCGATGCATGGCCTGCAGGATCCGCGGCACCGAGTGCTGAAAAGGAATGTCCAGGTAGGGGACCACCTTGTGGCCGGCCGCCATGGCCTTCAACAGATCCTCGTGGATGCGGTGGGGGTAGGCGTAGAGGAGGCGCACCCAGCGCAATCCGTCCACCGCTTCCAAGGCCTCCAAAAGCCGAATCAGAGCCCCGACCTCGCCCCGGTCGCTGCCGAACGCGGTGGTATCCTGGGCAATCAGATTGATCTCCACCACTCCTTCGTCCGCCAGCTCGCGGGCCTCCCGCGCCACATCCTCCACAGTCCGACTGCGGTAAGGCCCTCGCAATTTGGGAATGATGCAAAAGGAGCAGCGATTGCTGCATCCTTCGGCGATCTTCATATAGGCCGTGTGGGGTGCGGTGGAGCGAAGCCGGGGCATTCGGGCATCCAGAAGATAGGTGGGGCGCTCCAAGAACACCTTGGGCGAGGATCCTTCCAGGAACCGCCGGAAGATTTCGGCAAACCGATGATATTGGGATGTTCCCAGAAAAAGGTCCACTTCGGGCAACAGGTCCGGGAGCTTCCTCCCATAGCGTTGCACCATGCAGCCCACGGCCACCAGATGCCGGCACCCTCCCTCTTCCTTCAACCGGGCCAGATCCAGGATGTGCTCCACGGCCTCCTGGACTGCACTTTCCAGGAAGCCGCAGGTATTGACCACGATGAGCTCGGCCTCCTCGGCCGCCTCCGTCAGGGGATAGCCCAGGGATTGGATCTGTGCCGCCAGAATTTCACTGTCCACCAGGTTCTTGGCGCACCCCAGGCTGATCAGCACCGCCGGACCGGGTGCTTCCGTCCCCTTGAAAGCCCTTTTCGTCATGCCGGTCTTCCTCCGCTCGTTCGAATTCCCCCGCAAGGGAGCGCCGAACCATAAAGGATCCCTCGATCCCGGTCAAGGCGTCCAGCTCCTGACGGTGAAACGGTCAATCCCCACAAAAACGAGGAAATCCCAAACGAGGCTCAGCAGGAACGCACTCAGGAGAAGGAGTCTGCGAGCCGAGGGCGGAAACCGGTCCTGGAGGCGCAACCACCCAAGGCGTACGGATTCCACCATGGCGAAGCACTCCAGGGCAAACGGCGGAAAGCCGAGAAAGCCCAGGACGGGCATCTCGAAAAGTTTCACCTGCCCCACCCAAGGAACCGTATAGACCCACTTGGAACCCGCCCAGTAATTCCAAAGTTCCCACAGGAGGCCGCAGATCAGGCCGGCGGCCAGGATGAGGAATGTCTTCCCGTAGTCGCCATTCTCCCATTCTTGCAGGAGGGATCGTCCGCCAAGGTGTGCGTTCAGAGGATCCAACAGTAGAAAGAATCCGATCCATATCAGTGGAAAGGCAAAGCGGGGCAGAATCAAAGAGGCCAAAACACACAAAAGGCCCAGCGCCTGAAGTTCCCTGGCCCGACGCAACGTCCACCCTTTGGGAACGAACTTCCAACGGGGGATCCAACGCTGGCCTCCCCAATGCTCCAGCATGCGGGCGGTCACGAAAAGTCCCGGCAGCACTGTGGCGTAGGCAATCCAGTAGCCCCACCAGCGCGTGAGCCGCGACGCGGGAAGTCCCACATAATGCCAGTTTTCCAAGCGAAAATTGGCCGCCTCGAACAAAACCCAAAGGGAGACGGAAAGCGGGAGAAGAGCCAGGAACTCGCCGGGCCTTTCAAAGAGCCGGGAGCGGCCGCCGGTGCATCGAAGCAGGGCTTCCGAAGCCAGGATGTAGGGCCACCAGGCGAGACAGTAGTACCAGGTCTTTATAAAGGGATCTTCCCGAGCGAGTCCCCAGGTGGCCCAGGAGAACACAGCCACACAAAAAGCCGTCCACCCCCAAAGCAGGCCGTCCCTTTTTCCCCGAACAGGGTCGATTCCTTTCCTTTTCATGCCTCCTCCCTATGGCGCATCCTTTCTTCGGCTCGGAGCGACCGATTCCGTCCTATCCCGTATGCTAAAGGGATGAGGCGGAAAGATGAAGAATTCTAAGCCGGCCGTCCTGCCGGGAATCCCACCTGCGGCCCCAGTTCCTTTGTATTGAAAGCCGATGACAACCATCGCGGTAAAACCGCCCTTCTTCTAAAAATGATTGAAAACAATCCAAGACGGCTCGAAACGGCATTTGTCAGTCCCGGCAGTCGGCTGCTAATAGAGCGCGGAGAAAATGGGCAAGCCGCCCTCGGGGCGGTTTTCCCAAGAAATTAAGCAAGATCAAGGAGAAACCATGGCGCTCCATCTGCGGTACCACCGCAAGGGTACAGCGGAAAAGGCTGCCGCCACACCGAAAATGGGCGTCGCGATCCTGGTGGTGACTTTGCTTCTCGGGTCGGGAGCGAATTTTGCGTGGGCGGGTACTCAGGAAGGCCCCATCCTTCTGATGCCCTCCCCATTCATCGGCTCTCCGTACAAAGAGAGTGCCCCGCTCCGGATGGCGGCAGTCCCCCTTCACAAGAATCTTCCCTCCGCCAAGGCCGTCCCCGTTCCCGAGGAAACCCTGCTGGGCCGGCGCGGCTTTCAGGTGCCCGACCACCCCCTGGTGGAACGGTATGTGGGTTATTTTACCGGAAAATGGAAAAAAGGATTCCAGGAATCCCTGGATCGAGCTTGGCCTTACCTGCCCTTGATGGCGGAGATCCTGGATGTAATGGGCGTACCCACCGAGCTGGTTTACGTGGTTCTCGTGGAAAGTCACTTCAAGGGCAAGGCCCGCTCCTCGGCGGGTGCCGCCGGCTTCTGGCAGCTCATGCCGGCCACCGCCCGGTCCCTGGGACTGCGCGTGGACGCGTATGTGGACGAGCGGCTGGATCCTCTCCGGTCCACGCAGGCCGCCGCCGTCTATTTGCGAAAACTGTACGACAGGTTCGGCTCCTGGGAGCTGGCCCTGGCAGCCTACAATGCAGGAGCCGGAACAGTACGCCGCGCCATTCGCCGCCACGGGACCTATGACTTTTGGGAGCTTCGGGAAAGGCGGGCCCTGCCCAAGCAGACCCGTTTCTATGTGCCCAAAATCATGGCCGCTGTTCACATCTGCCGGGACTTGGACCGCTACGGCTTCGATCGGCCCCGCTTCCTGCCCGTGTGGGCCTTCACCACCGTATGGGTGCAACAACCGCTCAGCCTCGGCCAGGTGGCCAAATGGAGCGGCATCCCGTCGAAAGACCTCCGACGTCTCAATCCCGCCCTGAGAAAAGCCAAAATCCCTTCCGATGGCTACCGACTCCGTCTGCCGCCGGCCGTCGTGGAAAAGTTCCTGTCGGCCTACGAGACCTATCTGGCGGGCCGAGGCTAGCAGGGGTGCCAGTCCCCTTGAAGAAGGAGGCCCCGCCCCGCGGCTTTGTCGCCCTCCTGGACAGAAAGCTCTTTTGGGATTCGCCGGCGTCCTGTCGAAACACGGCGTGTGATCGACATCTTTTTCACGAAAGGGGCTGACTTTCTTGCCCCTTTGGTGTATGAATCCACAAAATGCTTCAGCTCCGCTTGGGAGCGAGAACCGATTTCCCCACACACCGAGGATGAACGATGACTCTGAGGGCACTGGCCGCCGAGCTTTACCAAAGCATTCGGCGCGTGGAGGAGCTTGAGAAAAAGATCGCAGAGCTTTCCCCCGAGGACCCGGCGAGGATCGCCTTGGAAAGGGATCTGGCCGAAGCAAAAAAGGAGCGCGATCGCCTGAAGGGCGCGCTGGAAGGGGCCAAAGCCTAGGGCGCGGAGCCGTCTTTTTCCCATGGGATGCGCGGTACGTAAGTGTCGTGAAGCGCGTGCACTTGCGTACATTTTCACTTGACAAGGGGTGGCCCTTCCCTATAATCACCTTGCTACAGATTGCACAAGCTGGAGTGCCGCCTCTTGCGGATGGTTCAAATACCCAACAATGAAAGAGGAGAAAAGGTCATGTCCAAACTGGTTCCTCCCCATGGAAAAGAAAGAAAGCTCAAACCGCTCCTGCTGGAAGGCGACGAGCTCAAGGCCGAAATCGAAAAGGCCAAGACCTTGAAAAAGGTTCCCATGACCAGCCGCGAGGCCTCGGACCTGGTGATGCTGGGCATCGGCGCCTTTACGCCCCTGGAAGGCTTCATGGGCTACGACGACTGGAAGGGCGTCTGTGATGAGTACAAGATGGCCGACGGCACCTTCTGGCCCATTCCCATCACCCTTTCCGCCGATAAGGCCCTGGCCGACAGCATCGGTCCCAACGAAGAAGTGGCCCTTTGGGACGAGGAAAACGATCAGATCCTCGGCACCATGAAGGTCACGGAAAAGTACACCATCGACAAGGAACACGAGTGCAAGTCGGTCTTCTGGACCACGGACGCCGAAGGCCATCCCGGGGTGGCCAAGGTCATGGCCCAGAAGGAGATCAACCTGGCCGGTCCGGTGAAGGTCATCAGCGAATCCTTCTATCCCGAAGTCTTCGCCGGCACCTACCAGAAGCCGGCGGAAGCCCGCGCCATTTTCGACGCCAAGGGTTGGTCCCGGGTGGCGGCCTTCCAGACCCGCAACCCCATGCACCGCAGCCACGAATATCTCTGCAAGATTGCCGTGGAGGTGATGGACGGCGTCTACATCCACCAGCTGCTGGGCAAACTGAAACCCGGCGACATTCCGGCGGATGTGCGCAAGAAGGCCATCGGCGCCCTGGTGGACAACTACTTCGTGAAGGACACCGTGGTGGTGGGCGGTTATCCTGCGGAAATGCGCTATGCCGGTCCCCGCGAAGCGCTTCTCCATGCCGTTTTCCGTCAAAACTACGGCTGCAGCCACCTCATCGTGGGCCGCGACCACGCCGGTGTGGGCGACTACTACGGCCCGTTCGACGCCCAGAAGATCTTCGACGAGATCCCTGAAGACGCCCTGGTCACCAAGCCGCTCAAGATCGACTGGACCTTCTGGTGCTTCAAGTGCGACGGCATGGCCTCCATGCGCACCTGCCCGCACGGCAAAGAAGACCGGCTCATCCTTTCCGGAACCATGGTCCGAAAGACCTTGAGCGAAGGCGGCGAGCTGGATCCGCACTTCTCCCGTCCCGAGGTGGTCAAGATCCTCCAGGAATACTACGCCGGGCTGGAAGAGAAGGTGGAGATCAAGCTGCACGGTGCCGCCACCGGCGACGCCGCCGCCAAGAAATAGGGTTTGCCGAGGGTTTGTGGGAGGGGCCAAGGGGCCGCTCCCACAAGAAGAAATGGCAGGGATTGCATCCGAGAAAGGAGGTGCAAGGGCTGTTTCTTGGTGCGGGCCGAAGGAGCCCGCAATCGTCAGAGGGTTGTCGTGTTAACCTTTAGGAGGTGAAGAAATGCCTAGTTACGTCATCCTGGAAAAGTGCGACGGCTGCAAGGGGCAGGATAAGACGGCGTGCATGTACATCTGCCCCAACGACCTGATGGTCCTGGACAAGGAAAAGATGAAGGCCTTCAACCGCGCTCCGGAAATGTGCTGGGAGTGCTACAACTGCGTGAAGATCTGCCCGCAGCAGGCGGTGGATGTCCGCGGCTACGCCGACTTCGTGCCCATGGGCGCTTCGGTGGTGCCTCTGCGCGGTTCCGAGGACATCATGTGGACGGTCAAGTTCCGCAACGGACAGGTCAAGCGCTTCAAGTTCCCCATCCGGACCACCCCGGAAGGCCAGGCGAAGCCGTGGCCCGATGGCTGGGACACCGGCACGGAAGACATCAAGAGCCCGCTTCTCTGCACGGAACCGGCATCCACGCTGGCCGCGGAACTCCCCACCCTTAAGAAGTAACCCCTAAGGAGGTGAACAGATGAAGCCTTCCGATTTCGAAACTGTACGCGTCGATACCGATCTGCTCATCCTGGGCGGCGGCATGTCCGCTTGCGGCGCCGCTTTTGAGGCGTCCTACTGGGCCAAGAAGCACGGCCTGAAGGTCACCGTGGTGGACAAGGCCGCCATGGACCGTTCCGGCGCCGTGGCCATGGGTCTTTCCGCCATCAACCAGTACATCGGTTACGGCAAGGGCCAGAACACGGTTGAAGATTACGTCAAGTACGTCCGCCAGGACCTCATGGGCATCTCCCGTGAAGACTTGGTCTATGACATCGCCCGCCACGTGGACAGCTCCGTGCATCTCTTCGAGAAGTGGGGCCTGCCCATTTGGAAGGACGAAAACGGCGAGTACGTCCATGAAGGCCGTTGGCAGATCATGATCAACGGTGAGTCCTACAAGGTCATCGTGGCCGAAGCCGCCAAGAACGCTCTGGCCACCATGGGCGACCAGGCTCAGATTTTCGAGCGCGTCTTCATCGTCGAGCCGCTCCTGAAGGACGGCAAGTGCGTGGGCGCCGTGGGCTTCAGTGTCCGCGAGAACAAGTTCTACGTCTTCACGGCCAAGGCCGTCATGGCCTGCATGGGCGGCGCCGTGCACGTCTTCCGTCCGCGTTCCGTGGGTGAAGGTCTGGGTCGCGCCTGGTATCCGCCTTGGAACTCCGGCTCCACGGCCTACTTCACCATCCGCGCCGGTGCGGAAATGACCTGCCAGGAAGTGCGCTTCATCCCCGTGCGCTTCAAGGACGGCTACGGCCCGGTGGGCGCCTGGTTCCTCCTGTTCAAGTCCCGCGCCACCAACGCCCTGGGCGGTGAATACATGGTGGAACGCGCCGACGAGCTCAAGAAGTGGGCTCCCTACGGCACCGGCAAGCCCATCCCGGCCAACCTGCGTAACTGGCTGGGTATGGAAGACGTGATGGAAGGCAAGGGCCCCATCTACATGAGGACGGAAGAGGCCATCGCCAACCTGGCCGCCGCCTACAAGGATGACCCCAAGGCCTTCAAGAAGAAGATGAAGGAACTGGAAAGCGAAGCCTGGGAAGACTTCCTCGACATGACCATCAGCCAGGCTCTGCTGTGGGCCGGTATGAACATCCAGCCCGAAGAGAAGCCTTCGGAAATCGCCGCGGCCGAACCGTACTTCATCGGTTCCCACTCCGGCGCCTCCGGTGCCTGGGTCTGCGGTCCCGAAGACCTGATGCCGGCCGAGTACAAGAAGCAGTGGGAAGCCATCGGCGTCTACAACCACATGACCACGGTTCCGGGCCTGTTCACCGCCGGTGACGGCGCGGGCGCCAGCTCCCACAAGTTCTCCTCCGGCTCCCACGCGGAAGGCCGTATCGCCGCCAAGGGCGCCATCGCCTACATCCTGGACCACAACGAAGCGCCCCAGGTGGATGAGGCCCAGATCGCCGCCCTGCGCGACAAGATCCTGGCCCCGCTGGCCCGGTTCGAGGAGTTCAGCCCGATCTCCAGCGATCCGGACATCAACCACAACTACATCAAGCCCAAGATGTTCATGTTCCGCCTCCAGAAGATCATGGACGAGTACGTGGCCGGTGTGTCCGCTCAGTTCACCACCAACAAGCACCTGCTGGAGCGCGGCCTTGAGCTGCTCACCATGCTGAGGGAAGACTCCGAGAAGCTGGCGGCCGAGGATCTGCATGAACTGATGCGGTGCTGGGAAAACGTGCAGCGCATGTGGATCGCCGAAAGCCACCTGCGCCACGTCCTGTTCCGCGAGGAAAGCCGTTGGCCGGGCTACTACTACCGCGCCGACTTCCCCGACATGGACGAGGCCAACTGGAAGGTCTTCGTCAATTCCGTCTGGGATCCGGCGACCGGCGAATGGACCATGAAGAAGGTCCCCGTCGTGCACCTGGATGTCTAAGTCGCTAGACTGACGGCATGAGCCCCCTGGAGCCCCCGGCTTCAGGGGGTTTTTTATTGGCACAGAAGCCGGGGATCTTGTCCTTCCGGCCACTTATGCACTCCCGCTTGTGCCGGGGTACTGGGTGGGGGAGTTCTCAGACAGCTTCCGAGGAGGCTGTCGGAAAACGTCGCGGATGTTCACTTTTCTCGTAGCGCAGCCCTTTAGGGCTGCCCAAGAACCCCCGAACGTGGGATGGGCCAGTGCGTATTTCCTGTTCCTTCCTGACCTTGCGAGGGCCCTTCCCGCGGGGCTAAAGCCACGCGGCTACGAAAAGAGCGGCCATAGTCCGGGCTCTTCTTTCGGAGAGCCATCGTAGGGCAGGCTCCTTGGGTGCAGTGCCGGCGGGCGGGCGTAAAGCCCGCCCCTACTGAAGCAGATGGGCCTGCTGAGTAGGGGCGTGGTTTATCCACGCCCGCAAATCCACCGGCGGCGAAGGAATTTCGGCACTTGACACGCCCCACAAATTGCCGTCCCGCGCCTTGCACCTCTTGGCCAGTTGTGCTATGCGGAGGCGTTTAGGTGAAGAGAAGCACAAACACCCCGCCGGTTTTCCTTAAGAGCGGGGCTCGGTGCGATGTCCAAGGAGGGGGAGACCATAGGCAGAGGGAGAGGCACACATTCCCAGTTGACGGAGGAGAATCCATGTCGGATGTGGTCAACGCAAATCGCAGTCTGTTGGTAGTGGGAGGCGGCATGAGCGGCCTGAGTGCGGCTCTCGAGGCCGCCGAGGCCGGCTATCAGGTCTACATCGTGGAAAAGGAGCCCTACCTGGGCGGCCGGGTGGCGCGCATGAACAAGTACTTTCCCAAGCTGTGCCCGCCCAGTTGCGGTTTGGAGATCAACTTCCGCCGCATCAAGAACAATCCCCTGGTGCGCTTTTTCACCATGGCGGAAGTGACCCGGATCAAGGGCACACCGGGGGACCTGGACGTGACCATCAAGATCCGGCCCCGGTATGTGAACGAAAAGTGCACGGGGTGCGGTCTGTGCGCCGAGGCGGCGGAGACCGAAATCCCCAACCCCTTCGACTACGGCTTGAGCACCGTCAAGGCCGCCTACCTCCCCCATGAATTCGCCTTTCCCATGCGCTACGTGATCGCACCGGAAGTCATCGGCACCGAGGAGGCCCAAAAGATCCAGGCCGCCTGCCCCTACGGGGCCGTGGAGCTGGACATGGCCGAAAAGGCCTTCGACTTGAAGGTGGGCGCCGTGGTCTGGGCCACCGGCTGGAAGCCCTACGACGCCGAAAAGATCGGCTATTACGGCTTCGGAAAGCACCAGAACGTGGTGACCAACGTGATCTTCGAGCGTCTGGCGTCCGTCAACGGTCCCACGGCCGGTGTCATTCAGCGGCCTTCGGACGGACAGCCGGTCAAGAACGTCGCTTTCATCCAGTGCGCCGGTTCCCGGGATGAAAACCACCTGCCCTATTGTTCCGGTGTGTGCTGTCTGGCCTCCCTCAAGCAGGCCACCTACCTCCTGGACCAGGATCCCGACGCGCGGGCCACCATCTTCTACATCGACATCCGCGCGCTGGGTAAATACGAAGATTTCTTCGCCAAGGTGCAGGCCGACGAGCGGGTTCGGCTGGTGAAGGCCAAGGCCGGTGAAATCACCGAAGATCCGCAAACGGGTCAGGTGACCGTTCAGGCCGAAGACCAGACCACGGGCGCCATCTTGAAAGAGGCCTTCGACCTGGTGGTACTGGCCACCGGCATGGTGCCTTCCACGGCCGAGGACAAGGTGCCCGCCGATGTCGCCTACGACGACAACGGCTTCCTCATGAACGGTTCGGCGGGGGCCGTGATTCCGGCGGGATGCGTCAGGCGGCCCGTGGACGTGGCCACCAGTGTCCAGGATGCAACGGCGGCAGCCCTCAAGGCGATTCAGGCGACGGTGAGGAGGTAGGTTCCATGGAAAAGAAGATCGGTGCATATATCTGCACGGGTTGTGGCATAGGCGATGCCCTGGACGTGGCGGCCCTTACGAAGGTGGCCACGGGGGAATACAAGGTTCCGGTGTGCCGGGAGCACGCTTTTCTTTGCAGCGAAGAGGGCCGGGCCCTCATTCGGGCGGACGTGGAAAACGAAGGCGTGAACGCTCTGGTCATCGCCGCCTGCTCACCGCGCGTCATGGTGGACGCCTTCGATTTCGGCGCAGACAAGGCGGTGGAACGGGTGAACCTGCGCGAACAGGTGGTCTGGTCCCATCCGGCCGGTGACGAAGACACCCAGATGATGGCCGAGGACTACCTGCGCATGAGCCTCACCAAGGCCAAGGACATGGAGCCGCCCGTGCCCTTTGAGGGCGAAAACCTGAGCAAGCGCATCCTGGTGGTGGGCGGCGGCCTCACGGGCCTCACGGCCGCCAGGGAAGCGGCGGCAGCCGGCTACGAAGTGGTCCTGGTGGAAAAATCCGACCAACTGGGCGGCTACGCCCGAAACGTGGTGAAGCTCCCGCCCATGGCTCCCCCCTATGAAGAACCTCAGGTCTTCGACCTGGAAGGACTCATCGGGGAAGTCACCGGAAGCGACAAGATCACCGTCTATACCGGATCGCGGATCGAAAAGATCAGCGGCGCCCCCTGCATGTTCGACGTCTCCATCCAGCAGAACGGCTCCCAGGCGGCCGAACGTGTGGGCGCCATCGTGCTGGCCACGGGCGCCGTCCCCTACGACGCTTCCAAGCTGGAACATCTGGGCTTCGGAAAACACCCGGATGTCATCACGGCCGATCAGCTGGAAGCCATGTTCAAGGCGGGCGAGGTGAAACGGCCCTCCAACGGCCAGCCGGTGAACGGCGTGGCGTTCATCTTGTGCGCCGGATCCCGGGATCCCGAGCACCTGCCCTATTGCTCCGCCGCCTGCTGCGTGGAATCCCTGAAGCAGGCCAAGTACTTCAAGGACGCCAACCCGGAAACGCCCGTCTACATCTTTTATAAGGACCTTCGGGCCCATGGGAACTACGAGTTCCTCTACAAGCAGCTCCAGAAGGACGGGGTCTTCTTCGTGCGCGGCACGGTGACCGGAGTGGATGACGACGGTGCCGGCGCCCTGGCCGTCTCGGCGGAAGACGTGCTCACCCGCTCGCCCATCCTTTCGGAGAGCGTGGACCTGGTGGTCCTGGCCACGGGCATGGTGTCCACGGCGTCTTTGGGCAAGCCCTACAAGGCCCAGCAACCCAAGGAAGGGGAGGAGGAGCTGGAGGTTCCGGCCGACACCATCCTCGCCTCCAACCTGCTCAACCTGGAATACCGCCAGGGCCCGGAAATCCCGGCCCTGAAGTACGGATTCCCCGATTCGCACTTCATCTGCTTTCCCTATGAATCGCGCCGAACGGGGATCTATCCCGCCGGAACGGTCCGCGCGCCCATGGACTACAGCCGCGCCATGGACGATGCCGCCGGCGCGGCCCTCAAGGCGATCCAGTGCGTGGAGATGACCGCTCAGGGCAAGGCGGTGCATCCGCGGGCCGGAGACCTCAGCTATCCGGAATTCTTCATGCAACGCTGCACCCAGTGCAAGCGCTGCACGGAGGAGTGTCCCTTCGGGGCCATCAACGAGGATGAAAAAGCCAACCCGCTCCCCAACCCCACCCGGTGCCGTCGCTGCGGCGTGTGCATGGGAGCTTGCCCGGAACGGATCATCTCCTTCAAGAACTACTCGGTGGGCATAATCGGCAACATGATCAAGAACATCGAGGTCCCCGAGGAAGACGAGGAAAAGCCCCGGATCCTGGTGCTGGCGTGCGAAAACGACGCCTATCCCGCCCTGGACATGGTGGGCATCCGCCGGGCCCAGTACAATCCGTGGGTGCGCGTCATTCCCGTGCGCTGCCTGGGGTCCATGAATCTGGTGTGGATCGCCGACGCCCTGTCCAAGGGCATCGACGGCATCCTGCTGCTGGGCTGCAAGCACGGCGACGACTACCAGTGCCACTTCATCAAGGGCAGCGAGCTGGCCAACATCCGCATGAGCAAGATCAAGGAAACCCTGGACCGGCTGGTGCTGGAATCGGATCGCGTGCGTTTCGAGCAGCTTTCCATCACGGACTATGGGAAGCTTCCGGAGATCCTGGACGGCTTCGCGTCCGACCTGGAAGACCTGGGCCCCAACCCGTACAAGGATTTCTAGTCCGCCCGTCACGCCGGCGACAGGAAAAGGAGAGTGAACATGGAACCGAAATACGTATCCGCCGAGATGCGCGACTATATCGTGAGCATGGGTGCCGAGACGGTCAACTGGTGCATGCAGTGCGGCCTGTGCACCAACCTGTGTCCGTGGCGGCTGGTTCCCGGGGAGACCAGCGAGAAGTTCAACATCCGCCACATGCAGCGCCTGGGCCAGATGGGCATGGAAGGCTTCGAGGACGAAACGGTTCTTTTCGCCTGTTCCACCTGCGGCATGTGCCAGACCAACTGCCCTCGGGGCGTGAAGATTATCGACAACGTGCGCGGCATGCGCGCCAGCATCGTGGGGGCGGGCATGGCCCCGGCGAACCTGCGGCCCATTCTGGGAAGCGCCCACGCCAACGGAAATCCCTGGTCCGGCCCCCGGGAAAAGCGCACCGCCTGGCAGGAAGGCCTGGATGTGCCCGCCTTCGGTCCGGACACGGAATACTTTCTCTTCGTGTGCTGCCATTCGTGCTACGACCCCAGGAGCACCAAGGCGGCCCGAAGCATCGTGAAGCTGCTCCAGGCGGCCGGGGTGAGCTTCGGCGTCATCGGCCAGGAGGAAAGCTGCTGCGGTGAAAGCATGCGCAAGCTGGGCGACGAGGAGCTCTTCCAGAAGCTGGCCCAGTCCAACATCGAGCTTTTCAACAACAAGGGCGTCAAAAAGATCATCACCACCTCGCCCCACTGCCTGTGGACCTTCACCAACGAATACCCGGAACTGGGCGGTGAGTGGGAGGTGATCCACTACACCGAGCTTCTGAACCGGCTGGTGGAGGAAGGAAAGCTCAGCCTCAACGCCGCCCAGGGCAAGAAGGTGGCCTTCCACGATCCGTGCTATCTGGGCCGCCACAGCGGGATCTACGACGCCCCCAGGGCCCTTCTGGAAAAGGCCGCCCAGGACGGAACGGTGGAACTGAGCCGCAACCGGGAAGCAAGCCTGTGCTGCGCCGGCGGTGGTGGGCGCATCTGGGCGGAAGTTCCCATGGGCGAGCGATTCGGGGAGCTCCGGGTGACCGACGCTCTGGAGCAGGGTGCCCAGGTGCTGGCCACGGCCTGCCCCTACTGCATGAACATGCTCATCGACGCCTGCAACAGCCTGGACAAGCAGGAAGAGCTGGAAGTGGTGGAACTGAGCGAAATCCTGGCCGCTTCCCTCTAAGAGATTGTTCCAATAACCCCGCTCCCTCTTGGGGGGAGCGGGGGCCCGTTTTTGGTGTAGGGGCGGTTCGCGAACCGCCCCTACGGGAAATGACCGCGATGCCCCCTCCCCCTCCAAACCGGGGACAAGGCTGGCCGATTGACGGTTTACGGACGACGGACGGCGCATCACAGATTGCGGATCACGGATCACGAAAAAGGGGTACTGGATGGCTTTGAGGCCGGAAACACTCAAGGAACAGCAGCAGGACTACTTCGTGGCCCAGTGGGAAAACGACCAGCTCTACATGACGCCCCACTGCTTCTGCGGCAACACCCTGGACGAACAGTATTTTTGCGAACGGTGCCAGCGCCAGTGCACCTGCCAGGTCATTGTCTGCCGCGATGCGCAGACCCTGAACGTGGTGGAAAAGTTCCTTCACGGCAACCCGGACTTCAAGCATTTCCAGGTCCATTTGCTTGAGGACGCACCCTAAAGCGGTCGGGAGAGCCACTTCCCGCACGAAGCCTCTTACCGATTCAAAATGGCAGGGGCGAAAAATTTTACGCCCCTGCCGTTTGCTGGAAGAAGCACCAAGGGACAGGAAGGACCGGGGATAGCGAGTAGCTCTTGGGATTCGAGGAAACGAGGACCATGACACAAGCGGAAGACAAGAAGACCGTGCTGAGGGCGGAGGATCCCTTCAGCTTTGCCTGCCATCACGACCTGCCGTGTTTCACCCAGTGCTGCCGGGACGTGAACATCTATCTCACCCCTTACGACGTTCTGCGCCTTCGAAGGGCGCTGGGTCTGGGGTCGGCCGAATTCCTGGAACGCCACACGCGCCACTTTCTGGCCAAGATCACCCACATCCCCGTGGTTCAGCTGGCCATGGACGAAAAGACCCTGCGCTGCCACTTCGTCGGCGAAGACGGCTGCAGGGTGTACGATCACAGGCCCTGGGCCTGCCGCATGTTTCCGCTGGACCTGGCGGACCGGGACGACGAGTACACTCTACTGGCGGGCAAGGAAAGATGCTTCGGGCTCAAGGAAGGAGCCCGCTGGACCGTGGCCCAGTGGCTCCAAACCCAGGACGTGGAGCCCTATGCGGTCATGGAACGGGCCTTCCAGACGGTCATGCCTTTGAATTTCAAGCCCGGTCAGCCGCTGGAGCCCGGCCTGGGGAAGTTACTCTTTCTCGCCTACGATCTGGACCGGTTCGCGGCCATGCTGGAAGATCCCAAGCTGACCCGTCTCTATGAGATCGATCCCGAACGCCTCCGGAGGGCCCGGGAAGACGACGAAGAGATGCTGCGCCTGGCTTTCGACTACATCCGCTCCCAGCTGGCCGAACTTCTGGAACTGCTCTGAGCGGACAACTGGAAAAACCCATGGAAAACGTCAAGACGACCGCTCCCGAAAAGATTCGCGACCGCCTCACGCCCATCGAAAACGACCGCTTCCGGTTCGCCTGCCATCCGGGTGTGCCCTGCTTCACCGAATGCTGCCGGGCCCTCAATCTGATGCTCACCCCCTACGATATCCTGAGGCTCTCCCGGCACCTGGAGTTGAGCACCACCCAATTCCTGGACCGCTATGCGGATGTGGTGGTCGAAGAGGGAAGTCCGCTCCCGCAGGCGGTCCTCAAGATGCAGGAAAACGAACGGCAGACCTGCCCGTTCGTGTCCGAAAAGGGCTGCCTCGTCTATCCCGACCGCCCGTCTGCGTGCCGTACCTATCCCCTGGCCCGGGCGTCGCGCAAGCACCGGGTCCACGGCACCGTTCTGGAATCCTACTTTCTCCTCAAGGAAGACCACTGCCGGGGTTTCGAGGAAACGCGGGAATGGAGCGTTTCCCAATGGGTGGCGGATCAGGGGCTGGAAGACTACCACGCCATGAACAACCAATGGATGGACGTGGTGACTCACCCCAAAGCAAGGCAGGGGCTGACCGAAAAACAGCTCCAGATGTTCTATCTGGCCTCCTATGACCTGGACCGGTTTCGATCCTTCGTCTTCGAAAGCCGATTCCTCCAGGCCTTTGACGTGGGGGACATGAATCCGGAAGAAGCGCGAACCGACGATCGGGCCCTCCTGGAACTGGCGGTCCGATGGCTGCGCTTCTTCCTGCTGGGGATGGGACCGGTCAAGCCGAAAGGCTCCCCGGCCGGCGCAGGGAAAAGCTGAAGGCGGGGCGCGATCGCCGGAGAAGACGTCCGAAAAAGCCGGCGATGGCAACGAAGGATGAAACGCACCCTTGAAAAGCAGGCCCCTGTAGGGGCGAATGATTATTCGCCCCTACAGGCCGCGGGCCCGAACGGAACGGGGTCCGGTCGAACCTGCCTTTATCAGTCTTCGATGATGCCCGATTTGAGCGCATCCTTGGACCAGACGGGGATGGGGCCGGTGTAGCCGGTGTCCGGATCGTACCGGTACCTGTAGGAAACGCTGGCAGCCACGGTGGCCTGCATCTGATTCCAGCCGCGCGTGAAATAGGGGCAATCGTCATTGAAGCAAACGAAGAAAAACTCCGCCGACCACGTGGAAAAGTCGGGCGTTCTCCACTTCTTCATCCTGCTTCCGCAATGAGGGCAAATCGTCTTTTCGTCCATCATCGAAACTCCTTTGCTCCACCAGGTCCAACAGGCCAGGAATCACCCTTTGAACCTAAGATCGGGGCGGTGCCGCCGCAAGGCGTCACCGCTCCGGTAACCCCCTCACCCTTGGACGTCCTCGGATACGGGATAGTCCTTGGGATCGAACTTGCGGTTCTTCATGAAGATGGCCGTGAACTGCTTCATGGTTTCCTTCATGACCTCTTCGTAGTTGGGAACGTATTTGTCGAAGATCTCCTCGATCTTCTTATAGCTCACCTTGGTCAGATCCTTGCTCAGTTCCAGATATTCGCGGCGCTTGTCTTCCGGCAGCGCCTTGACCATATTTTGCCCGAGCATGTTTTCGAAAAGCTTGTACATGTCGTCCAGGAGCTTCTTGAGCGCCTCGGGTTCGTGTTTCTCCCCCTTTTTTTCCACCAGCGCCTTCATGAAATTGACGATGTAGGGGTTTCGGATCCCCAGGGGGACGGCGGTTTCCGGATCGTTGGTCTTGGGTTTCTGCATGGTCTTCTGCTCCTCCATTGGCTCCGATGGCTTTCAGGTTGCCCCTACTTACCATCGGCGGCATTGCTTCACCAGATCTTTTTCTTTGGGGAGAAAGCGGACGGGTGAACGGGAAGCAAGTGGCCCCGGGGCGCTGCGGCGGGGGATTCAGCCGGCGGCCGCCTTTTTCTTGGCCTCGGCGTCCTTGTAGGCTTGGAGTTCCTCGTAGATCTTCTTGGAGCATTCGGGGCAAACGCTGTGGGTGAAGCTCACGTCGGCGTGCTGCGCCATATAGCTTTCCAACTGGTTCCAGTAGCCCTTGTCGTCCCGGATCTTCTTGCAATAGGCGCAAATGGGAAGGAGACCCCGGAGTTTTCGGAGGTTTTCCAGGGCCTCTTTCAGTTCCTGGATCAGCCGTTCCTTGTCTTTTTCCATCTGCTGGCGCTCTTCCACCTCCGCTTCCAGCTCATTGTTCTTGCGGCGCAGTTCCGCCAAGACGGTGAGCAGTTCCCGGGATCGCGCCCGCAGCCGCACGCGCAACACCACGTAGGCACTGACCGCCCCCATCAGGAACATGCCCGCAAGCAGGACGACTTCCGTCATCCCGACACCGGAAAAGCCCTCAGGCCCCGGCCGGGTTTCGACGGCCCACAAATCCGCCGCCCCTGCCGTGAACAAAAGGGATGAGACCGCTGCCGGCAAGCGGAAAAGGACAGGGCGGATCGCATCTTTCATGGTGGTTGTGCTCCGGGTTCGGCTCCACGCAAGACATCCCGGGAGCCTTCACCCCAAGACCCACGGGATGGGAAAGAGAGGCGGTGCAGATCCCTCACACTCTAGTGAAAGACGGAACGCTTGCCAAGAGGGAAAGGAAAATCCTAACAGATCCCGCATCCTGGCATGCTCGGGCGCCCTTCGGGCAACGGGGAATAGAACGCCCCTTTTTCGGACCTTGATATGGCGCCTCCCAATGTCTATAACACCCAAACTCGGCTCAAAGGAGGAATTCCCATCAACATGTCCGTTTCCCGCCAGGAAGAGGCGCACATCCGAAAGCGGCTCCAAAGGGAATACCGGCTGCTGCACCCTCTGGAAAAGGTTCTCCTGCACCTGCATGCCCTCGTGGACGGGGCGATCTCCCCCATGCGACTCGTCCGCACGTTTCGGGAGGCGCCCTTCCATCAGGCCGTCCAGGCCGACCCCAAGGCGGAGATCCAGGACGCGCTGCTTCGGCTGCAAAAGGCCGGATTTCTGGAACGCCACTTGTCCACACCCATCTTGAGGGTGCCCCCCTTTTTTGTCGAAACGGCAGCCCGATCGGCCTTTCTGGACCCACCGCCAGTGGACGTGGAGCGGCCCCTTTACGGCCAGGCTCTCAAGGAGAAGGCCCAAGCCTTCTGGGGCCCCAATACTGTGGTCCGGCGCCGCAGGGGCGAACCGGACGAAGCAAAGGCCCTCCGCCTCCTTCGGCTGGGGCTCTGCGCAAACGACGCCGCCCTCATCACCGCCGCGAAAAAGGAGTGCCGGGACGAAGGGGCCTTTCGCCGCGCGCTGGCACGGATCTGCAACAACCCCTTCGATCCCCGCTGGTTCGACACCCTCGACCCGGACACGCAGCTCTCGGCCCTGGAAGCCCTGGGCGAGCGGGCCGTGACCTATCTGGAAGACGACCGGGCCGCTCTCGACCATGCGGCCTCCGCCGCCTGGATCAAAGGCTTGGGGTCGGAAAGGTATCCCCGGGCGGCTACCGTTCTGACCCCGCGCCTCATCCTGGCGGGCCGCACGGCGGAGGCTCAAAGACTTTTGCCGGCGCTGAAGCATTCCTTCCTCGGAGACCTCCTGCACTCCTGGATCCATTGGGTCCAGGGCCGCCCGGAAAAGGCTCTCTCTACGCTGGAAGAAGAAGCCCAAGGGAAGTATCTGGCGACTGCGGCCATCATTCCCGGAATTTCCGGCATTTTCTATTTCCTCGCCCTCCTTTCCCGC
Source organism: Desulfacinum infernum DSM 9756 (assembly GCF_900129305.1). Classification (GTDB taxonomy): domain Bacteria; phylum Desulfobacterota; class Syntrophobacteria; order Syntrophobacterales; family DSM-9756; genus Desulfacinum; species Desulfacinum infernum. Next base: position 3,657 of record NZ_FQVB01000022.1, on the reverse strand, counting down.
CCCGGCCTGGCCGGCCTGGAGGACGTGCAGCCTTCCGACCTCTGGCCGCTTCAGATAGGCCTGGGGCCATGGGAGGCCCCCATGCAGGCGCTATCGGCAGCCGTCCACCTGAGCCGCATGGAGGGGAAGGCGGCCGAAAAACTGCTTCTTTTAGCTCGCAGCCTCTCCAACATTCCCTGGGGGACTTTCTTCTGCGCTTTGGCTGAGTTTTGGATCAGGGGATTTCTCACCGCCGGGGAGATCGAGAGGGTGAGCCAAATCTTCATCCAGGCCAAGCAGGCCGGGGTCCATTGGCTCGCCATGGAAAGCGCCGAACTCTTGTGCCGGGCGGAAAGGGTCACTCCGGTTCGGAGCAATTACCTGGCCGAGATCTCCCGGAAATCCGGGTTTCGCAGCCTGTTTGAGTCCATCTCGCTGCATGAGCCCTGGCGCCGGAGCCTGAACGGGCTACGACGGATCGTCCGTGAAGAGCCCGGACCGGCCGCCCCAAAGAGACTGGTCTGGCTCGTCTTTTTCAACGGCACCACCCTGGATGTGGAGCCCCGGATCCAGTCGCGCCGGGTCGACGGCACCTGGAGTCCGGGGCGCCGGGCCGCCCTCAAGAGGCTCCGCGAAGAATTCCTCGCCGCACCGTTGGACCACCACGACGAGCGAATCCTTACCAGTCTTGAGGAAGTCCGCATCGGCTATCGGAGCCCTTCCCTTGCCTTCCGACAGCCGGATTTGACTCTGGCCCTGGCGGGCCATCCCCGGCTTTTCGACGCACGCCGACCGGATCGACGGGTGGAGGTGACGGCGGAAGAGCCTCAGCTTCTGGTGGAACCCGTCCCGGAAGGATTTCGCGTTTCCATGCGGCCGCCGTCCAAGGGCCGAAGGGTGACCGTAATCCAGGAATCCCCCACTCGCTACACGGTAGTGAGCTTTTCCAAGAAGCATCAAGAAATCGCCGCCGCGATCGGCCACGAGGGAACCTGCATCCCCGAAAACGCCGCCGACGAACTCCGGGAACTGCTGGGAGAGCTGTCCCGCCATGTCACTGTGCATTCCCCCTTTTCTCCTGCAGACGAAGGACTTCAACACGTAGAGGCGGACCCCACGCCCCACGTGCACCTGCTTCCCGCCGGCGGAGGGCTGCGTGCGGAAATCCTCGTCAAACCCCTGGGAGAAGACGGCCCGCATCTGGAACCGGGCCGCGGGGGCCAGGTCCTCATGGCCGAACGCCGAGGCGAACGTTGCCAGGCCCGCCGGGACCTGGAGGCGGAAAGGCGGGGGGCGCAACGGGTGGCGGAAGAATGCTTCGCTCCCTGGGCGACGGCCGGGGGCGATCTTTTCCAGTGGACCGTGCCGGATCCCGCCTCGTGTTTGGAAATTCTTCAACGCCTCAAGACGTTCCAGGAACAAGGGCTGGTGGTGGTCGCCTGGCCCCAAGGGGAACGGTTCCGCATCGCCCGGACCGTATCGGCCGACGATCTTCAGATCCTTTTGCACGGCCGTTTCAACTGGTTTGAACTGGAGGGGCGCCTCCGGGTCTCCGAGGATCAGGTGCTGGAACTGCAGGCGGTGCTGGAACACCTGCGGCGGCGAAGGGATCGATTCCTTCCCATCGGAGAATCGGAATACGTGGCGCTGAGCCGGGAGCTGCTCAAACAGCTCCGGGACATGGACGCCTTCGTCCAGGATCGGGGCAAGACCCTGAGGATGCACCCGCTGGGGGTGCTGGCCCTGAAGGAAGCGGGCACCCTGGACGAACACCGGCACCTGGACGAAAAGCTGCGCCACAAGATCCGGGATCTGGAACGGGCGATGCGAAGCACCCCGCAGGTTCCCAGCACCCTGAAGGCGGACCTTCGCGATTATCAGGTGGAAGGCTTCCAGTGGCTGGCCCGCCTTTCCGAGCTGGGTATCGGGGCGTGCCTGGCCGACGACATGGGACTGGGAAAGACCCTCCAGGCGCTGACCGTCCTCGTGCACCGATCGGCCGGAGGCCCTTCCTTGGTGGTGGCCCCCACTTCCGTGTGCATGAATTGGGTGGGCGAGGCCCGGCGCTTCGCGCCCACCCTCCGGGTGCACGTCTTCGGCGGCAATCATCGCAGGGCGCTGGTGGAGGGCTTGGGCGCCGGGGCTCTGCTGGTGTGCAGCTACGGACTCATGCAGCAGGAGATCGAACTACTCAAGGACGTGGAATGGCAGACCGTGGTTCTGGACGAGGCCCAGGCCATCAAGAACGCGGCCACCAAACGGGCCCAGGCGGCCATGAAACTCCGCGGTCGTTTCAGGATGGTGACCACCGGTACGCCTTTGGAAAACCGGCTGGAAGAGCTGCACAGCCTCTTTCAGTTCATCAACCCGGGCCTATTGGGCTCCCGGGCCGGGTTTCGGGAGCGCTTCGTGCTTCCCATCGAAAAAAACAAGGATGGAGACGCCCGACGGCGCCTCCGGAAGCTCATCCGCCCCTTCGTCCTGCGGCGCACCAAGGCGCAGGTACTGGAAGAGCTTCCACCGAGAACGGAGATCACGCTCCAGGTGGAACTTCCTCCCCGGGAGGCCGCCTTTTACGAGGCGCTGCGACGCGATGCGCTGAACCGGCTGGAAGAGGATCGGGAGGAACGACGGCTCAGCCATGTGCGGATCTTCGCCGAGCTCATGCGCCTTCGCCAGGCCTGCTGCCATCCCCGGCTCATCGATTCGCGCTTTTCCGCCCCCAGTGCCAAGATGCGCCTCCTGGACGAGATCCTGGAAGAGCTGCTGACCAGCGGCCACAAGGCCCTGATCTTCAGCCAGTTCGTCCGGTTTCTGAAAATCATCCGCGAACACCTGGATGCCAAGGGAATCGACTACCGGTACCTGGACGGCGCCACGCCGCCCAAGGAGAGGGAACGGGAGGTGAGGGCCTTCCAGGAAGGCCGGGGCGATCTCTTTCTCATCAGCCTCAAGGCGGGCGGGTTCGGCCTCAATCTCACCGCCGCTGACTACGTGATCCACATGGACCCGTGGTGGAACCCGGCCGTGGAGGACCAGGCGTCCAACCGGGTACACCGCATCGGACAGGATCGGCCCGTGACCGTCTATCGCATGATCACCTCGGGAACCATCGAGGAGAAGGTGGTGAAGCTCCACAGGGAGAAGAAGGCCCTGGCCGACATGGTGCTGGCCGGCACCGACACGACGGGGGTCGTCTCGGCCGAGGAACTGCTGGCTCTCCTTCGGGAAGACTGATCGAAGGAGCGGGCAACACGCGCACGAACCATCCGTTTTTTGAAACATGACACTCTACGTTCCCCACAGCGATAGAGAAACCCAATGCTTAATATGAAAGATACGGTCGGGGGGCACCAGCTATCCACCCCCCGGCAACGTTTCCCGTTCCCCTCTGGTCTAAGATGGGTTTTGGGGTTGTGCGATGTATCCGAACTTTACCAGCATCCTAATCCAACGTGGGGCGTTGCGTTTAACATACAAGGCTTCGTAGTCTACGGTGCTGTCTCGATAGGGCTCGTTTCTCGAGATCATGTAGAAAATGGTGCGCAGGATCTTGTGGGCAATGGCGATGATGGCTCGTTTGTAACCTCTTCTGGGCATGAGGCTCTGAAACTTGGCCTTAAAGGCTGAAGGAGTTCGAACCGCAGCGTGGGCGAACTCGCAAAGCACGCGCCGGGC